>NZ_JBITBT010000003.1:0-639564 GCF_044452505.1 Amycolatopsis sp. NPDC051903 | reverse complement strand
ACCTTCGGGGGGTGTGTGTCGCTTTTTCGGGGGGGGTGATCCACTGGTGCGGGGGGGGGGGGGGGGCCCCCCCCCCCCCCCCCCGCCCCTCTTACCGGTGCCGACCAAAAAGTTATGACAATTTATCAGCGCTTCTCGAAAATGAGGTCGTGGGAGACGCGCCCTTCCACGTCGGCGCGCTGTTCGAACTTCGTCCTCGGCCGCCATTCGGGCCGCGGGGCCCAGCCGCCCGGTTCGGCCGCGTAGCGGTTGCGCAATGCGGGTTCGGCCGAACACACCTCGAGCATCTGCTCGGCGTAGTTCTCCCAGTCGGTCGCCAGGTGGAAGGTGCCGCCGGGTTGCAGCCGCGACGCGACGAGCGCGACGAAATCCGGCTGCACGATCCGCCGCTTGTGGTGGCGCTTCTTCGGCCACGGGTCCGGGAAGAACAGCCGCACACCCGCGAGCGCGCCGGGTGCGACGTGCTCGGTCAGCAGGATCACCGCGTCACCGTGCAGCAGCCGCAGGTTCTCGACGCCGAGCTTCTCCGCGCGCAGCATCAGCTGGCCCAGCCCCGGGTCGTAGACCTCGGCGGCCACGTAGTTGAGGTCCGGGGCGGCCGCCGCGAGCTGTGACGTCGTTTCGCCCATGCCGGAACCGATCTCCAGCAGCACCGGTGCTTCGCGGCCGAACCACCCGGCGAAGTCGACGGGGCCCGGCGGCAGGTCGGTGACCGTGCGGCCCAGC
This sequence comes from Amycolatopsis sp. NPDC051903, assembly GCF_044452505.1. Classification (NCBI taxonomy): domain Bacteria; kingdom Bacillati; phylum Actinomycetota; class Actinomycetes; order Pseudonocardiales; family Pseudonocardiaceae; genus Amycolatopsis; species Amycolatopsis sp. NPDC051903. The sequence continues at coordinate 638,838 of NZ_JBITBT010000003.1, read as the reverse complement.
CGCGGCCAGTGTTCGTCCCAGGCCCGCTGCTGGCCGACGGTCATCCGTCCGCCGCGTTTGACATAACTGACCACGCTGCGCAGCCGTGGCTGGTCCTCGTTCTCCACCCGGACAAGATACGGGCAGGTCAGCGGACGGCTTCGAACTCCCCGAGGCGGGAGCGCAGACCGGCGAGGCCGGACACCGCGATCGGCTGCGGCGTGGTGCTCGTGTGGGCGGGCAGCACGTCGATCCAGCCGGGGTGGCGGTCGGTGTTCAGCACGGTGGTCGGGATCGAGTGACCCGACTTGCCGCGTTCGGACGGCATGAACTCCCAGTACCCGGATTCGCCGTCGGCGGCCCAGGGCACGAACTCCCAGCCAGGGCGGCGAGCCAGCAACTGCTGGATGCGGTCCTCGATGCGGAAACCGAGCTCGCGCGATTCGAGCCGGCCGTTCGCGACGGCTCGCAGCCACCACGGCGCGGGCAGCGGGCCGTGGAGGCCACTGGCCCGGCGGTACAGCGACAGCACGAGGTCCTCCGACGCGCGGTGGATCCACGCCTGGCGCAGATCACCCGGCCGCAGCGCGGGCAGTGCGAAACGCGGCAACTCGATCGCTTGTGACCACTCCAGGTCCAGCATCGGTTCCAGCCGCGGCTGGGGTGCCGCTTCGGTGACACTTCGCGATGCCGCTTCGCTGAATTTGCTCGGTTCCGCTTCGTTGCGGGCGGTAGGAATCGGGCTCAACAGCCCGTGATCAGCTTCCACCGTCAAGGTTCACCTCCGGGGAGCTGAGGCGGTGAAGCACGCTCTTGATCTCGAATATCCTGGTGACTTTGCCAGTATGTCCGCTCGCTGTGAGAGAAGCCACAAGGTCTTAACGCCGACTTAATCCGTTTGCCTCGGGTACACCCGATCTGCACGTGCAGATTAACGGGAATGTGCTTCGGCTCACGCGTCGCGGCGGTCCGCGGAGAGCACGCCGGCGATGAAGAACGCGACACAAATTCCACCGAAATACCCGAGATAGCCCCAGGGGCCGAAAGCCGGCGTCACGTGCAGTGCGGTCCGCGTGAAATCCCCACCCGCGAACTGCCCGGCCGCGAAGAACGGCAGCCACGGGTACACGGCCGGGCCGACGTCCGGGATCAGCAGCACCAGCCCTTCGACGAGCTGCGTCCACACGAGCACGAGCGCCAGCGCGAGCGCCGTGCTCCGCAGCAGCAGGCCGACCCCGACGCCGAGCAAGCCGGTGAGCGCGAACGTCACCGTCTGCCCGAGCACCACGCGCCAGTCTGCGCCCGAGTGCAGCGACAGGTCCGCGTCCGGGCTCACGAGCGTCGCGACGCCCCACGAGCCGACACCCGCGAGCAGCCCGAGCACGGCGCACACCACGAAGACCACCGCGCCCTTGGCGAGCAGCGCGGGCACCCGCGTCGGCACGGCCTGGAACGTCAGCCGCAGCGTGCCCCAGTTCGCGTCGGACGTCGCGGCGAGCACGGCCAGCACCAGCGCGACCGTGCGGCCGTTGCCGGTGGCGAGCTGGGTGTTGCCGACGGTCGCCGTGATCTCGGGACCGGCCAGCAGGAAGAACAGCGCCGTGAAGCCGATCGGCGCGAGCACCGACAGGGCGCCGCACCACCACGGTGCGCGCGTGCTGAAGAGCTTGATCCGCTCGGCCCGCAGAACGTTCACCGGGCACCTCCGCTCGTGAACTCGGCCGTCTCGCCCGTCAGCTCCAGGTACGCCTGCTCCAGCGAGCCGGCGAGCGGGCTCAGCTCGTGCAGGGTCGCACCGGCGGTGAAGGCGAGGTCACCGAGGGTGTCGCTGTCCACTTCGGACACGATCAGGGCGTCGCCGTCGTCGGTGAACGCGAGGCCGCGCTCGGTCAACGCGGCGCGCAGGGCTTCGGCCTGCGGCGTGCGCACCCGCACCCCGCGGGAGCCGGCGCGCTGGAGGAAGTCGGCCATGGTCCCGGAGTAGCTGAGCCTCCCCCGGCCGATCACCACGAGGTCCTGCGCCGTCTGCTCCATCTCCGGCAGCAGGTGGCTCGACACGAACACCGTGCGGCCCTCGGCGGCGAGCGCGTGCATCAGCTGCCGGATCCACAGCACGCCCTCGGGGTCGAGGCCGTTGACCGGTTCGTCGAACAGCAGCACCTTCGGGTCACCCAGCAGGGCCGTCGCGATGCCGAGGCGCTGCAGCATGCCGAGGGAGAACTGGCCCGCGCGCTTCTTCGCCACCGAACTCAGCCCCACGTAGTCGAGGACCTCGTCCGCGCGCCGATCCGGCAGGCCGTTGGTGGCCGCGAGGAACCGCAGGTGCGAACGCGCGCTGCGGCCCGGGTGGCGCCACGTCGCGTCGAGCAGCGCCCCGACCGTCCGGAGTGGATCAGTCAGCTGCCGGTACGGCCGTCCGTCGATGTGCGCGGTACCCGCGGTGGGCTTGTCCAGGCCCAGCAGCAGCCGCATCGTCGTGGACTTGCCCGCGCCGTTCGGGCCGAGGAACCCCGTGACGCGACCGGCTCGGGCGGTGAACGTCAGGTCGTCGACCGCGACGGTGTCGCCGTAGGACTTCGTGAGCCCCTTCGTCTCCAGCACGCGGGAACTCTACCGAGACGATAAGATCCGGGCCGCCCCCCGAAAGGCGACCCGGATCTTCCTCTATTCCCCTTTTTCCCCTGTTCGGCCGGTTCGCATCCCCCGACGGAACCGCTCGAACTCCCCTGTGGGTCTTAATGAGTGGGTCTTACTGAGTGGGTCTTACTCAGGCGTCGCGCTTCTTCGCGACCCCGATGGCGACGGCCAGCAGCACGATCGCGATGCCGGCGAAGTACACGATCGACCAGCCTTGCGAGAGCACCGCGTCGGACGGCGGCGGGCCGGCCTGCGCCGCGCCGGAGCCGTGCAGGAACTTGTCGGCCACGTTGAACGGCATCCACTTGTGGATCTTCGGGCCGACGGTCGGGATCAGCTGCACGAGGTTCTCGACGGCCAGCGAGTAGATCAGCAGCAGCGCGATCGCACCGGCGCTGTGCCGGATCAGGATCCCGATGGCCACCGCGATCACCGCGGCGAAGGCGAAGATCACGCCGACGCCGGCGACGTTGAGCCACTCGGCCGAGGTGTCGAGCGCCATCGCGTCCGACGGGCGGATGGCGTAGCCGAGCGCCCAGGCCGCGAACGCGCCGATCTCGCCGATCACCAGGGCCATCAGGCCGACGACGACGGCCTTGGCGACGAGCACCGAACCGCGGTTCGGCACAGCCTGGAACGTGGTGCGGATGGTGCCGAAGCGGTACTCGGTGGTCACCGACAGCGCCGCGAGCACCATGATCACGGCGACGCCGAACTGGTAGCCGAACTGGGTGGTGGCGACGTCGATCTGCGCCTCGCTCGGCGCCGCGCCCGCCACGAGCGCGGCGAAGCCGGCCGTGAGGACGATGGCGATGAGGGCGCACCACCACGGCGAGCGGGTGGTGAAGAGCTTGATGCGTTCTACCGCGAGCAGAGTCATGATTTTCTTTCCCCGGAATCCTGGTGGCGCTCGTGTGGTCAGCGGGCGGTGGGCTGGAGGGCTTGCTGCGCCTCGGCCTCGAGCCCGGTGTGGTACTCGACGGAGTCGCCGGTGATCTGCATGAACGCCTGCTCGAGCGAACCGGTCTGCGGGCTCAGCTCGTGGAGCACGATGCTCGCGGAAGCCGCGATCTCCCCGATCTTGGCACTGTCCATCCCGGACACGATGAGCGCTTCGCCGGAGTCGGTCACGTGGGCGCTGGCGCGCACCAGCTGGTCGCGCAGGGCCGGCAGCTGCGGCGAGCGCACCTTCACGGTGTTCTCCGACGCGCGGGACACGAACTCCTCCGTGGACGACTGCGCGATCAGCTGCCCCTTGCCGATCACCACGAGCTCGCTCGCGGTCAGCGCCATCTCCGAGAGCAGGTGGCTCGACACGAAAACCGTGCGGCCGTCGTCGGCGAGCCGGTGCATGAACTTGCGGATCCAGAGGATGCCCTCCGGGTCCAGACCGTTCACCGGCTCGTCGAACAGCAGCACCTCCGGGTCCCCCAGCAGCGCGCCCGCGATCCCCAGCCGCTGCGACATGCCGAGCGAGAAGCCACCTGCGCGCTTGTTGGCGACGGTGGTGAGGCCGACGACGTCGAGCACTTCGTCCACCCGCGACGCCGGGATCCGGTTGGACTTCGCCATCCACGTCAGGTGCGCGCGGGCCGAGCGGTTGGGGTGCACCCACTTCGCGTCGAGCAGCGCGCCGACGGTGCGCAGCGGGTCCTTCAGCTCGTGGTAGAGCTTGCCCCCGATGCGGACCTGGCCTGCCGTGGGGTTGTCGAGCCCCAGGATCATGCGCATGGTCGTGGACTTGCCGGCGCCGTTCGGGCCCAGGAAGCCGGTGACCTTCCCCGCGGCCACGCTGAACGACAGGTTGTTCACCGCCAGCGTGTTCCCGTAACGCTTGGTGAGACCTGATGCCTCGATCATCCCCTGCTCCCTCTCCTTACCAATCCGACCAAAAGTAGGCGGACACCCAACCGGACATCACCGCGTCCGGCGACCGTCTGTGGTCGGATTGGTAACGACCAGCGCGGTCGGCTCTGTGCCGCTTACCCGCCATATCGTGACTGAGCCGGGCCGGTCTCCGCGTCATCCTGAGGGTCGAACTCGTCACCCGACCTGAGTAGTACCCAACCGCCTCTTCGGTGGATGCGCGATCGGTGAAGCCCCTGAGCCGACCCTGAGATCCGGGCCCGGAGTCCGAAGTGGATCACTCCGGCGAGGGAGGGGGAACCTCAGCCGAGGCCGGGGCGGGCCAGCCCCGTCTCATACGCGAGGACGACCGCCTGCACGCGGTCGCGCAGGTCGAGCTTCGAGAGGATGCGCCCGACGTGGGTCTTCACCGTCGCTTCGGAGAGGAACAGCGTCTCGGCGATCTCGAGGTTCGACATGCCCTTCGCGATGAGCACGAGGACCTCGCGCTCGCGGTCGGTGAGCACGTCGAGCTCACTCGCGTCGCGGACCGGCGAACCGCCGGCGCCGACGAAGCGGTCGAGCAGGCGGCGCGTGACCGAGGGCGACACCACGGCGTCGCCGGACGCGACCGAACGCAGCGCGGAGACCAGGTGGTCGGGCGGGGTGTCCTTGAGCAGGAAGCCCGACGCGCCGCCCTGCAGCGCGGAGTACACGTACTCGTCGAGGTCGAAGGTCGTCATCACCAGCACGCGCGCGGTGCCGGCCGCCACGATCTGCTTCGTCGCTTCGACGCCGTCGAGCACCGGCATGCGCACGTCCATCAGCACCACGTCGGGCCGCAGCTCGGCGGCCATTTTCACGGCCTGCGCGCCGTCGCCGGCCTCGCCCACCACGTCGAGGTCGGGCTGGGCGCCCAGCACCATCCGGAAGCCGACGCGCATCAGTTCCTGGTCGTCCACGACCACCACTCGGATCACGGAGCCAACCTAACGGGCAGCACCGCCCGCACCTGCCACCCACCGGCCGGGGCCGGTCCGACCTCCAGCGTTCCGCCGTACACGTTCGCGCGTTCCCGCATGCCGATCAGCCCGTTGCCGCCCGCGACCTGCAGCCGCGGCACCCGCTTCGGTGGCCCGCCCGCGCCGACCGTCACCTGCTCCAGCTGCCGAGCTCGGCCGGCGCCGTCGTCACGGACGAGCACCTCCACGGTGTCGCCCTTCTTGCTGTCGCCGATGCGGCGGACGCGCACCTCCGCGCGGGCGCCCGCGCCGGCGTGCTTGAGCGTGTTCGTGAGCGATTCCTGCACGATGCGGTAGATCCCGAGCGAGACTCCCGCGGGCAGGTCGGCGAGGCTGTCGTCGACCTCCAGCTCCACCGGCACGCCCGCGCCGCGCATGCGGTCGGCGAGCTCGGCCAGCGCGTTCGCGTCGGGCTGCGGCACGCGGGGTTCGGTGCTGTCGTGGTCGCCGCGCAGCACCTCGAGCAGCCGGCGCAGCTCGCCGAGCGCGCCGCGGCCGGTCTCGGAGATGGTCTGCAACGCGCGGCCGGCCAGCTCGGGGTTGGTGGGCAGGGCGAGCGCGGCGCCGTCGGCCTGGACCACCATCACGCTCACCGAGTGGGCGACGACGTCGTGCAGCTCGCGCGCGATGCGGCCGCGTTCCTCGGCCACGGCGATGCGCGTGGCCTGGTCCCGTTCGGTCTCCAGCAGGTGCAGGCGCGCCTCGACCTCCAGCTGGTACGCGCGCCGCGCGCCGACGAACTCGCCGAGCGTCCAGCACAGCGCGATGCCGAAGGCGCTGAAGATGATGTTGCCCAGCCACGGCGTCGAATGGTCGGTGAGCACCTGGATGGCGGTGATCACGGCGAGCGCGCCGACGTAGACCAGGCCCTGCTTGCGACCGCTGTAGACCAGGACCGAGTACAGGCTCATGGCGAGCGCGGCGAGCGACGAGAAGCCGAGCGAGAGCGCGGCGTGCGGGATGGCGATCAGCAGGACCAAGTACGCCGCCAGCAGCGGTTTCTTCCGCCGGATCACGAGTGGCGCGACCATGGCGACGTCGACCGGGATGCTCACGAACCACGGCGGCGGGTGCGCGCCCTCGGTGCCGACCGTGCCGCCGACGAACAGCAGCACGTCGATGATCAGCAGGAGCACGGCGAGCAACGTGTCGCCCGCCATGGGGTGGGCACGCATCCAGAGACTCAGCCGTCGCACCCGTTCAGGTTAAGTCGCCGGTCGGGGGCGCCGCGTCATCCTCGGGTAGCACTGTCGGTCGCACTTCCGGCGAAGCGGCATGGCACGATTTCCCGGCGGGCACGTGCGGACGAGAGGGGGCCGGGGCCGTGACGGCAGCGGCGGAGCAGGGGCGCCTCGCGGGCCCGCTGTCGATGTCGGTGGCCAACCTGTGCCACCGGCTGACCTCCCAGGTCTCCCCGCGCACCGCCGCCGGGTTCGGCGAGGTCGTGCGCCGGCTGGGCGCGCCGCTGCAGGTGGCCGTGGCCGGGCGGATCAAATCGGGCAAGTCCACGCTGGTCAACGCGCTGATCGGGCGCCGGGTCGCGCCCACGGACGTGGGCGAGTGCACCCGGCTCGTCACGCGTTTCCAGTACGGCACGGTCGACCGGGTCGAGGTGGTGTTCCTCGACGGCACGAAGCAGGTGCTGCCCTTCGCGGCCGACGGGTCGATCCCGGCCGAGCTGGGCGTGGACACCGCGAAGGTCTCGCACCTCGAGGCGTACCTGACCAACGCGGTGCTGCAGGGCATGACGGTGATCGACACCCCGGGGCTGGGCTCGCTCGACGCCGCGTCGGTGTCGCGGACCGAGGAGCTGCTGGGGGCGGCGAAGGACGCGGCGGCGGGTGGTTCGGACGAACTCGACGACACCTCGCGCAACGCCGTCGCCGGCGCGGAGGCCGTGCTGTACGTCGTGACGCAGGGCGTGCGCGCCGACGATCAACAGGCGCTCGCCGCGTTCACCGCCGCCACCGCGAGCCGCGAGGCCGGACCGGTCAACGCGATCGCCGTGCTGAACAAGGCGGACACGATCGTCGCGGAGACCGTCGAGGGTTCCGGCGGGGACGTCTGGCAGGCCGCGAAGCTGCTCGCGGAGAAGCAGGCGAGCACGCTCAAACCGCGCGTCGCCGATGTGCTGCCCGTGATCGGCCTGATCGCCGAGTCGGCCGAATCGGGTGGCTTCACCGCGGCCGACGCCGAGGTGCTGCACCAGCTCGCCGATCTCGACGACGACGTGCTCGAGACCATGCTCATCTCGGCCGACATCTTCACCAGCTGGGACTGCGAAGTGCCCGCGGGCGTGCGGCTGCGGCTGCTGGAGAAGCTCGACCTGTACGGCGTCCGCCGCGCCGTCGACGCGATCCGCGCCGAACCCGCGATCACCGCGGGCGCGCTGCGGCGGGTGCTGCTCGACGCGTCGGGTCTCGACGCGGTGCGCCAGCGGCTGGCGATCGTCTTCGCCGCGCGCGCCGACGGGATCAAGGCCGCGGCGGCGCTCGCGTCGGTGACCGCGCTCGCTCACGCGTCGGGTGATCCGGCCGAGCGCCAGCGCGTCCACGACGCCATCGAAGTGCTGCTCGCCAAGCCGGAAGCGCACCAGCTGCGGCTGCTGGAAGCGTTGACGCTCGTGGCGTCCGGCGCCGTCGACCTGCCCGAAGACCTGGCCGAAGAGGTGCTGCGCGTCGGCAGCAACGCGAACCTCGGCGCGCAGCTCGGCCTGCCCGGCGCCGCGCGGCCCGAACTCGCGGCCCACGCGCTGGAGCGCGCCGGCTGGTGGCGCTCGTTCGCCTCGTTCGGCGCGACGCCGGCGCAGAGCCGGGTGGCCCACGTCGTGCACCGCGCCTATTTCCTGATCTGGCAACAGATCCGCGAGCCCTGAGAAACCCCGCGGGGCGCCGCCGCGCACGCGTAGGGTGGATTTCGTGCGGCTGGAGAACACCACCTCGTGGCGGGCGTCCTGGGGGAGCGAGCAGGAGATCGACTTCGCGCTCTACCTCCGGGACGTGCTGGCGCTGTCCGTCGCGGAGGGCCAGGTGCTGCCGCCCGTCGAGCCCGCCGTGCCGGTGCGCGTGCCACCCGCGATCGACCGCGCGGCCGTGCAGGCGCAGTGGGCCGATTGGTGGACCGACCTCCTCGCGTTCCTCCGCATCCGCGGCGAATCGGGTGTCCGCGCCCCGCGCAGCCGCTTCGGCCGCCCCGCGCCCGGCGACGGCTCCGCGATCGACCTCGCCATCCAGCACTTCACCCCGGCCGCCGCCCGCCACTTCGCCGAGGCTCGCCGCCCGGTCGTCCGCGCCGCCGTCGGCGCCGCCCCGGGCTTCTACCGCCGCCAGATCGTGGCCGGCGACCGCCTGGGCCAGCTCGTGCGCGAAACCGAAGTGCGCCTCGGTCGCCGTGCTCGCCCCTTCCGGCTGTCCGTCATCGAGATCTCCGTGGCCGGCCGCGTCTGGCTGCCCACGGCCGAAGACCAGATCCTCGTGTCGTCCCGCTTCGCCGAGGACGTCCCGGCCCTGGAACAGGCGATGCGGTCGGTGATCCGCGAGCTCGCCTGAGCTTGCGCAAGCGTTTGCTCCTGGGTCTCAGACCACCCGCCCGAGTCCGGTTCGGGGTGTTCCGGCTCCCACGCGCGGTGGCGTGCCCCAGACTGGACGCGGAACGGGCAGGGGGTGAGGCGCGTGGCGTGGTTCCGCCACCGGACCGCGGACGCCGACGCGACCGGGCAGATCGCCGCCGCGGAGATCGCGCGGATCGTCGCCGGTGCGGACAACGCGGGAACCGGCGATGATCACCCGGCGTCGAACACCGGTGTGGACGTCGTAGCTGCCCCTGGTGATCTCGAGCGCGCGCTGGCCGACCGCGAGGCGCTCATCCAGCTCTGCCTCTACGCCCTGGACCGCGCCCGCAGCGGCGGGGTGGTCGAGCGGCTCGAACATGGCCTGGCCGGCATCGGCGTGACCGCGGTGCGCCCCGACGGCCAGCGCTTCGACCCGGCGGTCCACGAGGCCGGCGGAGCCGTCGCGACCGACGACCCGGCGCTCGACGGCGTGGTCTGCGAGACCGAGGTGATCGGGTTCGCCGATCACGACCGGCTGCTGCGCGCGCCAATCGTCACCGTCTACGCGAAACGAGTGTCGTGACCGCACCGAGCCTTTCCGCCCAGGTCCAGGCCGCGCGCGAGCAGCTGCTCACCGTCGTGCGGGACAACGACCCGCAAGCCGCCAAGTGGGTCGAGGACCAGCGCCGCGCGCGGCCGGCCAAACCGTCGGTCGTGGTGGTCGGCGAGACCAACCGCGGCAAGAGCTCCCTGGTCAACGCGCTGCTCGCGACCCCGGGACTGTCCCCTGTGGACGCCGACGTCGCCACGGCCACGTACCTCGTCTTCGAGCACGCCGAGCAGTGGGGCGCGCAGGCGTGCTACCCGAGCCAGCTCGCGCCCGTGCCGATCGAGCTCGGCCGGCTGGTCGACTGGGTGTCGGCCGCGCACGAGCTGCCGCCGGGCCAGCTCCCGCCGCGCTACGTCGAGGTCGCCGGCCCGGTGCCGCTGCTGGAGCGGGTGACGCTCGTCGACACCCCGGGCGTCGGCGGTCTCGATTCGCTCCACGGCGAGCTGGCCCGCGAAGCCGCGGCGAGCGCTACGGCGCTGCTGTTCGTGCTCGACGCGTCGGCGCCGTTCACGTCCACCGAGCTGCAGTTCCTGCGCGACGTTGCCGACCGAGTCGAGACGGTGCTGTTCGTGCTGGCCAAGACCGACGCGTTCCGCGGCTGGCGCGAGATCCTCGAAGCCGACCGGCAGCTGCTGGCCCAGCACGCGCCGCGCTTCGCCGACGCGGTGTTCCACCCCGTGTCGGCGCGGGTCTTCGAGACGGCCGCGAAAGCGCCGAATGAGCAGGTCGCGGCGATGCTCCGGGAGAAATCGGGGATCGCGGCGGTGCAGGTCGCGCTGCAGGAGATGCTGGTCGGCCGCTCGCTGATGCTGGCTGAGGCCAACACGCTGCGCGCGCTGTCGACCGCGCTCGGCGGGATCAAGGCGAAGCTGCAGGCCGAGAGCCGCGCGTTGTCGGCGGGCGAGGCCGAAGCCGAGCAGCTGCGCGAGCGCCGCGATCACCTGCAGGCCGAGCGCCGCACGTCCACCCGCGGCTGGCAGCTCAAGCTGCGCGGCGAGATCCAGCGCACGCGCGTGGAGGTGGGCCACGAGAGCAGCCGCGAAATGCGTGACGCGCAGACGCACTTCCGCCAGCTCATCGACGCGGCGAAGCGCGACCAGCTGGCGGCGCTGCCGCAGCAGGTGGACATCGCGTTGCAGACGACGTCGCAGCGGATCTCGATGCTGCTGTCGCAGCGGCTGAACCACGTGACGAACGTGGCGCTGGCCGAGCTGTTCTCGCGTGAGGAGCTCGACGTGATCCGCGCCCAGTTCGCGCGGGCCGGCGGGCCGCCCGTCGTGCTGCGGCCGCCGGACAAGAAACCGCCGACGGCCGAGGACAAGCTGCTCGTGTTCATGGGCATCTCGGGTGGCGTCGGCGCGGGCAAGATCGCCGCGCTCCCCCTGGCCGGCGTCGCGATCCTGAACCCGGTCGTGCTGCCCGCGACGATCGTCATCGGCCTCGGCGCCGGTTGGTGGATGGCGCGCACCCGCAAGCACGCGTCCGACAAGCAGCACATGAAGCAGTGGCTGGTCGAGGCGATCGCCGACGCGCGCTCCACGCTCGACCAGCTCGTGGCCGAGCAGCTCATCGAGGCCGAACAGCAGCTGTCGATGGCGCTCGACGACGCGCTGAGCCGCCGCATCGAGGCGATCGAAGCCGAGCTCAAGGACGTCGACCGCACGATCAAGATGGGCGCGCAAGAGCGGGCGAAGAACATCGCGATCGTCTCGAAGCACCTCAAGGACGTCACCGACGGCCACGCGCGCGCCGAATCGCTGCTCGGGCGCATCCGGACGCTGCGTGACCGGTGACGAGTGCGGTCGGTGATCAGCTTGTGGACGGGAACCGAACCGGCCTAACGTGAGTCATACCGATCGACAGCACGACGCAGCCGGTGGTACCGGTCCTTAAAGGGGGCTTTTCCCATGTGGGTCGACGAGAGTGGCGGCACCGAGACCGACGCCGGCGGACCCGAGGCCATGACGGTCCACGTCGAGGGCCAGGACTACCAGGCTGAGGTCAACTACGACACCGACCAGGACGGTGTCAACGACACGGCCATCGTCGAGCACGACGACGGCAGCGGTCAGGCGTTCATGGACACGGACGGTGACGGTGTCGCCGACCACTACGCCGTGCTGGACGCTTCGGGCCACGTCGTCGACCAGGCTGTTTACGACGAGGCGACCGGCGCGTGGGTCGAATCCGGCGCGGGCCACCCCGGCGGCACCGACTCCCACTCCCAGGACGACTCCGCAGGCGGCCACATCCACGCCGACCTCCCCGACGGTGAGGTCGACGCCGGCGCCGCCACGATCGACACCGACCACGACGGGCACAACGACACCGCGGTCGTGGAGACCAAGGACGGTGGCACCCTCGCGCTCACCGACACCGACGGAGACGGCGAGGCCGACGTCGCGGTGGAGATCGGCGCCGACGGCAGCACCACCACCTACGAGCACACCGGCCACGGCGAGTGGACCGAAACCGACGGTGCCGGCAGCGGCGTCCGCGCTCCCGACCCGGCGAGCGACGCGGCCTGGGGCGGAGACGGGACGCAGCTGCTGTCCGGCGTCGCGAAGATCGACTCCGGAACCGGACAATGGATCAGTCCCAACTGACTCACTTGTAACTCACATCACAACGGGCCCGGCGCACGCCGGGCCCGTTGTCGTTTCCCCGGGGCTGTGATCAACGTCCGAAATGTGTACCCGGCCTCGAAAGGATTTCCGGCAATGGACCGATCCGGTGACAACTGAATCGATCCCCTTATCGTTCTTGTGAGAGAACCGACAGGTCAGCTCTCGGTTACCTGCCGGTCATCCGGCTACAGTCGGGGAATCCCAAAAACCCGCACACCGGTCCGCCGCCGGTGTGCGAAGCCATTCGGTCGCCGGCAACGAGGCCCGCACCCGGACACCGCGGTCCGGCGTGTGGGCTTATTTGTCGTCGGAAGTCAGGAGTAGAGATGACCGCAGTCGCCATCCCCGGACTGGACAAAGCGCCGACGACGCACAGTGGCGTGCTGTCCTGGGTCCGGGAGGTCGCCGAACTGACCACCCCGGACCGCGTGGTGTGGGTCGACGGGTCCGACGAAGAGGCCGCCAGGATCAACGACGAACTGGTCGAGGCCGGCACCTTCGTGAAGCTGAAGGCGAAGCCGAACTCCTACTGGGCCACTTCCGACCCGGGCGACGTCGCTCGCGTCGAGGACCGCACCTTCATCTGTTCCGAGCGTGAGCAGGACGCCGGCCCGACGAACAACTGGGTCGCGCCCGCCGAGATGAAGGCCACGATGACCGAGCTGTACCGCGGGTGCATGCGCGGCCGCACGATGTACGTGATCCCGTTCTGCATGGGTCCCCTCGGTGACGAGAACCCCAAGCTGGGCCTGGAGATCACCGACTTCGCGTACGTCGTCGCGTCGATGCGCGTGATGACCCGCGCGGGCAAGGCGGCGATGGACAAGTTCGTCGCGGCCGACGGCACCGAGCGCGAGTTCGTACCGGCGCTGCACTCCGTGGGCGCGCCGCTCGAGCCGGGTCAGCAGGACGTCGCCTGGCCCTGCAACGAAACCAAGTACATCTCGCACTTCCCCGAGGAGCGCGCGATCTGGAGCTACGGCTCGGGTTACGGCGGTAACTCCTTGCTGGGCAAGAAGTGCTACTCGCTGCGCATCGCATCGGTCATGGCGCGCGACGAGGGCTGGCTCGCCGAGCACATGCTGATCCTCAAGCTGATCTCGCCCGAGGAGAAGGTCCACTACGTCGCGGCGGCGTTCCCGAGCGCCTGCGGCAAGACCAACCTCGCGATGCTGCAGCCGACCATCCCGGGCTGGCGCGCCGAGACCCTTGGCGACGACATCGCGTGGATGCGCTTCGGTGAAGACGGCCGCCTCTACGCCGTGAACCCCGAGTTCGGCTTCTTCGGCGTCGCGCCGGGCACCGACTGGCACACCAACCCGAACGCGATGCGCACCATCGAAAAGGGCAACACCGTGTTCACCAACGTCGCGCTGACCGACGACGGTGACATCTGGTGGGAGGGCATGGAGAACACGCCCGAGCACGCCACGTCGTGGAAGCACCAGGACTGGACGCCGGACTCCGCGGAGAAGGCCGCCCACCCGAACTCGCGCTACTGCACGCCGATGTCGCAGTGCCCGATCCTCGCGCCGGAGTGGGACGACCCGAAGGGCGTGCCGATCTCGGCGATCCTGTTCGGCGGCCGCCGCAAGACCACGGTGCCGCTGGTCAACGAGGCCCGCGACTGGCAGCACGGCGTGTTCATGGGCGCCACGATGTCGTCGGAGACCACGGCTGCCGCGGCCGGCGCGGTGGGCAACGTGCGCCGCGACCCGATGGCGATGCTGCCGTTCCTCGGCTACCACGCCGGTGACTACTTCAAGCACTGGCTGACGCTGGGCAAGAACGCCGACGCGAACAAGCTGCCGAAGATCTTCTACGTCAACTGGTTCCGCCGCGGCGACGACGGCCGCTTCCTGTGGCCGGGCTTCGGCGAGAACTCGCGCGTGCTGAAGTGGGTCATCGAGCGGGTGGAGGGTCGCGGCAACGCGGTCGAGACGCCGATCGGCTTCGTGCCGCGCGCCGAGGACCTCGACACCGAGGGCCTGACCGAGCCGGCTGAGGACATCCAGGCCGCGCTGCAGGTCAACGCCGAGGAGTGGCGCGAAGAGCTGCCGCTGATCCAGGAGTGGTTCGACAAGATCGGTGACCACGTCCCGTCGTCGCTGCGCGACGAGCTGGACGCCCTGGCGCAGCGCCTGAGCTGAGCCCGCCGCCCGAGTCTGTCCGAAGGGGACGTTCGTGCCGCTGTGGCCCGAACGTCCCCTTCGTGCTGCGGCGGCCCGAAGATCGTCGGACCCGGCCGGTAGCGTGAGGGCATGTCGTTCCCTGGGGAGAAGCCGTTCCGCTTCGGCGTGAACCTCGTGCTGCCGGGCACTCGCGAGGAGTGGGTGGCCAAGTGCCGTCGCGTGGAAGAGCTCGGTTACGACGTGCTGAGCGTGGCCGACCACCTCGGCATGGCGCCGCCGTTCCCGGCGCTCGTGCTCGCCGGCGCGGTCACGGAGCGGGTGCGGCTGAACACTTTTGTCCTCAACGCGCCGTTCTACACCCCGGCGCTGCTCGCGCGTGACGTCGCGGGCACCGACCAGTTCGTGTCCGGGCGGCTCGAGCTGGGGCTCGGCGCGGGCTACGTGAAGGCGGAGTTCGAGGCCGCCGGCCTGGGCTTCCCGTCCGGGCGGGAGCGCGTCGACCACCTCGAACGCACCGTGAAGGAGCTGCGCCGGCTGTACGCGGACCCGGCGTACGAACCCCGGCCGGTTTCGGGCGTGCCGCCGCTCATGATCGGCGGCCGCGGCAACCGGATGCTGACGCTGGCGGCGGAGCACGCCGACGTCATCGCGTTCACCGGTACCGCCCGCGTGCCCGACGGTGCGCTGCTCGCGCCCGCTTCGCCGGACGAGATCTTCGAACGCACGCGCTTCGCCGCGGGCTTGGTCGGTGACCGGTCCGTGGAGTTCAACCTGCTGTGCCACTTCGTGAACGTGACCGATGACCGCTCGCGCGGGCTGGCCGAGCTGCACGAGCTGGTTCAGGGCGCCCTTTCCGTCGACGAACTGGCCGCGGCCCCGACGGCGTTGATCGGCACCCCGGCGGAGATCGCCGAGCAGCTCGTGGCCCACCGGACGCGGTTCGGCATCTCGTACTACACGATCCTGGAGTCCAACTTGGAAGCGCTGGCCCCCGTCGTCGAACTCCTCCGCGGCCGATGATCGACGCGCGCGGCCTCGGCGTCAAAGCCGGCGACCTGTGGCTGCTGGACGACCTCGACTTCTCCGTCGACCCGGGCGAGTGCGCCGTGCTGGTCGGCCCGAACGGCGTCGGCAAGTCCACCCTGCTCCGTTGCCTCTACGGCATGCAGGAACCCCAGCGCGGCCGCGTCCGCATCGACGGCGACAAGCCCGACGAGCGCAGCGTCGCCTTCCGCCGCAAGGTGTCCGTGCTCTTCGACGACTCCGACTTCTTCGCCGAACTCACGCCGGTGCAGCACCTGGAGCTGCTGGCCGGCTCCTTCGACGAGGACCTCGGCGACTTCGAACAGCTGCTCGCCGACGCCGGCCTCGCGGACCGCGCGCGCGTCACCGCCGGCCACTTCTCCGCCGGCCAGCGCCGTCGGCTGCTGCTGCTCGGCGTCACGGCCCGCCCGCACAAGGTCCTGCTCCTCGACGAACCCGAACGCGCCCTCGACACCGCGGGCAAGGACTGGCTCGTCGACCTCATCGCCCGCTCCACGTCCGCCGGGGCCGCCGTCGTGGTCGCCACGCACCACCCCCCGCTCCTCGACGCGGCCGACAGCGTCCTCGAACTGTGGTGACCCGCCGTCCGGCCGCGGGCCGGCTTTCCCTTCGCCGCACCGGTTTTCGGCCGGTGGGCGGCTGGGAGGTCGCGCCGTGGTGACCCTCGCCGTGCGCCAGCGCGTGCCCGGGCGCAAGCGCTTCGGCGGCATCTTCAGCGGCGACAGCGCCACCTTCGTGCTCATCTTCGGCGTCGGGTTCCTCTTCACCGCGTTCTTCCGCACCGACGCGTGGCACCGGGTCCTCTTCGGACCGTCCCCTGTGGACTACCCGGCGGTGCTGGGCCTCACCACGCTGTGCTGCGCGGTCGGCTGGCGCGGCCTGCTTCGGCGCGGTTTCGTGTGGGCCGAACCCGCGGAACTCACGTGGATGGACTACGCCCGCGTCGACCGGCGGCGGGTGGTCGCGGCGCGGTTGGCCGGCGGCCTGACCGGGTTCGTGGTGGTCGTCGGGTACCTGGCGGGGCTGATGCTCGCCGTGGGCGGCAGTTCGCTGGACCTGTGGCGCGCGGCGCTCGCCCTGGTCGCGAGCAGCGCCGTCCTCGTGTTCACCACCGCGCGGCGCACGACCTTGCGCGTCGACGCCGCCGGGCCTCTGCTGCTGGCCGTCCTCGGGGTCGCGATCGCGGCCGCGCGCCTCGACCCGCGGGCCGTGCAGTACGCGGGCGGCGGCATCCTGCTGGGCGCGGTGGCGCTGTCGTTCGGCGGTGAGCCGGCGACCCGCGCCGGTCGCGCGGTACTGCTCGACGGCTGGAACGCGCGGGTCCTGCGGTCGGTCGCCGTCACGTTCCTCGACCCGATGATGATGCTGCCGGAAGCCGCGCCGTCGGGTTCGTGGTCGCTTCGCCGGCCGACGCCGCTGCGGCTGGCCGTCGCGGGCGTCGCCGGGCGCTCGCGTTACGCGGGCATGCTGCTGCTCGTCGCGCTCGCCGTGGCGGTGGGGCACGTCGCCGTGCCGACGCTGCCGGGTTCCGTGCTCGTCGGCCTGGGCGGGTACGTCGCGCTCACCCCGTTCGGCGCGGGACTCGGTGTGCTGTGGCGAAACCCGGGCCGCCGCCGGTGGCTCGGCTCGGCGGACTCCGAACTCGTGCTCGCCCACGGCGTGGTGCTCACCGGCGTCGCAGTCGTCTGGTCCGCGCTGCTCGCGGCCGCGCTCGCCGCCCTCGGCACGTCGGTTTCCGCGCTGTCGTGGGTGACCGTCGCACTCGCGGTGCTGTCCGTGTTGCGCACGGTCACGCGCAAACCCGTCGACTACAGCAGCGCCGGGTTCGTCGACACCCCGGCCGGTCCGCTGCCGGCGAACCTGGCCCGCCAGCTCTTCCGGGGCCCGGACCTGCTCGTGCTCGGCATCCTGGCCCTCTCGTTGCTCGGCTGACCGGCTCTGGGCGGGTTAGGCTCCCCCCGACGAGAGGAGCTGATGTGGGCGGTGGGCACGCTCCGGGCACCGGCCGCCGGGCAACCAGCGAATTCCCGCCCGGCTGGAGCGACGAAAAGATCATCTCGGTCATCAAGGACGTCGCCAACGACCCCAGCGAACCCCGCCGCCGGCAGTACAACGGCCGCTGGCGCTGCGTCGGCGAGCGCTACGGCGTCCAAGTGGTCGTCCTCGTCGACCCGGACGGCATGGTCCACACGGGATACCCGGTCGCCGGTCCCGGCGTGGTCCGCAACCCCGACGCCGCGCGCGACCCGGCGAACCCGACCGTGGCCGACCGCTCGGGCAACCGCATCAGCTACTTCTCCGACAGCCTGCTCACCCTGCTGTCGGACCGCCTGCCGCCGGACGACCTCGCCCACTACCGCACCCTGCTGTGGTCCGGCGAGTGGGAAGAACTCGTCGACACCCTCGCGGCCCACATCGCCGTCGGTGAGGTCGCGTTGAACCACGACGAACTGTCGGACTTCGAAAAGCTCCTGAACTCGTTCGACGTCCCGGTGCGCGCGTGCGCGTTCATCAACGATCGCGAGCACATCCTCACGGAGCTGCGCGGCTGATCAGCTGGCCTGCGACAGCTCCCCGGGGAGCTCCCCCGGACGCTGCGGCTCGCACGCGGTCCGCAAAACGTTCAGCGGAACCCCTACCGCGTCCGCGATCGCGGCGACGGTGAAGAACGCCGGCGTCGGAATCCGGCCCGTTTCGATCTTGCGCAGCGTTTCCACGGAAATGCCGGCCTCGGCGGCGACGTCGACCATGCTGCGGCCCGCGCGGGCGGCGCGCAGGGCCAAGCCGAGGCGCTCACCGCGCGAGCGCTCTTCGTCGGTCAACGGGACGCGAACCATGCCCGGCAGTCTAGTCGAAAGTTGTCCACTGCCTGTGGACAACTCTGTGCACAAGGTGTGGACGCCCCGCCGTCCGGCCCTGACCACAACACTTGGGCCCCCTCGGATCCGGTTCCACAGCCCCTAGATCAACACCCGGCAGACCCAGAACGCTCGCACAGCACGGCGTCCACCGGCTTGTCCACAGGCCGAACCCACTCACGGTGACCGGAGAACCACGTGGCGTCCACTGTGGCGTCAAGTGCGGGGGAAACACGCTGCCGGTCTGGTTTGCAAGCCTCTGACCTGCGCGGATCAAATCGATACCGGGTTTGCGTGTCGGTCCGGTTGGGGAAGTTCTAGGGTCATGCGGTCGCGTGTTACGTGAGTGTTAGGTGAGGTCCCGATGTCCGCAAGCAAACAGGACGGGAGGGTGCGCGGGTTCCAGTTCAGTGCTTGGAACCTGTTGCTCATCCTCCCGCTGTTGATCTTGGTTACGCCGTTGTTCAATTCCGACGGTCCCCGACTCTTCGGAATGCCGTTCTTCTACTGGTTCCAGCTCGTGTTCGTCGTCGCCGGCGTGTTGTGCACAGGAATCGTCTACTGGGCGACGCGGAAGAAGCCGACCACCGAAGAGCCCGACCGGCTGGGCGTGGACGACCTCGACGAAGGTGAGGCCCGATGACCATCCAGTGGGTCCAGCTGACGATCTTCATCGTCCTCTTCGCCCTGGTCACCGTTCTCGGCTTCGTCGCTTCGCGGTGGAAGGCCGGTGGATCACTAGACCACCTCGACGAATGGGGCCTCGGCGGCCGCAAGTTCGGCGCGTGGATCACGTGGTTCCTGCTCGGCGGTGATCTGTACACGGCGTACACGTTCGTCGCCGTGCCCGCGCTGGTGTTCAGCGCCGGTGCGCTCGGCATGTACGCGCTGCCGTACACGATCGTCGTCTACCCGATCGTCCTGCTGCCGGCGCTGCGCATGTGGTCCGTCAGCCGTTCGCGCGGTTACGTGACGCCGGCCGACTTCGTCCGAGGCCGCTTCGGTTCGCCGACGCTCGCGTTCCTGATCGCGATCACCGGCATCGTCGCGACCATGCCGTACATCGCGCTGCAGCTCGTCGGCCTCGAGGCCGTGCTGCGCACGATGGGTATCAACGGCTCCGGCATCGTCGGGCACCTGCCGCTGCTGGTCGCGTTCCTGATCCTGGCGCTGTACACGTACCAGTCGGGCCTGCGTGCGCCCGCGCTGATCGCGTTCGTCAAGGACATCCTGATCTACATCGTGATCATCGTGGCGATCGTCTACCTGCCCACGAAACTCGGCGGCTGGGACCACATCTTCAACCAGGCGGCCACGAAGCTGAGCACGCCGAGCCCGGCCACCGGCAAGCCCGCGGGGTCGATCCTGCTGACGTCGACCAACCAGCTGCAGTACGCCACGCTGGCCCTCGGTTCGGCGCTGGCGCTGTTCCTGTACCCGCACTCGCTCACGAGCGTGCTCGCCTCGCGCGGCCGCAACGTGATCAAGCGCAACATGGTCGCGCTGCCGGCGTACTCGCTGGTGCTGGGCCTGCTGGCGCTGCTCGGGTACGTCGCGATCAGCGCGGGCGTGAAGCCGCTGACGAACGCCGCCACCGGCAAGGCCGACGGCAACACGATCGTCCCGCTGCTGTTCGACTCGCAGTTCGCGCACTGGTTCGCCGGCATCGCGTTCGCCGCGATCGGCATCGGCGCCCTCGTGCCCGCCGCGATCATGTCGATCGCCGCGGCGAACCTGTGGACGCGCAACATCTACAAGGAGTACATCCGCAAGAACGCCACCCCGCAGCAGGAAGCGAAGCAGGCCAAGCTCGCGTCGCTGATCGTGAAGCTGGGTGCGGTGCTGGTGATCATCCTGATCGACCCGCAGTTCTCCATCGACCTGCAGCTCATCGGCGGCGTGCTGATCCTGCAGACGCTGCCGGCGGTCGCCCTCGCGCTGTACACCCGGTGGCTGCACAAGGCCGGCCTCATCGCCGGCTGGATCGTGGGCATGGGCTGGGGCCTGATCATGCTGTACGGGATCCCCAACCCCGCCAACGGAAAGCTGCACTTCGGCGGTTCGGCGCTGGCGATGGGCAACCTGTCGATCTTCGGCTGGCACCCGTTCGGCGGCACCGGTCTCGCGACCGTGCAGATCTACCCGGGCTTCGTCGCGCTGATCGCGAACGTCGTGGTCGCCGTAGTCGTCTCGGCGATCGCGCACGCCGCGAAGTGGAACTCCGGCACGGACGAAACCGAGCCGGAGGACTACCACGCCGACGAGCACGACAAGGACCTGCGGCCCATCGGGGTGCACTGAGTCCTTAGTCCACAGTGGAAGGCCCCTTCGCCGGCTCCGGCGAGGGGGCCTTCTCCTTGCTGATCATCGCGTTCGACACCACGTACAGCACCACTGCGTTGAGCAGGTGCCACAGGAAGTGCGTGCCGATCGGGAAATCACCGCACACGACGCCGTCGACGGTGCGGAACGCCAGCGACAGCGCGAACACCGAGCCCGCCACGGCGAAGTGCGGCCAGTACGGGTCGCGCGCGTACGCGAGCACGACCGTGAACACCGCGAGCCCCACGAGCGCCGGCAGGTACAGGCCGCCGCCGAGCGCCGCCATGGCGGCCGTCAGCACGACGAACGCGGGCGCCGCGAGCCACGACCACTTCATCCGCACGCCGAGGAACACGTGCGGGAACTTCGCGGCGTAGTAGAGGACGAACACGAGGATGAGCCCGGAGTCCGCGGCGCCGCCCCAGCGCGTCGCGGTCAGGTGGAACACCGTGCTGGCCAGGAACACCAGCCCGACGAGCACCGCCAGCGTCCGTCCGGTGCGCCGGCCCTGCGCCCGCCACCACACGGCCGCGGCGGAGGCGAGGAACGCCAGGTTGGTGACGTCGTTCAGCGGCTCGCCCCACAGCCCGGGCGCGAGGCGCTCGCAGTAACCGTCCACGTACGCGCTCCAGTTCACGTCGCCAGCAAACTCCACCCGGGTGAACGGGCGGTGCCGCGGGTGGCCCGGTTCGCGTTAGCGTGGGCCCATGAGCGACGCGGTGAGCCGGTTCCCGGTGACGGAAGTGGACGACCTGCCCGAAGACCTGCGCGAGCGCGTCGGCGTGATCGCGGAGAAATCCGGCTTCACGCCGAACATCTTCCGGGCGCTGGGCCACCGGCCGGCGGAGCTGCGCGCGTTCCTCGACTACCACGACGCCTTGATGGAGCGCGACGGCGGACTCACGAAGGCGGAGCGCGAGCTGGTGGTGGTCGCGACGTCGGGCGCGAACCACTGCACGTACTGCATCGTCGCGCACGGCGCGATCCTGCGGATCCGCGCGAAGGACCCCGAGCTGTCCGACCAGGTCGCGGCCAACCCGTGGCAGGTGGAACTCGACGAGCGCGGCCGGGCGATCGTCGACCTCGCGCTGGCGCTGGCGCAGGACTCGGCGCTGTTCGGCGAGGCCGACCTCGAAGCGGCGCGCGACGCGGGGCTGACCGAGGACGAGATCTGGGACGTCGGCGCGATCACGGCGCTCTTCGCGATGTCCAACCGGCTCGCGCACCTCACGGCGCTGAAGCCGAACCCGGAGTTCTTCCTGATGGGCCGTCAGAAGCGGTAGAACGGGCTGGGCAGGTCGCGGCTCAGTTCGAAGCGCCTCCGCAGCCACGCGCGCAGCTTGGTGATCGGCTTCGTCCACACCCGCGGCGCCGGGCCGAAGTAGCGCGGATCCTCGTGCGGGGTGAACGCGTCGCCGGTCAGGATCGCCACGTCGTGGCCGCGCGGGCAGTGGCCGGACACGGAGATCACGCCGCGCGTGAGGTTCTCGACCCACTCGACCTCGTCGACGCCCAGCAGCGTGCGGCGATCGCAGACGGCGCAGTAGACGACGAACACCTACAGCTCCATCCGCCAGGTCTCGCCGGTCACGAGCGGGCCGAACGCGTCGGTCGGTTCGGTGCCGGCGAGCTCGAAGCCGGCGCGCCGGTAGATGCCGCGCGCCGCGTCGAGCATCGAGAGCGTCCACAGCTCCAGCCGCCGGTACCCGCGGTGGCGGGCGAACTCGACGCATTCGTGCACGAGCCGTTTGCCGACCCCGTGGCCGCGCGCCGCGGGTTCGAGCAGCAGGAGCCGCAGTTTGGCCGTGTGCTCGTCGTCGCCGGAGGTGCAGAAGACGCTGCCGACGCGTTCGCCGCCGAGTTCGGCGATCCACGCGGCTTGGCGCGGGTCGTCGCGGTGGTCGGCGAATTCGGCGACCACCCGGGCCACGAGTGCTTCGAAGCGTTCGTCGAGGCCGTACTCGCGGGCGTACAGCGTGCCGTGCCGGTGCACGACCCAGCCGAGGTCTCCCGGCCGCGGGGCGCGCAGGACGAGCGTGTGGTCCGGCTCTCGCTCGCCGACGAGCGCCGTGATGGTCCCCATCGCGCCGAGCAGCCGGCGCTGGTCTTCGTCGGGGAAGCGTTCGAGCAGGCCGCCGATCTGGCGGATCGAGCGGCTGTCGAGATCGGCGAACGCGACGCGGCCGGCGTCGGTCAGGCGCACGATCTGGCGACGGGCGTCCGCGCCGCTGCGTTCCCGCAGGAGCAGGCCGCGGCTTTCGAGCCGGCTGAGCAGCCTGCTGGCGTAGCCGGCGTCGAGATCAAGACGTTTGCGCAGGTCACCCACGTGGAGCGCGGGTTGTTGGGCGACTTCGAACAGCACCCGCGCTTCGCTCAGCGAGTACTCGGCGTCGGCCGGTCCTTCGTCGAGGACGCCGATCACCCCGGTGTACAGCCGGTTGAACGCGCGGACGGTCGCGACGCGCTCGGCCAGGTGCAAGTCGTTCATTGACCACCTCAACAAACTCGTTGACGCAGTCAAGCATCGCGCGACAAGCCGCCTGAGGCAAGTGTTTTGTGGAAAACGACAAAAGGTCCAGACATATGGAAACCCCGTGATGCTGCCAGGTCGGGGGTCCGCCAGCATCACGGGGTCGTAGTGGGTATCGATGCCACGTCGCGCGGCGTTACACCCACAGCTCGTTGTGTTCTAGATCACTCCTGTGAGTGACACACTAACTGATTATGGCCGAGTCAGCGCATGAACGGCTGACGCGCCTGCGCGAGGGCGATGAGCTCCTGGCGGACCGTCGAGGTGGCCGCGGTGTCGATCGCCCGGTTCAGTGCTCGGCGAGTGCGAGCCTCGGCGCGACGAGCACGGAGCTTGGCGGCGATGTTGCTCATGGTCTTCTGCATCCCCTTTGAGATCTTCGGTGGCTGTCTCTCTAGTATGCGCCTTTTTTCACGAGGTCGCCAACGAATGTCCGGTGATGTGGCTTACTTGCCGATGAATCATCGGCATAGATCAGGTTCTTGCCGGACAGATTGGGTGTCGCCGGTCACTAATCGGTAACGCGCTAGGACTGTATTTATCTCTCTAGCTCTCGCACTAGATAGTGCTAGGCAGCGTCATAGAGCCGTAGCGAGGGGAAGAGACGGCTCAGTCGCGGCCGAGCAGGTAGTGCCCGAAGTGGGGCACTGTGAAGGCGATCTGCCCGCGTTCGGCGGAGTAGACCAGGCCCTTCTTCATCAGGCTGTCGCGCGCCGGCGACAGCGACGAGGGCTTGCGGCCCAGGTAGACCGCCACGTCGGCGGTGCCGGCGGCCTCGTCGCGGCCCTGCGTCAGCTCGGCCATCGCGACCAGGTACTCGCGTTCGGCGGGCGTCGCGCGCTCGTAGCGCGAGCCGAAGAACCCCACGGCCAGCTCCGACTCCGCCTCGGGCGCCGCGACCTGCACGTCCTTGACCGTGATCGGGTCGGCGGGCGCGGCGTCCCACGCGGCTTTGCCGTAGGCCTGGATGAAGTAGGGGTAGCCGCCGGACGCGTCGAACAGCGCGTCGAGCGCCTCGGGTTCGATGCCGGCTTCCTCGCGTTCGATCGGCGCCATCACGGCGAAGTCGGCGTCCTCGCGGCTGAGCCGGTCGATGCGCGCGTAGCGGAACAGCCGTTCCGAGTACGACTTCGACGCGGACAACACAGCCGGCACGTGCGGCAACCCCGCCCCGACCACCACGAGCGGCGCCCCGGACTGCGACAACTCATGACACGCGGCGCACAACGCCGAAACGTCGTCCACCTGCAGATCCTGGATCTCGTCGATCAGGAGAGCCACGCCGGTCCCCACGTCCGCCGCGAGCTCCGCGACGTCCGTGAACAGCTCCACCAGGTCGATCTCGATGTCCCCGGAATCGGCCCGCCCCTGCGCGGCGGGCGCATCGATGCCGGGCTGCCACCGGTCGCGCATCTTGGCGTCGGCCTTGTTCGCCTTCAGCGCGAACGCCTTGAGCACCCCCAGCACCGCTTCGACCCGGTCCGGCGCCCGGTGCCGCACCGCCAGGTCCCGGATCGCCCGGTGCAACGCCGCGGACAGCGGCCGCCGCAGCTCGGCATCCGGTCGCGCCTCGATCTTCCCCGCGCCCCACCCGTGCCGCACCGCCATGGACCGCAGCTCGCCGAGCAGCACGGTCTTCCCCACGCCCCGCAGCCCGGTCAACACCAGACTCCGCTCCGGCCGCCCCCTCGCGACGCGCTCCAGGACCACCTCGAACGCCCTCAGCTCACGCTCCCGCCCCGCCAACTCGGGCGGCCGCTGCCCAGCCCCGGGCGCGAACGGGTTGCGGATGGGGTCCACTCCGCCACCGTATCGGGCCGTCTAGCGCGTGGCCGATATTCCGTCATAGGTCGCTAGCGCGTGTCGCTGCCTTGCCCTGTCTCCCTCCGGCGCCACGGCGCGACTGGCCCGCTTGCGCCGCCCCGGCGCTCCCCCACGACGAGACCGTCCGCTCCGGCGGGGTCGCACGACCGGACCGCTCGCTCCGCCCTCACGCTCGCCCGCGACGGGACCGTCCGTTCCAGTGGGGTCGCACGACCGGACCGCTCGCTCCGCCCTCACGCTCGCCCGCGACGGGACCGTCCGTTCCAGTGGGGTCGCACGACCGGACCGCTCGCTCCGCCCTCACGCTCGCCCGCGACGGGACCGTCCGTTCCAGTGGGGTCGCACGACCGGACCGCTCGCTCCCCCCTCACGCTCGCCCGCGACTGGACCGTTCGCCCCGCCTGCCACAGCACGACTGGCCCACTCGCGCATGGTGGCCCGCACACGGGACCGCTCGCCTCGACCGGCTGCCGAGGCTCGCCCACTCGCGCGCGGCGATTCGCACGAAGGGACCGTTCACGCCGGCCAGGCCGGCATGACCTGACCGCTCGCGCATGGCGTGCCGCGCGATGGGACCGTTCGCGCCGACCAGGCCGCGACGACTGGCCCAGTCATGCGTGGCGGGTCGCACGACTGGGCCCCTCGCACGCTTCGGTCGCATGGAGAGGACCGTTCGCTCCGCCTGGCGGTACCGGCCCAATCGCATGCGGTGGGCCGCGCGATGGGACGTTCGGGCCGGTCGGGCTGTCACGAGGGGACCGTTCGTGCATGGCGGGCGCGCGATGGGACCGTTCGAGCCGGACAAGCCGGGGCGACTGAACCGCTCGCGTGCGGCGGGTGGCGTGATGGGACCCTTCGCGCCACCCGCCCGGTTGGCGCGACTGGGCCACTGTGCGCAACTGGCAACGCGAAAGGACATTCGCTAGGCGCTGGCGCACGACTGGACCACTCGTCCGTTGCGGTCGAATAAAGGGACCAGTCGCTCAGGCTGGCGCGAATGGACCGTTCGCGTGCGGCGGGATGCGACGGGACTGCTCGCGCCGGCGGGATCGCACGATGGGGCCGCTCGTGCGCGGCGAGTCGCAGGAAGGGACCCTTCGCGCCGGTTGGTCGACACGAAGGGGCCACTCGCGTCCGACTACCAGCGCGAAAGGACCGTTCGCTGGGCGAAGGGACCGTTCGCGCAGGCCCGGCAGCTGTGAGTGCGCGGAGCGAACGGACCGTCCACACCGGCCACCCAGCGTGACTGGATCCTTCACGCACAACCACCCAGCCCGAAAAGCCCACTCACCACACCTGCCGAGGGATGGGCGGGTCTGCAGCCCCGGCCATCCCCACCCCCAGTGCTCACTCCGACGAAGCACTATTCCGCGAGGTTCCCCTCCGCGTAGATCTCCATCGCATCCCGCATGAACTCAGCGGTGCCGTCGCCGAAAGCGGAGTCGTAACCGCCATACCGAGGGTCATCGACGTACAACTGCCCCAGTCCCACGAAGTACGCCCGCGACACCGTCTTCACCGCCGGCCGCAGCCAGGCGTGGAGCCGGGCCGCGATTGCCTGGACGGGGGCCGAGTCCGGGGCCAGCCCGGCGGCCCGCGCGGCACCGAAGGCCGCCGCGATCGACGCTTGCTCAGCCTGGTGCGCCTGCTTCTCCGAGGCTGACAGCGAACGCCACCACCGGTCCCCGTGCTGGTACGCCGAAGCGCCCCAGCGCGACGTGACCTCCTCCGCATACGCGAAGCCGTCGAACACTTCTTCTGCCACGAGTGGTTCACCTCCTTCCAGTTTTCTCAGCGTGGTCCGGACGGAGTCGATCTGCCGTCCGATCCGGTCGCGCTCCTGGTGCAGCAGCGTGAGGTGCTCGGACAGCGCGGCGACGTTGTCGCGTGAACCGTCGAGCACCGAGGCGATCGCGGGCAGCGGGAGGCCCAGCGAGCGCAGCAGCAGGATCCGCTGCAGCCGGACGAGGGCGTCCGAGTCGTAGTAGCGGTAGCCGTTGCTGCCGACGCGGCTGGGCGCGAGCAGCCCGATCGCGTCGTAGTGGCGCAGTGTCCGGCTGGTCGTGCCCGCTGCTCGGGCGATGTCCTGGATCGACCACACCCGAAAAACGCTAAAGGTTGACGCAGCGTCAAAGTCAAGCTAAAGCCGTCTATCCAAATCTAGTAAAAACACCAGATTGTCCTAGCTACCCCTAGCGCGGTTCGGCGCCGAGCCGAGGGGGAATCCCGGTTGTAGGTTCGACCAGCACGCAAGACCCGCAAGAAAGGCGACGACCGTGATACTGCGCCGGGTGGCCCGTCCACTGCTCGCGTCGATCTTCATCTACGGCGGCATCGGCATGCTCCGCGACACCCAGGGGCACGCGAAGGCGGTCGAGCCGTTCCTCACCGAGACGTTCGACAAGCTCGAGGGCGTCGTCCCCGAGCAGGTGCCGCGCGATCCCGCCACGCTCGTGCGCCTCGACGCCGCCGTGAAGATCGGCGCCGGCCTCGCGCTCGCGTCGGGCAAGGCGCCGCGGCTCGCGGCGCTGGCGCTGCTCGGCACGCTCGTGCCGACGACGGCCGCGTCCCACCGGTTCTGGGACATCAAGGATCCCGGCGAACGGCAGGCCCAGCAGGTGCAGCTGATGAAGAACGCCAGCATCGCGGGCGGCCTGCTGCTCGCCGCGAGTGACACGGCCGGCAAGCCGTCGCTCGGCTGGCGCGCCCGCCGCACCGCGAAGAAGGCCGGCAAGCGCGCGGAGAAGCTGAGCAAGAAGGCCGAAAAGCAGCTGAGCTGACAAGCGGAGGGCCCGCGGGGCCCTCCGCCTCGGCTCACTTCTCCAGGATCGCCGTCACACCCTGGCCACCGGCCGCGCAGATCGAGATCAGCCCGCGCCCGGAACCCTTCTCGTGCAACAGCTTCGCCAGCGTCGCCACGATCCGCCCGCCCGTCGCGGCGAACGGGTGCCCCGCGGCGAGCGACGAGCCGTTCACGTTCAGCTTCGCCCGGTCGATCGAGCCCAGCGGCGCGTCGAGCCCCAGCTTCTCCTTGGCGAACGCGGGGTCCTCCCACGCCTTCAACGTCGCCAGCACCTGCGACGCGAACGCCTCGTGGATTTCGTAGAAGTCGAAGTCCGGCAAGGAAAGTCCCGCGCGCTCGAGCATCCGCGGCACCGCGTACGCGGGCGCCATCAGCAGGCCCTCGTCGCCGTGCACGTAGTCGACGGCCGCCGTCTGCGAGAACGTCAGGTAAGCCTGCACCGGCAGCTTGTGCGCCTTGGCCCATTCGTCGGTCGCGAGCAGCACGGTCGACGCGCCGTCGGTGAGCGGCGTCGAATTGCCGGCGGTCATGGTGCCGTCGGCGCCGCCGTACACGGGCTTGAGCTTGGCCAGCTTCTCGACCGTCGAATCCGGCCGCAGGTTCTGGTCCCTGGTCAGCTTGAGGAACGGCGTCACCAGGTCGTCGAAGAACCCGCTGTCGTACGCGGCGGCGAGGTGCTGGTGGCTGGCGGCGGCGAGTTCGTCCTGCGCTTCCCGCGTGATGTCCCAGATCTTCGCCGTGAGCGCCGCGTGCTCGCCCATCGACAGCCCGGTGCGCGGCTCGGCGTTGCGCGGGATCTCCGGCACGATGTGGCCCGGCCGGAGCTTCGCGACGAGCTTGAGCCGGTCGCCCAGCGTCTTCGCCGCGTTGAGCCGCACGAGGATCTGCCGCAGGTCGGCGTTCACGGCCAGCGGTGCGTCACTCGTCGTGTCGACGCCGCCCGCGATGGCCGAGTCGATCTCGCCCAGCGCGATCTTGTGGGCCACGGTGATCACGGCCTGCAGGCCGGTGCCGCACGCCATCTGCACGTCGGACGCGGGCGTCGCCGGCGAGAGGCGGCTGCCGAGCACGCTCTCGCGCGCGAGGTTGAAATCCTTGGAGTGCTTGAGCACGGCGCCCGCGGCGACCTCGCCGATCAGCTCGTCCTGCAGCGAGAAGCGGCTGACGAGCCCGTCGAGCCCGGCGGTGAACATGTCCTGGTTCGACGCCTGCGCGTACGGGCCGTTCGACCGCGCGAAGGGGATGCGGTTGCCGCCGATGATCGCGACCTTGCGCACCGCGGGTTTCCTGGTCGCCATGACGTCCACCTCTCTGAGTCGTCCCTTTCACACTGTAACCTACTAGCGAGTAGGTTAGACTGCGACGTGACGCAGACTGCACGGGAGGCGCGCCATGGCTGACAGGTACCAGCAGTTCACGAAGACCCCGGTCGGGAAGTTCGTGGTGCCGAAGCTCGGCCTGCCCAACCCCGCCACGCTGCGCCGGTACCGCCCCGGACAGCCCGCTCTCGAGGGTCCCGCACTCGTCGGCGCGGCGCCCGGCGGACGGCTCGAGAAGACGCTGAAGAGTCAGCTCGACAGCGCCGGCATCGAAGTCCTCACGGCGCCCGCGGAACGGCACGCCGCGCTCGTCTTCGACGCCACCGGCATCAAGGACCCGGCCGAGCTGCGCGAGCTCCACCGCTTCTTCCACCCGGTGATCCGCAAGGTCGGGTCGTCGGGCCGCGTCGTCGTGTTCGGCACGCCGCCGGAGCTCGTCGAGGGCCGCGAACGGATCGCGCAGCGCGCGCTCGAAGGCTTCGTCCGCTCCGTCGGCAAGGAGCTCAAGCGCGGCGCGACGGCCCAGCTCGTCTACGTGGCCGAAGGCGCCGAAGCCGCGGCCGAATCGACGGTGCGGTTCCTGCTGTCGGCGAAGTCGGCGTTCGTCGACGCGCAGGTGATCCGCGTCGGCACGCACGGCACGACGGCCGAGGCGCCGGCAAACTGGGACAAGCCGTTGGCGGGCAAGGTCGCGCTGGTCACGGGCGCGTCGCGCGGCATCGGCGAGGCCATCGCGGAGACGTTCGCGCGCGACGGCGCCCACGTCGTCGCGCTGGACATCCCGGCGCAGGGCGCGGATCTGTCCACAGTGGCCAATCGCGTCGGCGGTTCGGCGCTGCAGCTGGACATCACGGCGGCCGACGCGCCCGCCAAGCTCGCCGACTACCTGAGCACGCGCCACGGCGGCGTCGACGTCGTCGTGCACAACGCGGGCATCACGCGCGACAAGACGCTCGGCAACATGACCGAGGGCGGCTGGGACGCCGTGCTGACCGTGAACCTCGCCGCCCAGCTCGCGGTGAACGACAAGCTGCTCGCCGACGAGGTGCTGCGCGAAAACGGTCGCATCATCGGCGTTTCGTCGATCGCGGGCATCGCCGGCAACGTCGGCCAGACGAACTACGCGACGTCGAAGGCCGGCGTGATCGGCATGGTCAACGTCGGCGCGCCGCAGCTCGCGGAGTACGGCGGCACGATCAACGCCGTCGCGCCGGGGTTCATCGAGACCAAGATGACCGCCGCCGTGCCGCTGTTCATCCGCGAGGCCGGCCGGCGCCTGTCGAGCCTCGGGCAGGGCGGGCTGCCGGTCGATGTCGCCGAGACGATCGCCTGGTACGCCAACCCCGCGTCGGCCGCGGTGAACGGCAACGTGGTCCGCGTGTGCGGCCAGGCTCTGCTGGGGGCGTGACGATGTCCGTTCGCGAGCTGACCAGCGCGCCCAGCCTGGCGACGCTGTACCCGAAGGCCCTGCTCCGCCGGGGCGGCGGCTCGACGCTGCCGGACGCGGAACTGGTGCGTCCGTCCGTTGTGGTCGATCCCGCGCACGTCGCCGCGTACGCACAGGTCTGCGGCTTCCGCTTCGGCGACGTCCTGCCGGCCACCTACCCGCACCTGCTGGTGTTCGGGCTGCAGATGACGCTGATGACCGAGCCCGGCTTCCCGTTCCCGCTGCTCGGCCTGGTGCACGTCGCGAACTCGATCACGCAGCGGCGGCCGCTGTCGCTGGCCGAGACGTACACCGCGCGTGTGCGGGCGGAGAACCTGCGGCCGCACGAGAAGGGCCGGCAGTTCGACCTGGTGAGCGAGCTGTGGACCGGCACGGAGCTGGTGTGGTCGGAGGTGTCGACGTACCTGCGCCGCGGTGGTTCTTCTTCGCCCGCACGGACTCGGACGGCCTTGGTGCCCCCGACGCCCACCGCCGGGTGGAGCGTCCCGGGCGACATCGGCCGCCGCTACGCCGAGGTGTCGGGCGACCGCAACCCCATCCACCTGCACCCGCTGACGGCCCGCCTGTTCGGCTTCCCGCGCGCCATCGCGCACGGCATGTGGACCAAGGCGCACGCGCTGGCGTCGTTCGAAGGCCGGCTGCCCGACGCGTTCACCGTCGAGGTGCGCTTCAAGCAACCCGTGCTGCTGCCCGCGAAGGCCGCCTTCACGACGTGGCACACCGACGACGGCTGGGCGTTCGAGCTCTGGCACGCCCGCAACCCGAAACCCCACCTGGACGGCGTGGTCTCAGCTCTCTGACGGCCGCCAGACCTCACCTTCGACGAGGTCGTTGAACCCGAGCCACACGAGGTTCATCAGCCACGACGCGAGCACGCCGTCGGAGATCTCGGGGTGGTCCAGCGCCCAATCGGCGAGGGATTCGGCGGCGCCGACCAGCGCGGCGGACAGGCCGGCGCCCGAGAACTCGGCCTGTTCGCCGAGGCCCTTGCGCGTGCCCGCGGACACCACGAGCGCGGCGACGAGCTCGATCGCGCGCCCGCGCATCGCGGTGATCTCGGCGGCGAACGCGCCGCCGACCGTCAGCGCCTGGCGGTGCAGCACCGTCCACGACTCGCGGTACTCGGCGACGAAGCGGTAGAACGAGCGCAGCCCGTGCCAGAGCTGCATGTCCGGCGGCAGGTCGGGCTGCACGCCGGCCTGGATGGCCTCGAGCAGGCGCGTCGCCTCGCGCTGGATGCTCTTGCCGAACAGGTCTTCCTTGGAGCCGAGGTAGGTGTAGATCATCGGCTTCGAGACGCCGGCGACGTCGGAGATCTCGTCCATCGACGCCGAGTGGTAGCCGTGGCGGGAGAACACCTGCACCGCGGCGTCCAGGATCTGCCGCTCGCGCACCGCGCGCGGCAGGCGCCGGGCCCGCTCGGGCGGGCGCTGATCATCGTCGGGCACTCCGACCTCCCTTTCGCCAGCAGGAAACGGTACCTGCCGCCGTGGTCGGCGCGTGCTTGCCCGCTTACCTACTCATGGGTAGCCTTTGCTGGAAGATCACGGAAGGGGCCCCGGAATGGCCGACGGTTCAGCTCTGGCCGGCTTGCGCGGCACCGCGCTGCTCGACGCCCTCGACCGCGTCGACCTGGCCGGCCTCGACGTCAACGCCGTTGCCGACGCCGTCGACCCCCGCGATCTGGGCCGCGACGACTTCCGCCGCCTGCTCGAAACGCTCGTCCGGCTGTCCGCCGAAACCCCGGCCTTCTCCCTGGCCAAGGTGGACCCGACGCGCTTCGCCACGCTGGTCTCGCGCGCGTCGCGGGCGCAGCTGGAAGCGGTGGTCGCGTCGGCGCCGCTGCGCGAGCAGGTCCTCGACGAGATCTTCTCCCGCATGGGCTCGCACCTGCGCGTCGACCGGGCCCGGTCGTTGCACGCGGTCGTGCACTGGCGCCTCACCGGCGGCACCGGCGAGGGCGGCTACGACCGCTACTCGACGGAGATCTCCGGCGGCTCGTGCACGGTGTCCCGCGTCGTCGGCGACGCCCGCCCGCGCGTCACGATCACCCTGGCCCTGGTGGACTTCTTCCGCCTCATCACCCACCAGGCCACACCCGCCGTGCTGTTCGTGACCGGCAAGATCAAGGTCAAGGGCGACCTCGCGTTCGCGGCCGGGCTGATCGGCTACTTCGACCTCCCGAAGCCCGGCTAGGCTCTGGTCCCGTGTCGCACGACTCCGACGGGCACGTCGTCAACGGCTTCGCGCGAGAACTGCGCGTCGGCAAGCTGTCGCCCGCGCAGTTCGTGCAGGTGCTCGAAACCCTCCACATGCTCGGCACCGCCGGCGCCGGTATCGACCTGAGCTCCCTCACCACGCAGGCCCTGGTCGACGTCGTCCACCGCGCGTCCCGCGACCAGCTCAAAGCCCTCGCCGACCACCCCGAACTGCGCGCGGTGTTCCTGGACGAGATCTTCCGCCGCATGTCCGAGCTCTTCCGCCCGGACCGCGCCCGCCACATCGACTTCGTCGTCGCCTGGCGCTTCCCCGGCGGCGCCGGCCACGACGGCTACGACCGCTTCCAAACCGTCATCGAAGACGGCGCGTGCGTCTCGAGCACCCACCTGTCCCGCACCCCGGACACCACCCTCACCCTCTCGGTCGACGACTTCATCCGCCTGGCCACCGGCACGTCGGCCCCCGCGGCGATGTTCGCGACGG
Source organism: Amycolatopsis sp. NPDC051903 (assembly GCF_044452505.1). Classification (NCBI taxonomy): domain Bacteria; kingdom Bacillati; phylum Actinomycetota; class Actinomycetes; order Pseudonocardiales; family Pseudonocardiaceae; genus Amycolatopsis; species Amycolatopsis sp. NPDC051903. The sequence continues at coordinate 605,586 of NZ_JBITBT010000003.1, read as the reverse complement.
GCCGGGTGAAGGTGAAGGGCGAATACGCGCCGGCGGTGCGGTTTTCGAGCTACTTCGACATCCCTAAGCCCACGGGGGACTGAGTCAGCGCTCCGAAAGTGTCGGCGCGTCGTCCTAGAGTGATCACATGCTCGGTGAGATCGCTGGTATCGACGAGAAGTCCACCTTCGCGAGTCGTCGCGAGGCCTACGAGGCCGGTGTTCATCGGGCATTGCAGGCAGGCATTGTGGGCACCGGCGATACCGGGGCGGAGTCCATCGTGGTGTCGGGCGGTTATCCCGACGATGTTGACGAGGGGTCGTGGCTCCTCTACACCGGCCATGGCGGTCGGGATCCCGCAACGCGCAGGCAAATAGCCCATCAGCGCTTCGACTCTCCGGGCAATGCGGCATTGGAAACCAGCAGGATCCAAGGGCTGGCAGTCCGGGTCATCCGAAAGGTGGGCAAGGTCTATCGCTACGGCGGCTTGTTCCGCGTCGAGGAGTCGATGCTGGTCTACCCCACGGGCGGGGAGTTCAAAGTCTGCCGCTTCGAGATGGTGAAGATCGACAAGGCGATCGACGCCACGTATGCGCCTGTTGAAGTCGAGGTTTCCGCTGAGGAACACCACCCCGACCTGCCGATCGGCAATTTTGAGCCCGGGCGCCGCTCCAGCAACGTGCAGCGCATCATTCGTTCGACGGAGGTCGCCGAGCGAGTCAAAACCTTGTACGACCACACCTGCCAGATGTGCGGCATCAAGCTGGTTGTCACGGGCGACCGGGGTTACTCAGAGGGCGCGCACATCCAGGCGTTGGGCGGGCTGCACCGAGGTCCGGACGTCGTCGAGAACATGCTGTGCCTCTGCCCCAACTGCCACGTGCTGTTCGACTCCGGCGCCTTGATCGTGGAGAAGGATCGATCACTTCTGCTCAACGGCAAGCCGGCCGTCTTGAACAACAAGCCCGCACCGAAGCTGCGCGAGCACCAAGACCACCACGTCGACGACAAGTACCTCGCCCATCACCGCGAGGCGCGGGGGAAGTCTTAGCCCTCGACGATGCGCCCCTCGATCACCTGGTGCTGGGTCGGCCGGGGATCCTCCGCCACGACCTCGCTGTCGACCACCATGACGGGGCCGCGGCGGGCGTTGGCGAATTTGATGGCGCGCTTCTCGGCCCGGCGGAGCCAGAAGCGGCGGGCCAGGGCGCGCGTGGGCGGGAGCAGCACGAACAGACCGAGCAGGTCGCTGACGAAGCCCGGCACCATGATCAGGACCCCGCCCAGCGCGATGAGCATGCCGTCGGTCAGTTCTTTCTCCGCGGGGGCCCCGGATTGGGCCTTGGAGACGAACGCGCGCATCGCCTTGCCGCCTTCGCGGCGGGCGAGCCAGGAGCCCACGAACGCGCCCGCCAGGAGCAGGGCGATCGTGCCGAGGACGCCGACCAGCGAGCCCACGGCCCAGATCGCGGCGAACTCGGCGATGACGTAGAGCAGGAACGCGACAGCCATACCAGGTGAACGAACGAGGTGTCCGAAATTCTCCCGGCCGTGAACGAGCGCACTCAGACCGCCCGCAGGAAGGCCTCGATCTCCGGGCGGGTGCGGAGCAGGTACTGGGCGGCCTGCGGAGCCTCGGCGGCGAGGCGGGCCAGCAACACGGCCCGGTGGGTGCGCGGCCAGTGCCAGATCCACGTCGCGAAGTCGAGGTCGAGCTTGGAGACGCAGCCGGGTGCTTGGGTGTCGCGGCCGCGTTCGCGCAGGTGGCGGAGGGTGACGCGGCGGAGGCTGGTGGTGCGGGGCACGTCGAGGAAGACGACGGTGTCGGCCAGTGGCAGGCGCAGGTCGAAGGTGGAGCTGTAGTTGCCGTCGACGACCCAGCCGTCGGTGGTGAGGGCGGTGGACTGCGCGGCGCGGAACTCGTCGGGCGGAGCCGGGACCCAGCCGGGCCGCCAGTAGAGGTGGTCGAGGTGGGTGACGGGGACGTCGAGCAGCGCGGCGAGCCGCCGGGCGAGCGTGGACTTGCCGCTGCCGGAGTTGCCGAGGACGAGGACACGACGCACGGAACTCAGCCTAAAGCTCCTCACCGCGGCGGTGAGGACACCGGAGACGACGACGTCGATGAGGGCAGATTTGAGCGGGGTGGCTCACTGCGGCGGTGTGGAAACCAAGGCGAAGTCGCCGATGAGGGGCAGATCTGGGTGGAGTGGCTCACCGCGGCGGTGAGGAGACGACGGCGTCGACGAGGAGCAGATCTGGGCGAGGTGGCTCACTGCGGCGGTGAGGAAACCACAGGCAAAGTCGCCGATGAGGAGCCGAACCGGACAGGAGGGGCGTCACCAGAGCGGCGGGAGAAATCCGCAGACGAAAAGGCCGACGAGCAGCAGGTCGGGCCCGTGGGCGAGTTGCCGCACCAACCCGGCCGGGATGAGAACGCCTTCGTAGAGGACGAGGCCCATGACCGAGAAGTCGAGGGGCCCTCGGCTGACGGTGCGGACCACCGCGTAGCCGGCGACCAGCACGGCGACCACGGAACCGAACGTCACCGGGACGCCCAGCAGCCACACCACCGACGTCCAGCCGGCCCCGAGCACCGTCAGCACCAGGGCCGTGGTGAGCCGGAGGCGGGTTTCGGACGCATCAAGCCAACGCCGCAGGCCCGGGACCCGGTGCAGCTGGGCGACCGGAGCGGCGAAGGGCAGCAGCGCCAGGTACGCGCCGAGCCCGAGGAGCCAGACGGACGTGACAGCCGGGAACGTCGCGTGCGCAGCGGTGACGGCGAGACCGAGGAACACCGGCAACCCCAACGCGTGGCGGCGAGCCAGCACCCCGACCAACACGTACCGAAGCACGACGAACCGCCCGGCGAACGCGCGCTGCCACGGCACGCGGCGGCCGGCGGGGAGCAGGGCCCACACGTCGAGGAACGCGGTGGACGTGCGGCGCACCAGGCGTTCGCGGAAGTGGTGGACGAGCGTCGCGCGGCCCGCCGTCTGCGCCAACGGCGGTGCCCACGCCAACCCAGCGGCGGCAACGAAAGCCGCCACCGCGAAGATCCACAGTGGAGCGTCCGAGACCACCCCCAGGACGGCCGGGACGAGGGGCAGCAGCGATTCCCCGGGGAAGGGCCGGCGGCGCGCCATGACGAGCGCCAGCACCGCAACCCCGACGTACAGCGCGAGCGGTCCAACCACACCCGGCGGGAACCCGATGAGCACCCCGGCGACGACGAAGAAGTACCCCGCTACGGCGAACCGCGCGCCCCAGCCGAAGACCAGCCGGCGCGACAGCACCGCCGGGCGTCGGCCGTCGAAGTCGGACCAGGTCAGGGCGGCGGGGTCGGCCCAGAGGTGGCCACGGCGCAGGGTCGCGCGCCACGCGAGCGCCAGCCCGGCGCACAGGACGGCGACGCTGCCGAGCGGCCCCACCGGCGCGTCACCGATGAGCTGCGCCCGGACCAGCGCCGTGTTGTACAGGGGCGACCCCAGCACCCCGGCCACGACGAACACGCACAGCCACAGATCGGGGCGCTTCACAGGTCGACCACGTAGTCGGCGACGGTGGTAGCGAGCGGCCGGTGGTGACTGGCCACCACGACCGCCGCCCCCGACGAACGGCTCTGCGCGACCAGCGTCGTCAGCCACGAAAGGCCGTCGGCGTCCAGGGCGCGTTCCGGTTCGTCCAGCACCAGCACCGAATGCGGCCGGGCGACCGCGGCGTGCAGCAACAGCCGGCGGCGCTGGCCGGCGGACAGGTCACCGGCAGGAACGTCGGCCCACGACACGGCAGGCACCGGAAGAGCGACTCCGAACGACCGCCCCAGCAGGTCCAGGTGCTGCCGCGCGGTGAGCTCCTCGAACAACGCCGAATCGTCCAGCACCACCGAGACCCGCCGCCGGAACGCGGCCGAACGTTCGTCCGGCGCGGCGCCGCACACCGACACCGTGCCGGACGACGGTTGTTGCAACCCGTACAGGCACCGCAGCAGCGTCGACTTCCCGGCGCCGTTCGCCCCCGTGACGACGAGGCACTCGCCGGCGTCCACGGCCAGGTCCAGACCGGAGAACAGCGCCGCAGCACCGACCTCGACGGTGAGGTCGTGGGTGGATACCAGCATCGCGACACAGCCCCCTGACGACAGTGCCCAAGCTAGCGAATCGCTGCCAGTTCGTCAGTCCAGGTAGGCCTGCGCCTGCAGCGTGAACAGCTCCGCGTACCCGCCGCCCGCAGCCATGAGCTCGTCGTGCGTGCCGTACTCCGCGACCTTCCCGTGGTCCAGCAACAGGATGCGCTCGGCCTGCCGGACGGTCGAGAAGCGGTGCGAGATGTACAGCGTCGTGCGCCCGGACGCCAGCGACCGCAGCCGGGCGAACAGGTCGTGCTCGGCCTGGGCGTCGAGGGCCGAGGTCGGCTCGTCGAGGATCAGGATGGGCGCCTCCCGCTGGAACGCGCGGGCCAGCGCGATCTTCTGCCACTCCCCACCCGAGAGCGACACGCCTTGGTCGAACCACCGCCCCAGCGGCGAGTCGTACCCCGACGGCAGCCGCTGGATGCGTTCGTCGGCACCGGCGCGGCGGGCCGAGTCGACGATGTGCGACCGGTCCTCCAGTCGCTGCACGTCACCGAGGCCGATGTTCTCGGCCGCCGTGCCCTGGTAGGTCACGTAGTCCTGGAACATCGCGCTGATCTGCGTGCGCAGCTCATCCGGGTCGTACGAGCGGATGTCCACGCCGTCCAGCAGGATCCGCCCGCCAGTTGGGTCGTACAGCCGGCACAGCAGCTTGAACAGCGTCGACTTGCCGGCCCCGTTGCGCCCGACCACGGCCACCGTCTCGCCCGGCTGGATCTCGAAGCTCACGCTGTCCAGCGCCGGTTCCTCCGTGCCCGGGTACGTGAAGCTCACCGACTCGAACCGGATGTGTCCCTCCACAGTGGACGGCAACCGCCGCGGTGCCGTGGGAGCCGTGATCTCCGGCCGCGTGTCGAGGAACCGGTACAGCGTGTCCAGGTACAGGTTGTTCTCGTACATCCCCGAAAACGCCGTGAACAGCCCCGACACCGACGTCTGCACGGATGTCGCCGCCGCCGTGTACAGCGCGAGGTCGCCCAGCGTCAGGTGCCCGCCGACGGCCTGCAGCGCGATGTACAACGCGATCGCCGAACCCGCCAGCGTGGAGAGGAGTCCCCACGACGTCGAGCTCACGTTGCGCTTCACCGTCAGCCGCCGCTGCCGCTCGTACGACACCACGCCCAGCTTCCGGAACCGGTCGACGAAGTACGGCCCGAGTCCGTAGAGCTTGGTCTCCTTCGCGTACGTGTCGGTGGTGACCAGCGAAGACAGGTAGTCCATCCGCCGCTTGATCGGCGACATCAGGAACGTCAGCCAGAACGCCCGCGACCCGTACTTCGACTGCGAGATGAACGCCGGGATCGGCGCGAGCAGCGCCACCAACGCCAGCAGCGGGCTGATCGACACCAGCAGCGCGATCATGCTGGCGAACGTGATCGCCGTGCGCACCAGCCCGAGCGCCGAGTTCATCATGGACAACGGCCGCGTCGGCGCTTCCTGCGCCGCCTGGCGCAGCATGTCGTACGACGTCGAGCCCTCGAAGTACGCCAGCTGCAGCTTGCTCGAGTGGTCCATCACGCGGTGGCGGATGGTCAGCGACATCCGCTCCTGCAGCAGCGTCTGCGCGACCGACGTGATCGCGCTGCTGATCGCCGTCGCCGCCAGCACGCCGAACTGCAGCAGCGTGATCCGCACGATGTCACCCGTCGAGCCGCGGTGCTGGATCGCCGCGACCACGGAGTCGAGCAGGATCTTCGCGATGTACGCCGTCGCCGTCGGCAGCAAGCCGGACAGCAGCGTGACCAGCGCGAGCAGGATCGTCAGCGTCGGGCTGGCCTCCCACGTCAGCCGCGCCACCTTCGGCAGGCCGCGCACGGTGCCGGCCACCGACGTCTTCATCCGGCCCAGCCGCGACTTCAGGTCCTTGGGCTGCTCCGGCTGCGGCGCCTCCGGGATGTCGACGGGACCGGTGAGCCCGCTGTCCGGCACGGTCTGCGGCGGGCGCCCGCGACCCCGTCCGCCGAACATCCGCACGGCACCTTCTCGACCGCCTGGGATCACGCGCGCACCGCGCCGTGCAGGAAGACGTCGATCATCTCGGCGGGCTCCGGCGAACCGGGCACCGGCCGGCTCTGCGCGAACAGCATGGTCAGGAACAGCGACGCGGCTTTGTCCACGGGCAGTCGCAGCCGGTCGGCGTCCGGCACGAACAGCTCCCGGATCGCGCGCTGCATCGCGTCGAACGACTCGCGCCGGCTGTCACCGCTGACCGACTTGCGGCTGCGCGCCTCCTCCGCGCGCAACCGTCCCTTCAGGGTCGCGGCCATCACGGCACCCATCCGCTGCAGGTGCGCGGTCAGCGCCTCGACGGCTTCCAGCAGCCGTCTCTCCAACGGCAGCTCGGCCGGGATCTCCCCGATCATCTCCAGGGCCTCCCCCGGGTCGAGCGCGGCTTCCACGCACGCGTCGAACAGCTCGTCCTTGTCCTGGAACACGCGGAAGATGGTGCCCTCGCCGATGCCGGCCGCCCGGGCGATCTGCGCGGTGGTGACCCCCCGGCCGTGTTCCACGACCAGCGGGAGCACCGCGCGCACGATCATCCGGCGGCGGTCGTCGGGTGCCATCCCCGGCGCTCGTTTCCTCGTCTCCATGCTCGCCAAGGTACGGAGTGAGTGCTCACTCCGTCAACTCGGTAACGCAACGCGATCCGGCGTCGACTCAGGGAACGCACATCCGCCGACCCGAGGAGCGCTGGTGCGCGGCTTCACGTTCGACGAGCGCACGACGCGCCTGCTCCGCGAGGGGCGCGAAACCCTGTCCGCGCAGGCCGGCAAGGGGCACCACGCGCTGTACGACCGGCTGCGCGAAGTCGTCGGCGGGGTGCTGCCGCTCGACGCGTTCTTCGTCGCGCTGTTCCGCGACGCGGGCCACGTGCTCTACGCCTACCAGTACGACGGCACCGAGTACGCGCTGCCGGGGATCCGGCCCCTCAACCCGGACGGCCCGACCGGCTGGGTCCTCGCGCACAACCGCTCCTACGCCTACCGCGAAGACGGCGGTGCCGTGCTCAACCGCGGGATCCCCTGGGGCGACACGGAACGGCGCTCGGCCGACGCGCTCGTGGTCCCGATGCGCCGCACCCACACCGCCGAGGTGATCGGCGTTGTCTCGGTCCAGACCTACACCCCCGAAAGCTACGGCGACGCCGAGCTGGCCGCGCTCGAGTGGCTCGCCGAGGTCGTCGCGCGGGTGCTCTCCGCCGAAGAGGAAGATCGCGCGTTCCTCGCCCGGCTCGACGACGGCCACCGCCCGGCCGCCGAACGGGTGCTGTCGCGGTCGGTGTCAGAGCTCGTCGTGGAGCGCGTGGCCGTTGTGCGCAAGACCGCCGCCGAGCTCGCCGCGGCGCTCGAAGCGGAAGGGCACCGGCTCGGTGCGCGAGCCCGTGACCTGGTGCGCGAGTGCGAGCGGCTGCAGATCGAGTCGGCGGAGATCGAGTTCGCCGGCTACCGCGAAGCCGCCGCGCGCTTCGCCTCGCTCAGCCCGCGCGAGCGCGACGTCGCCGAGCTCGTGGGCCAGGGCCTGCGCAACGACGAGATCGCCGCGCGGTTGCACATCGGCCTGTCGACGGTGAAGACGCACGTGGGCAACATCCTGCGCAAGTACGGCGCCGAGCAGCGCTCGACCGTCGCCGAGGAGATCTCCGCTTACCTCGGCAACGCGCGCGTCCGCGGGCACTCGTACCAAGGATGAATCGGACCTCGGCCTTTTTTCGTCCTCGAGCCGAGAGAATCGGCGAGTTCGCGCGAATAAACTGGTTCCGGTGTTGGCCGTGGTGGGTGAGTGCCTGCTCGCGCTCTGGTGGTTGTTGTTCGGGTTGGGAATCGCGAAGTTCCTCGTCGTTCCGCTGCTGAAATGGTTGCTGGTCGGTGCGTTCGATTCGCTGAAGGGTGCGTCCGGCGCAGGCCGGACGGTGCGGCGGCTGCTCGCCGTGCCCATCACGGGTTTGCTGAGCAGGCAACGCAAAGCGCGTCGTGGTGACTTCGACAGCAAGGTGGATCTGTTCCTCGTCGACGTGGTCGTCGGATTCGTGGTGAGCGGTTTTCTCCAAGGGTTCGCGGTGACGTTGGTGACGCTGGGTTCGACGTTGGTGCTCTTGGCGATCGGTTCCGCGTTCTTCTGATACGGACGGGTGAGTGGTGGCGGACTACGAGTTGGTGCCGGGCGGCCGGAAAGTGCCGTTCGAGATTCAGAGCACGCACGGCGACGTGCCGTCGGGCAGCGCGGACCTGGCCGAGGTGGTGGTCAACGCGGTCATCCACGCCCTCGGCTTCCCGACGCTCACGCTGGTGCGCTCGGTGGTGCTCGTCCTGGGCCGGGCGTGGTCCGAGCTGCGGGTGCAGCTGCAAGGCGAGCGGACGGAGACCCGCATCCGGCTGTTCGAGGTCACCGCCGCGCGGTTCAGCACGCACCTCACGCGGCTGCGGGCCGACCCGCACTGGGACCCGCAGGTGAAGGCGCTGCTCGACGCGACGCTGCGCGCGGAGCTGGAGCGCGAACTGTCCCGGATCTTCCGGAGCTAGGGGGAACTGATGTCGGAGCTCGTCAGACGGACCGAATCGGCGGTCGAGCGCGGGCGCGGGAAAGCGGTGGAGCTCGCCGCCACGGCGCACCGCAAGGTCGTGGCCGCGCGGCAAGACCTGCGCGTCGCGCTCAGCGTCGCGGAGTTGCGCGCGGAGGCGGAGATCGAGCAGGACCGACGCGATCGGCGGCGGTGACGTGGCGCAGGACTTGGAGGCACTCGTGCAGACGGTGATCGAACGGCCGGCGGCGCTGCGCCTGCGGCAGTTGCTCGCCGAAGGGCTCATCACCGCGTCGGACCGGGACCTGTTCTTCGTCTCGGCACAGCGGTACAAGGAAGCCGCGTTCACGCAGTACGCGGACTTCGACCCGGCCGTGCGCGACGAACTCGTGAAGGCGCTGCTGTCGGACTACCAGCGGGAGCTCGACCGGCTGCTCGGCGAGATCACCGCTCGCCGGCGCACCCCGCCGCCGCTCGAAACCCCGCACCGGGCGGGTTTCCTGCGGCGCCTGTTCAAGCGCTAGACCGGTTGCGGCCCGGGCGAACCGGGCCGCAACCGGGGCGGCTCAGTACGTGATCGCGACCGCCGGGTCGGCGAGCAGCGCGCCGACGTCGGCGAGGAACTCCGAGCCCTGCTGGCCGTCGACGACGCGGTGGTCGAAGCTCAGCGACAGCTGCAGCACCTTGCGGACCTTGATCTCGCCGTCCACGACCCAGGGGGTGTCGCGGATGGCGCCGACCGCCAGGATCGCCGACTCGCCCGGGTTGATGATGGGCGTGCCGGTGTCGACGCCGAAGACGCCGACGTTCGTGATCGTGAACGTGCCGTTCAGCATCGCCGCGGGGGTCGTCTTGCCCTCGCGCGCGACGTCGGTCAGCTCGGTCAGCGCGAGCGCCAGCTCCTTGAGCGACTTCGCGTCGGCGTCGAAGATCTTCGGGACCACGAGCCCGCGCGGCGTCGCGGCGGCGATGCCCAGGTGCACGTAGTCCTTGTACACGATCTCCTGCGCCGCCTCGTCCCACACGGCGTTGACGTCCGGCGTGCGCTTCGCCGCGAGGCACACGGCCTTGGCGGCGAACGCGAGCGGCGTCAGCTTCACACCGCGGAACTCGCGTGAGGTCTTGAGCTTTTCGCGCAGCTCCATCATCGGCGTGACGTCGACGGTGAGGAACTCCGTGACGTGCGGTGCCGTGTACGCGCTCTGCACCATCGCGGCCGCCGTGGCCTTGCGGACGCCCTTGATCGGCACGCGGCGTTCGCGCGTCGTGGGGTCGTAACCGGTGTCCACAGTGGATACCGCGGGCACCGCCGGGGCTGAACCGTTGGCCGCGCGTTCGACGTCTTCGCGCGTGATGACGCCGCCGTCAGCCGTGCCGGTGAGGGCGCGCAGGTCGACGCCGAGGTCCTTGGCGAGCTTGCGCACCGGCGGCTTGGCCAGCGGTACGTACCCGCCCCGCGGCTCCTCGACGACGGGAGCCGGAGCCGGAACGACGGCAGCCACCACCGGTTCCGGAGTGGACGGTGCCGACGGCGCGGAACCCTTGCGCGCCCGCCGTTTCGTCACCACGGCCTTCGAGCCGTACCCGACGAGCGGCTTCATCTCCTCTTCGGCCGGCGCTTCCGCGGCCGGCGCGGCGGCGGGCGCGGGCGCGGCCTTGCCGCCCGGATCCACGTCCACCGTCAGCAACGGCGCCCCGACCTCGACGGTCTGTCCCGGCTCCGCGTGCAGTTCGGTGATCACCCCGGCCCACGGGATCGGCAGCTCGACGGCGGCCTTGGCCGTCTCGACCTCGACGACGATCTGGTTGACCGTGACCTCGTCGCCCGGCTTCACGTGCCAGGCGATGATGTCGGCCTCGGTCAGCCCCTCCGCTGTGTCCGACAGGGGGAATTGCTTGTACTCGGGCATGTCTGCGTGTTTCCCCCTTACCAGGCGAGTGAACGGTCGACGGCGTGCAGCACCCGGTCCAGGTCGGGGAGGTAGTGCTCCTCGAGCTTGGCCGGCGGGTACGGCGTGTCGAACCCGGTCACGCGCAGTACGGGGGCCTCCAGCGAGTAGAAGCACTCCTGCTGGACCCGGGCCGCGATCTCCGACGTCAGCGACGACTCCGACGGCGCCTCGCTCACGGCGATCAGCCGGCCCGTCTTGCGCACCGACTCGAACACCGGCCCGAGGTCGAGCGGCGAGAGCGTGCGCAGGTCGATGACCTCGAGCGAGTGGCCCTCGTCCGCGGCCGCCGCGGCGGCGTCGAGCGCGACCTTCACCGACGGACCGTAGGCGACGACGGTCGCGGTGGTCCCCTCGCGCACCACGTGCGAACCGAACACGCGGCCCGGCGACGTCTCGGTGTCGACCTCCACCTTCAGCGCGCCCGAGTGGTACAGCTTCTTGGGCTCGAAGAAGAGGATCGGGTCGTCGGAGCGGATGGCCTCCTGGATGCCCCAGTACGCGTCGAGCGCGTTGGACACCGAGACGACCTTCAGGCCGGCGATGTGCGAGAACAGCGATTCGGGCGACTCCGAGTGGTGCTCCACCGCACCGATCCCGCCGCCGAACGGCACGCGGATCACCACGGGCATCTTGATCTTGCCCTGCGTGCGGTAGTGCAACTTCGCCAGCTGCGACGAGATCTGGTCGAACCCGGGGAAGATGAAGCCCTCGAACTGGATCTCGCACACGGGCCGGAACCCGCGCACGGCCAGGCCCACGGCCGTGCCGATGATGCCCGACTCGGCCAGCGGCGTGTCGAGCACGCGCTGCTCGCCGAAGTCCTTCTGCAGGCCGTCGGTGATGCGGAAGACGCCGCCGAGCTTGCCGACGTCCTCACCCATGATCAGGACCTTCGGGTCCGCTTCCATCGCGCGGCGCAGGCCGAGGTTGAGCGCCTTGCCGATCGTGAGCTTCTGCAAGTCGGCCATCAGTGCTCACCCGCCGTCGCGAAACCGTCCAAGTAGGACAGGAACTGTTCCCGCTCCGCGTCGAGGGCCGGAGACGGTTCCGCGTAGACGTTCGCGAAGATCCGCTCGGGCGGCGGCTCCGGCATGTTGAACGTGTACTCGCGCAGCTGGGCCGCGAACTCGTCGGCTTCGGCCTGCACCTCGTCGAAGAACTGCTGGTTCGCCCCGCCGCCGCGCGCGAGGTGGGCGCGCACGCGCTCGATCGGGTCCTTGAGCTTCCACTCCTCCAGCTCGTCCGACAGCCGGTAGCGGGTGGGGTCGTCGGTGGTGGTGTGGGCGTCCATCCGGTACGTGAACGCCTCGATCAGCACGGGCCCGTTGCCGTGGCGGCACTCCTCGAGCGCCCAGCGCGTGACGGCGAGGCAGGCGAGCACGTCGTTGCCGTCGACGCGGATGCCGGGGAAGCCGTAGCCGCGGGCGCGCTGGTACAGCGGCAGGCGCGACTGGCGTTCGGTCGGCTCCGAGATGGCCCACTGGTTGTTCTGGCAGAAGAAGACGAGCGGCGCGTCGTAGACCGCCGACCACACGAAACCCTCGTGCACGTCACCCTGCGAGGTCGCGCCATCACCGAAGTAGACGATCGTGGCTTCGCCGTCGTCGTCGCCGACCTTGCCCTCGAACTTCTGCCCCATGGCGTAGCCCGTGGCGTTGAGGACCTGGTTGCCGATGACGATCGTGTACGGGTGGAAGCGGGTTCCGCTGAAGTCCCAGCCGCCGTGGTCCGTGCACCGGAAGATGCCGAGCAGCTTGCGCAGATCCACGCCCCGCGTGTACGCGACGCCGTGCTCGCGGTAGCTCGGAAACGCCATGTCCGTGGGCTTCAGCGCGCGGCCGGAGCCGATCTGCGCGGCCTCCTGGCCCAGCAGCGGCACCCAGATGCCCAGCTGGCCCTGGCGCTGCATCGCGTTGGCCTCGCGGTCGGCGCGGCGCACCAGCACCATGTCGCGGTAGAGGTTCCGCAGGGCTTCGTCGTCGACGTCCTCGACGTACTTGTCGAACCGGGGCGACGGAACCCGCTGCCCTTCGGGGGTGAGCAGCTGAGTCAGCTCAGCGCCACCTTCGCTCGTTGCTCGCAACCCCGCGATCACCTGCTCGGGTGAGGGCTTGGCCGCTACGGCGGCGGGCCCGTCTCCAGGTTCGGGGTGCGTCCACTGTTCGGACGGCATGCGCTGCATCTCCTCGGTGTCGGTGCCGCGGTGGGCGCGTGTGGCGGCCACAGCGACTGCACCGGCGGGGACTGTTGCCCCGGATGCGGGGCCCCAAGCCACCGTCGGCGTTGACGGTTCTCGCCGCCATCCTGGCACGAAGGCTCCCGCGATGGTGAGCCGCGGATGCTGATTTGTTGCTGAGAAAGACCCGCCTGAACAGGCAAAACGCTTGGAAACCCGAGTATGGGACGGACGATGATCGGGATTCCGCACCGGTGCCCACCAGGCGTCACCGCGGGGGCACCGGGCGCGTCCGGGTGTCGGGTTTCACGAACTCGGACGCGGTCGTGACGTCGGTCACCGTGGCAGGATGGCCGGCGTGGAACAGAAATCCGTACGTGAAACCGTGGTCTCGACGTGGATCAACGACGTCGTGCCGAGCCTGTCCGGTCTCGTCGCGATCCCGGCGTTGTCCCCGGCGTTCGACGCGGACTGGGCCGCGAGCGGCCACCTCGACGCAGCCGTCGAGCACGTGAAGTCGTGGATCGCCGGGCGTGATCTGCCGGGCGTGACGCTGGAGGTCGTGCGGCTCGAGGGCCGTTCGCCGCTGCTGTTCGTCGAGGTGCCCGCCACCGCGGGCGCCGCGGACAAGCCGACCGTGCTGATGTACGGCCACCTCGACAAGCAGCCGCCGGTCGGCGGCTGGTCCGAGGGGCTGGGCCCGTGGACGCCGGTGATCCGCGACGGCCGCCTCTACGGCCGCGGCTCCGTCGACGACGGCTACTCCGGCTACGCGGCCGTCGCCGCGCTGGAAGCCGTGCGCGCGGGAGGCGGCGAACACGCGCGCACCGTGGTGCTGCTGGAGACGGGCGAGGAATCGGGCAGCCCCGACCTGCCCGCGTACGTCGAGCACCTCAGCGAACGCCTCGGCGAGATCGGCCTCGTCGTCTGCCTCGACGCGGGCGGCATGGACTACGAGCGCCTGTGGCTCACCACGAGCCTGCGCGGCATGCTGCACCTGACCGTCACGGTGCAGCTGCTCGCGACGGCGCAGCACTCCGGCCTGGCCAGCGGCGTGGTCGCTTCGTCGTTCCGGGTGCTGCGGCAGCTGATCGAGCGCATCGAGAGCGGCGAGACGGGCGCGATCAAGCTCGCCGAGCTCAACGTCGAGGTGCCCGAGAGCCGGCTGGCGGAGATCGAGGCCGTGGCCGAGGTGGCGCCCGAGGCCCTGCGCACCGCGTTCCCGCTGGTCAGTGGCGGCCGGACGATGTCGGAAGACGCGCTCGAGCTGCTGCTCAACAACTACTGGCGCCCCACGCTGTCGATCATCGGCGCGGACGGTTTCCCGCTGCCCGCCGACGCCGGCAACGTGCTGCGCCAGAGCACCACGCTCACGCTGAGCTTCCGCCTGCCCCCGACGGCCGAGGCCGCGCCGGCGCTGGAGGCCGTCAAGCGCGCGCTGACCACCGACGTCCCGTACGGCGCTTCGGTGACCATCCACGACGACGCGCAGGCCGAGAACGGCTGGAACGCGCCGGAGGAAGCCCCGTGGCTCACCGCCGCGCTGCGCCGCGTCAGCGACGAGGTCTTCGGCCGCCCCCACCGCGCCGCCGGCATGGGCGGGTCGATCCCGTTCATGGGGCTTCTCGGCGAGAAGTACCCGCGCGCGCAGTTCGTCGTCACGGGCGCGTGCGGCGCCGACTCGAACATCCACGTGCCCGACGAGTGGCTGAACCTGGACTACGCGCAGCAGGTGACCGAAGCTGTCGCGCACGTGCTGGACGCGCACGCTCGCAGCTGAGTTGTCGTGAAGGGGCCCCGGCGGTTCGGCGCCGGGGCCCTGCTCTATCGGGTGAACGGCGTCGGCTGCTGCCCGTGGCCGTGGCGCCCGCGCGGTGCGTCTCCCGAGCCGGGCGATGCCGCTGCGGCGGTGGGTCGCGGCTACCTGCTGCGGATGTTGGTGGTTTCCCGCGCTCGCCGCGCGGTGTGATCTTTCCTCGTCCACTGTAGACCAGGTGTGGTATGAACCACACACTCGCAGCGTATTCGGTGATACCGGGAGTCACCGCTGCTCAGTGTGAAACGGCGCCGTAACGTACAGGTGCTGTGCATACCCACTGGCGAGTGGCAATATGCGTGCTCTCGACAGTTGAGAACTACGAGGAGTGACGAAGTGGCCCGAGGACACCAGATGAAGGCACTCGCCCTTCTCCCGGCTTTCGCGCTGGTCGGCCTGACCGTGGCCTGCGGCGCGGGCGGAAGTGGCGCCGGCGACGCGGGGAGCGGCAACAGCCCTTCCTCGGCGGCAGCCGGAGGCTCGTCGGACATCCCGGCGGTCGCCAAGGACGACAAGCTCGCGGCGATGGTGCCGGCGTCGATCACGGCGGACGGCAAGATCCTGGTCGGTCAGGACCAGAGCTATCCGCCGAACGAGTTCCAGGACGAGAACGGCAAGATCACCGGCTTCGACGTCGACCTCGGCACCGCGATCGGCCAGAAGCTCGGCCTGAAGATGGAGTTCCAGAACTCCGCGTTCGACGGCATCATCCCCGGCATCCAGGCCGGCAAGTACGAGCTCGCGATGTCGTCGTTCAGCATCAACCCCGAACGGCTCCAGACCGTCGACATGGTCAGCTACTACAAGGCCGGCACCTCGCTCGCCGTCCTCAAGGGCAACCCCGACGGCCTGAACCTCGACGACCTCTGCGGCAAGAAGATGGGCGTCCAGAAGGGCACCACGCAGGTCGACGACCTGCAGATCCGCTCCGAGGCCTGCACCAAGGCCGGCAAGCCCGCCATCGACGTCACCCAGCTGCAGGCCCAGACCGACGTGAACCTGGCGCTCACCGCCAAGCGCGTGCAGGGCGAGCTGGCCGACTCCCCGGTGATCGACTACGCCGTGAAGCAGACCGGTGGGCAGCTCGAGGTCCTCGGCGCGCCGTACGACACGGCTCCGTACGGCATCGTCCTGAAGAAGGACAGCGGCGACTACACGAAGGCCGTGCAGCAGGCCGTGCAGGCGCTGATCGACGACGGTACGTACAAGAAGATCCTCGACAAGTGGGGCCTGTCCGGTGCGGGCGCGGTGACCACGTCGGAGATCAACCCGGCGTCCTGAGGCAGCAGATAGGACGTAGTTCTCGTGTCCAGTGACTTCGACGCGCCTCCGAAGGTGGAGGCGCCGGTCGACACCACGCCCATCAAGGCCGTCCCAGTGCGCCACTACGGGCGCTGGGTGGCCGGGGTGATCATCCTGTTCCTGGCGTTCATCGTCGTCCGCAGCATCGTCACCAACCCCAACCTGCAGTGGCCGGTCGTCTGGGACTTCCTGTTCAACGACCGGGTGCTCCGAGGCCTGACCAACACCCTGATCCTCACGGGGATCGCGATGGTCATCGGCATCGTCGGAGGCGTGCTGCTCGCTGTGATGCGGCTTTCGCCGAACCCGCTCATGAAGGGTGCCGCGGGGATTTACGTCTGGTTGTTCCGCGGCACCCCGCTGATCACCCAGCTCGTGTTCTGGAACTTCCTGGCGTTCGCGTACCCGCGGCTCGGGCTCGGTGTCCCGTTCGGGCCCGAGTTCGTTTCGTGGGACACGAACACGCTGATCAACCAGTTCACGGCTTCGCTGCTCGGTCTCGGCCTCAACGAAGCCGCGTACATGGCGGAAATCGTGCGTGGCGGTATCCAGTCGATCGACTCGGGGCAGCTCGAAGCGGCGTCGGCTTTGGGCATGAAGCGCACCACGACGTTGCGGCGCATCATCCTGCCGCAGGCGATGCGCGTGATCATCCCGCCGACGGGCAACGAGACGATCTCGATGCTCAAGACGACCTCGCTGGTCGTGGCGATCGGGTACTTCGAACTGATGGTCGCGGTGCAGACGATTTACGCGCAGAACTTCAAGACGATTCCGCTGCTGCTCGTGGCCGTGATCTGGTATTTGATCATGACGTCGATTCTGACGGTGATCCAGTACTTCATCGAGCGCCACTTCGCGCGTGGCACTTCTCGTGGTACTGCGGACAAGAACAAATGGAGCTCCCGAATGCTCGGCTTCCGATTCGGCCAGGGCGGCGGCGGCCAGGGCGCGGGAGGTGTCGCGTGACACCAGTCGTTTCCGCGCAGAAGATCTGCAAGAGCTTCGGTTCACTGGACGTGCTGAAGGGCATCGACCTCGAGGTGCACGAACGCGAGGTGCTCTGCCTGATCGGCCCGTCGGGCTCCGGCAAGTCCACCCTTCTTCGCTGCATCAACCACCTGGAGAAGATCGACGCCGGCCGCCTGTACGTCGACGGCGTGCTGGTCGGCTACAAGCAACGGGGAGACAAGCTCCACGAGCTGCGGGAGAAGGAAGTTTCGTTGCAGCGCAAGGACATCGGCATGGTGTTCCAGCGCTTCAACCTCTTCCCCCACATGACGGCGGTCGAGAACGTCATGGAGGCACCCGTCCAGGTCCGCCGCGAGCCCAAGGCGCAGGCCCGGTCGCGCGCTCTTGAGCTGCTGGACCGCGTGGGTCTCGGCGACAAAGCGCTGTCGTACCCGGTCCAGCTCTCGGGCGGCCAGCAGCAGCGCGTCGCCATCGCCCGCGCCCTCGCCATGCAGCCCAAGCTGATGCTCTTCGACGAACCCACGTCCGCCCTCGACCCGGAACTCGTGGGCGACGTCCTGGGCGTCATGCGCCAACTGGCGAAGGACGGCATGACCATGGTCGTGGTCACCCACGAAATGCAATTCGCCCGCGAAGTGGCCGACAAGGTCCTCTTCATGGACGGCGGCGTCGTCGTGGAAGCCGGCCCACCCGACCAGGTGATCGGCAACCCGCACCACGAGCGGACGAAGGCGTTCCTGGCCCGCGTCCTGAGCCCGAACGCTTGACGGTGTGGCCGCCTCTCTCGGGAGGCGGCCACACTGCTGTTCAGCTCGCTTTCAGCCGCGCGATCTCCGCGGCTGCGACATGCTCGGCCACCCTGCAGGGATCGTTCAGCGCGCGATTTCCGGTTCGCAGCTGGGTGTTGACGGCGATGTGGCCAACGGAACGGATCCGCGTTGATGTGCCTTCCCGATGGGACGCCGGCAACCGCCTGGTCACTGTTCACACGTGGGATGCAACAGAGGTACTCAGCGCCCGCTGCGCAGTTCCTTCTCGACCTGCTGCACCTTGTTCACGATGTCGTGCGGCCCCGCCCCGGACAGGCTGATCCACCCCGACTTGTCGACGCCGAACAGGATCCGGCCCTGCTCCGTGTCCATCCAGCCGGGCGGGTTGTCGTTGCGCAAACGCTTTCCACGGCCGTCGCGCACCGCGACGTACAGGCGGCCGAAGTAGGTCTTCGGCGTCCTGATCCACTGCACCACCTGCTTGGCATCACGGATGCTCGGGCTCGTGGCGCTCGGGATCGTGCCGCTCTTGATGGCGTTGAAATCCGCGTCGGAGCAGTTCAGCGACGCGATCCGCGCCGGCGGCGCCTCCGGCAGCAGCAACGCGAACTCGCGCGCCAACGCGTCCGCCGACACCGGCGCGACGTAAAGGACCTGGTTGACCGCCACGACGCTCACCGCATCGCGCCCGCTCGCCGCGGTGCGCACCGTCCGCTCGCCCTTGTCGGACTTCACCCACGAGTAGTACTCGACACCCGGGCGCTGCAGCAGTTGCATGACCTCGACGAAGTCGTCGTCGAGCCGTCCGCCGCGCAGCAGGCCCCGCTGGTTCAGCTCCGCGTCGGTCTCGGCTGCCAGCTGCTTCCGCTCGTCCGGTGAGTACCACAGCGCGCCCCGCACGAGCGTCGGGTGGATGTCCCCGAGGTTGAGCCGCTCGAGCAACACCTCGTACGCCTGCAGGCTCAGCTCCACCGGCTTGCGCAGCACTTACTTCTCCCCCTCTTGAGAAACCTCCGGTGCGCAGTCGGAAGCCTTCGGCGCCGCTGTTCCGTGAGGTGTCGCCACCGTGCCTCCCCGCACGGGCCGCTCCAGTTGCCGGGCGCGGCCTACCCTCAGTTCAGATTCCGCTTCGCTTGGTGACTTTAACAGGGTTCAAACGCCTCAAACGGCGCTTCCCACAAGATCACCCAGCTCGGTATACAGCCGTGACTGTCACCGATCCTGCCCAGTAGCGAGACGGCGTGGACCCGATGCCCGGCCCACGCCGGTGTCGCCTCGCTACGCGCCGATCACCGGCGGCGTCGGCTTGTTGCCGTCGTACCCACCGAAGATCGAGTCCGGGTCTTCTTCCGACAGGAGGATCTTGCGCTGGTGCTCCTCGTCCTCGGTGCCCTTGCCACCTTTGGCGCCGCCGGCGCCCATGCCACCCATGCCGGGCTGGCCCTTGGCACCTGCCGCGCCCATCCCGCCAGGTCGCGCAGCTCCCGCGCCCTCGCCCATCGCGCCGGCCCCGCTGCCGGCGCCCGCGCCGCGCCCGGCCGCCCCACCGCTCGACGCACCGCCTCCGCCGGGCCCGAAGCCGCCACCACTGCCGCTCCCGCCCGGCCCGAAGCCGCCACCGAGCCTGCCGCTGCCCGGCCCGAAGCCGCTGCCCCCGCCGGGCCCGAACCCGCCCACCGGCCCGAACCCCGGGGTGAAGCTGCTGCCGCCACCGCCGGGCCCGTTGACGCCACCGCCGGGCCCCTGCCACGGCTGCGTCCCCGGCCCACCGGGCGTCTGTGTCGGACCCGCGAACGCCGCACTCGTCGAGTCATTCGCCGCCGGCGCGTTCACGGCCGGCGTGTGCCCCGGCGGCGGAGGGGCCTGGTAACCAGCTGCGCCGAGAGGCGCGGAGTAGGTGGAGGGGCCGGGGGTGTACCCGCCGGAATGCCCCGACGAGTGACCGCTGATGCCGCCCGAACTGTGCGTACCACCCGACGTCCCGGGCGTGACCTGATCGGGTGTGATGCCACCGGCTGACACGTTGGGATCGTGCGCCGCAGGGTAGTCAGCAGCCAGCGTCGACTGGCGCGGCTGCGTGCTCTGGAAGTACGGCTCGTACAGATCGACGTTGAACTTGGTGTCCGCGTCGAACTTAGCCGCGGCCTTTTCGTCGTCGCTCGCTCCGAAGGAAAACCAGTCTTCCAGCGTGTTGTCGTCGGGCCGGTCTTTGCCTACATCCTTTGCGGTGTCGCGGACGTGCGCGAACGCCGTGATCTGTTCTTCCATAGAACGCTGCGCGCGGTCGAGGTTCTCAGCTGCGACCTGGGAAGACTGGATGAGGGGGCTAAGCCCGGCCGACGCACCGTCCGCCGCCTGGCCCATCCAGAAGGACTGAAGGGAGGCCTGCGTCCCAGTGATCGTCTGTACCAGCTGCTCGTGGATGCCTTTGAGGGTTCCTGAGGTTTGTTGTGCGGTACCCAGCGAGCTGGTATCGCCAGGCTCGTGCGTTTTTGGTAGATCTCCCATCCGCTGTACGTCACGGCTAAGCGCCCTTCAGGTGTTCGACGGCGAACTTGGCCACATCGGTGGCGAGCCCACAGCTGTCGGACTCGCGCGGGTTCGCTGTGTCGAGTCGCGAGTTGATCGTGTAGAGCAGGTCGTTTCGCACACCCACCGCCAAGGTGCACACGCCAGCTCCTTCGCCGCCCTGCGCATATACGACAGCGGGGTATCCATCGACGGCGGGCTGCGGCTTGAAGGTGGTCAGGCTTCCGTCTTTGCTGCTGGCGTAGAGGCTGCTGAGACCTTCCTTGTTCGCCGAGGTGAATCCCGCGGTGATGGTTCCGTACTCGCCGGAGTACGTCCAGACGCAGTTGTTCCCGGTCGGATCGTTTTCCGTCTGCGTACTCTGGACTTTTCCGCCGAGCGATTCGATCTGCGCCGCAGTGATCGCGCTGCACGGATCGGACTCCACAGC
This sequence comes from Amycolatopsis sp. NPDC051903, assembly GCF_044452505.1. Lineage (NCBI taxonomy): Bacteria > Bacillati > Actinomycetota > Actinomycetes > Pseudonocardiales > Pseudonocardiaceae > Amycolatopsis > Amycolatopsis sp. NPDC051903. The sequence continues at coordinate 585,012 of NZ_JBITBT010000003.1, read as the reverse complement.
GGTGGTTTTCGTCAGCGGAGAACCCACATTTGGTGCTCCGGCAAACGGAAGCCCGCCAGTGCTGCTGGGTGGGGCGGGCGTTGTGGCGGTACCAGATGTGCCGCCGCCGCTGCAGCCAGAGAGTGCCGCGACTACGACGATGAGCGCAGGCGTGGTGAGCCGGCGGATGTGCATTCAGTCGACCTTTCCGGTTCCTCGCAGCGCTTCAAGCGCGGCTTCATCGTGGCGCTGGTACGCGTCGCTCACTTCTTTGAGCTTATCGCGGTACGCTTTCACGAAATCGACAGCGCTTTGCAAAAATTGCTGGTAAGAAGCGCCGGATGTTTTTGCGACGTTGACGTAGCCCACGCTTCCGACGTCGCTGCCAGGTTGGCGGATCTGTACGAGATTCGCGGCCAGGACCGTCGCGTGCCGGAGGTCGCCATCGATGGTCGCGTCGAGCTCGCTGATGACCTTGGTCATGGCTTCCGGCTCGAACTTCCACCCACCGCCGGCCGATGCGGCGGCGAAGTCGGCTTGTGCCTGTTGCGCGCCAAGCGCTTTGTAGTCCGGCGGCTGCGTCACGGACACGGTCTGACCAGGCAGTGGCACCGGTGGTGCACCAGGTGGCGGTGGCTGATTCGGCGTAGTGCTCGTCAGCTCGTTCTGGACTCCCTGAAGTCCACCCGTCTGTCCGTCTGGCATGTCGTGCCTCCCCGCACGGGCCGCCGGCGGCGGCCTACCCTCTGTTCAGCTCCAGCTCCAGCAAGTGACCTTAACAGGGACGACATGCCGACAGGACCGCTTCCCGCAAGATCACCCGGCGACACCAAATTGCTCGGCAGGCGTTGAAAAAGCCTCAATCCGCGCACGAGAGCGCACGCCAAAGCCGATACGCACGGTGATCACCGAGAAACACCCGGTAAAACACCTGACCACAGCCATCCGGACTACTCCGTTAGGACGATTGCGCCCCGGCGTTCCTTCCGATTCGCTGGGGGCCGAACGCAGTGGCGAATGAGGGGGCACGTGCCGACCGACACGACGTGGCCGCCGCTGGATCCGTTCGCCGGGGTGCCCGACAAGAGGTACGAGGTCAAGGCCGCGGACCTGCTCAAGCCCGGCCAGACCGGGATCCTGCGGTGGCGCCGGCAGGCCACGAACGCGCCGATCGTGCAGGTGGAGGACGCCTACATCACCGGGACGTTCGACCTCAGGGCCGCGGACATCGGCTACCTGTTCCGCTTCGAGCGCTGCCGGTTCGAGAACCCGCCGGACGTGCGGGAGGCGAACGTCCTCGGCCTCGTCTTCCGGAAGTGCTGGCTGCCGGGACTGAAGGCGCGCAACCTCCGCAGCCGCAACGACGTGCGGCTGATCCGCAGCGTCGTGGAGGTCGGGCCGGAGGACAGCGAGATCCCCGAGACGACCATCATGCGCGGCGACGACCGCGAGCGCGGCATGCCCAACGCCGCCGTGAATCTCACCGACGCCGTGATCGAGGGCTCGGTCGTGCTAACGCGCACGACGATCAAGCACCCCCACGGCAAGGCGATCCAGGCCGACCGCCTCGTGATCACCGGCGCGCTGCTCGCGTACCGCATGGTGGCGCGCGGGGAGGTGCGCGTGCCGGGCATGCGCACGGGCGGCAACGTGAACTTCTCCGGCGCCACGTTCGACAACCCGGACGGCTTCGCCCTCAACGGCAACGGCCTCCACATCGGCGGCAGCCTGCTGTGCGAAGTGGACAACTACGGCCCCGCTGCCGAGCGGAAGCGGTTCTCCGCCAAGGGGATCGTGTACCTTCCGAGCGCCACTGTGGACAGTGACATCGTGCTGCGCGAGGCGCACCTGACCGTGAACCAGAACGGGCCGGTGGCCGTGGACGCGTGGAAGTCCAACGACCCGTACCTCGACCCGCGCCCGGCGCTCGTCGCCGATCGGCTGAAGGTGGACGGCAACCTGGAGCTGTCCGACGGGCTGCGCGCGTTCGGCACGCTGCGCATGGTCAACGCGCGCATCGGCGGCTCGCTGCGCCTGGCCGGCGCGGAGATCAAGATGGTGCGCGGCCGCGCGGCGCCGTACTACGACCGCGCGCTGCACCTGGACGGCTCGACGATCGGCGGCGACGTCGAGGCCACCAACCTGCGCGTCCCCGTGGGCCAGCTGCGCATGGCGGACGTGCAGATCGGCGGCAACTTCCTCGCCTGGAACTCGATGTTCCTGCACCCCGGCCGCGACGTCTTCTCCGCGCGGCGCGCCAAGGTCGCCGGCAACTTCCAGCTCACCGACGCGACGCTGGAGGGCACGCTGCGCCTGCAGGGCGTCGAGGTCGGCGGCAGCGTGAACCTGTTCGGCACGAAGCTGACGGAGCCGGGGCAGCGCAGCACGTCCAGCTTCTCGCTCGACGTCCGCACCGCGCGCATCGGCCGCGACCTGGTGCTGACGGAGAACAAGGAGCGCGCGTTCGTCGCCGAGGGCGGCGTCAACCTCGACGGCGCGCAGATCGCGCGGCGGCTCGAGTTCGGCGGCGCACAGCTCGGTTCGCTTCCGGCGCACGGGATCGCGCTCGACGCGAGCGACGTGATCGCCGACGAGTTCCTGCTCGGCCTGCGCGTGCCGCCCGCCGGGCGCGTCGTCCTGCGCCGCGCGCACTGCGGCACGCTCGGCGACACCGAGGAGTTCTGGGCGGCCCGCGACGGCATCGAGCTCGACGACTTCCGTTACGACGCACTGAAACGCGGCATCGCCCTCGACGACGACGCGGCGCTCGACCACCGCATCGCGTTGCTGCGCAAGGCGATGCGCGGCTACCGCCCCGGGCCGTACGACCAGCTCGCGGCGACCTTGCGCGCGGCCGGCAACGAGGAACACGCGTCGACGGTCGGGTTGCGCAAACAGGAGTTCCGCTACGACGCGCTGGCGAAGGGGTTCAAGATCTTCGGCCCGGGCGTTCGGCTGTGGAGCTTCCTGCAGCGTTCGATGGTCGGCTACGGCTACCGGCCGGTGCGCGCGCTGGGCTGGCTGCTGACGCTGCTGGTGCTCGGCAGCCTGTGGTTCGGCCTCGGCAGCGACGACTGCGTGCAGAACCCCGGCCGCTACGCCGTCAGCGGGCCGCGGTGCCTGGTGAACCAGCAGGACACGGGCCTGCAATGGAACCCGGTGATCTACACGGCGGACCTGCTGGTGCCCATCGTGGACTTCGGCAACAAGTCCCGCTGGTACATGCACGGCGCCGACAACTGGGTGGCCGCCGGCTTCACCGTCTCCGGCTGGATCCTCGCCACGACCGTCGCGGCGGGCTTCGGCCGCATGGTGCGCCGGGACGGTTGATCGGCTCTGGGCATGCTTCGCGGACGACGCTTTGTTCGCCGTGGAGGTTGATCGGCGGCCCTGAGCGCTCTGCCCGCCTTTCTGCCGCACGTGGCACATTCGGACGGTCCGTCTTCAACGCCCGCTGTACCGCGTTCCGAGTGCTCGTAACGTCCGCGCGGCTGCAGTCAGCAACGCCTGCGGCCTGCAACGCTCGCTGTCCGCGCTGCCTGCTGTCCGCAACGCTCGCCGTCCGCGCTGCCCGCTGCCGCCATGCCCGCCGTCGCAATGCCCACCACCTGAAACGCCTGTCGTTCGCAACGCCGCCGCCGTGCAGCGCCCGCCCTCCCTCAGGGGGTTCCCCCGAGATCCATTTTATCGGCGAGGGGTGACGGCAAGCCGGAAAGCGGCGGTTCAGAGCCGAGTCGTCCACAACTTGCGGATGGTGTGGACAAGTGGTGAATCGGTGACGCCTGGGCGGTGGTGTTCAGGCATGCTGGCGTAAGAGGAGGTGAGGCCGAGACGGCAACCAACGGCGGTTCAGTCGACCAGTTCCGACCAGAAGTCCACCGGGCGAGCCTCGCCGGGCTGTTCCTCCAAGGGGGAGCCCCCGAACTCGTGCCGCAGGTAGCTGCGCAGGTCCCAGCCGCAAATGGTGACGTCGGAGTGGTAGACCGACAGCACCGGGAAGCCTGACGCGCCCGCGATGCCCGGCAGGTAGCGGTGTCCGCAGACGGGCACCAGTTGCGGCACCGCGGCCAGGCTGCGGCGAGCGCACGCCAGCGCGTTGGACAGCACGCGCGGCCGGGCGCCCCACGACGGGCGCCACAGGCCGTTGTGCTCGACCTCGTACAGGAGGCCGTCCACGGGCCAGTCCAGGCGTTTGCGCAGGTGGTCCGGGTTGCCGTGGAGCCAGTCGGGCCAGCGGTCGCCCACGGGGACGCCCGCGGTGAGGAACGTGCGGTGGTCGGGGGAAAACCGGAAGCCGAACTGGGCTTCGACGTCGTCGAGGTCGGTGTCGGACAAGCCGGGGCGCAGGGGCTCCCCGAGGCTTTCCTGCAGGGTGCGGGCCTCCTCCGCCGTGAGGACTTGCTGGACGTGCGACATGCGAAGAAGCGTACGTACCGCCAACCCGCCGACGCGCGCCCTTTTCCGCCGCTTTGACGGTTAACCCACGCCTAACCCCTGGACTCCCTCGCCGGGGTGAGGTTCTTCTCTCAGAGCGTGGATAACGGAACACGCCGCGGCAACGTGTAGTTCACTCTTCGCGTGACTTCCCCACAGGCACGCGTGCGTGCTCCGGAACTCAACGGCGACGTCTGGCTGAACACGGGCGGCCGCCGGCTGTCGCTGGCGGAGTTGCGCGGGCGCGTCGTGCTGCTCGATTTCTGGACCAGCGGCTGCATCAACTGCCTGCACGTGCTCGACGAACTGCGCCCGCTCGAGGAGGAGTTCGGCGACGTCCTCGTGACGATCGGCGTGCACTCGCCGAAGTTCCAGCACGAGGGCACGCGCGAATCGGTCGAGGCGGCCGTCCGGCGCTACGAGGTGCACCACCCCGTGGTGAGCGACCCGAAGATGGAGCTCTGGTCGCAGTACGCCGTGCGCGCGTGGCCGACGCTGGCGGTCGTGGACCCCGAGGGCTACGTCGTGCACGTCGCAGCGGGTGAGGGGCACGGGGAGGCGCTGCGGCGCGTCGTCGCGGAGCTCGTGGAGAAGCACACGGCCAAGGGCACGCTGCGCCGCGGCGGCAGCCCGTACGTGGCCGTCGAGGAGCAGCAGACGGAGCTGCGCTTCCCGAGCAAGGCCGTCGCCACCGCCGGGGGCCGCATCCTGGTCGCCGACACCGGCCACCACTCCGTGGTCGAGTTCGCATCGGACGGCGAGACCGTGATCCGCCGCTTCGGCAGCGGCGAGCGCGGCGCGCAGGACGGGCCGTTCGACGTCGCCACCTTCACCGAACCGGCCGGGATCGCGTTGCTGCCCAACGCGGTCGCCCAGCGCGCCGGGTACCACGCCGTCGTCGCGGACACCGCGGGACACCGCCTGCGCGGCCTCGACCTGAACACCGGCGACGTCACCACGGTCGCGGGCACGGGCAACCAGTGGCGCAACGGCAGCGACACCGGCAAGGCTGTGGACGTCGACCTCACGAGCCCGTGGGACGTCGCGTGGTGGGGCCCGGCGGGCGGCGTCGTGGTCGCCATGGCCGGCAACCACACGCTCAGCGTCTTCGACCCCGTCTCCGGGGACATCCGCCGCTTCGCGGGCACCACCGTCGAAGGACTGAGAGACGGCGACGTGCGCGAAGCGTTCTTCGCGCAAACCTCCGGCCTCGCACCCGACGGCGACAAGCTGTGGCTCGCCGACGCCGAAACCTCGGCGCTGCGCTGGATCGAGCCCGACGGCGAGACGTTCGCCGTGCACACCGCCATCGGCACCGACCTGTTCTCCTTCGGCCACGCCGACGGCCCGGCCGACCAGGCGCTGCTGCAGCACCCGCTGGGCGTGGCCGTGCTGCCCGGCGACCGCATCGCGATCGCCGACACCTACAACGGCGCCGTGCGCCGCTACGACCCGTTCACGCGCGAAGTCACCACGCTCGCGACTGGCCTCGCCGAGCCGCAAGGCCTGCTGCTGCACGACGGCGAGCTGTTCGTCGTCGAGTCCGCCGGCAACCGCCTCGCGCCGCTCGCGACGGAGGTCACGAACGTGGCCGGCGAGAAGAACGCCGTCCGCCGGCCGCCGACGGTGCTCGCGCCCGGCGAAGTCGACTTCGCCGTGGTCTTCACGCCGCCGCCGGGCGAGAAGCTCGACGAGCGCTACGGCCCGTCCACGCGGCTGGAGATCAGCGCGTCGCCCCCGGAGCTGCTCGCGGACGGCTCCGGCGTCGGCACGGACCTGACGCGCCGGATCCGGTTCGCTGAGGGCGTAACCGAGGGCGTGCTGCAGGTCGTCGCACAGGCGGCCAGCTGCGACGACGGCGGTGAGCACCCCGCGTGCCGCATCACGAGGCAGGACTGGGGGGTTCCGGTGCGCTTCCAGAGCGGCGGTGAGCGGTTGCTCAGCCTGGTCATGGCGGGTGAACCGAAGGCCGCGTCACCCGGTCAGTAACATTGCAGGCGTGTCGGCAAAGCCCAAGCTCGAAATCCAGATGCTGCAGGACCGCGTGCTCGTGCGCCTGTCGCCCGAGGAGGGCGAACGCCGCAGCAGCGGCGGCATCGTGATTCCGGCGACCGCGCAAGTGGCCCGCAGGCTCGCCTGGGGTGATGTACTGGGCGTCGGCAACAGTGTGCGCAACGTCAAGCAGGGCGATCGCGTGCTCTTCAACCCGGAGGACCAGCTCGAGGTCGAGATCCAGGGCGAAGGGCACTTCGTGATGCGCGAGCGGGACATCCACGCCGTCGCCACCGAGCGGACCGAACACGGCACGGGGCTCTACCTGTAGCTCCCCGGCCAGGGGAGGCAGCGTGCGCGAACCGGACGACGCGTACTTCGTCGACGAGCTGCTGGCCGAAGGCGGCCCGCTCCCCGAAGACGACGACCTCGCCACGGAGATCTTCTCCGTCGTCGACGGCCCGGCGCCGCGGGAACGGCCGCACGAGAAGCTGCGCACGGGCGTCGCGCGCACGTTCATGATCGTCGGCTGCGCGCTCGGCCTCTTCGTGCTGCTGTACGCGATCGACCTCGTCACCAGCGCCGGCGACGTCCCGCGTGGCGTGCTCGTGGCGGGCGTCGACGTCGGCGGCCTCTCGCACGCCGACGCGGAGGCGAAGCTGCGCTCGGACCTGCAACCGCGGCTGACGCGGCCGGTGCCGGTGCACGCGGGTGACGTCACGGCGTCGCTCGTGCCCGCGCAGTCCGGCCTCGGCCTCGACTGGCCGGCCACGCTCGCGCAGGCCGGCCACCAGCCGCTCAGCCCGCTGACCCGCATCCTGTCGTTCTTCACCACGCGCGAAGTGGGCGTCGTGACGAAATCGGACCACGAGCAGGTCGAGCAGGCCGTGCGCGGGCTCGCCGCCACCGAGCTCAACCACCCCCTGGTCGAGGGCAGCATCGGCTTCCGGCCCACGGCCGACGGCGCCGTCACGCCGTACGCGGTGGAACCACGCCAGGGCCAGGAGCTCACCGACGTTCCGGCCGCCGCGCAGAACGTCATCGACGAGTGGCTGGTCCCGCGCGGCGTCGCGCTGCGGATGGCCGTCACACCCGCGAAGGCGACGTCGGCCAGCGTCCACTCGCTGCTGGACCAGGTCGTGAAACCCGCCGTGGCGGCGCCGGTGACGCTGCACGGCCAGGGCAAGGACGTCGCGCTGAAGCCGGCCGCCCTCGCGGCCGCGTTCCAGTTCGCGTCGCGCGACGGCGGCACGCTCGAGCTGCGCATCGACCAGAGCAAGCTGCGCCAAGCCGTGCAACAGGACCTGGCGGCGACGGAAACCGACGGGAAGAACGCCGAGATCGTGTTCACCACGGGCGCCCCCACCGTCGAGCCGTCCGAGGACGCGCGGAAGATCAACTGGGGCACCACCTTCACGCCGCTCACGGCCGTGCTCGCGAAGGCGACCGGGCGCGATCTCACGGTGGCTTACGACACCACGAAACCCAGCCTGTCCACGGAGGACGCCAACGCGCTGGGCCTCAAGGATGTCATCGGCGAGTTCACCACCAGCGGCCTCACCGGCCCGGCGCTCACGAACGTGCAGACGCTGGCCGAGCGCGTGTCCGGCGCGATCGTGAAGCCCGGCGAGACGTTCAGCCTCACCGCTCGGTCGGGCGCGCGGACCGCGGCCAACGGCTACGTCAGCGCACCCGCGGCGGAGGACGGCACCGGTCCTTCCGTGGTGGGCGGCGGGGTTTCGCAGCTCGCGTCCACTTTGTACAACGCGGCGTACCTCGCGGGCCTCGGCGACGGCGGCCACCTCGCGCACGACCACTACCTCGACCGCTACCCCGCGGGCCGCGACGCGAAAGCCGTTGACGACAGCGGAAATCCGGTGGAGCTCAAGATCTCCGACGACGACGACACCGGTTTCGCGATCCAGGCCGGCGTCAGCGGCGATTCCGTGACGGTGCGGATCTGGGGCACGGCGCACTACCGCGTCGAGGGCCGCACCGGTGACCCGTCGAACGAGGTGGCCCCGACCGTCCAATTCGGACCCGGGTCCGACGGCGCGTGCCACCCGTCGGCGGGTGCGCCGGGCTTCAGCGTCTCCGACACGCGCGTGCTGTACGACGTGGCCACGGGCAGCGAAGTGCGCGAGGAAACGCGAAACACCACGTATTCGCCGCAACCGATCGTCGTCTGCTGACCGTCCACAAAGCACGGCCCGGTCCCTCTCGCGAAGGACCGGGCCGCCGGGTCGAACGTGCTACCTCTTGATGCTTCGCCTGCCCCACAGGTTCGCCACGAGCGTCACACCGAGTGCGGCGAGCACGACCTGCGTGATGATCTCGAGCCAGTCGATGCCGTTCGTGTCGGCGTACCCGATGCCGCGTGCGATGGCGGTGCCGACGAAGGCGGCCACGATACCCACGATGATGGTGAGCCAGATCGGGATCGACTGCTTGCCGGGCACGACCAGTCGGCCCAGCAGACCGAGGATCAGGCCGATCACGATGGCGGAGATGATGCCGGAGACAGTCATCGTCACTCCTCTGCCTGATGGAATCCGCGGCCCCGCCGCGGATTCGGTCCCGGAATGCCCGCCGTACCGGCCCCCGAAACCTGGGAACACCGTGATTACACCCCTCGCCCGCCCGGTTGCGGCCACTCGCAGCAGGTGAAGTCACCCGAAAGAAACGCGAACGCCCCCGGCCCGAAATCGGCCGGAGGCGTCCGCAGGGGGAAGGGAGAGACTCAGAAAGCCGCCTCGTCCACGTCCATCAGCGCGTTGTCGGCGTTCTCGACGATCGTGCGCCGCGAGGACAGCTCCGGCAGCACGGACTTGGCGAAGAACGACGCCACCGCCACCTTGCCCTCGTAGAAGGGCACGTCCTTGGCCGGCGCGCCGGCGTCCAGTTTCGCGGTGGCGACCTCGGCCTGCTTGAGCAGCTGCCAGCCCACCAGCAGGTCGCCCATCGACATCAGCAGCCGCACGGTGTGCTGGCCGACCTTGTTGATGTTCAGCGGGTCTTCCTGCGAAGCGGTGAGGTGGCCGATCATCGCGCCGAGCATGCCCTGCGCGTCCTCGAGGGCCTGCTTGAGCAGCCCGCGCTCGTTCTTGAGCCGGCCGTTGCCCGCCTCGGCTTCGATGAACTTCGTGATCTCACCGGCGAGGTACGCGAGCGCCTGGCCCTTGTCGCGGACGATCTTGCGGAAGAAGAAGTCCAGCGACTGGATGGCCGTGGTGCCTTCGTACAACGAGTCGATCTTCGCGTCGCGGATGTACTGCTCGAGTGGGTAGTCCTCCAGGAAGCCGGAGCCGCCGAGGGTCTGCAGCGACTGCACGAGCTGCTCGGTCGCGCGCTCGGAGCCGACGCCCTTGACGACGGGCAGCAGGAGGTCGTTGACGCTGTGCGCCAGCTTCAGCGCGGCCTCGTCACCTTCCTTCGTCCACAGCTGGTCCTGGAACGACGCCGTGTACAGGTACACCGCGCGCAGGCCCTCCGCGTACGCCTTCTGCAGCATCAGCGACCGGCGCACGTCCGGGTGGTGCGTGATGGTGACGCGCGGCGCGGCCTTGTTGAGCATGTTCGGCAGGTCGGCGCCCTGCACGCGCTCCTTGGCGTAGGCGAGGGCGTTGAGGTAGCCGGTGGACAGCGTCGCGATGGCCTTGGTGCCGACCATCATGCGGGCGTACTCGATGACCTGGAACATCTGCGCGATGCCGTCGTGCACCTCGCCGAGCAGCCAGCCCTTGGCCGGGGTGCCGTGCTGGCCGAACGTCAGCTCGCACGTGGTGGACACCTTGATGCCCATCTTGTGCTCGACGTTGGTCACGAAGGCGCCGTTGCGCTCGCCGAGCTCACCGGTCTCGGAGTCGAAGTGGAACTTCGGTACGAGGAACAGCGACAGGCCCTTGGTGCCCGGCTTGGTCTCGATGCCGGGACCCTCGGGGCGGGCCAGCACCAGGTGCATGATGTTCTCGGCCATGTCGTGCTCGGCCGAGGTGATGAAGCGCTTCACACCGTCGAGGTGCCAGGAGCCGTCCTCCTGCAGCACGGCCTTGGTGCGGCCGGCGCCGACGTCGGAACCCGCGTCCGGCTCGGTCAGGACCATCGTGGCGCCCCACTGGCGGTCGATCATGAGCTGCGCCCAGCGCTTCTGCTCTTCGGTGCCGTTGTTGTTCACGATCATGGCGAAGTTCGGGCCCGCCATGTACATGAACAGCGGCGCGTTGGCGCCCAGGATGAGCTCCGAGGCGGCCCACTGCACCGTCGGGGGCAGGCCGAAGCCGCCGAGGTCGTTGGTGAGGCCGAGGCGCCACCACTCGCCGTCGAGCAGCTGCTTGTAGCTCTTCTTGAACGGCTCGGGGATCTTCACGCTGAAGGTCTTGGGGTCGTACACCGGCGGGTTGCGGTCCGCGTCGGCGTAGGACTCGGCGAGCGGGCCGGTGGCGAGCTTGTTCAGCTCCGCGAGCACGCCGCGGGCGGTTTCCTCGTCCGACTCGGCCAGCACGCCCTTGCCAAGGCGGTCCTGCACGCCGAGTACCTCGAAGAGGTTGAACTCCAGGTCGCGGACGTTGCTCTTGTAGTGGCCCATGTCGTCACTCCGTGTCGTGTTCGGCTTTCCGGCCGGGCACTCGTTCCCTTACTCGCCGGTAACTTCAGGATATTACCTATGAGTAACTGGAGCAAGCGAATCCGCTCTTCCAGGGGGCGAATTCCACCGAAAAACCGACATCCACCAGGAAGCCGACGTCAATGCGTGCCGCGCGCCACGGCGCGGTCGACGGGCATCGGGGTGTGTCCGTCGTCCGCGTGGGGCACGAGGATGCCGCTGCGGAACGCGATGGTCACCGCGTGTGTGCGGTCTCGCGCCGAGAGTTTGCGCAGGATGCTCTTCACGTGGGTGCGCACCGTTTCGACCGAGAGGAACAGCAGCTTCGCGATCGCCGAGTTCTCCAGGCCCTCGGCCACGAGCTGCAGCACCTGGTACTCGCGGCGCGACAGGGGCATGGCGCCCTTGGGTTGCGTCAGGTGCTCCTCCGCCGGCGCCGCTCGCGGGGCCGGCTGCCGTTTGGGCCGCGCCGTGAGCGCGGCCAGCCCCGGGTCGATGTAGCGCCGGTCGGTGTGCGCGCGCCGCACGGCCTCGGCCAGCCGCCGCGGGTCCACGGCCCGGGGCACGATGGCGTGCGCACCCGCCGCGATGGCCGTGGCCAGGAACTGCTGGGTGCGGTTGACGTCGCGGACCAGCGTCACGAGCACGACGGCCGGATCGCCGGAGTTGAGCATCTTCATGAGGTGGCAGTGCGGATCGAGTGCTGAATCGACGATCACCACGTCGGGGCGCACCTGCTCGCACAGCTGCATGGCCGCGTGGTGGCTGGCCGCCTGGCCCGCCCAGTGCAGCCCCGGCGTCCGGTGGACCATCGCCGCGAGTCCCTCGCGGAAGATCGGGAGTGGGTCGACCACAGCGACTCCCAAGCTGCGGTTCGCGGTCGGTTGTCCGGGCACAGCCGGCGTTCGGTGGGGCTCGATGCCGCGCATCTCGGGCCTCCGTCCTCTGGTCGTTCCCGGGTCGCCAGGCCGCCCACGCACGCCCCCCGGCGTGCCGTCCCGGCACCACCCGATCCCCCCTGCTGGGACCGGACGGGAATGACACCTTGTCCTTGATTCGACTCCTTTGAAGGCCGCCTGTGACGCGGTTTCCCCCTCATGGCCGTATCGGACGGTTGCAGCAAACTCTCCGTAGAAAAATGCGCTTGATCAGTGGGTTTTTGGCCCTATGCAGGCAACGCCGTTCGTCCGTTAGCTACTGAGGGTGTACCCGAAAGTTGGCCGCTACGTGACAAGCTGTGCACGGAGCGCTGCGAACGCCTCAGCCAGGCCGGCGGGCGTCCAGTGGGCGTTGAGGCCGCTCGGGTTGGGCAGCACCCAGACGCCGGTCTCGCCGATCTCGCGGGATTGGCGCCCGACGACGGCGTGCTTGTCCCCGAACGCCGTCCGGTAGGCCGTGATGCCGAGGATCGCGAGCCACCGCGGTTTCGCTTCCAGCACCTTCTCGGCGAGGAGCTTGCCGCCCGCGCGCAGTTCGTCGCCGGTGAGTTCGTCGGCCCGCGCCGTGGTGCGGGCGACGACGTTGGTGATGCCGAGGCCGAGGTCGAGCAACTCGTGCTGCTCACTCGGGTCCAAGAGGCGCGGGGTGAAGCCCGCGGCGTGCAGCGCGGGCCAGAACCGGTTGCCGGGGCGCGCGAAGTGCAGGCCGAGCGCGCCGGAGTAGAGGCCGGGGTTGATCCCGCAGAACAGCACGTCCAGGCCGGGCTTGAGCACGTCGGGGATGGTCTTGTCCGGCGCGGCCGCGAGCTGGTCCTTGGTGGGTCGGATGGGCATGCACCCAGTTTCCGGCACGCTGTCGGCCATGAGCACCACGCCCGACGGCTGCCCGGTGGACCTGTACGCGCTCCTGCCGGCCGCCGGTGAACCCGAGACCGTCCACGCGGCGGTGCCGCCCGGAGCGTCGATCCTGGAGCTGGGAAGCGGCTGCGGACGCGTCACGCACCCGTTGCTGGCCCTGGGGCATCCCGTGGTCGCTGTGGACGAGTCGGCGGAGATGCTCGAGCTGATCCGCGGCGCCGTGACGGTCCGCGCGCGGATCGGCGACCTGTCGCTCGGGCGCGAGTTCGACGTGGTGCTGCTCGGCAGCCACCTGGTCAACACCACCGATCCCGCGGACCGGCAGGCGCTGCTCGCCGCGGCCCGGCGGCACCTCGCGCCCGGCGGCCGGCTGCTCGTCGAGTGGCACCCGCCGGAGTGGTTCGACCACGTCGCCGCCGGGCCCGGAGGCCGGCTCGGCGAGGTGGCCGTGTCGCTGCACGACGTCGTCCGGGACGGGTCGTTGCTGGCCGCGCGGGTGCGTTACCGGCTCGGCGAACGGGTGTGGCACCAAGAATTCACCTGCCGCCGTCTGACTGTTCCGGACCTGTGCGAGGCGCTGACCTCGGCTGATCTGGAGTTCGCGGAGTGGGTGACCGCTGACCGGGATTGGTTCTCCGCACGCGGGGTAGCGGAGCCGGTACCGATCTAGGTAGCCTGTGTGATCTCTCGCACAACGTCGTAGGGAGGAGCCCGCGTGCAGCTTTGGGTTGTGCTCGCACTGGTGGCCCTCATCCTGGCCGCCGCCGCGCTGATCGTGGTACTGGAAGACCGGCGCGCCGCCCGGCGGGCGGCGCAGCAGCGGAGGGCCCGGCTAGCGCGTCTGGGCGAAGTCGATCCGCTCGCGCCCGGCCGGCTGCGCGTGGATCGCTGAAGGGACGGCGAGCAGCGCGAGCAACAGCGCGCCGAAGATCCAGCCGACCCCCGCGCCGACGGTGTTGTTGATCAGGTCGTCGACGTCGAAGATGCGGTAGGCGAAGGGCGCGGTCCCGAAGTTCGCGGTGAGCTGCGTGATCTCGATGGCCAGTGACACGGTCGCGCCGATGGCCAGCGAGCCGACGAGGCCGCGGCGCCACAGGATCCGCGCGAACACCCCGAGCGGCACGAACAGCAGCACGTTCATCGCGGCCTGCTGGAACGTCTGCGTGGTGAACCAGTGCGCCGCCGAGAGACCGTGCTTCACGAGCTCGGTGTGGATGTCGGCGATCCACTGGAACGGCCGCAGCTGCACCGTCTGCTCGAGCCGCCGCCCGTTCGCGTTCGGCAGCGGCAGGAAGACGACCGCCAGGGCCATGCACGCGTAGAACACGACGGCCGCCGTGGTCACCAGGCCGCGCAGCCGCGGGCGGCCGTAGCGCGCAAGCTGCAGCACGAGCTGCGGGACGAGGATCGTCCCCCACACCGCGAGGAACCCGATGAGCCCGTAGTGCAGGGCCGTGACCTGTGCGTTCGTCATGGCCAGAACGTTATGGATCTCGGGGGTCCCCGGGCTTCGGTCGAAGAGCCCGACGGAGTGGGGCGGGATCGGCCATCTGGCCGAGTCCGCTCAAGCCGATCGGTCGGGCTCGTCGTCGCGCTGCTCGTCCTCGGCCCGCTCGGCGCGCCACGCCGCGAACACCGTGCCGCCCACCAGCACGGCCACGACCGCCAGCACGATCACGACGATCTGCACTTCCATCACGGCTCCCCGGGGTTCGCGCTGGTGATCGCTGCGCGGGCGCCGCGCGTTACGCCGGGCAAGAGTACTGCCCGAAGCGGGCACCGAGCAGGAAACGCCGGGTGACGTTTGCCCATCACCATCCTTTTTCCTCTGGTGAGGACCCTCCTGTTTGGGCAGACTGCACCGCCGTGCGCTCGTTCCAGGGGACAACGGGTGCGAAACCGGAGGAAAAATGAGGCTCTTCACCCGGCTCGCGGTCACCACCGCGGCCGTTCTGGCCACGGCAGCCGCCACGGGCGTGCCGGCGCAAGCGGCGCAAAAAGCCCAGACCACCGACGTCCGGATCATCACGATCAACGACCTGCACGGCAACCTCGAGCCGCCGGCCGGCTCGAGCGGACGCGTGACGCTGGCCGACGGGACCACCGTGGACGCGGGCGGCGCGGCGTACCTCGCGACGCACGTGAAGCAGCTCGAGTCGCAGGTGCGCAACTCGATGGTGCTGTCCGCGGGCGACAACATCGGCGCGTCGCCGGTGATCTCGGCGCTGTTCCACGACGAGCCGACCATGGACTTCCTCAACGAGCTGGGCGTGAAGGCCTCCGTGGTCGGCAACCACGAGTTCGACGAGGGCTACCAGGAACTGCTGCGCATGCAGTTCGGCGGCTGCAACAAGACCGACGGCTGCCAGTTCCACCCGACCTACGGCGGCGCGGACTTCCCGCTCCTCGGGTCCAATGTGTACTTCACGAACGGTCTGCCCGCGCTGCTGCCGTTCTCGATCCAGTTCTCCGGGGGCGTGCCGATCGGGGTCATCGGCGCCACGCTCAAGGACCTGCCCACCGTCGTGACGCCCGAGGCGATCAAGGGCCTCAAGTTCGGCGACGAGGTCCAGGCCATCAACCGCACCGCGAACATCCTCGACCTGCTCGGCGTCAAGGCCCAGGTCGTGCTGCTGCACCAGGGCGACGAGACGCAGCCCGGCGCCGGCCCGAACGACTGCAAGGTCCAGCCGGACGGTGACGCCGCGACGATCGCGAAGAACGTGAGCCCGAAGGTCGACGCGATCTTCACCGGCCACAGCCACCAGCAGTACAACTGCGTGATCAACGACCCGGCGGGCCAGCCGCGTCCGGTGATCCAGGGCGCGTCGTTCGGCCGGCTGCTGTCCGTCGTGGACCTGAAGGTCGACCTTCGCACGCGTGACGTCGTCCGCTCGCAGACCAAGGCGCACAACGAGGTCGTGACCCGCGACGTCACGCCGGACCCGGCCGTCGCCAAGCTCGTCGACGAGGCCAAGACCAAGGCCGGCCCCATCGCCAACCGCCAGGTCGGCACCATCACCGCCGACCTCAAGGCCGCCGGCGCGGCGTCGGGCGAGTCGACGCTCGGCGACGTGATCGCCGACGCCCAGCTCGAGGCCACGAAGTCGAACAACGCGGTCGTCGCCATCACCAACCCGGCGGCATCCGCGCGGACCTCACGTACGCGTCGTCGCCGAACGGCGAAGGCGACGGCGTGGTCACGTACGGCGAGGCGTTCAGCGTGCAGCCGTTCGCGAACATCATGCAGACGATCACGCTCACCGGCGCGAACCTGAAGAACGTGCTGGAGCAGCAGTGGGGCCAGCCGGGCGGCACCAAGATCCTGCAGATCTCGAGCAGCCTGCACTACACGTACTCGGCGTCGGCGCCGGTCGGTTCGCGCATCTCGAACATCACGGTGAACGGCACGCCGGTCGACCCGGCCGCGACGTTCCGCGTGTCGGTGAACAACTTCCTCGCCGCGGGCGGCGACGGGTTCACCGAGTTCACGAAGGGCACGGACCTCGCGGGCGGCCCCGTGGACCTCGACGCGTTCACCGCGTACCTCGGCGCGCACCCGGGCATCGCGCCGCCGCCGGCGGACCGGATCACGGTCGCTTCCTGATCACCGGGGAGCCCCTTCCGTTCCGGAGGGGCTCCCCTTTTTCCAAGCTTTCGCGGTCCTCGTGGCGCACGATGGGACCCATGACTACGTGGGAAGACGTGGTGGCGCTCGCCGCGGAGCTGCCCGAGACCGAGGAGTCCACCTGGTACCGCACGCCCGCCCTGAAGGTCGCGGGCAAGGGCTTCGCCCGCCTCCGCACCGAAGCCGAAGGCGGCCTGGTCCTCTTCTGCGGCCTCGACGAAAAGCAGGCCCTCCTGTCCTCCGGCGACCCGGCCTTCTTCACCACCCCGCATTACGACGGCTACGGCTCCATCCTGGTCGACCTGAACCGGGTGGATCCGGTGCAGCTGAAGGAATTACTGACGGACTCGTGGCGGCGGAAGGCGCCGAAGAAGCTGTTGTGAGATGGCTGGGCGGTTCTTGGGTTGTCCACAGGGGAAGTGAGTTGTGGACAGCTTGGTGGTCCGGCGGCTGCGAGCCCGGTTTTGTCGGACCTCGCCGGTAGACTGGGCATGGGACGCCCCCCAAGGGAGGGCGGGGGCTGTCCGGCAGGGCGGGGGCTGTCCGGCAAGGTCTTTTGGTCTGGCTGCGGTGCGGTGCACGACTCTTGTTGAGCACGTCGCTGTGGAAGCCTCATGATCATTTGAGAGCGCCGCGCCCGCTGAGCAATCGAGCGCGATCCCTGCAGTGTCTGATCGTCTGATCCTGGTCATCGATGCCGATTCCGATCCATGCTGGGCTGCTGACCTGCGAAACTATCTGCCCTGGCAGGACATCCCACCCACAACACGGGGCGCGGCCGCCGCGAATGCCGTACCACCCTGCGTCAGTTCCGCGGCTACTCGGCGATCGGCTTCCCCGCGCCACCCACGAGTTCCTCATCCGGCGCCGCCCCACCCGCTACGCCGGCGGGAAAGCTGCGCCCACGTGGCGCTCGGTCTCACCAGCTGCTACGCCCACCCAGCCCGCATCGGACTCTACGTCCGCGACCACTGGCACATCGAAAAACTCCACCGGGGCGGCGACGTCACCTATTACCGAAGACGCATCCTGCGCCCGCACCGCACCCCGTGTCATGGCCAGCCTGCGCAACCCCTCCACGCGCGCTCCGAGAAGCCAGACACACCAACATCGCAAAGCACTCCGCCACACTGCCCGCGACGCGGAGAAGTCCTCACTCTGCTCCGGATACACCCGTGAACACCACAAAGACCTTGCCGGAACCCTGCCAAGGGAACGCAGGGCTTTCTCGGGCATTGCACTGCGCTCATCATCAGTATCTCGGTGGCCGTCCGGGGCGGCGTTGATCCCGAGTGCGGGCTGACCGGGAGGCGGCCGGTCCGCTCACCCGGCAGACGACCTCAGGCCGTCGGGGCTTGCCTGGGGAGGGTTTGGTCGAGCGGTTCGCAGGTCGCGCGCCAGACCGGGCCGACTGGCGGCGGGTGGTCTGCTGCCGGCTGCACCCGAGGTCCAGACCCAGCGGCTGCTCGCCCGGGGTTTCTTGGTGCGGTGTTTATGGTGGCGCGACGGGTGGCTCCTCTGGTGCCAAGACCCGCGTCCACCCGCGCAAACGGTCGCCCCGGCAACTACTCTTCCGTGCCAGTCTGTACTCCGCGCAGCGGTTTCGAAGCTCGGCACGATCTCGCCCGGACATGTACAACTCCTGAGCACGCAGGAGTTGCAACCACCCCGGAAACCTTCGAAAAGCGTGGCTGTCCACAGGGGAAGCGAGTTGTGGACAGTTTGGCACCGCTGCCCTCGCGACCCCGGTTTTGTCGGACCTCGCCGGTAGACTGGGCATGGGACGCCCCCCAGGGAGGGCGGGGGCTGTCCGGCGGGTGGGGAGGGGTGCAAGGCCAGCCACCACGGGCCGCGGGCCGACGCAGCGGCTCACCAGACGAGTTCGTGTTCCAGCAAGCTCATCAGGTACATGTCGTAGTACTTCCCGTCGCTGCCGCGGAAGCATTCGCGGTGGCGGCCGTCCTCGGTGAAGCCGGCTTTGCGGTAGACGTGGCGCGCGCGGTCGTTCTCGGCGACGACCCAGAGGGCGATCAGGTGCAGGCGCATCACGGCGAAGCCGTAGCGGCACATCAGCCGCAAGGCTTCGGTGCCGTAGCCGCCGTTCCAGTGGTCCTTTTCGCCGATGTAGATGTCCAGTTCGGCGCGACCCACTTCGGGTTGGGCGTCGCGCAGGTCGGTGACGCCGATGAGGCGGCCCGAGGACGTGGATTCGATGCCGAGCACCACGCTCGAGTACGTGTTGACCTCGCGGTTCTCACACCGCTTGCGCACCTGGTCGAGCGACCGCGGGTGCGCGTTGTCCATCCACTGCCCCACCTCCGGGTCGTGGATCCAGCGGTAGAGCGACTCGGCGTCCGACGGCTCCAGCGCGCGCAGCCGCACCAGCTTCCCCGTGAGCAACGGTTCACCCCCGCTTGAGCAGCAGAAAATCCTCCACGCCGACGAGCCCGAGGAACTGACGGACCCCGAACGGCATCGGACGGCGGGACCCATCATGCACCAGCTGTGGATCAACGACCTCGTATTTTCGGCCCCTCGTCAGGAGTTCCGCGCGCCCCGCGGCGAGCACGTTCTTGACCCAGTCGGTGTCCGGCCCGTAGGTCAGCGCCACGACGAAACCGTCGCGGGAGCGGAAGACGTTCAGCGGCGTGCGGAATTCCCGGCCGGACCGGCGGCCGCGGTGGACGAGCATCCCGAACCCGGGCAGCCAGCCGACGAAGGGCCGGGTGACGCGGTTCGTGACGACGCGGTTGAAGCGGGCGAGGCGTTCGGGCAGCACCATGCGCCCGAGCCTAATCCAACGGCTGTGGAATTACGCGTCGAGCGGGTCCACGGCGGCGGAGAAGACCCCGTCTGGTGGGATGTCCGCGGACACCGGCACGACGCGGGGAGAAGATCATGGCGAACGACTGGCCGCTGCGACAGGACCCGGAGTCCCCGGTGATCTTCGCGCGGACGCTGCTTGAAGACCCGGCGCAGCTCGCGTTCGTGGTCCTCGACGATGACGACGACTGGTTCGTCAGCGACGGCGCCGAGTTCGACGAGGACATGAACGTCAACCGCGAGCAGTTCGGCGCGGTGTCGCTGCGGGAAGCGCTCGAGCTGGTGCCGCAGCTGACCTCACTGGCCGGACTGCCCACCGGCATGGCCGCCGACTGGGACCCGGACCGCTCGACGTGGCTGCTGAGCTCCGTCGCGGACTCCGACGACGCCGCCGAGGACCGCCGCATCCGCGACGACCGCATCGCCGCGTGGCAGCACCCGGGCTCGCCCGTCGACGAGGCGCAGCTGTCGACCGGGCTGACCGAGATCGCGACCGGCTCCGACGCGCCGGCGCGCGCGGTCCGCCAGGTCGTGCGCGAGGGAGACGGCACGTGGCTGTTCGTGGGTTTCGAGGTGCCGGAAGCCGAGGACTTCGAGGTCGAGGGCCTGGAGCTGGAGCACGTCGTGCGCCTGTACCCCGACGTCGTGGGCGCGCTGCTGGCCGAGCCCGGCCAGGTCTTCGACCGCGCCGAGCCCGGCGCCGAGTGGGAGCTCGTGGAGGGCTGAGAAATTTTCCGCGGCGGTTGTCCTGGCGCGCGCGGGCCCGTTCGTCCTTAGAGTGTTAGCCGGCGAACGGCGCCGGTCCGGACACCTCCGAGGAGCAGCCATGCCCACCTATGCCGCGCTCATCTACTCCGCCGACGTGGACCCGACGCAGCCCGAGGCCGCCGGGATGATGAAGGACTACAACGAGTTCGGCCAGGCCGCGGCCGCCGTCATCCGCGGCGGACAGGCCCTCTACCCGACGGCGACCGCCACCACCGTCCGCGTGAACGGCGGCAAGGGCGGCGACATCGTCACCAGCGACGGCCCGTACGCCGAGACGAAGGAAGCGCTCACCGGTTTCTACCTCATCGAGTGCCCCGACCTCGACGAGGCCGTGAAGGTCGCCGCAAAGATCCCGGCCGCGTGGGACGGCGCCGTCGAGGTGCGCCCGGTCGTCGAGTTCTCGTGACCCTCGCCGGTGACGCGCTGGCGCGACTGGTCCGGGACGAGGGGACCCGGGTACTGGCCACGCTCGTGCGCGTCACCGGGAGTGTCGACCTGGCCGAAGACGCGGTGCAGGACGCCGTCGTGCGGGCGCTCGAAACGTGGCCCCGCGACGGCGTCCCGGAGCACCCGCGGGCCTGGCTGCTCGTCACCGCGCGGCGGCGAGCCGTCGACGTCGTGCGCCGCGAGGCGAAGCGCGCCGGGAAGGAGGCGGACGCGATGCCGCTCTCCGAAGCCGACCCGCCGCCGTCGGTGATCCGCGACGACCTGCTGCGGCTCGTGTTCACCTGCTGCCACCCGTGCCTGTCGGTGGAGGCGCAGGTCGCGTTGTCGCTGCGGACGCTCGGCGGGTTGTCGACCGCGGAGGTCGCACGCGGGTTGCGCCTGTCCGAGGCGACGGCGGCGAAGCGGCTGACGCGCGCGAAGCAGAAGATCGCGACGGCCGGGATCCCGTACCGCGTGCCGGCGGCTGAGGAGCTGCCGCGGCGGCTCGAGGGCGTCGCCGCGACGGTGTACCTGATCTTCAACGAGGGGTACGCGGGTGTACGCGCGCCTCTCGTCGACGAAGCCGTGCGGCTCGCGCGGATGCTGGCGTCGTTGATGCCGGACGAGCCGACGGTGCTGGGCCTGCTGGCGTTGCTCCTGCTGCACGACGCGCGCCGGTGCACGCGCCTCGCTGACGACGGCCTGCCGGTGCTGCTGGCCGACCAGGACCGTACGCGCTGGGACGCCGCGTTGATCCGCGAAGGCGTCGAACTGGTCGGACGCGCGTTGCGGCGCACGCCTTCGAAGCCCGACCCGTACGTGGTGCAGGCGGCGATCGCGGCGTGCCACGCGCTGGCACCGACGTACGCGGAAACCAACTGGGACGCCGTCATCTCTTGGTACGACGTGCTTTTCACCGTGCGGCCGAGCCCGGTGGTGTCACTGAACCGCGCGGCCGCGATCGCCGAACGTGACGGGGCAGCCGTCGCGCTGCCGCTCGTCGACGCGCTCGACGGCCTGGCGGACTACCCGTGGTGGCACGCGACGCGCGCGGAGTTGTTGCACCGCATGGGAAACCGGGCGGACGCGGTGGCGGCGTGCGCGGCAGCCGAAGCGGCGGGTCTCGGAACAGGGCATGTGGCGCTGTTGCGGCGTCGGGTGGGTGAATAGGGAGAGCTTGACACGTCAGCGAGCGTGCGCGTTCGATGGGAGCACGCCCTGTGGCCCGGTGTCTGTGCCCCGCGCGCAGGGCGCCCACGTTTGTTCACGCAGAGGGGGCCACGATGGCCGAACATCCCAACGCGACACTCGTCCGGCGCGGTTACGAAGCGTTTTCCTCAGGTGACGTCGCGACGCTGACCGAACTCCTCGCCGACGACGCCGTTCAGCACATGCCCGGGCACAACGTGTTCTCGGGCGACCACAAGGGCCGCGCGGCGATCCTCGCCCTGTACGGGGAGCTCGGCTCGCGGTCGAACGGCACGCTCCGTGTTTCGCTGGAAGAGCTCTACGCGAACGACGACCAGGTCATCACCGTCTACCGCTCCACCGGCAAACGCGGCGACAAACACCTCGACACCCGCCACGCCCTCGTCTTCCGTATCCGCGACGGCAAGGCGACCGACCTCCTGGACGTCGCGTCGGACGAGTCCACCGACGACGCGTTTTGGGCGTGATCCCCATGCCGACCCTGATGCTCCTCCGCGTCGCCGGCAACGGTGCCCAGCTGGAAAAAGCCACAGCCGCCGACCCGCGCAACACGCAGTCCATCATCGCCACCGCGAAGGCCCACGGCCTCATCACCCACCAGTTCTGGGCGACCGACACAGAACTCCTCGTCGTCGACACCTGGCCGGACGAGCAGTCCTTCCACGACTTCTTCGCCGAAGCCGGCGAACGCATCGCCGCCGTCATGGCGGCCGCCAGCGTCACCACCGAACCCGAAGTGACTTTCTACCGCAAACTCGACGTGGGCGACGAGGTCTGAGCGTCTACTGTGGATTGAACGCATCCCGGTACTTCTCGTTGACGAGCTCGACCCACTGACGGCTCCAACCACTCGAAACGGCGATCTCTTCGATCGCACCAGTCGGGAGGCAGAGGAACTTGAACCGCTCGACCGCCTCCCGCTCCCCCGCCTCGACCCGGGGCCGGAGACCCTCGAGCTCCTCGACGGCGTCAGCGGTGGTCTCGTAGCTGCTCCAGCTCGTGTCGTGCTCGCCGGCACGCAGGATGGCCAGGACGTCGGTGATCAGATCCGCGAGCCGCGTCATGGCGAGGATTGTCCCGTAGTCGGGGCGGGACAAGAAGAGAGTGGGGGCGTTTTCCTGATTCGGGAAGCGCCCTCACTCCCTTTTCTGCCGGCCGTTGTCACGACCCAGCACAGGGCTGGCGGCTCTGGGTCCGGGGCTGAGGTGCCTACCGCGTTGTGACGTCGTGGCTGCAAGGGGGATGGACAGGCCTTTCCGTCGTAGCGCGGTATCGACGGACGTTGTCCTGTCCGGCCGGCCGGTTGCCACAACGCCTCCGGTCGCGCGTTGCATGGGAGGTCGTCTGAAGTAGGCGTAGCACGGCAAGCGCACGGTCACTGCGCTTGCCCGGGACCAGCACAGCGACAACGCCGGCGACGATGGTGAGCAGGGCAGACGGTCCGTGTCGGAGTAGCAGCGTAATCACCGCGATGGACGCGGGCACGCTGACAAGGGCATACGTAGAGGCGGACATGCCGCGTTCTCCCCTCGTGGGCAAGGAAATACGCGCGCAGGCACATGCCGCGTCGTCCTTGCTGCTAGAAGAAGGAACGCCTGTGCTTCCACAGCCAACCGAGAGCTGTCAGAGCTTGCGATCACTGAGACAAGCGCAGACGACTTGACAAGGACAGTCTGGCACGGCGGCGTCGGCTCGTGACTCCGCCAGTTGGTGGACGCGTGGCACGTTCGCCGGTGGCGCGGAGCACCGCCACGCGTTGGCCCCCGCGCCGAGTTCCACGTGCGGCCGTAGTTGTTGAGGAACCTTGCGCTGCTCGTGAGGCCGGATGCGTCCGAAGATGAAGCGCGGAAATGGAATGCCGACTGGCGTTGCTGGGATGCTGTTGGAACAGCACCTAAAAGGCAGAAGGGTGCTTCCCAAACTCGGGAAACACCCCTTCGAAGCCGCAAAACAATGCAAGAGAGCGGATGACGGGAATCGAACCCGCGTATTCAGCTTGGGAACCAGCCGTTGACGCCTGCAAAGTGCCCCTGACCTGCGGTTGAGCATGTGCGCGGGGTACCTCTGTTGACCGTGGTTGACCGGGGCATGTTGTTGGGATGTTGCTGGGAACTGCCCCAGTGACCTGGGGCTGAGGTGATCTCCTCGCGGCGCGGGTTCACCCCTGCCTGGCCGGGTGGCGCCGGTCAAGGGTTTGCCGGAGGCCGCGTAGCGCCCTTGATCGGTGCCGCTCGGTCTGGCTGCCCTCGGGCGCGCCGTGGGGAGATCACCGGTGTTGGACTTTCGGCTGATCTCCGAAGCGGTGCCGGGTCCAGGGCAGCGCCCTGGCCGCCGGAGGCGAGGTGTCGCAGAGCGACCATCCGGGCTCTGACACACTGGGCAAGGGATGCTCCGTGTCCCCCTCTTATGCCTAACGGAGAGCGAGCGCCTCCCCCCTTCAGTTGGTGTGTACAAGTCACTGAAGGGAATGTTTGAACATGGCTTGGGTAGTGCCGGGGTGCTTGGCTGGCGCCTTCCTGCTGGTTGCGGCTGTTGTGTGGACCGCAGTGTGGAAAGCGAAGGAGCCCAGCGAGGCCGCTATGAAGGTGTTATCGGCGTTCAGCCGGCTGGGGCTGGAGTTGGTGAAGTCGCTGTTCCGCCGCCGGTAAACAGAGGTCGGTGCCCGGCGGCGTGAAGGGCCGCCGGGCTCGGCTTTGTGCAGGTGCCCGCCTGATCGTCATGGCTTGCCTCACTGGCCGTTGTCACGATCCTGCTTCGGGGTAGAGCCTGGCGACCTCTGTACGTAACGCTCGCGGCTCTGAGAGCGACCACGACGTCATGGCTCGTGATGGGGAGGCTCCGACCCTGGCTGTTTGGCGCGTGCGCGACGTCGACGGGCGGCGCTACGTACGCGCCCCACTAGCGACCGCGCCGCCCGGCCGGTGGGCGAAGCGGAGCGGCAGCCCGCCGTGCCGGAGCGGTGGCGGTCGCCCAGGTGAGCGGCTCGGTACCGCACCGGCGTGCCGCCCGCTCGCGGCGCGCCCTTGATCCCATAGAGCCAAGTTCGGCAAGTCAGATTCGTTAAGAAGGCCACTCGCGATCTTGTAACGATCAGCGAACAGGCGCGACTGACGTTATGGTGGTAAGTCGGGTACGCAGAGGTAGGGGTGGCGCTGTGACTGTCCTCGGCATGTCGGACCTGATCGCACTCATGGCTGCCGAAGGTGGCCCGAGGACTTTCGATGCCAGGGATCACACAGCTCTGCATCGAGCACTCGTCTTCCTCGCGGCGTCCGAAGACAACGAGGAACTGCCATCACTCACAGTCACACCCGATCCAGAAGTCGGTCGCCGAGTGGCCGGAGTGACTTCCGCACTGTGGAAGTTGGCTGCGTCGGACGAAATTTGTGTTCTGGACAAGGAAACAAACCCCACATTTGTCCTCGGATGGTCCAGTGACTCACGGCGTAAGTTGTGGGACGAACTGAACTCGGAGACTCGCAGGATTGTTCATTTAGCTGCCCACCTGTGGGCTAGGTCAGAAACAGATTTGAATATTTTTCGCCATTCTTGTGAACCGGTCTCTGTGGAACGAATTCCGAGTGCTGGCATTCCGCGCCAGACTTCAGACTCGCCATTTCTCCACCGTGCACTTACCTCGAACTGACCGATTCTGGGTGGTGCGTTTTCGGGTTTGCGCGCTCGCACCTCGTAGAATCTAAGCTTTCCGGTTTTCTCGTTCCGCTTCTCCCCGGTCCATACGTGGTCGAATTCGTGTTCGCCAGAGTCGCTTAACCGCCAGTTCAAGTGTGGAATTCCCTGCAAAGAACGCTTCGCGGCGGCAGCGCTCTTGGGGCGCATTGATGGGTTGATGTTGACCATTTGACGAATTAGGCGACAAAGAGGCCCAGGCACGTGGACTCCAGGCTCAAAGTACTTCTTTGGCAGCGAACGGGTTCCCTCAGTATTTCGTTTCAAAACTTGGCTTGCATCAATATCCTCATAAGGATACCGGCCATTGAGCATTTCGAGCAGCATCATGCCCACGCCGTAGATCTCGCCAGGAACACCGTAGTGGCCATCACTACATTCTGGCGGTCGATACAGGGCGGTCCCACTTCGCGCTTCAGTCTTACCGTTTTGATCCATCTCGGCAGCACTGCCTAGGTCGCCCAAATACGCAGTCTTCTTGTCTGTGCTGAGAAATACGTTGCTTACCTTCAAATCTCGATGCAAGATTCTCTTTTCGGTATGCAAATAGTCCAAGGCATCGAGGACTTGAGCTGCTATCCTCACCGCCTCGCCCACGCTGAAGTTGTAGCCCTTCATGAGATTACCTTGAACACTACCACCCTCGTAGTATGGCATTATGAAGGTAACGCCGGCGATAGCGACGTTGTCGGGATCCCACTGGGCATCGCTAACTTGAACCAAATGCTTATGTTCAAGTCGATCCAGAAGTCGCGGCTCGGCGTGCGCTACCGCATCAGCTAGTCCGAGCATGCTAATAGTCTTCTGCACGACCTGCTTATCTAGGACCTCGTTGTAAGCAAGATGGACAAGGGCATTATTACCTTCGGGCAGGGTCTGCAGAATTAGGTACGTCGGCTTAGTCAATAGTTCACCGCGGATAACCACTGCTGATCACCGCCAGCAATTCTGGCCGCAAGTGCGGCCAAGCTCCGCTTGCCACGCCAAGAAGCTCCGACGGCTTCCTGAAATCCGTCGGCTATTTCCGCCAGTTTTCCAGAGCGCGAAATTTCAAGCTCTGCCCGTAAGCGAGGCCGCGAAACTCGGCGAAAAGAGATATCGCATTCAGCGGCAGCCAGCAAGATCAACGTCTCCAGAGAGGCGCGATCGACCGCTTTGGCGTACGGCATGCTGTAGTTCGACTCGGGAAGCAGCACCACCACGGCGCTCACCTCGTTGCCTTTTATTATCCGCATAACATCGTCACGCAGTGCAATCAATCGCGGCCCCGGATCGAGCGCGGACGAGAACTTGATTGAAGTCGGCTCAGGGCTGAGACTCGATGTGGCGCCATCGAATATTGCGAGGTACGCAGTGTCGTTAGCCACGTGCACACCCAAAGTCCTCACGACACGCCCACTTTCCAGATTTCGTCGTTCTCACCGTTGTCGGCGGGCTGGCGTACCTCGTTACGACGGTTCGGGCGGTCGAACCGCATGGTTATGAACTTGCGATCTGCACGCACGGAGGCGAACACCACCTAGCGCGTAGCGTACGAGGAGTACGCAGCGTCGCGCAGACGCTGTTAGCCTGGCCTTATGCGTGGTGCGGGGGATCAGCTCAGCATCGGGGAACGGATCGCCTTCTACCGGCGGCGGCGTGGGCTGTCGCAGGCAGTGCTTGCTGACTTGGTGGGCCGTACCGAGGACTGGTTGAGCAAGATCGAGCGCGGTGAGCGGGATATCCGCAGGTTGGATGTCCTCGCCGACCTTGCGCGGGCGCTGCGGGTGACGCTGGGTGACCTGCTCGGTGAGCCGGTGCTATTGGAGGACCAGGAGAAGAACGACGACGTCCCAGCCATCCGCGACGCCCTCATGGCACCCCGGCGGCTGTCGCGGACATTGTTCTCCTCGGCCATGTCGCCCGAGTACATCGACCCGGCGCCGGTCGCGCAGCTGGTGGAAGGCGCCTGGTCGAGCTATCAAAACGGTGAGCTTGGCAGGGTCGTCGCGGCACTACCCGGGTTGATCAAGACGAGTCAGGTCATGGAGGCCGCGTCGGTCGATGATGCGGCTTATAAGCGCGCGTGCGCCGCGGTATCAGCGCGGGTTCATCACCTGGCGGCAACCACGCTGAGCAAGATCGGTGAGGCCGACCTCTCCTGGATTGCCGCCGAACGGGCGATGCAAGCCGCGGACGACGCTGATGACCCGCTGGTCCTGGCCTCCGCCGCCCGCTCGGGCACGCACGCCCTGCTGGCCGTGGGCCGATTCGATGACGCGCTCGAACTCGGCGACGCCGCCGCGAAGTGGCTGGTACCGAGGATGGCCGCCGGTGACCCGGCGGCGCTGAGCCTCTACGGCATGCTCTACCTCCGCACTGCCGTCGCCGCTGCTCGGCACCAGGACCGGTCGACGGCGAATGATCTACTCGCTAACGCCGGACGCGCGGCTGAGCAGCTCGGCGTGGATGGCAACTTCTGGCAGACCGGGTTCGGGCCGGCCAACGTCGAGCTCCACCGGCTCTCGGCTGCCCTGGACCTTGGCGACGTGAGTCAGGTGATCGAGACCGCGCCCCGGGTCAACGTCGATCACCTCCCGGTGGAACGGCAGGTCACGCACCTGATTGACTTCGCGCGGGCGCTGAGCCTGCTGGCGAAGGACGACGACGCGCTTCAGGTGCTGTTGGACGCGGAGACCAAGGCCCCAACGATCGTCCGCCACAACACGATGGTGCGGGAGGTCGTACGGTCGATGTACCGCCGCGCCCCGGCATCGGCGGGCAAGAAGTCCTCGGCGCTGCTGGCGCTGGCTGAGCGCTGCGGCGCGGTGAGGTAGGCGCATGACGTCGCGCGTTCTGGGGCTCGTCGGCTCGGGTGCTGGTGGGGTGGAGGACCTGCTTGCGAAGCTGATCCGCCCTGCTCAGGCGGCCGGTTGGACGGTTGCGGTCACCTTGACCCCGACGGCCGGCCAGTGGCTGGCTGAGTCAGGTGCGCTCGTTGAGATCGAGGAGGCCACGGGCTACCCGGTGCGGGTCGATGCCCGGTCTCCGTCGCAGACCAGCCCACACCCGGCTCCGGACTGCTACCTGGTGACGCCGGCCTCGGCCAACACAGTCGCTAAGCTCTCCCTCGGCATTGCCGACAATCAGGCGTTGACGCAGGTCAACGAGGCGATTGGGACCCGAAACTTGCCGGTCGTGGTCTTCCCTCGGGTGAACGCGGCGCACGCTCGTCAGCCGTTCTGGGACATTCACATCGAGAATCTTCGCCGAGTCGGCGTGCACCTGCTCTACGGCGACGACGTCTGGCCGCTGCACGAGCCGCGCAGCGCCCCAGGCCGGGAACTTCCCTGGTCAGCGATGCTGGATGCCATCGAGAAGGCCGTTCCGGCCGGCCGCTAGCTCTGGTGTGAACCAACCCGGACAGTTTGTCCGGGTGATCTTCCCTGCCCGGGTGTCTCCTGATCTCAGCGCGCCAAACCGGACGCGTTGAAGCCGAGACATCGGGAGAGCACATGGGCATTCACGTGGTGATTCAGCCCCTCGTCGGATACGGCGCCGCCGTCGTGTCACCTTCCCCGGGAGTCCGCCAGTTGGTGGCCGGGGGCGATGAAACCGCGATCATGATCCAGGTACCGGCTCGGATCGGCGGCCTGATGGACACCGCGCGGTTCGCGCGGAGCCTTGCCGTGGCCGCGAACGAGTTCGGTGAGTGGTGCGAGACGCAGCACCGTACACGCACCTACTCCTCTCCTGTCGGCGACCAGTGGGTTGAAGAGCGCGACTGAGCGCAATCCGAGAACGCAAATAAGCAAAGGGATTTCAGTATGGCTATCGACAAGGGACACCGGTTCGGCATCGACTTCGACGACGCATTCCCGCAGGGCTTGGTGATGGTGGGCGAGGTATCGCCGGACAACGAATACCAGTCGCGTGAAGACCGGTCCGCCGGTCGGCCGACGCGTCAGCGCGTCGACGAGGTAACGGGCAAGCGGCAGTGGAAGGTGATGGTCACCGACCCGGCCGAGACGAAGGCGAAGCGTGCTTCGTTCGAGATCACGTTCCTCGCGGACGTGCAGCCAGTGCCGACGACGAGTGAGGTGCTGCCAGGCATGCGCCCGGTGGAGCTGGAGGGGCTGACGGCGGAACCGCGGGTGGCTGGGCAGGGCGAGTTCAAATACCAGTCGTACGCGTTCCGGGCGACGGGCTTCCGCGCCGTTGCCGGTGGCTCCGGCACGAAGACGGCCCGGTCCGCCAGCTCGGGCAGCGAATCGCCGAAGGCTGCGTGAGCTTCGTGAACGTGTCAGATCCGGCGAGGCTGACTCTGCAATGGGTCGTCGGGCCGGATACGGAACTCACCGTGCAGGAGAGCGGCTCTGACCCAAGTCATCCGCCGGTCCTGGTCCTGTCCGGCGCGCCGTGCGTGCTGACGCTGGTACCGCCGGACAACGTCAACGCGTGGTCCGGCTGCGCGGACTTGCTGCGCCAGCTGCGCGACAACGCAGACGACTTGGCAACACTGCTCGACGCTCGTGCATTGGCCTTGGAGACACACGATGAAAACAGTGGCTGAACCGCAGACGCTGCGGGCTGCGCACGACGCAGTGAGCGAACGCCGGCCTGTCCCAACCGCGAACCTGTTGACGTGGCTGGCTTTTCACCAGTCGAACGCGCGCATGTACCGCGCCGTGGCCGACGTGGATCGGTGGCACCACCACGAGGCCATGTATTGGGTCGGATACGAGGAACGGAAAGCGGGTGAGATGTCGGCACGGCTCCAGGCGGAGAAGTCGCAGACCAACTAGTCGCATGTAGACGACCAAAAAGTCAATAGAAGCAACGAAAACCGCACGCTTGGACGTGCGGCGATGAAACGCGTCCTCACTTGAGGTTCGTGATCCGTAAGGCGCAGAAGCGGAACCTGGCTACCAACCTTGCCGCTCCTGCGCTGTCCACAACCAGCGGAAGTGAACAATGACAACGCTAAACGATGGCAAGAACCGTCCGCTAGACGGGGTCACCCAAACGCGGTGCGCGTCCTGCAAGCGATTCGCGAAGCTCCTGCCGGGCGAGACGAAGTGCGCTCCCTGCTTGGCTGCGTTGTCGCTGGACCTCATCGTCCGGCGAGGTGACCGGTGATGCACGTGTCGGCCGGATTTCTCTTGGTCCTGTTGGCCAGCCTCGGACTCGGGGTCTGGGTGCTGCACAAGATTGGCCGTGCATTGGCCACGGTGGCTGAAGCTCTGGCGGCCGCCGCAATCGTATTCGTGGCGCTGTGGTGGCTGTGCAAAGGCGCCTTCTGGCTCGTGGCGCAGGTGTTCAAGCGTTGGCGAACGAGTCTCACCGTCGTCGGTGCCTACCTCTGGGTTGAGCTCCTGGGGTCGGCCTCGCTGGCAGCTACGCTCGGCGGAATCGCTGCCGCGCTTGGCCTATGGCGACTCGTCGATGTGGTCTCATTCGACCAGTGGTGCTGGCGCTTCCTGCGCTCGTGGTGGGCTCGTTGGGCCGTCTATGGTCGCAAGCTCCCGGGCTGGCTGCATGCCTGCGGGCTGTCGGTGCGCGACGAGGCGATGCCGGTGGTGGTGAACGTGAACCTCGTCGGTCGGCGGCGTTCGCTGTCCCGCTCGACGTCGACGCGGGCTGGGGTGAATCTGCCGAAGGTGCTCAAGGTGCGCTCAGGTCCGTCCTGGGATGAGGTGCGGGTCGAGCTCGTGGCCGGCCAGAAGCCGGAGGACTTCGACGAGGCGGCTCGGGCGTTGGCGGTGGCGCGGAAGGTCGCGCGGTGTCAGGTGCGGGAGCTGGAGCCCAACGTGGTGTCGATCGACTTCCAGCGCCGCGACTTGTTGAGCTCGGTGGTGCAGTCGCTCCCGGTACCGGACTTGGTGGCGGCGGAGCGGACGGGCGTGGACTTGCGCAAGGTCTGGTCGGGCCACACCGAGTACGGGAATGACTGGCAGGTTCCGCTGCTGGGCTCCGGAGCGCATTGCCTGACAGCTGGTGCGTCAGGTGCGGGGAAGAACTCGGTGATGTGGTGCCCGCTCGTCTCTGCTGCCTCGGCGATCCGGTCGGGCGTGGTCAGGATGTCGGGTATCGATCCGAAGGGGATGGAGCTGGCGTACGGACGGGGGATCTTCTCGCGCTACGCGGTCACCGGCGCGGAAGCCTTGGAGGTCTTGAACGGACTGGTCGATGAGATGGAGTCGCGGAAGCGGGCCTTCGCCGGGCGGGTGCGGACTATCCCGGTGTCTACGGAGTACCCGTTGGAGCTGCTGGAGTTCGACGAGATCGGTGCGCTGACGAAGTACACCGATCGCAAGACGCGTGACGCGATCGTGGAACGGGTTGCGCTGCTGACTACGCAAGGCCGGGCGTTGGGAATGTCGGTGCGCGGCTACGTGCAGGAGCCGACGAAGGACACGGTGCCGGTGCGGGAGCTGTTCACGCGGCGGGTGTGTCTGCGGGTGACCTCGAAGACGCACGTCGGGATGGTGCTGGGTGACGGCGCCTACGACCGGGGTGCCTGGGCCAACCGTATTGGCGACTCCGAGGCCGGCGTGGGTTACGTGTGGGGCGAGGGCATCCGTGAGCCCCTGCGTGTACGTGCAGGCTGGGTGTCGGACGAGACGGTCAAGGCGCTGGAACACTACGTCACCAACGGCGGGATCGCCGACCTCGGCGCTCGTGGCCAGGGGGTGGCCGCGTGAACCAGTTGATGGTCTTCCTCGACGCCATCCGTGACCACCTCGACCTGCACCAGCTGCCGCCGGTCGCGTCTCTCGACGTCACGGCGTGGTCGCGGCCGATCACAGTGCAGCTCGACGTGGACGGGCTGTCCGACGTCGCCCGCGCTCTGCTGGTGTGGGCGAACACCCTCGACGACGTCACAGCGACCCTGTGGCGAGTTCAGCAGGGCGTGTCGGTGCACCTGTCGATTATCGGGCGGACTCCGTGCGGGATCCCGGTGCGGGTTTTCGGGGCAGTCCCGTTCGACCCGAGCACCTTTCCAGACCTCCCGGCCGGAGCCAAGCAACCGATGGCGGTCTACATGCTGCGGGACTGGATGGCGCCCGGGGAGGTGGCGGCCTGATGCGCGAGACGCGAGCGGAGCGGATGCGGGCGCCGCTGGCTGATGACGTGATCCGGGCGACGGCGGAGAAGCACGGGGTGTGCGTGCGGCCGTTCACGATGGAGGTGGGCGACCAGGACACCGGTGAGATTCGCTATGTCCCGGTGCCGTGCGGGTCCACTGCGGAATCGGTGTGCCTGCCCTGTGCTCGCAAGGCGAAGGCGTTGCGGCAGGTCCAGTGCCGTGAGGGCTGGCACATGACCGAAGAACCCGACCTCACCCCGGACGAACCCACCGGGGACCAGACGGAGCTATTGACCTACCGGGCCGACCTCGTCGCCTCTTATCGGGAGGTCGTCGACCAGGACCCGGCCGAGGCCGAGGAGCTGCGCGAGGAGATTCGGGGTGTGGATGAGGAAGTACGAGCTCTCGGTGTCCGGGGTCGGCTGCCCTCCGTCGAGCTGCCCACTCGGAAGGTGGTGAAGCGTTCGACGAAGCGGCGGCAGGAAGCGCCGAACCTGCCTCGCCGGAAGGTCGCCAAGACCACGGTCGGAAGGGAGTACGCAGGCAAGTTCCGGCCGTCGATGTTCGTCACGCTCACGTGCGACACCTACGGCCCGGTCCGTGGTGATGGCGCCCGGGTCAATCCGACCGCCTATGACTACCGGCGGGCGGCTCGGGATGCGGTGCACTTCTCGGCGTTGGTGGATCGGTGGTGGCAGAACCTTCGCCGAGTAGTCGGCTGGGACGTGCAGTACTTCGCCACGGTCGAGCCGCAGAAGCGGACCGCGCCGCACCTGCACGCGGCCATCCGGGGATCGGTGCCGCACGACGTCATCCGGCAGGTCACCGAAGCCACCTATCACCAGGTCTGGTGGCCGAATCACGACGAGATCGTCTACACGGACCGACCACCGGTCTGGGACGGGCCGGAACGCGGGTTCGTCGACCCCGCCACCCGGCAACCGCTCGTGTCCTGGGATGACGCGGTTGACCAGGTCGATCACCCGGCGCACGTGGTGACCTTCGGGCGGCAGGTGCACTCCAAGGGCATCCTCGGCGGGAGTGAAGAGGCCGGCCGCCACATCGGCTACTTGACGAAGTACCTGACCAAGTCGACCGGGGAAGTGGTGGAGGCTGACACGGCGGCGCTGGCTGATCATCACGACCGGTTGCACGCCGAGTTGGCCATCACCCCGTGCTCGCCTCGGTGCGCGGTTTGGCTTCTCTACGGGATCCAGCCCAAGGGCGCCACCGGCAAGACCACACCCGGGCACTGCAAGGGACGGGCCCACCGGCGAACCACCCTCGGCCTGCCGGGGCGGCGGGTGCTGGTGTCCCGGAAGTGGTCGGGTAAGACGCTCGTGGACCACAAAGCCGACCGGCGCGGGTTCGTCCTCGACGCGCTGGCGGCTGTGGGCATCGAGAAGCCGCAACCGGACCCGGCCCGGCTGGTCTGGCGCAAGGTCGACGCCAGTGACCCGCACGTACCCCCTCGGCCGCACTTGGTCATGCACGCCATCGCCGAACGTATCGCGTGGAAGGCCGAATACGACCGGGCGCTACTGGCGGCGGCCGGACCGCCAGAAACTTCGGCAAGTCAGCAGGCGGCCTGACCAGGAAAGGGGGAATCGATGGAAACCAAGTATCTGACGGTCGACGAAGCGGCCGAATACCTGAACACCGGCGGCCGGTTCGTGCGGCGGTTGATCGCGGAACGACGGATCGCTTTTCACAAGGCTGGCGCGCACGTGCGGCTGGCGGTGGCTGATCTGGAGGAGTTTATGCAGGCGGGGCGGGTCGAGCCGATCACGCGCGGGTCGGTGCTGCGGGATCTCGGAAGGGTGGCCTGAGATGCCGAACAGTAAGGGACGTAAGCGCCGCTTCGGGAGCATCCGCAAGACCAGCCTCGGGGAGCACCAGGCGAGCTACATCGGTCCCGATGGCCGGCGGCACTTCGCTCCGCACCGGTTCAAGCGCGAGCGGGATGCCGACCGCTGGTTGAACAGTGTCGAGGCGGTCATCATCGCCGGTGACTGGACGGACCCTGAGCGCGGCAAGGTGACATTGGGCGAGTATGCGGCGAAGTGGATCGACGAACGGCCGGGGCTGCGACCACGCACGGCCGAGCTGTACCGGTGGTTGCTGCGCAAGCACATCGCTCCTTACATCGGGGACACGGAGTTGCGGCGGCTGTCGGCTCCGGTCATTCGGCAGTGGCGGGCGGAGCGGCTCGCGGCGGGCGTCTCGGCGTCGGTGTTGGCGAAGAGCTATCGGCTGATGCGCGGGATCTTGAACACGGCCGTAGACCCGGACGCGATCATCACCCGCAACCCGTGCAAGGTGCCGGGGGCCGACAAAGAGACGCCGGATGAGCGGCCGTTGATCGGGGTCGCACAGGTCTTCGAGCTGGCGTCGAAGATGCCGGACCGGTGGGCCGCAATGGTTCTGCTCGCGGCCTTCACCTCGCTGCGCTACGGAGAGGTGACCGCGTTACGGCGCTGCGACCTCGCGGAGGATGCCAGCACGGTGCGGGTGACGCGTGCGTTCGTCGACGTCCCGGGCCAAGGGTTGTCGGTCGGGCCGCCCAAGTCGCGGGCGGGTGTGCGGACGGTGACGGTTCCGCACGCGGTCCGGCCGCAGCTTTTGAAGCACCTGGCGCTGTTCGTGAAACCGGATGACGAAGCGCTGCTGTTCACGGGCAAGAAAGGGAACGCGCTGCGCCGGCCGAACTTCGCGCAGCTGTCGAAGTGGACGGAGGTGGTGGCGGACCTGGGAATGAAGGGCTTGCACTTCCATGACCTGAGGCACGCGGGCAATGTGTGGGCCTCCAAAGCGGGCATGTCGACCAAGGACCTGATGGCACGGATGGGCCACGACGACATGCGGGCGGCGCTGATCTACCAGCGGGCGACGGACGAGGCGGGCGAGCGCATCGCCGAGACGATCTCCAAGCTCATCGAAGATCACCGGCGGGAGAAGAAACAGCGCGGAAATGGAGCCACCGACTGATGTTGCTGGCATGTTGTTGGAACGGTCCGTAGAAAGCCAGAAGGGGTGCTTCCCAAATCCGGGAGGCACCCCTTCTGAGCTGCAAGAACAGTTCTTGGAGCGGATGACGGGAATCGAACCCGCGTATTCAGCTTGGGAAGCTGATGTTCTACCATTGAACTACATCCGCAGTGCTCCGCCAGCATACACGGCCGCGTGATCGGGGTGTCCAGTGGGCGCGGGTTGACGGCGCCGGGGCAAGTGACAACACTTGTTGTCCGACGGTCGGTGGTGCCGGAGGTGTGTGGTGGACGACCCTGTGTTGTTCCGGCAGGGCGGGTTTCGGCTGGTGGCCCGGCTGCGGGGCGTCGAGGACCTGCGCGCGGACGAGGGCCAGGTGAGCCGGCTCAGGGAGTTCGCGCAGAGGCAGGACGGGCCGGCCGATCGGCTCGTCGAGTGGCTCGCGCGGGAGCCCGGGAACCGGGAGCGGTTCGAGCGGGCGTTGAGCGGCGAAGCCACCGAAGCCACCACAGCCACCACAGCCACCGACGAGGCGCCTGAGCTGCGGGAATTCATGGCCGTCGTCGAGGCGACGCCGTATTGGGTGGATCGGCGGAGGCTGGAGAAGGGGGCGCGGGCGATCACGCGCGCCGGGTTGCTCGGGTTGTTCCCGCTGGGCGACATGTCGTTGATGGGGGGCTACCTGGCGTCGCGGGCGACGAAGGCGTTGGTGGGGACCGGGGAGATCGAGCGGCGGGCCACGAAGCGGCTCGTGGAGACCGCGGCGTGGTGGATCGACGTGACCACGCCCGGCGCGATGGACCGCCACAGTTCCGGCTTCCGCGCGGCGGTGGACATCCGCGTGGTGCACGCGCACGTCCGGCGCGCGATGAACAGCCGCGAGGACTGGGACTACGAGCGGTGGGACCGGCCGGTCAACCAGGTCCAGACCGCGGGCACGCTGCTGCTCTTCTCGCTCGTCTACGTGTTCGGCACGCAGCTGCTCGGCCTGCGCTACAGCGAGCAGGAGCGCGCCGACATCCTCCACCTCTGGCGCTACATCGGCTGGCTCATGGGCGTCGATGAGGAGCTGCTGCCCGCGGACGAGGACGACGCGTGGCGGCTGCTCTGGCTGCTCGCCGCCACGGAGTTCATCCCCGACGACGACTCGAAGCGGCTCGCCAAGGCGCTGGTGGAGAGCCACGCGGCCATCGGCGAGGGCCGCGGCGCCGCCGGCAAGGTGCTCGCGCACGTGAACGTCCAGGTGCACTCCGCGATCAGCCGCCTGGTGCTGGGCAAGGAGAACGCCGACTTCCTGGAGCTGCCGGACGACCCCGTCGCCCAGGCGGCCGTCGTCGCGGTGGCCGGGGTGAACTTCGCGGCCGAGACGGCGCGGCGGTTCATCCCGGGCGCGACCGCGGTGCAGGAGCTGCTCGGCGGGGTCGGCCGGCGCCGCTACCTCAAGCGGTTGCACGAGGTGTTCAAGCTCGACACGACGTTGCGGCAGCACGTGCGCGCCGCGTGAGTCCTGCCGTTAGGCTTCGTCCGTGCTGCTCAGTGACCGTGACCTCCGCAAAGAGCTCGACGCCGCCCGGCTCGGCATCGACCCCTTCGACCCCGCCATGGTCCAGCCGTCGAGCATCGACGTGCGCCTCGACCGGTTCTTCCGGGTGTTCGACAACAGCAAGTACACGCACATCGACCCGCAGTTGCAGCAGGACGAGCTGACCTCCCTCGTCGAGAAGGAGGGCGACGAGCCGTTCGTGCTGCACCCGGGCGAGTTCGTGCTCGGCTCCACGTTCGAGCTGGTCACGCTCGCCGACGACCTCGCGGGCCGCCTCGAGGGCAAGTCCTCGCTCGGCCGCTTGGGGCTGCTCACGCACTCCACGGCCGGCTTCATCGACCCCGGCTTCTCCGGCCACATCACGCTCGAGCTGTCGAACGTCGCGAACCTGCCGATCACGCTCTGGCCGGGCATGAAGATCGGCCAGCTGTGCATCTTCCGCCTGTCGAGCTCGGCGGAGTTCCCGTACGGCTCGAAGGAGGCCGGCTCCCGCTACCAGGGCCAGCGCGGCCCCACGCCCAGCCGCGCGTACAAGAACTTCCACCGGGTCGACACCTGGCGCTGACCGTCACCCACAGGTCCCACCGGTCGCTCTCTGGAGTGAAGCCCGGCCACGGCCGGGTGCGAAAAGGCGTTCCGTTCACCGGTTCGTGGAAAGCTCGCGGGCATGGGCTCGGCCGGGAAAAGACTGCTCGCGATATTCGGCCTCCTGGCCACCTTCCTCACCCCGGCGGCGCACGCCGACGTCGTCAAGGGATTCCAGCAGAATTACCGCGATGTGGTGTACGGCGATTTCCTGTACGCCGGAAACAGCGTGGTGCGGTGCGCGTCCGGTGACGCCGAATGCGCGAAGGCCGCCAACCGCGAGACGAAGAGGCCCGCGAGCGACTTCGCGCTGACCTGGTCCGATGTGGACGGCGACGCCGCGACGTTCGACTCCGCCACGGCGTCGGTCACCATCCCACCGGGGGCGAAGGTCGCGTTCGCGCGGCTGAGCTGGGGCGGGTCGCTGGCGACGACGTGCCCGCGCCCACCGGGCGACGCGAAAGCGCAAGCGGTGCGGTTTTCGGTCGGCAGCGGCAAACCGGCCGACGTCGCGCCCGGTTCCTTCGCGCAGGATCCACAGTTCTACTCCGCGTACGCCGACGTGACCGGGCAGTTCGCGAACGTGCCGACGGGCGCGCCGGTCACGCTGACCGCCGGCAACGTCTGGACCGCCGCCGGACGCGGGTGCGGCGGCGGCTGGTCGGTGGCGGTCGTGTTCGCGTACCCGGACCGCGATCCGCAGTACGCCCCGAGCAAGCGCGCGGTGTACGTCTACGACGGGCACGAAGCTGTGAGCGCGAACGGTCCCGCCGCAACCACGACCGTCACGGGATTCCGTGCGGCGTCGGCCGACGCGCACGTCGGGGTGACCGCCGAAGGCGGCGACTGGGGCACGACCGGTGACCGCTTCCTGATCAACGACAAGCCCATCGCGGAACCCGGCACCGGCGCGCCCGACAACTTCTTCGTCGCCGCCGCGGACAACGCCGCGAAGCCCGCCGCCGAGAACACCTTCGGCGTGGACGCGAAAGCGCTGAACAGCGACGCCGTGCCCAGCGGCGCGACGAGCGCGAAGCTCGCGTTCAGCACGACCGGCGACGACTTCGTCGCGCAGAACCTCGTGTTCTCCGTGCCGGTGCCCGACTTGCAGCTCGCGACGCACGCCGACCCGCCGCGCGCGCACGCGGGTGACCACGTGACCGTGACCGTCGGCGTCACGAACCCGAACGACACCGCGGCGAACGACGTCGAGGTCACCGACGACCGGTTTCCCGCGTGCGCCAAGAAGATCGGCACGCTCGCCGCGGGCGCGAGCACGAGTTACCAGTGCCCGGTGACGGCGCCGGACGACGACGTCACGAGCGCGGCGAAGGTGACCGGGACCAGCACGCTCGGTGATGCGCTCGACGGCACCGCCACCACTCGCGTCGACGTCGTGCACCCCGCGATTTCCCTGACGCAGCAAATCGACAAACCGGCTTATCGCGCCGGCGACCCGGTGACGTTCACGGTCACCGCCACCAACACCGGCGACGTGCCGCTGCACGACGTCGCGGTCACCGACGCGAAGGTCGGCCCGTGTGCGCGCACGATCGGGACGCTCGCGCCGCGGCAGCAGACCACGGCGACGTGCACGGCGAAGGCGCCGGTGCCCGACACCGGCGCTTCCGTGGCCGGCACGGACCCGCTCGGCAAGGTGGTCACGGCGGCAGCCGACGTGAAGGTCCCCGTCATCGCGCCGGGCATCGACGTCACCAAAACGGTCGACCCCGCTGTGGTTCACGCCGGGGACCCGGTGACGTGGACGATCACCGTGCGCAACAGCGGCGACAGCCCCCTCAACAGCGTCGACGTGGCCGACGCGAGCGCACCCGCGTGCTCCCGGCGGTTCGGCGCGCTCGCGCCCGGCGCGCAGCAGAGCTGGCCCTGTGCCGAGAAACCGGCCCAGACCAGCACGAACACCGTGACGGCGACCGGCACCGACCTGTCCGGGCAACCGGTGACCGACACGGCGTCGGCGACCGCGAAGGTGATCCACCCGGCCCTGTCGCTCACGAAGACGGCCGTGCCGGCTCAGGTGCGCGAAGGGGACCGCGTGACCTTCACCGTCACGCTGAAGAACACCGGCGACGCGCCGCTCCACGACGTCGCGGTGGCCGACGACCGCACCCCCGGCTGCGTGCGGAAGTTCGGCACGCTCGCCCCGCAGGCCGAGCGGACCTACCAGTGCGACCTGCTCGCACCACCCGACGACGTCACCGATCCCGCGGTCGCGACCGGCAAGGACGAGCTGGGCCGGGTACTGAGCGGCACCGCCGACGCGAAGATCGACGTCATCCACCCCGCCGTCGCCGTCACACAATCCGCCGCGCCCGCGCAGGTGCGCGAAGGGGACCCCGTCACCTTCACCGTCACGGTGAGCAACACCGGCGACACCCCGCTCCACGACGTCGGCCTCGCCGCCACGCGGATCCCCGACTGCGCCAAACCCGTCGGAGTCCTTGCCCCGCAAGGAAAGCGGACCCTCACCTGCACGGCGGTCGCGGGCAAGGACGGCTTGACCAACTCCGTCACGGCCACCGGCACCGACCCGACCAGCCGCGCAGTCACGGCGTCCGCCGACGCCTCGTTCACCGTGCAGCACCCGGCCGTCACGCTCGGCGCGACTGTCCAAGGTGGACCATTCCACGAACACGACAGCGTGCCGGTGCGGGTCACCGTGAAGAACACCGGCGACGTGCCGCTCACCAAGCTGCACGTCGCCGCCGACGCCTGCCCACAGGACCACGACACGCTGCCGGCCACCGCCACGTGGACGTTCACCTGCACCACCACCGCGCCCGCCGACGACGTCACCGAATCGCTCACCGTCACCGCGACGCCCCCGGTGGGACCGGTCGTGACGGCGAACGCCGAAGCGAGCGTCGACGTCATCCACCCGGCCGTCGCGCTCACCCAGACCGTCGCACCGTCGGTCGTGCGGCCCGGCGAACCGGCGACGTTCACGGTCACCGCCACCAACACCGGTGACGTCGAACTGCACGACGTCTCCGTGGCCGACGCCGCCGCCCCCGAGTGCGCCAAGCGGCTCGGATCCCTTGCCCCGCGGGCGAAACAGACCTACACCTGCACCCACGCCGGCGGCGACGACCTCACCAGCGCCACCGTCGTCACCGGCACCGACCCAGCGAACCGCCCGGTCACCGCGACCGCCGAAGCCCACGTCGACGTCATCCACCCGGCGGTCACGATCAGCCAGACGATCGCGCCGCAGCAGGTGCGCGAAGGGGACCCCGTCACCTTCACGCTCACCGTCCGCAACAGCGGCGACGTCCCGCTGACGAAGGTGTCCGTTGTGGACGATCGAACGGCGACCTGCGCCCGCCCCGCCACCACGCTCGCGCCCGGCGCCACCGAGAACTACACCTGCACGACCCGAGCCGGCCACGACGGCTACACCAACACCGCGAAGGTCACCGGCACCGACCCGCTCGGCGGTGCCGTCACGGCCTCGGCCGACGCGAGCTTCACCGTCCTGCACCCCGGGCTGTCGCTCACCCGCACCGGGCACGGCGGTCCCTTCCGCGCCGGCGACGCCGTGACCACCACGCTCACCGTCACCAACACCGGCGACACCCCCGTCACCAAGGTCCAGGTCACCGACGACCAGGTTCCGGCGTGCGCGAAGACGTTCGGCACGCTCGCCCCCGGTGCGAAGCAGTCCTACGACTGCACCTCGCCCGCGCCCGCCGACGACACCGTGCTCACCGCCCGCGTCACCGGCACGCCCGCCATCGGCCCGGCGCTCACCGCGACGGCCGACGCCACGATCGACGTCATCCACCCCGCGCTCACCGTGAAACCCACCGCCGCGCCGCCACAAGCGCGCGCCGGCGACGACGTCACCGTCACCGTCGTCGTCTCCAACACCGGCGACGTCCCGCTCACGAAGCTCACGCTCACCGGCTGCCCGAAGGACTACGACCAGCTCGCACCCGGCGCCGTCGAGACCTACACCTGCCCGATCAAGGCCGCGCCCGACGACTTCACGACCACGGTCAACGCCACCGCGAACGACCCCACCACCCGGCCGGTCACCGCAATTGGCACTGCGTCAGTCGACGTCATCCACCCCGAGCTCGCCATCATGACCGACGCCGAGCCGTACCAGGTCCACCAGGGCGACACCGTCACGTTTTCCGTGCTGGTCAAGAACGTCGGCGACACCCCGCTCGCGAACGTGTCCGTTGTGGACGATCACACCCCGGCCTGCGCGCACCACACCGCCACCCTCGCCCCCGACGCCGAGGAAACCTACCGCTGCACCACCACCGCGAGCGCGACCGGCTTCACCAGCACCACGACCGGCACCGGAACCGACCCGACCCAGCGCGCGGTGACGGCCTCGGCGCAGGCGTCGTTCGTGGTGTTGAAACCGAAGCTGACACTGGACAAACGCGTCGACGGCGGCCCGTTCCGCCCCGGCGACTCGGTGCGGTTCGACGTCGTGCTCACCAACACCGGTGACACCGAACTGCACGACGTCCGCGTCACCGATCCGGGCGCGCCGGAGTGCGCCCGGACGTTCGCGACGCTGCCGGTCAACGGCATCCGGCGCTACCCGTGCACGACCACCGCGACCGGCAGCACCACCGACACCACGCAGGTCACCGCCACGCCGGGCCGCGGCGCCCCCGTCACGACCACCGCCGACGCGAAGCTCGACGTCGTCCACCCCGGCCTGGTGATCACGAGTGACCACCTCCGCCAGCCCATCCGCCCGGGCGACCCGGTCACCTACCTGACCACCGTCCGCAACACCGGCGACGTGCCCCTGACCGACGTGACCGTTCGCGCCGCCGACCCGGCCTGCGCGTTCACCGTCGGCAACCTTCGAGCCGGCGGGACGACCGTTCGCGCCTGCACCCGCACCGCCCGCGTCGACCTCGTCGAGGACACGACGGCCACCGCCCACGACCCCACCGGCCACGCGCTCACGGCGACGACCACGGCCACCACCGAGGTCCTGGGCTCCGCGCCCGCCGTCGTCACGCCGGCGAAACCGGGGAAACCCGCGCTCTCCCTCACCGAACGGGCCGACCCCGCCGCGAACCCCGGCGACACCGTGACGTTCCTGGTCACCGCCACCAACACCGGCACCGCACCGCTCACGGTCCAGGGCCACCGCCTCGACCCGGGCGATCGCCGCGAATGGACCCGGACGGCCACCGCACCCCACGCCGGGACGCTCGCGGACAAGATCGCCGTCACGGCCCAACCGGACACGGGCGGTCAAGAATTCACCGAACGCGCGCAGGCCGTGGTGAAAATCGTCTCACCCAAGCCCCTCGCCGAGGCCACTGCGGACCCCCTCCCCGGCCCCGATCCCGACCCTTGGATCTACGCCCTGACCAGCCTGTCCTTGCTCGCGACCGGCGCCCTGTTCCTCCGTCTCACGCGGCGTCCGCGGCCGGCGCCGGGTGCGGGACGTCACCCCCGCCACTGACACGATCCAGCTCCGGGCAGGAGTTCCCTCGAGGGGTAAGCGATCTTCGAGAGGAGTTGGTGGGGTCGTGACCGACGTCGGTTCCGGCGAACGAGCGGGCCAGCAGCACCTCGCCCACGTCGTGTTCATCGCGGGCGCGGCGGCCGTGGGCGGGTTCCTGTTCGGCTATGACAGCTCCAACATCAACGGTGCCGTGCTCGGCATCCAGAAGCACTTCGACGTCGGCGCGGCCGCCACGGGCCTCACCGTGTCGAGCGCGCTGATCGGCTCGGCCGTCGGCGCGTGGTTCGGCGGGCTGCTGTCCGATCGCATCGGCCGGATCCGCACGATGCAGATCGCCGCGATCCTGTTCCTGGTGAGCGCGCTGGGCGCGATGTTCCCGTTCGGCATCTGGGACCTCGCGCTGTGGCGGGTGGTCGGCGGGATCGCGATCGGCGTCGCGTCCGTGATCGGCCCGGCCTACATCGCGGAGGTCGCGCCACCCGCGTACCGCGGCCGGCTCGCGAGCCTGCAACAGCTGGCGATCGTGCTCGGCATCGGTGTCTCGGCGCTGGTCAACTGGGTCATCAAGGACGCCGCACCCGCTCTGGCCGACGGCTCCCACGACCTCAACGGCTCGCTGGGCGGCCTCGAAGCGTGGCAGTGGATGCTCGGCGCGGCGGCCGTGCCCGCGGTGCTCTACTTCGTGCTCGCCTCGATCATCCCCGAGTCGCCGCACTACCTGCTCTCGATCGGCAAGGACGCCAAGGCGCGCAAGGTGCTGGCTGACGTGGAGGGCGCAGCAGGCGAAGCGGGCCTCGACGCCAAGCTCGCCGACATCCGCCGCGGCCTGCGCACCGCGCGGCGTTCGACGGTGCGTGACCTCGTCGGCGGCAAGTTCGGCCTGCTGCCCGTGGTCTGGATCGGCATCGCGCTCGCCGCGTTCCAGCAGTTCGTGGGCATCAACGTGATCTTCTACTACTCCGACACGTTGTGGCACTCGGTCGGCCAGAACACCGATTCGCTGCTGATCTCCATGGTCAGCCCGGTCATCAACATCATCGGCACGTTCATCGCGATCGCGTTCATCGACCGCGTCGGCCGGAAACCGCTGCTG
This sequence comes from Amycolatopsis sp. NPDC051903, assembly GCF_044452505.1. Lineage (NCBI taxonomy): Bacteria > Bacillati > Actinomycetota > Actinomycetes > Pseudonocardiales > Pseudonocardiaceae > Amycolatopsis > Amycolatopsis sp. NPDC051903. The sequence continues at coordinate 540,916 of NZ_JBITBT010000003.1, read as the reverse complement.
CTCATCGGTTCGGTCGGCATGGCGATCGGGCTCGGTGTCGCGGCGATCGCGTTCGGCAACGCGCAGACCGTGAACGGTGAGTTGAGTCTCCCCGGCGCGTGGGGACCGGTCGCGCTCGTGTTCGCGAACGTCTTCGTGATCTCGTTCGCGCTGTCGTGGGGCGTGATCTTGTGGGTGCTGCTGGGCGAGATGTTCCCGCTGCGCATCCGCGGCGCCGCGCTGGCGATCGGCACGGCCGCGAACTGGGTGGCGAACTGGCTGGTCACGGTGAGTTTCCCGAGCATGGGCAACTGGAACCTGAGCGCCACGTACTGGATCTACGCGGCCTTCGCCCTGCTGTCGATCCCGTTCGCGCTGAAGTTCATCCGCGAGACCAAGGGCACCGCGATCGAGGACGTTTCTTGATCATTTCCGGTTCTTGATCGAAAACCGCGCTCCGCCTTTCGGGGGTAACGGTCGTAATCGGTTCGTGATACGTTCCACGCCCGTGTCCCCCATTGGTGCGCGTGGTCGCGTGGTTTTGGTGTCCCTGAGTGTTCTCCTCGGCGGCTTCTCCGCCGCCGGGGGGACCTTGTGGCTCCACGACAGACCCAGCGCGGCCACGCTCAGTAGCGTGTCCGCGGACCGGCCCGACCCGTTGGGTGGCGTGCCGCCGGTGGATCCCTACGCGAAGCCGCCGACGTCGTCCACCCCCGGCGCGAACCCCGCCCCCGGGCCGGGTGGTGCCCCGTCGCAAGGCGCCCCCGACAGCTCCGCGACTTCGGCCGTCCCGCCGCCCGCCGCCCCGGGCCCGGCGGCCACGACCTCACCGGACCCCGCGCGCCCCGCGCAGAACCCCCCGGCACCGCCCGGTCCCCCGAATCCGCCCGGGCGAGGGCGTGGCAACAACCCGTCGATGGCCGGACAGGTCGTCGACCTCGTCAACAAGGAGCGCGCGAAGGCCGGCTGCGATCCCGTCGACGAGGAGTCCCACCTCGACACGGCCGCGCAGGACCACAGCGACGACATGTCCGCGCGCAACTACTTCTCCCACGACACCCCCGAAGGCAAGCACTTCGACGACCGCATCCGCGACGCCGGCTACGACAAACCGGGCGCCGAGAACATCGCGAAGGGCGCGACGAGCGCCAAGCAGGTGATGCAGCTGTGGATGAACTCCAGTGGCCACCGCGCGAACATCCTCAACTGCCAGTTGACGAAGCTCGGTGTCGGGGTGAACACCGGCGGCTGGTACTGGACGCAGGACTTCGGTTACTGACGACCCTCGATCGGGCGGGTGCTCAGGTCGCCGTAGCGCGCGAGCACGGTCGCCCGCAGCTTCGGGTCCGTCCGCGGCACCGGCTCGATGAACACCTCGGTGACGTCGTGGAACTTCTCCGCCAGCTCGCCGGCCAGGCGCACGCAGGCGGATTCGACGTCGGCCGCGCCGAGTGAATCGTCGAAGTCGACGCGAGCGCACACCAGGACCTGGTCGGTGCCCATGAGCATCGTCTGCAGGTCCACCACGGCCTCGATCTCCGGCGCCGCGTTGAGGTGGTCACGCACGCCGCGCACGATCCGCGGGTCGGCCTGGCGGCCGATGAGCAGGCCGCGGTTGGTCCGGCCCAGCAGGTACGCGACGCAGGCGAGCAGCACACCGATGAGGATCGACGCGAGCCCGTCCCACAGCGACGAGCCCGTGAGCTGGTGCAACCCGAGGCCGGCGAACGCGAGCAGCAGACCGATCAGCGCCGCGGAGTCCTCGAACAGCACGGTCTTCGGCGCGGGGTCGTCGATCATGCGCAGGTAGGCGAAGAACGAGCGGCGCTCGGCCCTCGACTCCTTGCGGACCTGACGGATCGCCTGCAGCCACGAGATCCCCTCGAGCACGAACGCCACAGCGAGCACGCCGTACGCGACGACCGGGTTGGTCTGCTCCTCCGGCTCGCCGAAGACGGTGGTGAAACCCTCGTACAGCGCGAACATCGCGCCGGAGGCGAAGATCGAGACGGCCGCGAGCAGTGACCAGAAGTAGCGCTCCTTGCCGTAGCCGAACGGGTGCATCCGGTCGGCCGGGCGTTCCGAGCGCTTCAGCGCGGTGAGGAGCAGGACTTCGGTGATCGTGTCGGCCACCGAGTGCGCGGCCTCCGACAGCATCGCGCCCGATCCGGTGATGATGCCGGCGATCAGCTTCAGGATCGCGATCGCCAGGTTCACGCCGCCGGCCAGCAGCACGGTGAGAGTGCTCTCGCCGCCCGCTCCTTCTTGCTCGCTCACGGGCAGAAGAGTAGCCCGCGAACGGGGTTCACAACCGCTGGAGACCCGAGAGCACGCGCTCCATCAGCGCTACCGCCGGCCGGCCGTCTTCCTTGGGCCGCGGCGCGTGGATCGTCACGAGGCCGAGTTCGGCCAGATCGTCGAGCAGGACCCGGGCGACACCCAGCGGCACGCTCAGCGTCGCGGCCACTTCCGCGACCGACCGCGGGTACAGGCACAGCGACCGCACGATCCGGAACTCGCCCTTCACGTGCGGGGCGTTCCAGCGCGGGTCCTCCGCGTTGGCCTTGACAAGGGCTTCGATCGCGAGGTTGCGCCGCGCCTGCGTGCGCCCCCGCGTGAGCACGTACGGCCGCACCAGCGTCCGCGGCCCCGGCACGGGTGAGGGGTCGGCGAGCCAGCCGTCCCCAGCCACGGGCTCGCCCGCGAACTCCTCCGGCGCCTCCGTGGGCCACGCCGGCTCCGCCTGGCGGCCCGGGACCACGGTTACTCGTGCGGCCTGCGGAAAGGGCGTTCCGTGGTGGCCGGTCGTGCTCGGTGCGCGATGCCCGTTCACCACTGCGCGTCCCCTTTCCGGTCGCCGAATTCCGCTCTCGCGAGCGGCGCTGGTCACGAGGATCCGAAGAGTACGCTCGTTCTCCCCGTTGTCGCTGTCAATGTGACGTATTCCAAGACTTTGGTTCGGAAAATGGGGTGGAAAACGTTTTCGGTGCGGGTTCCGGTACGTGCGTACGCTTTGTGTCAAACGGTTACCGCAATTCGAGAGCAGTTACCCACGAGTATGGCAATAGGTTGCCCGCCTGCGGTTTCGACGAGTTCAAGCTCTCTTTCCGCGCATGAACGAGCACGCGGGGTGAAGAGCGCCGGTCTCGGATCGAGGACAAAAGAAAACGCCTCTTCCTCGATCGCCAGGATCGGGGAAGAGGCGTTCACCTCAGTGCGAAATGCTATTTGTCCTCATCCGGCAGCGGTGTCCCGGTCGGCGTCTCGTCGGTCGGCACGTCGGGCTCGGCCGTCAGGTCCGCGTCCGACTCGCCCGCCAGCGACGGGGCGCCCGCGGGCACCAGCGCGGGCTCCGGCTTGCGCTTCACCGCCGTCAGCAGCAGCTGCGCGACGTCGACGACCTCCACCCGCTCGCCGGCCAGCCCGTCGCTCTGCCGCGCCGTGACGCCGTCGGTGAGCATCACGCGGCAGAACGGGCAGCCCGTGGCGATCTTGGACGGGGCGGTGCCCAGCGCTTCGTCCACGCGCTCCACGTTGATGCGCTTGCCGATCTTCTCCTCCATCCACATGCGCGCGCCGCCGGCGCCGCAGCACATGGAGCGATCGCCGTGGCGGGGCATCTCGCGCAGCGTGGCGCCCGAGGCGCCGACGAGCTCGCGGGGCGCGTCGTACACCTTGTTGTGGCGGCCGAGGTAACACGGGTCGTGGTAGGTGACGTCCTCGGCGATCGGCGCGACGGGCGTCAGGTACTTCTCGCGCACCAGGCGGTTGAGCAGCTGCGTGTGGTGCACGACGTCGAACTGGCCGCCCAGCTCCGGGTACTCGTTGGCGAGCGTGTTGAAGCAGTGGGCGCACGTCACGACGACCTTGCGCGCCCTGCGCTCGCGGCCCTCGAACACGGAGTTCAGGACCTCGACGTTCTGCTGCGCCAGCATCTGGAACAGGAACTCGTTGCCCGCGCGGCGCGCCGGGTCACCGGTGCACGACTCCTCCGAGCCGAGCACGGTGTACTTCACGCCCGCGATGTGCAGCAGCTCCGCGACGGCGCGCGTGGTCTTCTTCGCGCGGTCCTCGAACGCGCCGGCGCAGCCGACCCAGAACAGGTACTCAGCGTCGCCGAGGTCGCCGTCGAACACCGGGACCTCGAAGTCGAGGTCTTCCGTCCACTGGAGACGGTCCTTGGCGTTCTGGCCCCACGGGTTGCCCTTGTTCTCCAGGTTCTTGAACATGCCGTTCAGCTCCGTGGGGAACGACGACTCGATCATCACCTGGTAGCGGCGCATGTCCACGATGTGGTCGACGTGCTCGATGTCGACCGGGCACTGCTCCACGCACGCGCCGCAGGAGGTGCAGGACCAGAGCACGTCCGGGTCGATCACGCCGCCGTCGTCGCCGATCAGCGGACGCTCCGACTCGGCGATCGCCAGCACGTCGATGCCCGCGTACATGTTGTCGCCGTTCAGTCCGACCTCGTCGCCCGCCATGTCGCGTTTGCCGCCCGCGAGCAGGTACGGCGCCTTCGCGTACGCGTGGTCGCGCAGCTGTGTGATCAGCAGCTTCGGCGACAGCGGCTTGCCGGTGTTCCACGCGGGACACTGCGACTGGCACCGGCCGCACTCGGTGCACGTGGAGAAGTCGAGCCAGCCCTTCCAGCTGAAGTCCTCGACCTTGCCGACGCCGAACGTGTCCTCGTCGGGGTCGGCCTCTTCGAGGTCGAGCACCTTGCCACCCGACATCATCGGCTTCAGCGCACCGAGGGCGACCCCACCGTCGTCCTCACGCTTGAAGTAGATGTTGAAGAACGCGCTGAAGCGGTGCCAGGCGATGCCCATGGTCATCGTGCGGGCCACGACGATCAGCCACACCGTGGCGCTCATCAGCTTGATGAACGCGAACACCGACACGAGCGTCGCGCTCGAAGGCAGGACCCAGCTGAGCGGGTCGGACACGAAGGCCGCCCAGACCGGCGTCTCGTGCACCCCCATCGCGGCCTTCGCGGCGCGCACGCCGATGATGCCGATGCCCTCGATGATCACCACGGCCTCGACGAAGTAGGCCCACGCGAAGTTCGAACCCGCGAAGCGCGACATGCGGTCGGCGCGGCGCGGGTGGTTGGCCTGGCGGATGAACACGAGCCCGAAGCCGCCGACGATCGTGGCGACGCCGAGCAGCTCCATGAGCAGGCTCCACACCGACCAGTCCTCGAGCACCGGCCAGCCCCACGTCGGCACGAACACCTCACCGTAGGCCTCGAACAGCGCGAGCGACCCGATGAGGAAGCCCCACATCACCATCCAGTGCCACGGCGCGACCTGGCGGAACTTCGCCATGCGCGTGTGCGCGGCGAACTCCTTGATCAACGTGCCGAGCCGCGCCACGAAGGGCCCGTTGCGCGTCGGGTCGGGCTGGCCGAGCCGGATCACCCGCACGAAGCGGGCGATGGTGGCGATGAACATTCCCCAGGCGACGACGCCCAGGAGGACGGAGATCCCCCCGAGCGTCAGCTGTACAGCGCCCATCGTCGGGTGCCTTTCGTCCGGTGTGGTGGTGCCGGTGCCCGCGCCGAGTGCCACGGGCCCCTGTGCCGAGCAGGGTAACGCTTTGTACTGATGAGTAACCGGTTGGCGCGGCCCAAGTCCCACCGATGTGGTGCACGCCTCGCTGGCTAGTGAGACGATCGTTCAGGTAGTTTCGTGTCCATGGTTGCTTACTTGTACCTCGCTTTGGCGATCGGCGCAGAAGTGACCGCCACCATCTCGCTCAAGCTGTCCGACGGGTTCTCCAAAGTCCTCCCGTCGGTGCTGGTCGCGGTGGGGTACGGCGTGGCGTTCTTCGCGCTGTCGCGGGTGCTGAAGCTGGGGTTGCCGATCGGTGTCGCGTACGCGCTGTGGGCGGCCGTGGGCGTCGCGCTCGTCGCGATCATCGGGGTGCTGTTCCTCAAGGAGCCGGTCAACCTCGTGATGGCCGGCGGGCTCGTGCTCGTGATCGGCGGAGTGGTGCTCATCGAAGTCGGGAGCAGCCAGTGAAGATCCAGGTCGACGGACGCAAGGCGCGCGGCGAGAAGCGGCGCGCGGAGATCATCGAGGCCACCCTGCGGGTGATCGAGCGCGACGGCGTCGCCGGCGTCACCCACCGCACGGTGGCGGCCGAGGCCGACGTGCCCACGGCGTCGACCACCTACCACTTCGCCTCGCTCGACGACCTGCTCGTGGCCACGCTCATCTCGTGCGCGCGCGACATGGCCACCGAGGTGTACTGGATGATCGACCGCGCCCGCTCGCGCGGCAGCCGCGGCGCCGAGGAGGTGGCCGGCCTGCTCGCGGAGGCGCTCGGGCCGCGCCGCGGGCGCACGATGGCGGAGTACGAGCTGTACCTGCTGGCCGCGCGCAAACCCGAGCTGCGGCCCGCCGCGCGGCGCTGGCTCGACGTGCTGACGTCCATGGTCCGCCACGACGACGAGGTCGCGTTCCGCGTGTTCCTCGCCGGCATCGACGGCCTGCTGATCCAGGGCTTGATCGACGACGAACCGCCGTCGGCGGACGAGCTGCGGCCCGTGGTGGACTACCTGCTCAAGCCGCGCTGACTGTGTTGCCGGTTACCAATCCGACCACGGTCACGGCGGGAACGGCCGCCAACCGCGGTTACGTCCGGTTGCGGGCCCGCCTGCTTTTGGCCGGATCGGTAACTCCGGTGCGGCGCGTCCGCGAGTTCGGCTAGCTTGCGGGACATGCGGATCGCAGGCGACTACGAACTCGACGACGACCCCGGCCGGCTGGACTTCGACGTGCTGTGGAAGTTCCTGTCCACCGAGGCCTACTGGGGCCGCTGGCGCACGCGTGAACAGGTCGAGGCGGCGGTCGCCGGGTCGTGGCGCGTGGTCGGCGCGTACGAACGCGTCACCGGCCGTCAGGTCGGCTTCGCCCGGGCCTTCTCCGACGGCGTGTCCTCGGCCTACCTCGGCGACGTCTTCGTCGTCGAGGACGCCCGCGGTACCGGGCTGGGCAAGGAGATCGTGCGCGAGATGATCGACAACGGTCCCGGCAGCGGCTTCCGCTGGATGCTGCACACGGCCGACGCCCACGGGCTGTACCGGCAGTTCGGGTTCGCCGAGCACACGAAGGGCCGCTACCTCGAACGCGACGGGGTCAACCGGGAGTCGTTGCGCTAGGACGTCCACAAAGGACGCCCGTGCGCGAGCGACGAAACGGGCCATCACGGGCGAACCCGCGATGGCCCGATCCGGGAAACCTCAGCCCTTGTTCTCGTAGATCGCGGTGATGGTCGCGCGGGCCAGCGTGTGGCCGAACATGGTGAAGCCGAGGAACGCGGGCGTCGCGTCGCCGCTCACGTCGAGCGAGTCGACGTCCAGGGCGTGGACCACGAAGTAGTAGCGGTGCGGGCCGTGCCCGGGCGGCGGGGCGGCGCCGAGGAACTGCTTCACGCCACCGTCGCCCTTGAGGGTCACGGCGCCTTCGGGCAGGCCGGAGCCGCTCGCGTCACCGGCGTTCGCGGCGAGTTCGGTGACCGAGGCCGGGATGTTGAACACGGCCCAGTGCCAGAACCCGGACGCGGTGGGGGCATCGGGGTCGTACACCGTCACCGCGAAGCTGCGGGTGCCCTCGGGGAAACCCTCCCACCCGAGCTGCGGCGAACGGTCTTCGCCGCCGGCGCCGAAGATGCCGGACAGGTGCGGGGTCGCCAGCGTCTCGCCTTCGGCGATGTCGTTGCTGCGAAGCGTGAACGACGGGACGGACGGCAGGAAATCATACGGATTGGGTGCTTGGGGCATCGATCCTCCTGACCAAGCTGATCTTGGAAGTCCACTCGACGACAGGTTATGACCCTGACCCGGGGCCCGGCACCTCAGGGATGTTTCGGGGGGTTTACCGGATGTCGCCGTGGCAGTGGCGCTCATACCGTTTGGCGAGACGGATGAGCGGCACTGAGGGGACGGACACCATGGCACGCCCGCTTCTGGCACTGGGTGGCGTAGTTCTGATCGGCGTGGGGGTCGCGATCGCCTTCGGCTGGGGGCTGGGGTCCGCCGTGGAGCGTGACACGACGGTGGCGCAGCAGATCCGTGGTGTGAAGCTCGACGCGGACTCCGGCGACGTCCGGATCCGCACCGGGTCCGGGCCGATCACCGTGCACCAGAAGCTGCACTACAACTTCCGCTCCGAGCCCGGCGACGCGTGGCGCGTGGACGGCGACCAGCTCGTGCTCGGCGACTGCGGCCGCAACTGCACAGCGGACTTCGAGATCGTCGTGCCGGCCGGGCTGCCGGTCACGGGCAAGGCCGATTCCGGCTCGCTGGACATCGCGGGTGTCGGCAGCGTCGACGTCACCGCCGACTCCGGGCACGCGCAGGTCGCGAACGTCACGGGCCCGGTGAACCTGCGCCTCGACAGCGGGTCGATCGACCTGCACGACGTCGGCCCGGTGCAGCTGCACAGCGACTCCGGGCACGTGTCGGCCGACGGCGTGCGCGGGCCGGTCGACATCTCCGCCGACAGCGGCCGCGTCGAACTGGCGCTGGCGAGCCCCAACGACGTGAGGGTGAAGGCCGATTCCGGCAGCGTCGACGTGCGGGTGCCCGCCGGGTCGTACCGCGTGATCGGCGACACCGACAGCGGGCACCGGTCGGTGCTCATCCCGCAGTACACGCAGAACACCGGCGGAGCCGACACGAAGACGCTCGATTTGACCACCGAGAGCGGCAGCGTCACCGTCACGGCAGCTTGATCGACTTTCGGGGGATTCTTCTGATGCGCAAGTTCGAGACCCGGGTGCTGGCGGCCGTCCTGGCCGGAGCGGTGGGGGCGTTCGTGCTGACCGCGAGCTTCGGCGCCCACGCCGACACGCCACCGGCGACGCAACCCGTGGCCGTGGTGCGGGTGGCGGTGCCGCCGGACGCCGGGTGGCTGGCCGAGCCGGTGGCCGTCAGCAGCGAGGTCGACCACCGCGCCGCGCGGCCGGCGTGAAGCTGATCGCCGCGGTCCCACGACGCAGGAGCCGACCGCCGAGTGCACCCACGTCGACGTGCCGATCGACCGCGCCGACCCGGGTGCCGGTACCGCGCGGCTCGCCGTGGTGCGGCTGCCCGCGACGGATCCGGCTCACCGCGTCGGCGGCGCGGACCACGCCCGCCAGCGCCCGCAGGTCGGCGACGCCCGTGAACGGTGACGGGTCGTCCTGGCAGCCGATGGCGCGGTACATGCCGTAGCTCGGGGACTCGAACTGCGCCTGCACCGCGTCGCCCCGCACAGCCGGCGATCCTCGTCGTCGGTGGCGTCCACGACCCGGCGACGCCGCTCGCGTGGGCTCGGGGGCTCGCCGCGGACGTCGACGGCTCGGTGCTCCGCAAGCGCCTCGACGACGGCCACACGGGCTGCTGAACTCCGCGTGCGCGCGGGCCGAGGAGACGAAATACCTGGTGAGCGGCCTCACACCACCTCGCGGGACGGTCTGCGGGTGACCGCGGGAACAAGAACCGGAACGTGGTCGTTAGGCTGATACGAAGGTTGAGTGCAACCGACTCAAGTCTGGCTTGACGAGGTGCACGACAGGCCGATAGAACTTGCCAGGGCTCCGCTCAAGGCGGAGCTCAAACGTGCAGGTCACGAACATAGCAGTAGAGCTGCCAACACAGGAGGAAGCACCATGGCGCGAGCGGTCGGCATCGACCTCGGCACGACCAACTCGGTCGTAGCCGTCCTTGAGGGCGGCGAGCCGACGGTCATCGCCAACTCGGAAGGCTCCCGGACGACCCCGTCCATCGTCGCGTTCGCCAAGAACGGTGAAGTGCTCACCGGTCAGTCGGCGAAGAACCAGGCCGTGACCAACGTCGACCGCACGATCCGGTCCGTGAAGCGGCACATCGGTACCGACTGGAACAACGAGATCGATGGCAAGAAGTACACGCCGCAGGAGATCAGCGCGCGCGTGCTGATGAAGCTGAAGCGCGACGCCGAGGCGTACCTGGGCGAGGACATCACCGACGCGGTGATCACCGTGCCGGCGTACTTCGAGGACGCCCAGCGGCAGGCCACCAAGGAGGCCGGGCAGATCGCCGGCCTGAACGTGCTCCGCATCGTCAACGAGCCGACCGCCGCCGCGCTGGCGTACGGCCTGGACAAGGGCGAGAAGGAGCAGACCATCCTGGTCTTCGACCTCGGTGGCGGCACGTTCGACGTGTCGCTGCTCGAGATCGGCGAGGGTGTCGTCGAGGTGCGTGCGACGTCCGGTGACAACCACCTCGGTGGTGACGACTGGGACGAGCGCATCGTCAAGTGGCTGGTCGACAAGTTCAAGGCCGCCAACGGCATCGACCTCACCAAGGACAAGATGGCGCTCCAGCGCATCCGTGAGGCCGCCGAGAAGGCGAAGATCGAGCTGTCGAGCTCCAACTCCGCCGGCATCAACCTGCCCTACATCACCGTCGACGCGGACAAGAACCCGCTGTTCCTCGACGAGACGCTCTCGCGCGCCGAGTTCCAGAAGATCACCTCGGACCTGCTCGACCGCACCAAGGCTCCGTTCAACAACGTGATCCGCGACGCCGGCATCTCCGTCGGCGACATCGACCACGTCGTGCTCGTGGGTGGTTCCACCCGCATGCCGGCGGTGGCCGAGCTGGTCAAGGAGCTGACCGGTGGCCGCGAGCCGAACAAGGGCGTGAACCCGGACGAGGTCGTCGCGGTCGGCGCGGCGCTGCAGGCCGGTGTCCTGAAGGGCGAGGTCAAGGACGTCCTGCTGCTGGACGTCACGCCGCTGTCGCTCGGCATCGAGACCAAGGGTGGCGTGTTCACCAAGCTCATCGAGCGCAACACCACGATCCCGACCAAGCGTTCGGAGATCTTCTCCACCGCGGACGACAACCAGCCGTCGGTGCAGATCCAGGTGTTCCAGGGTGAGCGCGAGATCGCGGCCCACAACAAGAAGCTCGGCATGTTCGAGCTGACCGGTCTCCCGCCGGCCCCGCGTGGCGTGCCGCAGATCGAGGTCACCTTCGACATCGACGCCAACGGCATCGTGCACGTGACCGCGAAGGACCTGGGCACGAACAAGGAGCAGTCGATGACGATCACCGGTGGCTCCGCGCTGCCGAAGGACGACATCGACCGCATGGTCAAGGACGCCGAGGCCCACGCCGAGGAGGACAAGAAGCGCCGCGAGGAAGCGGAAACCCGCAACCAGGCGGAGACGCTGGTCTACCAGACGGAGAAGTTCGTCAAGGACAACGACGACAAGCTCCCCGAGGACCTCAAGGGCAAGGTGAAGACCGCGATCGAGGAGGCCAACGAGGCGCTCAAGGGCACCGACTCGGCCAAGATCCGCGAGTCCATCGAGAAGCTGAACACGGCTTCGCAGGAGCTGGGCAGCGCGCTGTACGCGAACCAGGGCGGCGCCGCCGCCGGTGACGGTGCTCCGGGTGCCGACGCCGGGTCCGCGGGTGCGGGCCAGGACAAGGCCGATGACGTCGTCGACGCCGAGATCGTGGAAGAGGACGAGAAGAAGTGACCCCACGACACCAGGAAGCCGAGGGCCGGGGCCCCGAGGAACCGGTGGTCGTGCGTGACCGGCGGCGGCTCGACCCGCAGACCGGTGAGGTCCGTCCCCCTGCCCCGGAAAGTGAAGTTCCCGCCGACGAGGCGCCCGCGCACCACGCGGGCCCCTCGCTCGGCGACTCGGTGGACGACTCGGTTTCGGTCGCGTCGGACGTCGAGAAGCAGCTGGCCGAGCGCACGGCCGACCTGCAGCGGTTGCAGGCGGAGTACGCCAACTACCGCAAGCGCGTGGACCGCGACCGCGAGGCCGTGGTCCTGAGCGCGAAGGCGTCGGTGGTCGGCGACCTGCTGCCCCTGCTCGACGACCTCGAGCGGGCGGAGCAGCACGGTGATCTCACCGGTGCGTTCAAATCGGTCGGCGACAAGCTGGTGAGCGGCTTGCAGCGAGCCGGGCTCGAGTCGTTCGGCGTCGAGGGCGAGGCCTTCGACCCGAGTGTGCACGAGGCTGTGCAGCACAACACCTCGCCGGACGTGACGGGCCCGACGGTCACCGTGGTCATGCGCCGCGGTTACCGCTTCGGGGACCGGGTCCTGCGGGCGGCGCTGGTCGGGGTCACCGACCACGAGCCGGCCGCGGTACCGGTCGACCCGCCCGTCGGCGGCGAGCTGCCGCTGGACGGGTCGATCGATGAGCCGAACCAGCAGTAACAACCGTTTCGGAGCGAAAGGAGGAGGCACCCGATGAGTGCTCGGGAGTGGATGGGCAAGGACTTCTACAAAGAGCTGGGTGTCTCCTCCGACGCCACCGCGGATGAGATCAAGAAGGCGTACCGCAAGCTCGCCAAGGAAAACCACCCGGACGCCAACGCCGGCAACGTCACGGCCGAGAACAAGTTCAAGGCCGTGTCCGAGGCCTACGGGGTGCTGTCCGACCCGGGCAAGCGCAAGGAGTACGACGAGGCCCAGCGCCTGTTCGGCGCCGGTGCGGGCGGCTTCGGGGGCTTCCCCGGCGGCGCCGGCGCGGGCGGCTTCGACATGAACGACATCTTCGGCCAGGCCGGTGCCCAGCAGGGCGGTTTCGGCGGGCTCGGCGACATCCTGGGCGGCATCTTCGGCCGTTCGGCCCGCGGCGGCGCCGCGACGGCCAACCGGCCGCAGCGCGGCGCCGACGTCGAGACCGACGTGCGGATCGACTTCGTCGAGGCGGTCAAAGGCGCGACCCTGCCGCTGCGGCTGTCGAGCCCCGCGACGTGCCAGACCTGCGGCGGCAACGGTGCGAAGCCGGGCACGTCGCCCCGCACGTGTCCGACGTGTGGGGGTTCGGGTCTGGTGAGCCGTAGCCAGGGTGCGTTCGCGTTCTCCGAGCCGTGCCGCGACTGCCGCGGCCGCGGCCAGATCATCGACGACCCGTGCCCGGAGTGTGGTGGCGAGGGCATCAGCACCCGCACCCGCACGCTGACGGTGCGCATCCCGCCGGGCGTCGACGACGACCAGCGGATCCGCCTCGCCGGCCAGGGCGAACCGGGCCGGGGTGGCGCGCAGGCCGGCGATCTGTACGTCCGCGTGCACGTGGCGCCGCACAAGCTGTTCGGCCGCAAGGACCTCGACCTGACCCTGACGGTGCCGGTGGACTTCACCGAGCTGGCGCTCGGCACCACCGTCACGGTGCCGACGCTCGAGGGGAAGGTGTCACTCAAGGTGCCGGCGGGTACCGCGAGTGGCCGAGTGTTGCGCGTGCGCGGAAAGGGCATTCAGAAGCGGGACGGTTCGCAGGGTGACCTGTTGGTGACCCTGCAGGCCGCGGTGCCCGCGAAACTGGACGACAAGGCGCGAACGGCCCTCGAGGCCTACGCCGAGGCGATGAAGGGCAACGACCCGCGGCCCGACATCACCGAGTTGCTCGAAGGCAGGTGAGGGTGATGTTCGGCGGAACCCCGGGACTCCCGCACGGCGCGGACGAGGACACCCCCGTGTTCGTGATCTCCGTGGCGGCCCAGCTGTCCGGTCTGCACGCCCAAACCCTGCGCTCCTACGACCGCCAGGGCCTGGTCTCCCCGGGCCGCACCTCCGGCGGCGGCCGCCGCTATTCGATGCGCGACATCGCGCTGCTGCGGGAAGTCCAGCGCCTCTCGCAGGAAGCCGGTGTCAACCTGGCGGGCGTCAAGCGCATCATCGAACTGGAAAACCAGGTCGACGCACTGCGCTCCCGGGTGCACGAACTCACCGAAGAGCTCGCGGCCGCCTACGCCGCCGCCGAGCAGGCCGCCGCCGCGGTCCACGCCTCGTACCGCAAGGACCTCGTCCCGACGCGGCAGCAGACGTCCTTGGTGGTGTGGAAGCCGAAGCGCCGCTGAGGTTTGGGCTTTCGGGCTTGAGCAGACAGCCCCTTCGCTGCCGGTTTTCCGGTGGTGGAGGGGCTGTTTCGCGTTCGGGACCTTGCTTCGCCAGGGCCTCCGGGCGCGTGCCGGCCCGCTGCTTCCGCGCGACTGGACCGGTGGCGCCACTCCCCGCACGACTGGACCTTTCGTGCTGTCTGCGAGTGGACCGCTCATGCTCGCGGGTGCGCCCGGCCGGACCTTTCGTGCTGTCCGCGAGTGGACCGTTGGTGCCGGCGGCGAGGCGTGACTGGACCTTTCGCGCTGGGGGTGTGGCGTGAGTGGGCCGTTCGTGCCGCCGAAGGTGGCTGAGGGCCTTTCGTGTTGCCTGCGAGTGGACCGCTCATGCCGCGGGTGCGCACAGCTGGACCTTTCGCGCCCATGGCGCGAGTGGACTGTTCGTGCGCGTGCGCGACTGGACCATTCGTGCCGCCGCGAGAAGCGCGAGCGGTCCCGTCGCAGCCGGCGCGGGTGGCGGCTACTTGAGGTGCTCGCCGAAGAAGGACATCACGCGTTGCCACGCGTCCAGATCGGAGTCTTCGTGGTAGCCGACGCCCAGGACGCGCAGGACGGTGTTGACCGGGGCCGGGCCTATCTTGTTGGCGAAGCTGTGGCCGGCGTGGGGGTATTCCTTGACGTCGTGCGGGATGTTGCGCTCGGTGAGGGCCGCGTCGAGTTTGGCGGCGGCGCCGCGCAGGGACGGGTCGCGGCGGCCGAAGCTGGCGACGATCGGGCAGGCGTCGTCGAGGGCGGAGAGGTCGCGGGGCAGCTGGCCGTAGTACGGGGCGGACGCGTCGAACGAGCGGGCGGCCGCGACGAGGGCGAAGCCGCCGCCGAGGCAGTAGCCGGCGACGCCGATCTTGCCGGTGCAGTCGGCGCGGGCGGCCAGGAGGGCGCGCGAGGCTTCGATGTCGTCGAAGGCGCGGCCGCGGCGGGCGAACACGTCCTTGAAGACCTGGCGCACGCAGCGGAAGAAGCCGCCGCGCGAGTACAGGTCCGGGCTGAGCGCGAGGTAGCCCGAGTCGGCGAAGCGATCCGTGATGCGCCGCGCGTCCGCGGACAGGCCGATTGCGTCGTGGATGATCACGACGGCCGGGAACGGGCCCGAGCCGGAGGGAACTGCCAGGTAGCCGGTGATGTCGCCGTCCGGGGTGGGGATCGTGACCTCCATGCCCCGGAACTCTAGCCCGGCACCGGCCCGGACCCCAGCCGGGAAACCACCGCGTGCCCGAACAGCGGCCACGAAGCCGCCGTGCGGTGCCGGTCCCAACCTCCGCCGCGCGACAGCGGCGGTGGGCGCCCGCGATCTCGCCGAGAGTCGGCCGCGGTTCCTAGCCGAGGGGCTCGCCGAGGGTGGCAGCAGCCAGGGCGCAGACCTCAACGCAAGCGACAGCCTCAGTCGAGCGTGAACGGGTCGTACTTGATCCGCTCCAGTTCCACCCCCGCGGCCAGCAGCCTGGAGACCGTCCCGCGGATCATGTTCGGCGAGCCCGACACGAGGACGTCGTGGTCGGCCCACTTGCCGCGTTGGGTCACGGCGGTGGCGAGGGTGCCGCGGTCGCCGCCGGAGATCGCGCCTTCCTCGGTCACCGGGGTGACCGTCAGCCACCTCGAGGTGACCGCCAGGCGGCGCAGTTCGTCCAGCGCGTACAGGTCACTGGGCTTGCGGCCGCCGAAGAACAGGTGCACGGGCGGGTTCCGCTTCCACCGCGCCAGCTCGTCGAGGATCGCCAGCAGCGGCGCGACGCCCGTCCCGCCGGCGATCATCAGCAGCGGGCGCCGGTCGGTGGTCGGCACCACCGACAGGGCGCCCAGCGAAGGGCCCAGCCGCCAGACGTCGCCCGGGTGCGTGTGGTTCACGATCGCCCGCGACACCCAGCCGCCGGCGACGGCGCGGACGTGGAAGGTCAGCAGGCCGTCGTCGCGCGGGGAGGTGGTCATCGACAGGTACCGCCACAGCCGCGGCCGTTGCGGCACCTCGACGCTCACGTACGCGCCCGGCCGGTACGGCAGCAGCCCCTCGGTCCGCACGCGCACCAGGGCGACGTCCGTCGACACCTTCCGGTGCTCCACGACCGTGCCGCTCCACCACGCCGGACCCGTTTCCTCGGCGGCCGCCTTGCGCATCGTCTCCGAGATCGCGCGGTACGCCGACGTCCACGCCGTTTCCACTTCGGGCGTCCACTCGCTGCCGAGAAATCGTTTCATCGCGCTGATCAACGCCGTTCCGACAGCGTCGTAGTGGCGCTCGAGCACATCGAACTTCCGGTGGTCACGGCCCAGTTGTGAGAGGAACGTGCTGAGTTCGTCGGGCCGATCCACCATCTGCACGACGTACACGAGCGCACGCAACAATCTGCTGCGCTGTGTGGCCATCGTCACGGGGAACAGATCACGCGTGTCCGGCGCGATCACGAACAGTGCACCGTAGAAGTACTGGGCGAGCTCTTCCGATTTCGCCTCAACCCGGGCGAAACTCTCGCGGATCACCCGCGCGGTCTCGGAACCGGACATGGTTCTGCGCAGGGCGGGGTTCGGGGCGAATTCGATCTTCACTGATTCTGAACTCATCGGGAACGGTTTACTCCAGTCTGGCCAAACGTATTCGTCTTCACGCGGCGATGCGTACGCGTGCCGCCCCCGAGGAATCACGACTGTAGGCGCACCTGGAGAAAAACGGGTGTAGTTAACGGTGTTCCCGCTCGAACGGAGCAATTTCAACCACGATTAGTCAACGTGTTCTGGCGCACAGTAAAAGTGATCTTTCGCCGGTGGGGAAAGATTTTTTGTGAGCCGCTGACCTGGTCAGTCGATGGTGAACGGGTCGTACTGGATCTGGCTCAGCGCGCTGCCGGCCACCAGCATGCGCGACACCGTCGCGCGGATCATCGACGGCGAACCCGACACGAGGATGTCGTGTTCCGGCCAAGCGCCGTACCGCGTAACCGCTTCCGCCAGCGTCCCCGTTTCACAACCGGGCAGGTGGTCACCGCGCTCGACGACGGGCGTAATGGTGAGCCACGGGTTCGTCGACGACAACCCGCGCAGCTCTTCGAGGTCGTAGAGGTCGTCGCGGGTCGGGCCGCCGTAGAACAGGCGCGTTTTCGGGTTCTCGCCCCACATCGCCAGGTGGTCGAGGATCGCGCGCAGCGGCGCGACACCGGTTCCGCCCGCCACCATCACGACGCCGCGGGACCGGTCGCGGTCCACCGCCATGCGCCCGAGCGGCGGGCCGAGCCGCCAGACGTCACCGGGTTGCGTGTGGCTCACGATGGCGCGCGACACCCAGCCGCCGTCCACCGCGCGCACGTGGAACTCGATCCCGCCGTCCTCCCGCGGCGCGTTGGCCGGCGAGAGGTAGCGCCACAACCGCGGGCGCTGCGGCACCTCCACGCTCATGTACTGCCCCGGCAGGTACGGCACGGGCTGCTCGGGCAGCAACCGCACGAGGGCCAGGTCCCACGTCAGCCGCCGGTGCTCGACGACCGTGGCCGGCCACGACGCCGGGTTCACGTCCGCGGCCGCGGCCTCCTGCATCGCGCGCGCGACGATCGTGAACGCCTCCGCCCACGCCCGCTCCACGGCGACGGTCCACTCGGGCCCCAGGTGGTTCTTCAGCGAAGCCAGCAGCGCCGTGCCCACGGCCTCGTAGTGCTTCGGGATCACGCCGAACTTGCGGTGGTCGCGCCCGAGCTGGCGCAGGAACGGCACGAGGTCGTCGGGCCGGTCCACCATCTGCACGATGTGCACGAGCGCGCGCACGAGCCGGCCGCGCTGCACCTCCATGTTGATGGGGAAGAAGTCCCGCGTGGCCGGGGCCAGGGTGAACAGCATCCCGTAGAAGAACTGCGAGATCTCCGGGATGAAGGGCTCGGACCGCGCCCAGGTGTCACGGATCAGCCGCACCATCGCGGCCACGGCGGCGGGCGTCTCACGCGGCTCCGCCGAGCGGGGGATCGGGCTGATCGAATCGGCAGTCATCGGGGTGTCGTTCGCAGGTCGGGGGCGGTTCGGGGGAAGGGGGAGAGCGCTCACGGGCGGGTGGCGGCCGCGTCGGGTGGCTCCGGAGCACGCCGGTCGCACAGGCCCTCGTCGCGGGAATTCACCACTGCCCCACCTCGTTCCCCTCGATGTTCCTCAGGACGTTGTCGCCGCGTCCCCCGATCGCGGTTCGTCCGCAGAGTAGCCGCCCCGCGGCCCTTTGCCCGCATCGTTGCTCCG
Organism: Amycolatopsis sp. NPDC051903; assembly: GCF_044452505.1. NCBI lineage: Bacteria > Bacillati > Actinomycetota > Actinomycetes > Pseudonocardiales > Pseudonocardiaceae > Amycolatopsis > Amycolatopsis sp. NPDC051903. The sequence continues at coordinate 522,834 of NZ_JBITBT010000003.1, read as the reverse complement.
GTCGGGTTACCACTCGGTTCGTCGCGTGGGGCAGGTCACCGGATAGATAGTTGCCCTACGCAACCATCCGGAGATAAACTTGTATTGCACAACCAATTGGACGACGAGCAGCGTCCGGCCCGGGAGGAAACCCATGAGCTCTGCCGACGACGTCAGGGTCGAACTGATGCGGGAGCTCAGGTCTGCTTCGCAGCTGCAGCACCTGTGGATCATGCAGGCCTGGGAGGCCGAACCCGGCCTGCACCCGGCCGCCGGGATGCTGCTCTCGGACCTCGCGAAGCACGGTGAAGCCCGCCCCTCCGAGCTGGCCAAGCGCAAGCTCGTGGACCTCTCGGTGGTCAGCCGCCAGATCTCGCAGCTGCAGGCCGCCGGCCTGGTCGACCGCCGCCCCGCTCCGGAGGACGGGCGCGCGTCGCTGATCAGCATCTCCGAGAAGGGCCGAGCCGAGGTCGAGAAGTGGCGGGACCGCTACATCGCCTTCTTCGAGAAGGCCCTCGGCGGTTGGGACGAAGCGCGGATCGCCGACCTGACGACCCGGCTCGCGGAACTGAACAACGGTCTGCGCACCGTGCTCGGGCCCCCCGAGTGCGCCGCGGACAAAGCGGAAGTCGGGAAGTGACCAAACGCAAGTGAGTACCGAAGTCGCCGGTGAGCAGATGAGCCACCGGCAGATCATGAAGGCCTTCTCGGGCCTGCTGCTCGCCCTGCTGGTGGCGATGCTGTCGTCGACGATCGTGTCCAACGCGCTGCCGACCATCCTCGCCGACCTGCACGGTTCGCAGAGCGAGTACACGTGGGTGGTCACCGCGACGCTGCTGACGTCGACCGCGACCACCCCGATCTGGGGCAAGCTCTCCGACCTGTTCAGCAAGAAGCTGCTCTACCAGCTGGCCATCGTGATCTTCACGATCGGCTCGGCGCTGGGCGGCATCTCCCAGTCGATGCCCGAGCTGATCGCGTTCCGCGCGCTGCAGGGCGTCGGGCTCGGTGGCCTGCAGGCGCTGATCCAGGTCGTGATCGCCGCGATGATCGCCCCGCGCGACCGCGGCCGCTACTCGGGTTACACGGGCGCGGTGTTCGCTGTCGCGACCGTTTCCGGGCCGTTGATCGGCGGTCTGATCGTCGACTCGCCGCTCGGCTGGCGCTGGTGCTTCTGGGTCTGCGTGCCGATCGCCGTGATCGCGTTCATCGTGCTCGGCCGCACGCTCAAGCTGCCGGTGCTCAAGCGCAAGGTGCGCATCGACTGGCTGGGCGCGACCCTGCTCGTCGGTGGCGTGGCGCTGCTGCTGATCTGGGTTTCGCTGGCCGGCGCGAGCTTCGCGTGGGCTTCGTGGACGAGCGTCGCGTACGTGGCGGGCGCGGTCGTCGCGCTGGCGCTGGCGGTGCTCGTGGAATCGCGGGCGGCCGAGCCGGTGGTGCCGCTGCGGCTGTTCCGCAACCGCACCTTCACGCTGGCGGTGCTGGGCTCGCTGGCCGTCGGCACCGCGATGTTCGGCGGGTCGGTTTTCCTCGGGCAGTACTACCAGATCTCGCGCGGCTTCTCGCCGACGCACGCGGGCCTGATGACGCTGCCGCTGGTGCTGGGTCTCGCCCTGGCGTCGACGAGCGCCGGGCAGGTCATCTCGCGCACGGGCCGCACGAAGCCGTTCATGGTCGCCGGTGGCACGTCGCTGCTGGCGGGGCTGTTCCTGCTCAGCACGGTGGACCACGCGACGAACCTGACGCTGATGGGCTGCTACCTCGCGCTCGTCGGCATCGGGCTCGGGTTCCTGATGCAGAACCTGGTGCTGGTCGTGCAGAACACCGTGGCGATGCGCGACATGGGTTCGTCGTCGTCGGTGGTCACGTTCTTCCGCTCGCTCGGCGGCGCCGCGGGCGTCTCGGCGCTCGGCGCGGTGCTCTCGGCCCACGTGGCCACGAACATCACGTCGTCGCTGGCCCGCCTCGGGATCCCGGCCGGCGACGCGGTGCACGGCGGTGGCGGGACGTTCGACATCGACGGCCTGCCCGCCGCGCTGCAGCCGATCGTGCGCGCCGCGTTCGGCGACGCGACCGGCACCGTGTTCCTGTTCGCCGGCTTCATCGCCGTGGTGACGCTGCTGGCGGTGGTGTTCATGAAGGAGGTTCCCTTGCGCCGGACTCTCGACGCCGACACCACGCCCGCCGTCGCGCAGGTACTCGCGGCCGAGGTCACGACCGCCCTGCGCGGCCGCGTCCTCGACGCCGACGGCCGGCCCGTGGCGGGGGTGACGCTCACGCTGACCGACGCGTCGGGCCGCCAGGTCGACGTCGGCCGCAGCGCCCGCACCGGCGAGTTCGCGCTGTCGGCGGGCTCGGCGGGTGAGCACGTGCTGCTGGCGACGTCGGGCGCGCTGCCGCCCGCGGTGTCGACCGTGCGCCTCACCGGCTCGCCCGTCTGGCACGACCTGCTCCTCGGCGGGACCGGCGGGGTCCAGGGCCGCGTCCGCACCTCCGGCCGCCACGCCGCGGTCGCCGGCGCCGCCCTGACCCTCACCGACCCGGCCGGCACGGTCCTCGCGTCCCACCTCACCGGCGGCGACGGCGGGTACGAACTGGCGGGCGTCCCGGCCGGCTCGTACACGCTGACAGTCACCGCGTACGGCCACGCGCCGCACGCCGAGGTCCTCGTGGTCAGCACCGGTTCCCCGGCCCACCTCGACGTGGTGCTGGAGGAAGAGCCGGAGTTCGCCCGGCACTCGGGCACGCTGAACCTGAGCTGAGTTCTCCCGCGGATCGCTGAGCCCCGGCCGCCTCGGCCGGGGCTCAGCCGTGTGGTCAGGCTGCTGCCACGGTTCGAAGGATTCCCCTGCCGCGCAAGCCGGCTCCACTTCCCCGGGGCCCCTCCCGCTCAACCGGTCGGACGCGGCCACCACACGGCCGGGGAACGGCGCTCTACCGCCAGTGGCATTCGGGCGCCCCGGAAGTCTCCGTCCGGCCCTGACCTCGGACGGGGCCGCGGCGGTAGCGTTCGTCGCGTGGCGCGGAGCCGGGTCGTTCTGCTGTGTGCACTGGGGATCGACAACTTCGGCTCCGGGCTGTTCCTGCCGCTCGCGCTGGTGTACGTCACGCGCGTCGTCGGCATCCCGCTCGCGCTCGCGGGCACGGCGGTCACCGTCGGAACGCTCGCGGGGCTCGTCGTGCCGCCGCTGGCCGGGCGGCTGGTGGACCGCACGGGGCCGCGTGCGGTCGTCGCCGGGGCGCAGCTGCTGCAGGCCGCCGGGACCGTCGCGTACCTGGTGGCCGACGGGGTCGCCGAGGTGGTCATCGCCGCGATCTTGCTCGCGGCGGGCCAGCAGCTGTTCCACAGCTCGCTCTACGCGCTGATCGCGGAGGTCGCGGGCGACGTGCCGAAGGACCGGCCGTTCGCGGAGGTCGGCATGGTGCGCGCGGGCGGCTTCGGGCTCGGTGGGCTGACGTCGTCGGGGTTCCTCACGTGGTTCGGCGACAGCGGGTACAGCGTCGCGCTGGCGGTGGACGTCGTGACGTTCGTGGTCGCCGCGGCGCTGATCACGAGCGTCGTGAAACCCGTGCACCGCGTGGCGCCCCGCGTGCGGACCAGTGGTGTGCTGCGCGACCGCCCCTACCTGGCGCTCATCCTGCTCAGCGGAATGTTCGGGCTGTCACTGGACTTCTTCCTGATCGGCACGCCGGTGTTCGTCCTCGACCTGCTCCACGGGCCGACGTGGCTGCCCGGCGCGATCCTGTTCCTGCTCACGGTCGTCACGAGCGTCGGCGGCACGGCGGCGCTGCGGCTCACGCGCCGGCTCAACCGGGTCGACGCGATGCGCGGCGGCTCGGCGCTGTTCGCCGCGTGGTGCGTCGTCAGCCTGGGCGTGCTGCTGGTGCCGCCCAGCTGGCAGGCGGGTTACCTGCTGGCCGCGACGCTCGTGTACGCGGCGGGCGATCTGGTCTTCGGGCCGCGCTCCGGCGCGCTGGCCGAGGCCGCGGCGCCGCCGGAGGCGAAGGGCCGGTACCTGGCCGCGTTCCAGTACGCGTTCACGTTCGCGCAGGTGGTGGCGCCGGTGGTGGTGTCGCTGTTCTCCGTGTCGTCGTGGTTACCCTGGGTGCTGGTCGGGGGTTGCGCTTGCCTCGCCGTGGTCGGCCTGGGCAGGCTGGGACCGAGGTTGCCGAGGGACGCCGTCAGACCCGTTCAGAGTTGAGCGGAACAGACTCAAGTTTTCTGACGTTGTACCTGTCGATGGTCCTTGGTCAGGGCTGTCACCTGGACTTTTCACAGAGCGCATGAGGTGAGGGATGGACGCTTTCAACCCGACCACGAAGACCCAGCAGGCGATCTCGTCGGCGGCGCAGGCGGCCACGATGGCCGGCAACCCGCACGTTTCGGCCGCCCACCTGCTGGGCGCCCTGCTGGCGCAGGGTGAGGGGCTCACCGCCCCACTGCTGACCGCGGTCGGGGCCGACCCGGCGGTGGTGCACAAGGAGCTCGACCCGATCATCCAGTCTCTGCCGTCCGCGACGGGCGCCACCGTGTCGAGCCCGCAGTTCGACACGAACGCCGTGAAGTCGCTGACGCAGGCGCAGAAGCTCGCCACCGAACTCGGTGACGAGTACGTGTCGACCGAGCACCTGCTCGTCGGCCTCGCCACCGAGGGTGGCCAGGTGGCCGACCTGCTGAAGCGCCACGGCGCGACGCCCGACGCGCTGCGCGAGGCGTTCGCGAAGGTGCGCGGCTCCGCTCGCATCACGAGCCCCGACCCGGAGAGCACGTTCAAGGCGCTGGAGAAGTACGGCGTCGACCTGACCGAGCGCGCCCGCGCGGGTGAGCTCGATCCGGTGATCGGCCGCGACACGGAGATCCGCCGCGTCGTGCAGGTGCTTTCCCGGCGGACCAAGAACAACCCGGTGCTGATCGGTGAGCCGGGCGTCGGCAAGACGGCGATCGTGGAGGGCCTGGCCCAGCGCATCGTCGCCGGAGACGTGCCCGAGTCGTTGCGCGGCAAGCGAGTGGTGGCCCTGGACCTCGGTTCCATGGTGGCCGGCGCGAAGTACCGCGGTGAGTTCGAGGAGCGGCTGAAGGCCGTCCTCAAGGAGATCACCGACTCGGCCGGTGAGGTCATCACGTTCATCGACGAGCTGCACACCATCGTGGGCGCCGGCGCGACCGGCGAGGGCGCGATGGACGCCGGCAACATGATCAAGCCGATGCTCGCGCGCGGTGAGCTGCGGATGGTCGGCGCGACCACGCTCGACGAGTACCGCCAGCACATCGAGAAGGACGCGGCTCTGGAGCGGCGCTTCCAGCAGGTGCTGGTGGGCGAGCCGTCGCCGGAGGACACGATCGCGATCCTGCGCGGGCTGAAGGAGCGCTACGAGGTGCACCACGGTGTCCGCATCACGGACGCCGCGCTGGTGGCCGCCGCGACGCTGTCCGACCGCTACATCACCGCCCGGTTCCTGCCGGACAAGGCGATCGACCTGGTCGACGAGGCCGCGTCCAAGCTGCGCATGGAGATCGACTCGCGGCCCGTGGAGATCGACGAGGTCGAGCGCGCGGTGCGGCGCATGGAGATCGAGGAGATGGCACTGTCCAAGGAGGACGATGCCGCTTCGCTCGAGCGCCTGTCCGCGTTGCGCGCCGAGCTGGCCGAGAAGCGTGAGGAGCTCACGGCGCTGACCGCCCGCTGGCAGAACGAGAAGGGTTCGATCGAGCGCGTCCGCGAGCTCAAGGAGCAGCTGGAGCAGCTGCGCGGCGAGTCGGAGCGCGCCGAGCGCGACGGTGACCTGGGCAAGGCCGCCGAGCTCCGTTACGGCCGGATTCCCGCGCTGGAGAAGGAGTTCGAGGCCGCGACGGCCGCGAACGAGGCCAGCCAGCAGAACGTGATGCTGAAGGAAGAGGTGGGCGCGGACGACGTCGCCGACGTGGTCAGCGCGTGGACCGGCATTCCCGCCGGCCGGCTGCTCGAGGGCGAGACGGGCAAGCTGCTCCGCATGGAGGAGGAGCTCAACCGCCGCGTGATCGGGCAGGACCAGGCCGTGCAGGTGGTGTCCGACGCGGTGCGGCGGGCGCGGGCCGGCGTGGCCGACCCCGATCGGCCGACGGGTTCGTTCCTGTTCCTCGGCCCCACGGGTGTCGGCAAGACGGAGCTGGCGAAGGCGCTGGCGGAGTTCCTGTTCGACGACGAGCGCGCGATGCAGCGCATCGACATGAGCGAGTACTCCGAGAAGCACTCGGTGGCGCGCTTGGTCGGCGCCCCTCCGGGCTACGTCGGCTACGACCAGGGCGGCCAGCTCACCGAGGCCGTGCGGCGTCGGCCTTACACGGTCGTGCTGCTCGACGAGGTCGAAAAGGCGCACCCGGACGTGTTCGACGTGCTCCTGCAGGTCCTCGACGACGGCCGCCTGACCGACGGCCAGGGCCGGACGGTGGACTTCCGCAACACCATCCTGATCCTGACCTCGAACCTCGGTTCGCAGGCGATCGCCGACCCGTCGCTCGACGAGAACCAGCGCCGCGACGCGGTGCTCGAGTCGGTGCAGCGGCAGTTCAAGCCGGAGTTCCTGAACCGGCTCGACGACATCGTCGTGTTCCACGCCCTCGGCACCGAGCAGCTGACGTCCATTGTGGACATCCAGATCGCCCGGCTCACCGCGCGGCTCGCCCAGCGCCGCCTCCACCTGGACGTCACCGACGGCGCCCGCGAGTGGCTCGCCCTGAACGGCTTCGACCCGATCTACGGCGCCCGCCCCCTGCGCCGGCTCGTCCAGTCCGCGATCGGCGACCGGCTCGCGAAGCAGCTCCTCTCCGGCGCCATCCGCGACGGCGACACCGTGCGGGTCGACATCCCGGCCCTGGAAGCCGGGGACACCCTGACGGTCGAACGAGCCTGACGGCTGTTGGTGCTGTTGGCTGTGCTGTGATCGCGAACGGCCCTTCCACTTCGGTGGGAGGGCCGTTTCGCGTGCCCGGGCCGGTTTCGTCCTCACCGCCCGCCGTGGGCCGCGCGAACGGTCCCTTCGCGCCGTGTCGCCTACGCGAGTGGCCCATTCGTGCCGCGGCGAAGTAGCGAGTTGTCCTTTCGCACGGCGCCGGCCGCGCGAGTGGACCGCTATGCACGGAAAGCCCGCGCGGAGTGGACCGCCGGTCCCGGACGTTGCCGCGTGACCGGACTGTTGGTGCCGGAACTTGCGGTGCGAGTGGACCGCTGGTGCCGCCCCGGCCGCGCGAGTGGACCGCCGGTGCCGGACGTTGCCGAGCGACGGGACCGTTGGCGCCGGACCGGCCGCGCGAGTGGACCGCCGGTCTCGGATGTTGCCGCGCGCCCGGATCGTTGGTGCCGGAATTTGCGGTGCGAGTGGACCGCCGGTGCCGGACCGCCCGCGCGAGCGGACCGCCGGTCCCGGACGTGGCCGAGGGACCGGACCGTTGGCGCCGGAACTTGCGGCGCGATGGGACCGTTCGCACCGCGCAGCTCCTGCGAGCGGTCCCATCGCGGCTCCTACTTGCGCGAATGGTCCGTTGGCGCCGGATCTTCCTGAGCGAGTGGTCCGTTGAGGCACGGAAAGCCCGCGAGTGGACTGCTGATGCCACAACTGCGGCGCGAGTGGACCGCTGGCGCCAACGCTCGCTACACGAGTGGACTGTTGGTGCCGCCGATGCATCGCGAATGGGCGGGGCGCCGGCCGTCGCGCGGGGTACGAGGGGACGGGTCGTGCTGTGGCGGGGTGCGGCCGGTCCGGTGGCGCAGGTGCGTGATCGGGCCGTTGGTGCCCTGTCGCGAATGGTCCGTCCGTGGCGGCTGTCGTTGTGAGTGGACCGTCGCCGCCCCGGGTGCAGCGCGAGTGGACCGTTCGGGCCGAGTCTCGAAGCCGTGGAAGGCGCGAGGGCCGGCGAAGCCCGAGCGGGCGAATGAAGTGACCGGTGGTGCCACGCTCGTCGCGGGTCGGTGCGGAGGAGCCGGTGGGAGCCGCAACCGGTGCCGGGGGTGAAAAAATCCGGCGGATATGCCGATTTGTCGACCTGGGGTGGGTGGGTCGCCTCGAAAGGGGCGCGCCGACACGGTGCGGGCGCCCGGGTGTGGAGGCCCGGCAGCGATACCCTGACCGCCGTGGGTATCTCGGCGTGGATCTGGTTCGTCGTCGCCGCCGTGGCGCTGGTGGCGGGGCTCGGGCTGCTCGCGGCGGACCGGGCGAAGGAAGGCTCGCGCAACCGCGAGCGCATGCGCTGGGCCCAGCTGCGCGGCTGGCAGTTCGTGGAGGAGGACGAGCGCCTCCCCCGGCAGTGGTCGGGCGGCGCGATCGGCTACTTCGGCGCCGACGCGGCCGTGAACGTCGTCGCGGGCTCCACGTTCACGTCCGACGGCCGGCGGCCCGTGTTCATCTTCGACATCGAGTCGGAGGGGCAGATCCCGGCGACCGTCGTGGCTGTGCGCTGCAACAAGACGCACCGCGTGCCCGTCGAGATGTGGCTGTCGAGCGTGCCGTTCCAGCGCGAGAACATGCCGGAGATGCTCGGCCCGATCGGCCAGCGCTACGCGTTCGCCGACGACTCCGAGGGCGCGCGCCTGGTCATCACGCAAGAGCTCGTCGACGCGGCCGACCAGCTGGGCGGCGACGTCGGCGTCGCCTGGCTCGAGAACGAGTGGGTGCTGGCGAGCGTCGTCCCGAACGCCGGGCCGTCACGGCTCGAGCGCCTGCTGCGCGACCTCGGCGAGATCGCCGACATCGTCGACCCGTTCGACGAGGACTACGACTCCGCTCCCCCCTACACCCCCGCCGCCGGCACGCCCGCCCCGGCCGCCACGCGCGCGCCGTCCCCCGCGGACACCCGCGCGACGACCCCGGTCGACACCCGCGCGGCCAGTCCCGCGGACACCCGGGCGACGACCCCCGTCGACACCCGGGCGACCAGTCCCGCGGACACCCGCGCGACCACCCCCCTCAGCACGCGCACGCCCAACCCCGCGGACACCCCCGCCGCGAACCCGGAACGCGCCGAGAACCAGCCACCCCAGCCTCGGACGCCGTCGAGCGGCCCGAGCACCTACGGCTCCGTCCCGGCCGCACCGAGCAAGCCGGACGACCCGGAACCCCAAGAAGAGTCCTGACGCGCAACCGGCCGCCCCACCCGGGGCGGCCGTTTCCGTCTCAGCCCGTTCGGCCGTTTCGTCTCAGCCGGCACACCTCGGCCGCGGCGGCTTCACACCAGCGGTGGCGGCGCCATCTCCAGCGGCGTTCCCACCTCAGCAGATCGCGGCTGGCCGGGCCGGGGCCACGCCTCCGTGGTCGTGGAAGGGCGTGCCGGCGCGAGGTCGTCCGTGGACAGTTCTCCGCGGAACCCGTTGGCTGGCAACGACTGTGTAGCAGCCAACAGTCCTGAAACCGGCCCCGCATCAGTCGAAGTGGCATGGCGCCGGCCGGAGTTGGGCGGGACGTCGGCGGGTGACAGCTCCAGCGAGCCGGCGAACTGCCCCATCCCGCGCTGCTCCGAGTTCACCACCACGGCCGCCGGGCCGGTGTCCGTGGTGGGGCACGACGGCCGGTGCTGGCCCATGCCTCCGTGCAGATCGCCGGTGAAGCGGCCGGAATCCGGGGGCGCGGCCGCACCCGCGGGGTACGGCAGCCAAGCACCCTCCCGCACGGAACCGTCGAGGGCCGAAGCGGCCATCCGCGACGAATCGGCGGTCATCAGCTCCGCCGGCGAACCCAAACGCGGCGCTGGAGAAAAGCCGTTCGCCGACTTCACCGCAGTGAGTGAATTCGAAGGGTCGCACAGGACGAAATCCGACACCACCGCAGCGAGCGAAGGCCCCACCGACAGTTCGCGGGCCGCCGTGGCCAGGGGGTCCGGGACAGCGGCCAGCGGCAGGCCGTCGAGGGGAAGAGTGGGGTCGGCCAGGGACGGAGCGGGGGTGGTGGGCAGCAGTGCGCCGGGTGCGGCACCGGTGGCCACGGTCGGCAGGTGGCCGGGGGTTCGCTGGGTGTGCTTGCCCATGCGCCGGACCATACTTCGCGACTTGGACAAACGCACTTGCAGGTAGGTTCGGCCCATGACCGTCACCGCCGTGATCACCGGAGCCACCGCTGGCATCGGAGCGCAGTTCGCGCGCACGCTCGCCGCCGAGAAGTACGACCTCGTGCTCGTCGCCCGTGACCGGGAGCGCCTCGACGCGTTCGCCGGGCAGCTGCGTGAGCGCCACGGCGTGGCCGTCGAGGTGCTGCCGGCTGATCTGTCCGAAGTAGACGGACGCGCCGCCGTCGAAGAACGCCTCGCCGCGGGCCCCGTCGACCTCCTGGTCAACAACGCCGGCTTCGGCCTCTCCGGCGACTTCTGGCAGATCTCGCCCGACGCGCTGCAGCGCCAGCTCGACGTGAACGTCACCGCCGTCCTGCGCCTCACCCGCGCCGCCCTGCCGGGCATGGTCGAGCGCGGCCGCGGCGACGTCATCAACGTCTCCAGCGTCGCCGGCTTCTTCTCCGGCCGCGGCTCCACCTACACCGCCAGCAAGAACTGGGTCACGTCCTTCACCGAGGGCATCGCGACGTCGCTCCCGCCGGGCCTGCGCATGATGGCCCTGTGCCCCGGCTTCACCACCACCGAGTTCCACGAGCGCGCGGGCCTCGAGAAGGAAGGCCCCAAAGCCTTCTGGCTCGGCGTCGAGCAGGTCGTGGACGAAGCACTGACGGACCTGCGCCGCGGCAAGGTGATCTCCGTGCCGAGCCTGCAGTACAAGGCTTTGGTGGCCGTCGGCGGCCTCTTGCCGCGCGGTGTCCTGCGCCGGCTCTCGGCCGGGTTCGGCAACCGCAAGCGCACGTGAGGTAGGGCTGGCCCCACCGCGTCCCGGCGAGCTGGCACCAGGGTGCGAACCGCCGCCGATGCCTAGCGTTTCCCGCATGACGACGGATGAGGCGGTGCGGCTGCGCGCCGTGCGCAAGGTTTACGGGCGCGTGGCCGCGCTCGACGACGTCGACCTGTCGTTCCCGCGCGGCGGTTTCACCGCCGTGATGGGACCGTCGGGGTCGGGCAAGACGACGTTCCTGCACTGCGCGGCGGGCCTCGACCGGCCGACGGCGGGCACCGTGCACCTCGACGGCCAGGACCTCGCCGCCCTGTCGGAAACGCAGCTGACGAAGCTGCGCCGCGACAAGGTCGGGTTCGTGTTCCAGGCGTTCAACCTGCTGCCCGCGCTCACCGTCGAGCAGAACGTGGCGCTGCCGCTGCGGCTGGCCGGCCGCCGGGTCGACAAAGCGCTCGTGGCGCGGATGCTCGCGCACGTCGGGCTCGCCGAGCGGCGCCGGCACCGGCCCGGCGAGCTGTCCGGCGGCCAGCAGCAGCGCGTCGCGATCGCGCGGGCGCTGCTCACGCGCCCGGCCGTGCTCTTCGCCGACGAACCCACCGGCGCCCTCGACACCCGCACCGCGGCCGAAGTGCTGGCGCTGCTGGGTGCGTCCGTCCGCAGCGGGCTCACGGTGGTGATGGTGACGCACGACCCGGTCGCCGCGGCGCACGCCGATCGCGTGGTTTTCCTCGCCGACGGCCGCGTCGCCGGCGAGCTCGTGCGCCCCACGGCCGAGGCCGTGGCCGAGCGCATGACGCACCTGGGCGCGTGGGGCCGCGCCGCCGTGGGTGGTGCGTGATGTTCCGGCTCGCGCTGCGCACGCTCCGGCTGCGCAAGGGTGGTTTCCTCGCGACGTTCGTGGCCGCGTTCCTCGGCGCCGTCATCGTGTCCGCCTGCGGCGGCCTGATGGAGACGGGCATCCTGGCCGACGCGCCGCCGCAACGGCTGGCAGCCGCGCCGATCGTCGTCGCCGGGCAGCAGGAAACCGAGCTGCCCAAAAGGGATCCGGCCGAAGAAGACCCCAAAACGGAAAGCGTCCTGTTGCCCGAGCGCGTGCGGCTCGACCCGGGGCTGGCCGACCGCATTCGCTCGACGCCCGGCGTGTCCGCGGTGGTCGGTGACGTGACCGTGCCGGTCGTGACCCCCGGCGGTCCGGCGGCCGGGCACGGGTGGAACTCCGCTGTGCTGACGCCGTCTTCGCTGACCGCGGGCCACGCACCGGGGCCCGGGGAGGTCGTGGTCGCCGGGCTGCCCGCGCAGCCGGGCGCGATGATCCAGCTCGCGGCTCACGGCACCACCGGCCAGTACCGCGTCGCCGGAATCGCCGGCGCGACCCAGCCCGAGGTGTTCTTCACCGAAGCCGACGCCGAGAGCCTCGCCGGTGGTCAGGTCGACGACTTCGGTGTGTTCACCACGGAAAACCCCGAAACCGTGGCCGCCCGCCTGAACCTCGGGCCCGGCGTCGTCGCGCTCACCGGCGACGACCGCGGCCGTGCCGAGTTCCCGCAAGCCGAGGCGGCCGGTGAAGGCCTCGTGGCCCTCTCCGCCGTTTCCGGTGGGCTTTCGGTGCTGGTCGCGCTCTTCGTCGTCGCGAGCACGCTCGCGCTGGCCACGCAGCAACGCCGGCGCGAACTGGCTCTGCTGCGCGCCATCGGCACGACCCCCCGGCAGCTGCGGCGGATGGTGCTCGGCGAGGCCATGACGATCGGCGTGCTCGCGATCGCCGCGGCGGTCGCGCTCGGGCCGCTGCTCGGCCGCTGGCTCTTCGGCCGCCTCGTGAACGCGGGTGTCGTCCCGGAAGTCGTCCGGTTCCACCAGGGCTGGCTGCCGATGACCGTCGCGGCCGGAGCCACGGCGCTGGCCGTCCTGATCGCGGCGCTGGTCGCGGCCCGGCGCGTGAGCCGCATCCGGCCGACGGAGGCGCTGGCCGAGGCGAGTGTCGAACGCCGGTGGCTCACGCCGGTGCGGTTCGTCCTCGCGGTGCTCTGCTTCGGCGGCGGGACAGCGCTCGGGATCGTCACGCTCGCGGTGATGACCGGTCCCGTCGCGGCGAGCACGGCGGGACCCGCGGTGCTGTTGTGGGCGATCGGCGTCGCAGCGATCAGCCCCGGCGTCACGAAGCTGGTGGCGGCGCTGCTCCACGGCCCGGTGCGGCTGTTCGGGGGCGTCACCGGGTGGCTGGCGGTCGTGAACACGCGCGCCACCGCCACGCGGGTGTCGGGCGCGGTCACGCCGATCGTGCTCGCGGTGGGCATCGCCACGGGCAACATCTACCTCCAGACCACGCAGCAAGCCGTGTCGCAGCAGGCGTTCACCGAGGACCTGCGCGCCGACGCCGTGGTCGCCGCTCCCGCAGGCGTCAGCCCCGAGCTGCTCCACCGCGTGCAGCAGGCACCCGGCGTGGCAGCCGCTTCGGAGTACGCGACCAGCACGGTCTTCGTCACCGCGCCCTTCGACGACAGCCGGGACGGTCACCCCGCCCTCGGCCTCACCGCCGCGAGCGCCGCCGGCACGACGTCGGCCGCCGTCACCGGGGGCAGCCTCGGCGCGCTCACCGGCGACACCGTCGCGCTGCCGGACACCGTGGCCGCCGAACTGCACCGCGGTGTCGGTGATCCCGTCACGCTCCGGCTCGGCGACGGGCACGACGTGACCGTTCGCGTCGTCGCGCTGGTCGCTCAGCGCCCGGGCTTCGAGGCGCTGCTGTTCCCCGCCGGCCTGCTCGCCGCGCACACCACCGCCGGTCTCGCGCCGCAGGTGCTCGTGCGGGCCGCGCCCGGCGTGGACCACGCCCGGCTCGCAGCGAGCCTCACCGCGGCCACCGCGGGCGAGCCCGTGACGGTCGGCGACCGCGAGGCGCTGCTCGCCGCGCACGCCGCGGACGACGAGATCGGCGCGTGGGTCAACTACCTGATGCTCGCCATGATCATCGGCTACACCGTGATCTCCGTGGTGAACACGCTCGTGATGGCCACCGCGCGCCGCCGGCGCGAGTTCGGGCTCCAGCGCCTCGGCGGCTTCACGCGCACGCAGGTGCTGCGCATGGCCGGCGTCGAGGGCGGCGTGATCGCGGCGATCGGGATCCTGCTCGGCACGGTCGTGTCGGCGGGCGCGATCGTGCCCTTCTGCCTGGTGGCGACGGGCTCGCCGCTCCCGATCGGCCCGGCGGCGGTCTACCTCACCGTGATCGCCATCGCGGCAGTGCTCGCGCTGGGCGCGTCGGTGGTCCCCGCGTGGGTGGCGACGCGGGCGCGGCCCGTGACGGCTGTCGCGCTCGACGAGTGACGCGCCGGTGCGCGCGGCGGAGTGTGTAAGACTCTCGCCCGTGGCGTACCCCGGGTTGGATCAAACAGCGAAGCTCGAACTGGCCAGGCTGGTCACCGAACTGGCCGTGGTGCACGGCAAGGTGACCCTCGCGTCCGGCAAGGAAGCCGACTACTACGTCGACCTCCGCCGGGCGACCCTGCACCACGCGGCCGCGCCGCTGATCGGCAAGCTGCTCCGGCAGCTCACCGCCGACTGGGACTACGTGGCCGCAGGCGGGCTGACGCTCGGCGCCGACCCGGTGGCGCTGGCGATGCTGCACTCCGCGGCGACCGACGGGGTCGTGCTCGACGCGTTCGTCGTCCGCAAGGCGGTGAAGGAACACGGCATGCAGCGCCGCATCGAGGGTGTCGAGGTGCGCGGGCAGCGGGTGCTGGCCGTGGAGGACACGTCGACGACCGGCGGCAGCGTGCTCACGGCCGTCGAGGCGCTGCGCGAGGCCGGGGCGATCGTCGCGGGCGTCGCGACCGTCGTGGACCGCGACACGGGCGCGCGCGAGGCCATCGAGAAGGAAGGCCTCGAGTACCGCTACCTCCTGAGCAAGGACGACCTCGGCCTGGACTGAGCGCGTTCGCGCGCGTTCCCCGAGAATGCGTGCGTGACGATCACCCGCCCGGCCGTGTCCCCCTGGTGGAAGGGGGTGCCGTGACCGCGACCGGGACGCAGCTCGACGACGCCACGCTCGTCGGGCGGGCGCGCGATGGCGACGTCCGCGCCTACGAGCAGCTCGTGCTGCGCTACCAGGGCCCGATGTTCCGGCTCGCCGCGAAGATGCTCAACCACCGCGGCGACGCCGAGGACGTCGTGCAGGAGGTCTTCCTCGGCGCCTGGCGCAAGCTCGCGCAGCTCAACGACGACAGCGCGTTCGTCGGCTGGCTCTACCGCAGCACGGCCAACCGCTGCCTCAACGTGATCCGCGCGCGCCGGCCCCAGGCCGACGTCGACCTCGACCTGGCCGAGTCACCCCGCACCGACGCGCAACCCGAGCACGCCGCGCAGGTCAGCGGCCAGCTGGCGGCGCTCACCGAGGCGCTGCAGCAGCTCACGCCGCAGCAGCGCGCGTGCTGGCTCCTGCGTGAGGTCCACGGCCGCTCCTACGAGGAGATCGCCGAGGTCGTCGGTGCGAACCCCGTCGCCGTCCGGGGTCGCATCGCCCGGGCCCGCGCGCAGCTGGCGGAGGTGATGAAGCCGTGGCGGTGAACGAGAGCACGACCTACGAACTGCCGTGCGGCCGCGACCTGGACGACGTCTGGGCCCGGCTCGACTCGGACCGGCCGGACGAAACCGGGCACGCCGAGACCTGCCCGCACTGCCGCGGCGCGCGCGAGAGCCTGCTGGCGCTGCGCGAGGCGACGCGGGAGCTCATCGACGAACCCGATCCGCCGCCGCCGGACCTCGTCGGGCGCATCATGTCGGCCGTGCGCGCGGAGGCGCGCCGCGGCCGGGTGCTCGACTTGCCGACACCGGAGCCCGGCGGCGTGGCGGTGAGCGAAGCGGCCGTCGCGGTGGTGCTGCGGTACGCCGCCGACTCCGCGGGCGGCGTACGGGCCCGCCGCTGTCGCGTCCGGACGGTCGGCGTGACGCCCGAGGGCGCCGGCGTCGTCGAAGTCGAGCTCACCCTCGCGGTGCGGCTCGGGAACGCTGCGGGCGCCGAGACGTTGGCCCGGGTGCGGGAGCTCGTCACGGCCGCCGCCACGGCGCGCGTCGGGCTCTCGCTGGCGAAGCTGGACCTGCTGGTGGAAGACGTGTACGAGGACGGGGAATGACCGCGGAGGTCGAATACGTGATCGCCGACCCCGTGGTCGCGGGCGTCGCGGCGCGTGCGGCGCTCGACACCCCCGGGGTCGTGCGGCTCGAGCCGGGGCTGCGCGGCCTCGTCACGGCGTGGACGCGCACGGCGCGCGGCCGGTGGCAGGGGCTGGACCCGGCGCCGATCGACGGCGTGCGCGTGCGGACGTCGGCCGGGGCGCTGTCGGTGGAGGTCGACGTGGTGACCTCGGCGGCCGACCAGGCGGCGGCCGTGGGCCGGGCGGTGCAGCGAGCGGTGACGCGTGAAGTGGCCGCGCAGACGGGCCTCGCGGTCGACGCCGTTCTGGTGTCCATTGTGGACATCGAATGGACGCGCCGGTGAGCCGGGCCGTCGCCGACGGGATCGTCGCGGCGCTCGACGAGGTGGCGGGGTTGCGTCCGGCGGTGGCCCTGGGCGTGGCCGCGGCCGTGGAGCTGGGCCCGGACACGGTGCAGGTGCGGCTGATCGCCACGCGGCTGCCGTTGCCGCCCTTGCTCGAACAGGCCGAAGCCGTGGTCCGGCCCGTGCTCGCGGGCACGGAGTGGGCGGGCGCGAAGCTGCGGCTCGTCGTCGCGGACCTCGACGGCGGCGCGTTCGGCTGAGCTTCACCCGATCGGAGCGTGACGATCACCCGCCTGCCGGGTCGATAGCGGTGACGGGAATCGTTGGCCGATCCGAGGGAGAACTCGATGACCACTGCCGAAAAGTCCGCTGCGCTCGTCGTCGCACCGGGGCTCGTGACGGAGCAGGGCACCACGACGATCGCCGACGTGGTGGTGCAGAAGATCGCCGGCCTCGCGACGCGCGACGTGCCGGGCGTGCACGCGCTCGGCGGCGGGGCGGCGCGGGCGCTGGGCGCGCTGCGTGACCGCATCCCCGGCGCGTCGGCGAGCGCGGGGCAGGGCGTGGCCGTGGAGGTCGGTGAGAAACAGGCGGCGGTGGACCTCGAACTCGTCGTGGAGTACGGCGTGGCCATCGCGGATCTCGCGCGCCGGGTGCGCCGCGACGTCACCGACGCGATCGAGCGCATGACGGGCCTGGAGGTCGTCGAAGTCAACATCGCCGTCACCGACGTACACCTTGCGGACGAAGAGCCCACCGCGAGTGATCGAGTGCGGTAGCGGAAGTTCCCGGCACGATCTTCATACCCGGAGTGACCGCTCCGCTACGCCTCGGGTGAACCCGTTGCTCCTGTGGGTTGAACATCACAGCGGGTGAGCGTTATTCGCTCTCGCGTGCCGGTGATCAGGAGTAACGTCGCTGGTAGGGGCACGGAAAGGGGGCGGCGGTGAATCCTTCGGTGGCACACTTCCTCGCCGACGTGACGGTGGCGCTGCACATCATCGCGCTGCTGTTCATCGGCCTCGGTGGCTTCCTCGCCTGGCGCTGGCCGAAGGTTGCGTTCGTCCACATCTTCTTCGCGATCTGGGGCGTGCTGGTCAACGTCGCGCCGATCCCGTGCCCGCTCACCGCCGCCGAGAACGTCTTCCGCCACCAGGAGGGCCTGGGCGATCTGCCCGGCGGCTTCAACGCGTACTACCTGTACGACACGGTCGTGCCGCGCTCACTGCTGCCCGCCGTGGCCGTGATCGCGCTGGCGCTGGTGATCTTCTCGTACATCGGCGCCTACGTGCGCTGGCGCCACCGCCACGACACGCCGACTCACCGCGTCCGCCTGGGCTGAGCCAGAATCGTTCCCCGTGAGCGATGATCCCGAAGCCGGCCCGACCGAGTGGGCGGGCCGTGAACCGGTCGGCGTGGGCCCCTGGGAGGGCCCTTGGCCCACCGACCCGCGCTACGACCCGGAGCTGCTGGCGAACGGCGACCGGCGCAACGTCGTCGACGCCTACCGCTACTGGCGCCGCGAGTCCATCGTGTCCGATGTGGACGCCCGACGGCACCCGTTCCACGTCGCGATCGAAAACTTCCAGCACGACCACAACATCGGCACCGTGGTCCGCACGGCGAACGCCTTCGCCGCCGCCGAGGTCCACATCGTCGGCCGCCGCCGCTGGAACCGCCGCGGCGCGATGGTCACGGACCGCTACCAGCACCTCCGCCACCACGATGACGTCTCGGGCCTGGCGTCGTTCGCCACCGCGGCCGGCCTGACGGTGGTCGCGGTGGACAACACACCGGGTTCGTCGCCGGTGGAAGTGGCCGAACTGCCGCGCGACTGCGTGCTGCTGTTCGGGCAGGAGGGCCCGGGGCTGTCGGCGGAGGCGCAAGAGGTGGCGGCGATGGTGGTGTCGATCGCCCAGTTCGGGACGACGCGGTCGATCAACGCGGGGGTTGCGGCGGGGATCGTGATGCACAGTTGGGTGAGACAGCATGCGGATTTGTCGAGGGCTTGGTAGGGGTTTTGTGCGGGTTGTGTGAGGTTGGCTTGGGGCGGTTTGTCCCGGTGGGCGAAACCGCTTCCTTCGCCTGAAAACCGGCGCTCTTCGTACGGGAATCGGCAACGCGTATACGAAACCGGCGCGGACCCACGCAGATCTCAGTGCACCCAGACTCCGCCCTGCACCTCGATCCGAAGCCTCCACGCGGTCTGGATCATCTTGTCAAGGCACGCTTTCCAGCCTTGACAAGATGATCCAGACCGTCGTTACCATCATCGGCTTCGGGGTGCAGGACGAGTCTCGGGCGCAATGTCGCGCGCTAGCGCGGCGAGGCGTCCGTTTGAAGACGTGACGTTGAAACGCGGACGTGAAACGCAGACGTTGAAACGCAGACGTCGAACCCCAGGCTCTCAAGGCGAGACTTGAAGGACGCCCACGACTCGGCGCGCTGGCGCGCACCATCGTCGGGCGTAGGTCACGTGGGCACCCCGACCCCTGATGGTCACCACGGTCTGGACCACGTGTCAAGGCGGGAAAGAGTACCTTGACACGTGGTCCAGACCGCGGAGAAGGCGGGGATCGAGGTGCTGAGCGGGGGCTGGGTGCCTGGTTGGTTTTCGTAGTGGTGTTGCGGGGGCGTTCCGCGGTGCGGGTTTGGGTGGTCAGCGCGTCGGTTGCGGGGTGGTGTGCTGCAGGGCTGCTGCGGCGCGGCGGGCGGTGATTGCTTGGGCGATGGTGGAGCGCTTCGCTGCGCTCGGCGCCGTGGCCTCGGTGCGGCGGGTGGGTGCCGGGGTTGTGCGGTGTGCAGCCGGGGCGGTGGCCGCGGTGTGGCGGATCGCCGCCGCTGAGCGGTGCTGGGCCGGCGCGGAAGCAGAGGTGCGTCGCGCCGGGGCCGGTGTGGCAGTCCGGTTGGCAGGGGCAGGGCTGGCGGCCCGTCGAGCCGGAGCCGTAGTTCGGCTGGCAGGTGCCGGGGTGGCAGCGCGCCGCGCCGCAGCCGGAGCCGCGGTCCGACTGGCAGGCGCGGGAGTCGCAGCGCGTCGTGCCGGGGCCGGAGTCGTGGCCCGCCGTGCCGGGGCCGGAGTGCTGTCCCCACTGGCGGGCGCGGGAGCCGCAATGCGTCGTGCCGGGGCCGGAGCCGCAGTCCCGTCGGCAGGCGTCGGAGTCGTGGCCCGTCGAGCCGGGGCCGGTGTGGCAGTCCCACGAACGGGAGCCGGAGTCGCAGCGTGCCGTGCCGCGGCCTGTCGAGCTGGGGTCGGAGCAGCAGTCCCGCGAACGGGAGTCGAAGCCGGACCAGCGTTGTGCTGCGCGACCGGTGCCGGTGCTGGCGTGGCAGCATCGGCGGCCGGGGCGAGTAGGGCGAACGAGCCGGCCGCGGCGACGACGCTCAGGAGGCCGGCGGTGGTGAGGCGCTTGAGATTCACGGGGGAACTCCCATCAGTCGATCTTGGTCACGTCGACCGTAGGCACGGGTTGTCAGGAACCCGTGTCGATCGGATCAGGGCGCGATGTGGTGCGCGAACGGGCACAATCCAGGGATGGATGGGGCTGAGCGGGCCGCGGTGGCCGAACGGGCGGTGCGGGTGCGGCACCTGCGGCCGGTGTGGGGTGTGCCGGGCACGGTGCTCGGGCGGAGTGGGTGGCCGCCGAGTTTTGGGCAGCGGTGGCATTGGCATTGGAACTACTGGTGGCAGGCGCATCTGCTCGACTGCCTCGTCGACGCGCAGGTGCGGGATCCGCGCGAGGATCGGGCGAAGGTCATCGCCCGGTTCGTGAAGTCGGTGCGGTTCCGGAACTTCGGGAAGTGGACCAACGACTTCTACGACGACGTCGCATGGCTCGGTCTCGCGCTGCAGCGGGTTCGTGCGCTCGAGTTGTCCGATGTGGATGATGCGATCGCGGCGATCGATGAGCAGTTGCACGAAGGCTGGACTGATGATGCTGGCGGCGGGATCTGGTGGCGCCGGGGGGACAAGTTCAAGAACGCGCCCGCCAACGGGCCCGCCGCGATCTTCCACGCGCGGGAGGGTGACGCGAGCCGGGCGGCGGAGATGACGAGCTGGCTCACGCACACCCTCAAAGATCCTGCGACGGGCCTCGTCTGGGACGGCCTGCGGGTCGACACCGGGGAGCTGGTCAAGAACATCTTCACCTACTGCCAAGGCGTCTACCTCGGTGCCTGCCTCGAACAATCCGATGTGGACAACGCGGCGAGCACGATCGACGCCGTCGCCGAGTACCTCGCGCCCGGGGGCATCATCCGGGGCCAGAACGGCGGCGACGGGGGGCTCTTCGGGGCCATCCTCGCCCGGTACCTCGCCCTCGCGGCCAAGAAGCTCACCGGGCCGGCGGCGGACAAGGCGAAGCACCTCGTCCTCACCTCGGCCGACGCGTGCTGGGGTGGCGCGACGACAACGCTCACCGGCCCGCTGTTCAGCGCGGAATGGGCCGCTCCCGCGCCGCCGGACCCGCCGGAGAGCGGAGCGCCCGAGCGGGACTTGTCCGTCCAAACAGGAGCGTGGTTGCTGCTCGAAGCCGCGGCGACGCTGGGCTGAAAGTCAGCAGCCGCACGAAGCCCCGTGCATGAAGCGCGGCGCCAGCCGGACCGCTTCGGGCCGGCGGTCCGGCTCCCGGACCCGAGCCATCAGCAGCTGCACCGCGCGCCGGCCGATCTCGGCGATCGGTTGCGCCATCGTCGTCGCGGCGGGGGAAACCGTCCGCGCCCACGCGACGTCGCCGAACCCGACCAGCGCCAGTTCGGAACCGATGCGGATGCCGCGGCGGTGCGCTTCCCACTGGACGCCGATCAGCATCGCCTCGCCGGCCACGACGATGGCCGACGGCGAGGGCCAGCCGTCGAGCAGTTTGGCGGCGGCGCGCGCGGCGCCGCCCGGCGAGGACATGCCGCCGGCGACGAGTTCGGAGTTGTAGCGCAGGCCGGCGCGGTCCAGTCCGAGCCGGTAGCCGAGGGTGCGCTCTTCGCTCACCGCGGAGTCCGCCGCGCCCGTGATCATGGCGATGCGGCGGTGGCGCCGCGCCGCGAGGTGCTCGACCAGCGACGACACCGCCTGGATGTTCTCGGACCCCACCTGGTCGACGTCGTTGCGCCCGGCGATGCGGTCGACCAGCACCGTGGGCAGGCCCATGCGCACCAGGCCGTTGATCACGGCGTCGTCGCCCGGCGCGGGCACGAGCAGCACGCCGTCGACGCGGTCGGCTCGCAACGCGCGCACCGCGGCGGCCTCTTCGCTCACGGAGTCACGGGTGTCGGCGAGCATCAGGTCACAGCCCGCGCGGGCGGCGGCGCCGCGGATCGCGCGCAGGAGGTCACCCGTGTACGGGTTCGCGTGCATGCCCAGGGCAACACCGAACCGATGGGTGACCGGCGTGTCCCAAACCGGGATCTCCGGCGCCAGAGCGGTCATGTCCCGTGCCCTCGTCGTCGTGCTTACCCAACGGTAACCGGTGGGCGGGCCCCGCCGAGATGCGCGAGCGCTGATCAGCTCCAAGAATCACGCGTGTGAGTGAACCGTCAGGCCGCTCCGGAGCAGCCGCACGACTCTCGGTGGCACAACGTGGGCGGCAGCCGCACCGTCTCGGCCGCGCGCGACGGGTCGGCGATCCGCGCCAGGAGCAACCGCACGGCCTGGCGGCCGATCTCCTCGATCGGCTGCGCCATCGTCGTCAGCGGCGGGTCCACGAGATCGGCCCACTCCACTTCGTCGTACACCACCACCGGCAGGTCGCGCCCGATGCGCAAGCCGCGCCGGCGCGCTTCGTGCAGGACGCCGACCATCATGCTGTCGTTGGCCACCACCAGCGCGGTCGGCGGCTCGGGCAGCGCGAGCAGCGTGCTCAGCGCCAGCGCCCCGCCGTCGCGCCGGGAGTTCCCGCAGGCCACGAGGTCGGGCGACCACGCGAGCCCCGATCGGCCCAGCCCCAGCCGGTAGCCGAGCACGCGCTCGTCACTGGTCGTGAGCCCCGGCGCGCCGGAGATCATGCCGATCCGGCGGTGCCCCAGCGCCGCGAGGTGCGCGGTGAGCGCCGACGTCGCCTGGATGTTCTCCGCGCCCACCTGGTCGACGTCGCCGCGGGTCGCGAGGCGGTCGATCAGCACCGTCGGCACGTCGAGCGACACCAGCTCCCCGATCACGGCCCCGTCGCCCGGGGAAGGAGTCACCAACAGCCCGTCGACGCGACGGGACCGCAGGGCCCGCACCACGTCACGCTCGGACGCCACCGTGTCGTGCGTGTCGGCGAGCAGCACGGTGTACCCGTTGGCCGCCGCCTCCCGTTCGATCGCCTGCATCAGCGCCGCGAAGTACGGGTTCGCCACCAGCGAGATCGCCATGCCGATCGACCGCGTCCCGCCCGTGACCAGCGAACGCGCGATTGCGTCGCCCGTGTAGCCGGTCTTCTCGATCGCCCGCAGCACGGCGGTCTTCGTGTCCTCCGCGACCGCCCGCGTGCCGTTGACGACGTGCGAAACCGTCGTGATCGACACCCCGGCGAGATCGGCGATGTCGCGCTGGGTCGGGCGGGTGGAGCGGGGTCTCGGCATGTCAGTCCTTCACGGGAGCTCACTCGCAAGCGTTTGCGCAAACGCTTGCGACGTGCCGACAGTCTGTCTACCTTGCCGTCCATCGGCAACCTCGCAGGAGGGAATTCATGAGACAGCGCAGTCTCACCGCACTGGCTCTGGCGGCCGCCGTCTCGGTCGCCACCGCCGGCTGCACGGTCGAGCGCCACTGGGGCGGGAACACGAACACCGGCGGCAGCGGAAAGGCCAAGGTCGGCCTGGTCACCAAGACCGACACGAACCCGTACTTCGTCGAGCTGCGCAACGCGGCCCGCGCGGCCGCGGCCGCCAACGGCGCCGACTTCAGCGCGCTCGCCGGCCAGTTCGACGGGGACAACGACGGCCAGGTCCGCGCCATCGAGAACCTCACGCAGCAGGGCGTGAACACCATCCTGATCACCCCGAGCTCGTCCACCGGCGTGCTCAAGGCGATCAAGGACGCCCGCGACGCCGGGATCCTCGTGATCGCGCTCGACACCGCCACCGAGCCCGCGGACGCCGTCGACGCCACGTTCGCGACCGACAACTTCGCCGCCGGTCAGCAGCAGGGTGCCTACGTCAAAGCCGCGTTGCACGGCACCGACCCCAAGTTGCTGATGGTCGACGGGACCGCCGGCTCGTCGGTCGACACGCAGCGCCACGGCGGGTTCCTCAAGGGCATCGGGCTCACGGACTCCGCACCCGAGATCAAGGGCCACACCAACGCCAACGGCGACCAGAGCCAGGCCCAGCAGGGCATGGAGAACCTCCTGCAGCGCACCACGGACGTCAACGCCGTCTACTCCATGAACGAACCCATGGGCCGCGGCGCGTACGCCGCGCTGAAGGCCCGCGGGCTCACCGGCCAGCTCGTGATGGGCTCGATCGACGGCGGCTGCGAAGGCGTGCAGAACGTCAAGGACGGCCTGTACGCGGCCACCGTCATGCAGTTCCCCAAGAAGATGGCTGAACAGGGCGTGCTCGCCGCCGTGCAGTACGCGAAGACCGGCAAGAAGCCCACCGGGTTCGTCAACACCGGCTCCACCGTGATCACCGACAAGCCCCTGCCCGGCGTCCCGAGCCAGAACACCACGTGGGGCCTGCAGAACTGCTGGGGAGGCACCAAATGACGACGGCGACGGTGACCGGGACGCGTGAGCGCGAGTCGCTCGGCGAGTTCCTCCTGCGAGCGCCCGCCGTCGGCCCCGCGCTCGCGCTGATCGTGGCCATCGTGGTCTTCTCGCTGGCCACGGACACGTTCTTCGACCTCGACAACCTGTCCACGGTCGTGCAGCAGTCGCTCGTCGTCGGCACGCTCGCGCTCGGCCAGACGCTGATCATCCTGATCGCCGGCATCGACCTGTCCAACGCGTCGTCGATGGTCGTGGCCACGCTGGTCATGGCGAAGCTCGCCGCGGCCGGGACCAACGGCTTCGTCGCGCTGCTGGCGGGAATCGTGCTGACGATGATCGTCGGCCTGTTCATCGGCGGGCTGGTCACGCGGGTCAAGCTGCCCGCGTTCATCATCACGCTCGGCACGTTCACCGGCCTGACGGCCGTGGCGAAGCTGATCGCCGGCGGCCAGGCTGTGCCGGTCACCGACCCGCTGCTGCAGTGGCTCGGCACCAAGCGCTACCTCTTCGGCGGCATCCCGATCACCTACGGCATGACGCTCGCGCTGATCATGTTCCTGATCGTCTGGTACGCGCTCACGAAAACCGCGTGGGGCAAGCACGTCTACGCGGTGGGCAACGCGCCGGAATCCGCGCGTCTATCGGGCATCAAGGTCAACCGCACGGTGCTTTCGGTCTACCTGGTCGCGGGTTTCTGCTTCGGCATCGCCGCGTGGCAGGCGCTCGGCCGCACGCCCAACGCCGACCCGAACCAGTTCCAGCTGGGCAACCTCGACTCGATCACCGCCGTGGTGCTGGGTGGCACCAGCCTTTTCGGCGGCCGCGGTTCGGTGCTGGGCACGCTCTTCGGCGCGCTGGTCGTGGCCGTGCTGCGCTCGGGGCTGACGCAGATGGGCGTGGACGGCAACTACCAGGACCTCGCCACCGGCGCGCTGCTCATCGCGGCCGTGGTCGTCGACCGGATCGCACGGAGGCAGCAGCAGTCATGACTTCCGACAACGGCAAGCAGACCACCCTCTCGGCTCGCGGCCTGGTGAAGCGCTACGGCCGCGTGACCGCGATCGACGGCGCCGACTTCGACCTCCACCCCGGTGAGGTGCTCGCCGTGGTCGGCGACAACGGCGCCGGGAAGTCCAGCCTCATCAAGGCGTTGTCCGGCGCGCTGATCCCCGACGCGGGCGAGATCCGCGTGGACGGCGAGGTCGTGCACTTCAAGTCCCCTTTGGACGCTCGCCACCACGGGATCGAGACGGTGTACCAGGACCTGGCCGTCGCGCCGGCGCTGGACATCGCGTCGAACATGTTCCTGGGCCGGGAAAAGCGGCTGCGCGGGCCGTTCGGCGGGCTCGGCCGCAAGCTCGACACGGGCGAGATGCGGAAAGAAGCGCAGCGGATCCTCGACGAGCTGGGCATCAAGGTCAAGTCCATCACGCAGCCCGTCGAAACGCTCTCCGGCGGCCAACGCCAGGGTGTCGCGGTGGCGCGCGCCGCCGCGTTCGGCACCAAGGCCGTGATCATGGACGAGCCGACGGCCGCCCTCGGTGTCGCGGAGTCCGCGAAGGTGCTGGAGCTGATCGGCCGCATCCGCGACCGCGGGCTGCCGGTGGTGCTGATCAGCCACAACATGCCGCACGTGTTCGACATCGCCGACCGGATCCACGTGCACCGGCTCGGCAAGCGGGTGGCCGTGGTGTCGCCGGAGACGCACACGATGAACCAGGTCGTCGGCCTGCTCACGGGCGCGCTGCAGCTCGACGAGGCAGGTGGGGTCGTGGAGGTCGCGGCCACCACGCACGCCGGGCTGACCTGACGTGCGCGTGCTGCTGGCGGGGTTGTGCACCGTCGACGTCGTGCAACGGGTGTCGGAGTTCCCGGCGCCGGGCGAGAAGGTGCAGTCGCTGCGGGTCGACGTCGCGGCCGGGGGGCCCGCGACCAACGCCGCGGTGACCGTGGCCGCGCTCGGCGCCGGCGCGACGCTCGTGACGGTCGTCGGAGCGCACCCGCTGGCGGCCCTCGCGCACGGGGACCTCATCGCGTGCGGGGTCGACGTCGTGGACCTCGACCCCGAGCGCACCGACTCACCGCCGGTCAGCGCCGTGGTCGTGCGCGACTCCGACGGCGAGCGCACGGTCGTTTCGCGCAACGCGGCGGCCGACGCGCCGCTCACCGTCGGCGACGTCGAGCCGCTCGTGCGGGAAGCGGGCGCGGTGCTCGTCGACGGTCACCACCCGGAGCTCGCGCTGGCGGTCGCGCGCGCGGCGCGCTCACTCGGCGTGCCCGTCGTGCTCGACGCCGGCAGCTGGAAACCCGTCCTGGACGAACTGTTGCCGCTGGTCGACGTCGCCGCGTGCTCCGCGCACTTCCGCGCGCCCGGCGCGAACCTGCGTGAACGGGGAGTGCCCGTCGTGATCGTGACCGCGGGGCCGGATCCCGTTCGCTGGAGCAGTGCGGAAGACTCGGGACAGGTGCCTGTCAACGTTGTCGGAGCTCGGGACACACTGGGCGCCGGCGATGTGTGGCACGGTGCGCTGGCACACGCGGTCGCGAGCGGCCGCGCGTCGGTGCCCGAGTGGATCCGGCAAGCGAACGCGGTGGCCGCGGTGCGCGTCCGCCACGTCGGGCCACGGTCGTGGACGGCGGCCGTTTCGGAGTTGGGAGAAGGAGTGCGATGACTGCGTTCGAGGACCTCCTGGCGCGGGCCGAAGGGCTCGCCAAGCCGCGGCAGCGCAGCGTGCTGGGCATCGTCGGCGCGCCTGCCTCCGGCAAGACCACGCTGGCCTGGGCGATCGCCAGCGCGCTCGGCTCCCGCGCGGCCGTGGTCGGCATGGACGGCTTCCACCTCGCGCAGGTGGAGCTGCGGCGGCTCGGGCGCATCGAACGCAAGGGCGCGCCGGACACGTTCGACGCGGCCGGCTACGTCCACCTGATCGGCCGGCTGGCCGACGGCGAGGAAACCGTTTACGCACCGGAGTTCCGCCGCGAGATCGAGGAGCCCATCGCCGGCGCGGTACCGGTGGCGCCCGAAGTGCAGCTCGTGATCACCGAGGGCAACTACCTGCTGCTGCCCGACGACCCGTGGAGCGGCGTGCGCCGGCACCTCACCGAAGCCTGGTACCTCGCGCCCGACGAGCCGGAGCGGATCGAACGACTGGTTTCGCGCCACCGCCGCTACGGCCGGTCGCTGGTCGAGGCCCGGCAGCGCGCGCTCGGTTCCGACCAGCGCAACGCCGACTTGATCGCGAACACCCGCGACCGCGCCGACCTCGTGCTGGAGAACCTGCCGCTCGTGAACTTCGCCCTGTGACCGGAGTTCTCGTCGTCACCGGGGGCAGCCGCGGGATCGGCGCGGCGATCTGCGAGCTCGCCGCCTCGCGGGGGTACGACGTGGTGGTCAACTACTCCGGCGACTCCGAGCCGGCTTCCGCAGTGGTGGACCGGGTGCGCGCGCACGGGCGCAAGGCGCTCGCCGTGCGGGCCGACGTCGCCGACGAACGCCAGGTGCGCAAGCTCTTCGGCACCGCCGGGGAGATGGGTTCGCTCGCGGGCGTGGTGAACAACGCGGCGATCGTCGGCCCCACGCCGGGCCGGCTCGACGAGCAGAGCGCGGCCACCGTGCGGCGCGTGCTCGAGGTCAACGTCGGCGGCGTGTTCCTGTGCTGCCGCGAGGCCGTGCGGCGGCTGTCGACGAAGTACGGCGGGCCCGGTGGCGCCATCGTCAACGTCTCCTCGACGGCGGCGCGCACGGGCTCCGCGGGCGAGTGGGTGCACTACGCGGCGACGAAGGCGGCTGTCAACACGCTCACCTACGGGCTCGCGCAGGAGGTGGCCGCGGAGGGCATCCGCGTGAACGCCGTGGCGCCGGGCCTGATCGCCACGGGTCTGCACGAAGCCGCGGGGCTGCCGGACCGGCTCGAGCGGCTGGCGCCGGCCATTCCGCTGGGGCGCCCGGGTGAGCCGGCGGAAATCGCCGAAGCGGTGTTGTGGCTGCTGTCGCCGTCGTCGTCGTTCACCGCCGGCGCCGTGCTGGAGGTCGGCGGCGGACGCTGAAGCCGTGTCCCACTCTGTGGGCTGCCGGACCGGGATTGCCTGGCGGTGACGGTCCGGTCTCGTCTCGGCGTCATCCCGTCAAGTGGGACGCCGGGCGACGACGAGATCACGATTCGTGGCGGAAGTCGGTGAACCCGTCCGCCCGATCGGGGCGGCTGTGTCACCCTGGTGGAGCTCTCGGGGCCGTGGAATCGCCCCGCGGGCGCGGCGGCGCCGGGTCACAGGGTTGGGTGGCGAGCGCCCCGCTGCGCAGCCGGGGGTCGGAAAGGACGGCCGCTCACACCATGCCCAAGCTCACGTCTGTGCACCATCTGGCGCTCACCGTG
Source organism: Amycolatopsis sp. NPDC051903 (assembly GCF_044452505.1). Taxonomy (NCBI): domain Bacteria; kingdom Bacillati; phylum Actinomycetota; class Actinomycetes; order Pseudonocardiales; family Pseudonocardiaceae; genus Amycolatopsis; species Amycolatopsis sp. NPDC051903. The sequence goes on along the minus strand of NZ_JBITBT010000003.1, from coordinate 494,504 downwards.
ACCGATGTGGAACGAAGCGTCCCGTGGTACGCACGGGTGCTCGACCTCGAAGAGAGTCACCGCCGCGAAGACCCCGAGACGGGCGTCCACAAGGTGGTGCTCAAATCCGCCGGCGACGGCTTCTCCGTCGTCCTCGTGCAGCACCCGGACACCGAACGCCGCGCGTTCGACGAACGCCGCACGGGCCTCGACCACGTCGCGTTCTCCGTGTCGTCCAAAGCGGAACTCTGCGAGTGGGAAACCCGCCTGGCCGAGTACGGCGTCTCCTACCACCCGCCGCGGACCTCGCGCACCTTCGAAGGCTCGTCGGTCATCATCTTCCGCGACCCGGACGGCATCCAGCTCGAGATCTGGTCCGACCCGGAGCTGTAGAGCGGGCTCAGCCCTGCTCGGTGACCGTGGCCGCGGTGGCGTCTTCGCGCTCGTCGACCGGGCGGCGCATCTCCTGGCGGTAGCGCAGGACGCCGTAACCGGTGCCGAACACGAAGAACGCCACGCTCACCCACAGCGCCGCCGTCTTGAGCCACGGCAGGACGTCGAGCAAGCCGGCGCCGTAGTAGCCCAACAGGACGAGCGTGGGCACCCACAGCAGGCCGCCCAGGCTGGTCGCGACGAGGAAGCGGCGCGAGTCCATGCGGGCGGCCCCCGCGATGAGCGGCGCGAGCGTGCGGATCCACGGGATCCAGCGCGCGGCGACGATCGCGAAGAACCCCTTGCGGTCCAGGAACCGTTGTGCGCGATCGAGGTTGTGCCGGTTGAGCACCTTGCCGCCGCGGCGCGCGATCAAGCGCGTGCCGGTGCTGCGGCCGATGTAGTAGCCCACCTGGTTGCCGCCGACGGCGACGACGAGCGCGGCGCCCGAGAGCAGCCACGCGTTCGCGTCGGAACCGTGCTGCGCCAGCACCACACCCGCGCCGAAGAGCAGCGAATCGCCGGGCAGGAAGAGCCCGACGATGAGCGCGCATTCGACGAACACGAAGGAAAGCACGATGACCCACACGAGCAGCGGGCCGGCGGTGTCCAGCCAGCTCACGCCGACGCCGGCGGCCTCGATGCTTGCGACGTTCACGCGGAGAGCCTACGTGGCCGTTATCAGCGTGGAATACGGAACCATCTAATCCTGCCTTCCGGTCACTTTCGGTATTCCTGCGATGAACGGCGCGTTCACCTGGCGCGGCGAAAACACGCACCGTCGACGAAACGAACGGGCCGCCCGGAACAGTTCCCGGGCGGCCCGTTGGAAAACGCGTCAGAACTTGGTCAGAACTGGGGCAGGGACTCGCCTTGCACCGCTTCGATGTCCAGCTCCACCTTCACCGTGGTGCCGATCGCGGCGACGCCCGCGCGGACCATCGCGCTGTAGTTGATCGCGAAGTCGTTGCGGTGCAGCTGCGTTTCGGCGTGGAACGCGGCGCGCACGCCGCCCCACGGGTCCGGGCCGTGGCCCTGGTAGCGCAGGTCGAGCTCCACCTGACGGCGTTCGCCGTGCAGCGTCAGCTCACCCAGCAGCGTCCACGTGTCCGCGCCGCGCTGCGACAGGCCCGTGCTCTCGAACGTGATCAGCGGGTACGCCTCCACGTCGAGGAACTCGGCCGAGCGCAGGTGGTCGTCGCGCATCTTGATGCCGGTCTCGATGCTGCCCGCCTTGATCTCGGCGCGCACCGTCGAACGCTCCACCGGGCGCGTGATCTCGATGCGCCCGCCGACGTCCGGGAACCGCACCTTGATGCTCGCGATGCCCATGTGCCGCGCGGTGGCGACCACCGACGAGTGCACCGGGTCGATCGTCCACGGCCCGGCCGGCGGCAGCTCGACGGCCTCGGCCACCGGGGCCAATGCGATGTCGCCCAGGAGCCCGGCACCGTCGGAGCCGATCTGCACCGTGCGCGCGGTCGGGCTGTACCCCGGCGCCGTGATCACGGCGGTGTAGACGCCCGGGGGCAGCGGGTCGGTGGCCACTGCCCCCTTCGCGTCGGTGATCTGACGGGCGACCTGGCGGCCGTTGAGGTCGGTCACCGTGAGCACGGCGTTCTCGACCGGCCAGCCGCCGTTGGCCCGCAGCTGTCCTCGCAGGCCCGCGGTCATGAGCGGTCGACCAGCTCGTCGAGTGCCTGGTCGTAGCTCAGGCGCACGTCGTGCTCGGCTTCGCCGTCCGACAGCGTCACCTGGCTGGTGGCCGGCGGGTAACCGCTCGCCACCACCGTGTACGCGCCGACCGGAAGGTCGCTCACCACGTAGCGGCCCTCACCGTCGGTGCGGGCCACCGCCGCGACGTTGCCGTTCGCGTCGAGCACGGTGATCCGCGCGTCCGGCACGATCCGCTCGCCCTCGGTGCGCGCGACGCCCTGCAGCAGCACGGCCCCGGCCAGCTCGACGTCGTGGCGCAGCACGCCGCTGTCGGGCACGGTCAGGGTGACCGCCACCGGGCGGTAGTGCGGACCGCTGGCGACCAGCGTGTACTGGCCCGCGCCGACCCCGCTGAAGGTGTAGACACCGTCGTCGGCCGTGATGAAGGCGCCGTTGACCTCGCCGCGCGAGTCGGTGAGCGTCACGGTCGCGTTGGCCAGCGGGGAGCCGATCCCCACCGACCGCACGACGCCGGTCAGCTCGCCCGAGCCGGTGAGCGTCACGTCGAGCTTCGCCGGCCCGCCGCCGACCACCACGCTGGAGGCCTGCGGCTGGTGGCCGGGCGCGGCCACGATCAGCACGTACGTGCCCGGGCCCTGCGTCGGCACCGAGTAGCTGCCGTCGCCGTTGCCGGTCGCCCGCGCGACCTGGCGACCCTGCTGGTCGATCAGGGTCAGCGCGGCGGCGCTGACGTGGCTGCCGTCCTGCCGGCGCACGTGGCCGGTCACCGGGGGACCGCCCGCGCCCAGCGGCACGTCGACACCCGCACCCGCGACCGAGTTCGTGATCGGCATGGGCAGCGAGCCCGAAACCGCCTCCGGGTCACCGTGACCGTTGTTGCTCATCGCGTGCCTTCCACCCACGCCGGCGAGAACGGGTTCCCGCGGCTTTTGCTCCTCGAACAGCGAACCCGCGTGGACCGCGTCGTCGACCGTGGTCGCCACCGGCTCGTCGTCCGTGTCGAGCAGCGCCTCGCCGCCTTCCATCGCCGCGGCCGCCGGGGCGGTGCCCGCGAGCGGGATCTCCTTCATGAACAGCAGCACGAGCGTGGCGAGCAGCGACACCGCACCGGCGACGTAGAACACCGTGGTGATCGACTCGGTGAACCCGATGAGGATCGGTGTCCGGACCGCGGGCTCCAGCGTCTGGATGACGCTGGTGTTGCTCGAGAGGCTGGCCAGCTGCCCACCGGCTCCGGCAGGCGCGTGCCCGCCGAAGGCCTTGGTGATGTTGCCCGGCAGCACGTTGAACAGGATGGTCAGGAAGACCGCGACACCCGCCGTACCACCGATCTGGCGGAAGAACGTGGCCGACGCGGTCGACACCCCGATGTCGCTGCGCGGCCCGGCGTTCTGCACCGCGATGACGAGCGTCTGCATGCACTGGCCGAGGCCGAGGCCGATCACGGCGGCGGCGACCATCGGCAGCCACAGCTTCGAGTCGTACTTGACCTGGGCGAAGATGATCGCGCCGCCGGCGATCAGCAGGGTGCCGACGACCGGGAAAACCTTGTAGCGCCCGGTCTTCGACGTGATCCGGCCCGACAGGATCGAACCGGTCATGATGCCGGCCATCAGCGGCAGCATCAGCAGCCCCGACGCGGTCGGCGAGTAACCCAGCACCACCTGGTAGTACTGCGGGATCATCGTGATCGCGCCGAACATCGCGACACCGACGATGACACCACCGACGATCGCGACGGTGAACGTCGAGTTCTTGAACAGCCGCAACGGGATCAGCGCCGCGTTCTTCATCAGCTTCTCGATGACGATGAAGAGGATCACGCCGAAGCCGCCGACGGCGTAGCAGAGGATCGACTTGGTGTCGCCCCAGCCCCACTTCTGGCCCTGCTCGGCCACGATCAGGAACGGCACCACGGCGATGACCAGAGCCAGCGCGCCCCACCAGTCGATCCGGTGGCTCTGGCGGCTGTGCGGCACGTTGAGGACGCGGCCCACCACGAGGAACGCGATGACGCCGATCGGCACGTTGATCAGGAAGACCCAGCGCCAGCCGGCGATGCCGGCGAGGCTGTCGAAGCCCGCGAAGAACCCGCCCAGCACCGGGCCGATCACCGTGGACAGACCGAACACGGCGAGGAAGTAACCCTGGTACCGCGCCCGCTGGCGAGGCGGCACGATGTCGCCGATGATCGTCAGGGCCAGCGACATCAGACCGCCGGCGCCGATGCCTTGGACGGCGCGGAAAGCGGCCAGTTCGTACATCGACTGCGAGAAGGTCGAAGCCAGTGAACCGGCGACGAAGATGGCGATCGCCGCGAGGTAGAAGGGCTTGCGGCCGTAGATGTCGGAGAGCTTGCCGTAGATCGGCGTCGCGATGGTCGACGTGATCAGGTACGCGGTGGTCACCCACGCCTGCAGGTCGAAGCCCTGCAGGTCGTTGGCGATCCGGACGATCGACGTGCTCACGATCGTCTGGTCGAGCGCGGCGAGGAACATGCCGCACATCAGGCCGCTGATGATCGTGAGGATCTGGCGGTGACTCAGCCCCAGTGCGTCAGCGCCGGCAACGGGTTCGCCCACCCGTTGCTGAGGTTCTTTCTGGACGGTTGACGTCATGTTTTTCCTAGGCCCCCTTGGACTGCTGCGGCACGGTGGTGTCGCCCATGTCTGGAAAGTTGTTCTCGATATCGGTGTTGAGCCGCCCGAACAGCTCGTTGAGGGTTTCCCGGTCCTCTTGGGTCCAGTCGCCGAGGACGTCGGCGAGCCAGACGTTGCGCTGTTTGCGGTTCTCCTCGAAGACCCGCAGGCCTTCGGTGGTCGGCGCGAGCAGGCACGCGCGGCCGTCCTCGGGGTCGGCCTGGCGCTCCACGAGACCGTGCTGGACGAGGGCGCTCGACTGCCTGCTGATCGTGGAGATCTCGGAGTGCAGGAACTCGGCGAGCTTGCTGGTGCGCTGCGGGCCCTCGTGGATGAGGCAGAAGAGGATCGCGTAGGCGGCCCTCTCGATGCCGTCCGGACCCTGCGCGGCGACCTGCGTCTTCGCCTTGGTGATCAAGCGCACGAACCGGACGAGCTCGTGGCCGAGCTGGTCGGCCAGGTCGAGCTCGCCCTTGGGCCTGGTGGCGGAGCTGTTCGGTGCCATTCGGTGGATCTTTCTCGCGGTGAACGAACCGGTTGTTTGGCGGCTGCAACTAGTTGCCTAGAGCAAGAGTGTTCCTGATCTGTGCTTCGCGCAAGCTCGCGGACCCCGGTTGTGTCGCATCACACTTTAGTTGTTGCATGCAAGCAGATTTTCACCGGACGGTGTTCGTCCGTTTTCTCCCGACTTCATTCTCCCTGGTCAGACGACGGGGGAACAAAGCGGAGTGTGACGGGTTGGATGGAGGTATGACCGACGACACAGCCCTGTACTCCCTCATCGGCTCCGGCAAGACCGGGGTCCTGGCCACGCTCAAGCGCGACGGACGGCCGCAGCTGTCGACCGTCAGCCACCACTTCGACCCGGAGAACCGCACGATCCAGGTGTCGATCACCGAGACGCGCGCCAAGACGAAGAACATGCGCCGCGACCCGCGCGTGAGCTTCCACGTCGGCAGCGAGAACGGCTGGTCGTACGCCGTGGCGGAGGGCGAGGCGTCGCTGACGCCGGTCGCCGCGGCCAAGGACGACGCGACCGTCGAGGCGCTGATCGAGCTGTACCGGAAGGTCGCCGGCGAGCACCCGGACTGGGACGAGTACCGCGAGGCGATGGTCGCGGACCAGCGGCTGGTGCTCACGATCAAGGTCGACCGGGTGTACGGCTTGGCGCGCTGAGCCGTTCTGGCGAAATCGGAATTTTTGTTCCGCAGTGCGGACATCTGGCTTTACGATGACCCCATGAGCAACGACGCCCTCATCCAGCGACTTCGCGACGAGCTCGGCAAGGACGCCGTTCTCACCGATCCCGACGTGACCGGAAGCTACGCGCGCGACATGATGCCGCTCGCGCCCTCGGGCAAGCCGCTGGCGGTGGTGCTGCCCGTCGACACCGCGGGGGTGCAGGCGGTCGTCAAAGCGTGCGCCGAGGCGCGGGTGCCGGTGGTGCCGCGCGGGGCGGGCAGCGGCCTGTCCGGGGCCGCCAACGCCATCGACGGGTGCGTGGTCCTCGTGCTCACCAAGCTCGACGAGATCGTCGAGATCGACCCGGGCAACCGGCTCGCGGTGGTGCAACCGGGCGTCGTCAACCTCGAGTTCCGCAACGCCGTGGAGAAGCACGGCCTCTTCTACCCGCCCGACCCGTCGAGCTACGACTGGTGCACGATCGGCGGCAACCTCTCCACCAACGCCGGCGGCCTCTGCTGCGTGAAGTACGGCGTGACCACCGACTCGGTGCTCGGCCTGCAGGTCGTGCTCGCCGACGGGTCGCTGCTCGAGACCGGCCGCCGCACCGTGAAGGGTGTGGCGGGCTACGACCTGACGAAGCTGTTCATCGGCAGCGAGGGCACGCTCGGCGTGATCACGCAGGCGACGCTCGCGTTGCGGCCGCTGCCGCAGGCGCCCGCGACGCTCGTCGCCGGCTTCTCCACGACGGAAGCGGCCGGCGAGGCCGTCGCGCGGGTCGTGCGCGAAGGGCTCGTGCCGTCGCTGCTGGAGATCATGGACGCGGCTTCGATCAAGGCGTCCGAGGCGTACCTGAACACGGATCTGGGCGCCGGCTCCGACTGCCAGGCGCTGCTGCTGGCCCAGTCGGACCTCGGCGGCGAGGCCGCGCTGCGCGAGCTGGCGGTTTTGGAGCAGATCAGCGCCGACTGCGGCGCCGACCTGGTCTACGCCACCGACGACCTCGAAGAGGGCAAGATGCTGCTGCAGGCCCGCCGCGTGGTCCTGACCGCGCTGGAGACCTACGGCGTCTGGCTCACCGACGACGTGTGCGTGCCGCGCACCCGCATCGCCGAGCTCATCCGCGGCTGCGAGCAGGTGAGTGAAAAGGTCGGCCTCAAGATCGCCGTGGTCGGCCACGCCGGCGACGGCAACATGCACCCGACGATCGTGTACTCACCGGACGACGAGGACGAATTCGCCCGCGCGCAGCAGGCGTTCGACGAGATCCTCGAGGTGGGTCTGGCACTCGGCGGCACGGTCACCGGTGAGCACGGCGTCGGCAAGATCAAGCGCGACTGGCTCGCCCGCGAGATCGGCCCGGTCGGCCTGCGCGTGCACCGGCAGCTCAAGCAGGCGCTGGACCCGGAGAACCTGTTCAACCCGGGCTCGATGTTCTCGCTGACCGACTGAGGTTCTGAAAGCCACTCCTGGCACGAAGAACGGCGCCGGCCCGGCACGGGCGGCGCCGTTCCTTCGTGTCTCGGGAGTCAGTCGCGCACGCGGGGGATCCGCTGCGTGACCTCGGGGTCGGTCTCGGGCGCGGTGGCGGCGTGCGCGTTCTTTTCCCGGCGGCCCTTGAGGTACTCGAACAGGATCGGCAGGACCGACACGAGCACGATCACCACGAAGATGGCGTCGACGTTGTTGCGGATGAAGCCGATGTTGCCCAGCAGCGCGCCCAGCACGGTGATCCCCGCGGCCCACAGGATCCCGCCCAGGACGGTGTAGGTGAAGTAGCGCTTGGGATCCATGCGCCCGATGCCGGCGATCCACGTGATGAACGTCCGCACGAACGGCACGAACCGCGCCAGCACCACGGCCTTGGGCCCGTGGTGGTCGAGGAAGGCGTGCGTCTTGTCGACGTACTCCTTCTTGAAGAACTTCGAATCCGGCCGGTTGAACAGCTTCGGGCCCACGAAGTAGCCGATGTAGTAACCGCAGACGTTGCCCAGCAGCGCGGCCACGGTGACCAGCACGCACACCACCCACAGCGGCGCGTCGAGCGTGCCGTTGGCGATGAACAGGCCCGCGGTGAACAGCAGCGAATCGCCCGGCAGGACCGGGAAGATGCTGCTCTCGATGAAGATGATCAGGCAGAGCACCGCGATGACCGGCACAGTCAGGCCGGACAGCAGCTGCTCCGGGTCCAGCCAGGACGGCAGGATGGACATGGTCGTCACTGTGCTCTGGGCGAGAATCACACCGAAAACGGTACAGGGGTGACGCTGAGTACCGGCACAGGGAGAACAACCGCAGGTCGTGGGGTTTTCAGGAGTGGGGAAACCCCCGGGTCAGACCAGTGTGAGCAACCCGATCACCGAACCGGCCGCCAGCCCGAGCAGGAGCGCCAGCAGCAGCACCCACAACGCCGGCAACGGCGCGGGTGCCGGAGCTGACTGGCGGACCGTCGGCGGATCGGGCGCCACGGGCGTGGTGCGCTGGCCGGCGGCGTCGTCGAGGGCGGCGCGTTCGCGGGCCAGCGAGTCGGCGCCGGCGCCGGAAAGGAGGCCGTAGCGCGGTGGCAGCTCGTCGGTGGTGCCCGTCGAGTCGCCGGGGGCGGACGCGGGCTGCGAGCTCGTGTGCGGTGCGAACACGGCCTGGGCGCGCAGGGCGTCGGCCAGCAGTCGCTCCGGGTCCTTCGGCTCGGTCATGCCTGTCCGTCTTCCCCCGTGTCGGTGCGGTTACGTGCTCAAGGTAGCCCGGCCGACCTCCGCGACCCACTCGCCCCGGCGCAGCACCCGGACCGGGCGCAGGTCGTCGTCGAGCACGACGAGGTCGGCAGCCAGGCCGGGCCGCAGCGACCCGGTGCGGTCCGCGATGCCCAGCAGCTCGGCGGGGCGCCCGGAGGTCGCCCGGACGGCGTCGAGGACACCGAGTTTGGCACCCTTCACCAAGTTGCGGAAGGCGTTGTCCATCGTCAACGTGCTGCCGGCCAGCGAACCGTTGTCGAGGGTGGCGACGCCGTCGTGCACGTCGACCGCCAGGCGGCCCAGCGTGTAGCGGCCGTCGGCGGCGTCGGTGGCCGACATGGCGTCGGTGATCAGCACCGTGCGCCCGTTGCCGGCGTGCGACGCGGCCAGCCGCACCACGGTCGGGTGCAGGTGCACGAGGTCGACGATCAGCTCGATCGTCACGCGCGGGTCGTCCAGCAGCACGCCGACGGGCCCGGGTTCGCGGTGGTGCAGCGGGCGCATGCCGTTGAACAGGTGCGTCGCGACCGTCGCGCCCGCGTCGATGGCCGGGGTGAGCTGCTCGGCGACGCCGTCGGTGTGCCCGACCGCCGCGATCACGCCCGACTCGGCGAGCTGCCGCACGGCCTTCACGCCGCCGTTCAGCTCCGGTGCGAGCGTGACCATCCGGATCGTGCCGGCGCCCGCGCGCAGCAGCTTCTCGACGGTGCCCGTGTCCGGTTCCCGCAGCGTGTCCGGATCGTGCGCGCCGCAGCGGGCGCGTGAGATGAACGGGCCCTCCAGGTGGATGCCGGCCAGTTCGCCGTCCTGCACGAGCTCGCGCAGCGCGGCGATCTGGTCGGTCAGCACGTCGATCGGGTCCGAGACCAGGCTCGCGAGCGTGGTCGTGGTGCCGTGGCGCCGGTGCGCCCGCACGGCCGTGAGCATCTCGTCCGGGTCCAGCGTGGAGAACGAGCCGCCGCCCCCGCCGTGGCAGTGGGTGTCGACGAACCCGGGCACCACCAGCGCCCCGCCCACGTCGACGACCTCGGCTTCCGGGCGGCCCGGCGGCGTGCCCGAGCCCACCGCGGCGATCCGCCCGTCCGAGACGGCCAGCCAGCCGTCGTCGAGTACGCGGTCCGGGGCGGCGACGCGGCCGCCCGTGATGACGAAGTCTCCGGCGTGCTTCACGCCCTCCAGCATATATTGGTCTGGACCAGACATGGCTACGCAACTCAGTGATCGAGATTGGTCCACCCGGGTCACTGCGGTGTCTGCATAGCCTTCTGCAGGGCCTCCAGCGCCCGGCTGGCGGTTGATTTAACGGTACCCTTCGAAATCCCCGCGGCCTCGGAGATCTCGGCCTCGCTCAGGCCGCCGTAGTACCGCAGCACCAGCACTTCCCGTTGCCGCGGCGGCAGCTTGGACAGGGCGTTCACCACCGCCTGGTGTTCACTCGACAGCATGGCGAGGCTCTCGGCGGAGCGCGCGTTCACCGCGTGCGGCGGCACGTACTCGCGCGCGGTTTTCCGCCGGCGCAGCACGCTGCGTGATCCGTTGACCACGGCGGTGCGCAGATAACCCACGGCGGCGGCCGCGTCGCGCAGCCGTCCCCAGTTGCGGTGCAGACCGGTGAAGGCCTCCTGCACCACGTCCTCCGCCGTCGCCGGCTCGTCGACCAGCAGGATCGCGAGGCGGACCAGCCGCATCCGGTGCTGGCGGTAGAGGTCCTCGAGGGTCAGCGGCGCGCTCGGCTGCTGCGCCGGGACCGGTCCGTCCATGGTCCGCAGGTGCCCGAGCGTCGCTTCGACACTGCGTTCGACCTCGTGCTCCGCGTTGCCCTCCAGCATGTACCCCTGCCTGTTCTCGCCTGGTCTCGACTCCGGTGGTGCCCTGCGCCGAGCGGTCTCACGCGAGCCCTAGCGTATCGGGTCGGCCTGCTCACGCCACTGCTCGGATGCTGGGACTGCCCGTTGTTGCCCGGTAGCGTTCGCGGCGTCACCGCAGCACTCACCCGGGAGATCCACATGGCCTGGTACCTCGTCGAAATCCGTTACGTGCAGGACAAGGTGGCCGACGTGCGGCCGCGTCACCGTGAGTGGCTGAGCAAGCACTCCGCCGAAGGCCGCGTGGCCGTCGCGGGCCCGCTCGCCGACAACTCCGGTGGATTGGTCCTGTGGCAGGCCGACGACGAAGCGGCGCTCAAGGAACTCATCGACGACGACCCCTACCAGCGCGAAGGGGTGGTCGCCGAACGCACCGTGCGCGAGTACAAGCCGGTGCTCGGCGCCTGGGTGCCGCGGGCCTGATCACAGCTCCAGGACGGCGGGTCCGCGGTCCACGCAGATCCGCACGGACCCGCCGTCCGGCGTCGCCACGGCGCAGGTGCCGCAGAAGCCCTGGCGGCAGGAGAACGGCACGTCGGGGAGCACTTCGCGCACCACGTCGAGGGTCGCCCGGTCGGCCGGCACGTCGAGCGTCCGCCCGCTGCGGCGCAGCACGACCCGGAACGGTTCGCCGCCGACGATCGGCGGCGTCGAGAACCGTTCGAAGTAAACGGCTTTCGCGCCCGTGCGCGCCAGATCCACGCGCACGCCCGTGATCATCGGCACCGGCCCGCAGCAGTAGACCGACGCACCGTCGGGCACGCCCTCCAGCAGCTCCGCGCCCGAGGCGGGGATCCCGTACTCGGTGTCGGGCCGGAGCCACACGTGCTCGTCCGGCAAACGCGAAAGTTCTTCCAGGAACGGCATCGACGCGCGTGAGCGTCCCGTGTAGACGAGCCGCCACCGCGCGCCGCGCGCGGCCGCCGCGCGGACCATCGGCAGGACCGGCGTGATCCCGATCCCGCCCGCGACGAACAGGTACGAGTCCGCGGCGACGAACGGGAACGCGTTGCGCGGTCCCTTCACGGCCACCTCCGCGCCGGGCCGCAGCGCGTGGACCTCGCGCGACGCCTCGCCGATCCGCCGCACGGCGACTCGGTAGTGGGAGCGGTCGCCCGGGTCGCCGCACAGCGAGTACTGCCGCACGCGGCCCGAGGGCAGCACGAGGTCGACGTGCGCGCCCGGCCGCCAGCCCGGCAGCGGCCGTCCCGAGGCGAGCCGCAGGGAGACGACGTCCTCGGCTTCCGGTGTCACGGCCGTGACTACCAGCGGAATGGTCCGGTCCACTGCCCGTACCGGCGGGCGGCGTTTGCCGGAGAGCTGCGCGAGCCGCCGGTACGCGGCGCCGACACCGACCAAAGTGGACATCAGCCGGTCGCGACGGCCGGTGCCGTCGAGCCGGGCCGGGAAGTCCGGGATCACGTCGGCGAATCGGCCGCCCGGGCCGCGGGTGAGCTCGCGAGGTACGCGACGGCTTGGTCGGTGTTGCCCGTTTCCACCGGGTGGTACGAACGGCGGAAGTACGGCCGGATCTCCTTCAGCAGCTCGCGCGGCGCGGGGACGACGCCCTGCCGCGCGGCCTTCAGGTATGCGCGCCAGCTCGCGCGGCCGGGCCGCGCCGGGTCGTTGCGCAGGAGGAACCGCGTGCCGCGCACGAAGATCCACGCCAGCACCGGCGTCACCACCGCCATGCTGCGCACGCGGCGCGAGTAGCGGCCGTCGAGGTGGCACAACAGGTCGAACGCCACCGAGCGGTGCTCCACCTCTTCCGCGCCGTGCCAGCGCAGCAGGTCGAGCATCGTCGGGTCGGCACCGGCGTCGTCGAGCGCTCTCGCGTCGAGCACCCACTGGCCGAGGAACGCCGTGTAGTGCTCGATCGCGGCGATCAGCGCGAGCCGTTCGACGAGCCACTCCTCGCCGGCGCCCGGCCGCTCGCCCAGGAGACGGCGGAACACCCATTCCATCTGGGCCACGAACGGCCGCACGTCGAGCCCCGTCGCTTCGAGGTGCCGCGCCGCGCCGTCGTGGGCCTCGGCGTGCACGGCTTCCTGACCGATGAAGCCGAGCACGTCCTGCCTGAGGCGCTCGTCGCGGATCAGCGGCACAGCCTGTTTGAAGACCTCGACGAACCAGCGTTCGCCTTCGGGCAGGGCGATGTGCAGCACGTTGATGCTGTGCGTGGCCTGCGGTTCGCCGGGGATCCAGTGCATCGGCAGCGCGGCCCAGTCGAACCGGACGTCGCGGGCGCGCAGGACGATCTGCTCGTGGTCGGTGCTCACGACGGGCGGCCGGTGAGCTCGTAGTCGCTGGGCTCGACGCGGCGCGTCTGCAGCCAGTACTTCCACGTGAAGCCGGGCCAGATCGTGCGGTTCACGCCCTTGGCGTCGAGGTACCAGCTCGTGCAGCCGCCCTGCGTCCACACGCCCTTGACGAGCTTGTCCTGGATCTCGCGCTGGAACTCGTCCTGCACGGCCGGGCGCACGTCGAGCGCGGCGGCGCCGTGGGACTCGGCGAGCTTGATCGCGTCGACGACGTAGCGCGACTGCGCTTCGATCATGAACACCACGGAGTTGTGGCCCAGCGCGGTGTTCGGGCCGAGGAGGAAGAACAGGTTCGGGAAACCGGCGACGGTGATGCCCTTGTGCGTCCGGATCCCGTCCGTGGCCCACGCTTTCGCGAGGCTGCGCCCTTCGACGCCGGTGATGTCCAGGTACTCCAACGCGTCCGTGACGTGGAAGCCGGTGCCGTAGATGATCGCGTCGACCTCGTGCTCCACGCCCGCGGTGTCGACCACGCTGTGTTCGCGGACCTGGGCGACACCGTTGGTGACCACGTCGACGTTCGGTCGGTTCAGCGCCGGGTAGTAGTCGTTGGACAGCAGCACGCGCTTGCAGCCCATGGTGTAGTCCGGGGTCACCTTGGCGCGCAGCCGCGGGTCGCCGATGGCCTTCGCGATGTGCCGGCGCGCCAGCGTTTCCGCGGCCTGCATCAGCTTCGGGTGGCCGTTGAAGCCGATCGCGCGGGATTCCAGCAGCCAGTACAGCGCGTTGCGGTAGACGCGCTGCGCGCCCGGCACGTACTGGAACGCCCGCTTCGCCCACCCCGGCATCGCGTGGTCCGGCTTCGGCATCACCCACGGCGGCGTGCGCTGGAACAGCGTCAGCCCGGCCACCTCGGGGGCGATCCGCGGCACGAACTGGATGGCGCTCGCCCCCGTCCCCACCACGGCGACGCGCTTGCCGTGCAGGTCGAACTCGTGGTTCCACTGCGCCGAGTGCCAGGCCTGGCCCTCGAACTTCTCGATGCCCGGCAGCTCCGGGATCTGCGGGATGTGCAGACCACCGACACCCGACACGAGGAACTGCGCCGAGAACTCCGCGCCGCCCTTGGTCGTCACGGTCCACCGGCGCTCGCCCTCGTCCCAGTGCGCGCCTGTGATCTCCACGCCGAACCGGATCCGCTCGCGCAGCCGGTACTTGTCCGCGACGCCCTTGAGGTACTCGAAGATCTCCGGCTGCGGCGAGAACGACCGGGACCAGTCCGGGTTCTGCTCGTAGGAGAACGAGTACAGGTGGGACTGCACGTCGCAGGCGCACCCGGGGTACGAGTTGTCCCGCCACGTGCCGCCCACTTCGCCGGCCTTCTCCAGGATCACGTAGTCCCGGATGCCGGCCTTCTCGAGCTGGATCGCTTGTCCGAGCCCGGAAAACCCGGTGCCCACGATCACGACCTTGAACCGCTCGGTCATCTGTCGGCCTCCGCTGCGCTGGGGGTCTGCCGAAGATGACGTTACCTCAAGTAACAGTTACCCGAAAGTACTAGCTACTGGTTGGTACGGATCACTGCCTCCCGAGCGACCGTGCCCGGGGCAGTCCCCAGGCACGGTCCGCCAATCGATCAGTACGTGCCACCGAGCTTCGTGTGGTCCCAGGAGACGACCTTCGTCGGGTGGAAGATCAGGCCGATGCGCTTCGGGGCCTGGCGGCCGATGAACTCGCGTAGCTCGTCGGGCACCGGGTCGCCGGGCTGGGCGCCGGCGTAGCGCTGCATGAGGGTGATGCCCATGCGCGTGACCTCGTCGGTGTCTTCGATGAGCTGCACGTCCGCCTCGAGGGAGACGCCGCGGAGCTTCTCGTAGGAGTCGCCGCTTTCGATCAGGACCGTGGCTTCCGGCAGGCGGCGGAGGTTCTTCGCCTTCTGGGAGCTGCCGTAGGTCCACGTCGCGACGCCGTCCTCGTGCGGGAAGTACCACAGCGGCGCCAGGTGGGGCCGGCCGTTCGGGCCCACGCTGGCGACGTTGATGACCTTCTGCTCGGCGAGGTAGGCCCGGACTTCCTCCGGGGACATGCGGATCTGGTCGCGACGGGACATGCGCGGCTCCTCTAGTCCTGTTTGGTCGCAGCCCGTCCGCCGTGGCCGGTCACCGCCGACTCGTACGCGCCGCGCTGCTCGATGTCGTCCAGCGCGGCCTGGTCCGCCGCCGGCACGCGGGTCCGGCTGCCGAGTTCGACGATCGGCGGCAGGAACGCGCGCAGCAGCTTCAGGCCGCCGACCCAGCGTGGCACGTGGATCGTCCGCGCGCGCTTGAGGATGCCCGCTTCGAGGTCGTCGAGGGCCACGTCGAGCGGGTACGTCTTGCCGATCAGCCCCGGCATCGACGCGCGGAGCTTGCCGAACACCGGGTGCGCGTCGGCGCTCTCGACCAGGTTCGTCCGGATCCACGTGGGGTGCGCGACGCCCACCTTCACGCCCAGGTGCGCCACTTCGGCGCGCAGGCTGTTGGAGAACGCCTCGACGCCGGCCTTGGCCGCCGCGTAGTTCGCCATGCCGGGCGCGTGCGTGATCGCGGCCAGCGACGAGATCGCCAGCAGGTACCCGCGCCGCTCGATCACGTGGGGCAACGTCACGCGGAACGTGCGCCACACCCCGAGCAGGTCGACCTCGATCACCTTCTCGAAGGCCTTCGGGTCCACGGATCGCACGAAGCCGGCCGTCGCGATGCCCGCGTTGGCGATCACGACGTCGATCCCGCCGAAGTGCTCGACCACGCCCTCGGTCGCGTTTTCCAGGTCGTCCCAGCTGGTCACGTCGGCTTCCCACGCCCGCGCGTTCGGCCCGATCCGCTCCGCGACCGCGGCTTGCTCCTCGGCCTCCAGCCCGACCAGCGCCACCTTCGCCCCGCGCGCGGCCAGCCGCTCCGCCAGCCCGGCCCCGATCCCCCGGGCGGCCCCGGTGATCAGCACGACCTTCCCGTCGACGTTCATGGCCACGGTGCCCTCCTGAACTCGCTTGTGGGAGGGACGGTACCCCAACCTACCCTGAGTAAACTACTTCTCGGTAGGTTCGACTGGTGCCACGATGCGGGCATGGATCACTCGCCTGTGGGGAACCTCGACCAGCCGTTTCTCGACGCGGCCGCCGTCTGCTCGACGCTGCTGCGCGCCGATGCCCTGCGCGAACGCTGGGCCGAACCCAGCGCGTTGCCGGAGCTGTCCGTCGGTGCCCTCGCCTGCCACCTCGCCCGCCAGGTGACCCGCGCCGCCGAGCTGCTCGCGGCGCCGGCGGCCCGGCCGGCGCTCGCCGCCGTCGACGAGCACTACGACCGTGCCGCGTGGGTCACCGCCGAATCCGTGGACGACCCGGCCAACGACCGCACCACCGACGACGCCGAAGCGGCGAAGGGCGTCGACTGGATGCTGGCGCGCTTCGACGCGGACCTCGCCGCCGTCACCGACCGCCTGCCCGCCGCCTCGGACACCGTCGACATCCCGTGGCAGGGCTGGTCGCTGCGCCGCGACGACTTCCTGCACACCCGCCTGCTGGAACTGGTCGTCCACTCCGCCGACCTCGCGGCGAGCCTCGACGTGCCGGCGCCCGAATTCCCCGACGCGGCCTTCGCGCCGGTGCTGGCGCTGCTCGCCCGGCTCGCCGTCCGCCGGCACGGTCAGGGCGCCGTCGTCAGCACGCTGACGCGCCGGGAACGCGCGCAGAACATCAGCGCGTTCTGACCCGTGGCTGCCCTCCCCGGCGCGGGGAGGGCAGCCGGGCGCATCAAGCCGAAGCGGTGCTCAGTTCCGCCAGCTCCGTGTCCGTCAGGTCCAGCGACACGGACGCGATCAGGTCCGTCAGCTGCTCCGTCGTCCTGGCGCTCGCGATCGGCGCCCCCACCGTCGGCTGCACACGCAGCCACGCCAACGCCACGGCGGCGACCGACGTGCCGTGCGCGGCGGCCACGGAGTCGAGCGCCGCGAGCACCCGGGAGCCGCGCTCGTCCAGGTATTTCACGGCCCGCGGGGCGCGCGGGGAGTCGCCGAGTTCGTCGTGGGAGCGGTACTTGCCGGTCAGGAAGCCCATCGCCAGCGAGAAGTACGGCAGCGTCGAGAGGCCCTCGCGCGACACGAGCGGCGCGAGGTCCTTCTCGTAGTCCCGCTCGACGAGGTTGTAGTGCGGCTGCAGCGCGACGTACCGCGCGAGGCCCTCACGGTCCGAAATGGACAGTGCCTCGGCGAGCCGCTCGGCGGAGTAGTTCGACGCGGCGATGTAGCGCACCTTGCCCGCGCGCACGAGGGAGTCGAACGCCGAGAGGGTCTCCTCGAGCGGTGTGTCCTGGTCGTCCCGGTGCGCGTAGTACAGGTCGAGGTGATCGGTTTGCAGGCGCCGCAACGAATCCTCCGCCGCCGCGGTGATGTTCGCGGCCGAGAGGCCCTTGCGCTGCTCCCAGGCGCCGACCTTCGTGGCGATCACGACGTCGTCGCGGCGGCCGCGGCGGGCGAGCCAGGTGCCGATGATGGTTTCGGAACCGCCCCCGCCGCCGTACACGTCGGCGGTGTCCAGGAAGTTGCCGCCGGCTGAAGCGTAGGCGTCGAGCACCGCGTGGGAAGTCGCTTCGTCCGCGGTGTAGTTGAAAACGTTGCAGCCCAGGTTGAGGCCGTACACGTCGAGGTCCGAGTTGCCGAGCTTGGTCATGCCACGAAACTACCTTTGGAACACGGAAGAATCCGCAAGCCGACGTGCGTTGGGAAGGTTCATGGCTATCGAACTGGGCAAGATCGGGATCTGGCGTGGTGCCACGCAGACGAACGGCGAGTTCGCGGCGGAGGTGGAGAAGCTCGGCTACGGCGCGGTGTGGCTCGGCGGCTCGCCCGGCGGCGACCTGGCGATCGTGGAAGAGCTGCTCGACGCGACGGACCGCCTCGCCGTCGCGACCGGCATCGTCAACATCTGGGCCGACACCCCCGACTCGATCGCGAAGGCGTTCCACCGGATCGAGCGCAAGCACCCCGGTCGGTTCCTCCTCGGCGTCGGGGCGGGCCACCCGGAGGCGACGCAGCAGTACACCAAGCCCTACACCGCGCTCGTCGAGTACCTAGACGCGCTCGACGCGGCGGGCGTGCCGAAGGAGTCCCGCGCGCTGGCGGCGCTGGGCCCGAAGGTCCTCAAGCTCGCCGGCGACCGCACGGCCGGCGCGCATCCGTACCTCACGACGCCGGAGCACACCCGCACCGCGCGCGAGGTACTGGGCGAAGGCCCGCTGCTCGCGCCGGAGCACAAGATCGTGTTCGACACCGACGCTGAAAAAGCCCGCGCGCTCGGCCGCCGGACCGTGCAGTTCTACCTGCGGCTGTCCAACTACACCGCGAACCTGCGCAAGCTCGGGTTCGCCGACGAGGACCTCGCCGGCGAGGGCAGTGACCGCCTCATCGACGCGCTGGCCCTGCACGGCGACGCGCCGACCATCGCGGCGGGCGTGCGCGCGCACCTCGAGGCCGGCGCCGACCACGTGAACCTCCAGGTTCTGGACGAGGACCCGTTCCCCGCGTACCGGGCGCTCGCGGCCGAGTTGTTCTGAATCGTTCAACTTGAGATGGGGCACATAGAAAGCCCACATGAGGTGGACCGGCCCACGAGGCCGGTCCACCTCGTACGATGCGGCTGAGAAGACAGTCAGTTCCGAGGAGGAAACGATGCCCATCGCCACCCCCGAGGTCTACGCGGAGATGCTCGACCGGGCCAAGGCGAACGAGTTCGCCTACCCGGCCATCAACGTGACCTCGTCGGAGACCGTGAACGCCGCGATCCGCGGGTTCGCCGAGGCGGAGAGCGACGGGATCATCCAGTTCTCCACCGGCGGCGCGGAGTTCGCTTCCGGGCAGAAGGTGAAGGACATGGTCACCGGCGCGAGCGCGCTGGCCGAGTTCGCCCACGTCGTGGCGGCGAAGTACGACGTCAACGTCGCGCTGCACACCGACCACTGCCCGAAGGACAAGCTCGACGGCTTCGTGCGCCCGCTCATCGAGATCTCGGCCGAGCGCGTGAAGAACGGTCAGCACCCGCTCTTCCAGTCCCACATGTGGGACGGCTCCGCGATCGACCTCGACGAGAACCTGCAGATCGCGCAGGAGCTGCTCGCCAAGACGTCCGCGGCGAACATCATCCTCGAGGTCGAGATCGGCGTGGTCGGCGGCGAAGAGGACGGGGTCGCCCACGACATCAACGAGAAGCTCTACACCGCCGAGGGCGACTTCCTGAAGACCATCGACGCGCTCGGCTCGGGCGACAAGGGCCGCTACCTGCTGGCGGCGACCTTCGGCAACGTCCACGGCGTCTACAAGCCCGGCAACGTCAAGCTCCGCCCCGACGTCCTCAAGGGCGGCCAGGAAGCGGCGGCCAAGAAGCTCGGCCTCGACGCCGGCGCGAAGCCCTTCGAGCTCGTCTTCCACGGCGGCTCCGGCTCGCTGCCCGAGGAGATCCGCGAGGCCGTGTCCTACGGCGTCGTGAAGATGAACGTCGACACCGACACCCAGTACGCCTTCACCCGGCCCATCGCGGACCACTTCTTCAAGAACTACGACGGCGTCCTGAAGATCGACGGCGAGGTCGGCAACAAGAAGGTCTACGACCCGCGCAGCTACCTCAAGGCCGCCGAGGGCGGCATGGCCGCTCGCGTGGTCGAGGCTTGCCAGGCTCTCGGCTCGGCGGGCACGAAGGCCAAGTAGGTCCAGTGCGAAGGGCCCCCGCCCGCGGCGGGGGCCCTTCGTCGCGTTCAGACCGCGACGACTTCCACCTGGGTTTCGAGGCCCCGGAAGTCTTTCGGATTGCGGGTGTACAGCGGCAGCCCTCGGGTCGAGGCGATGGCGGCGATCATCAGGTCCAGCTGTCTCGGCCGTGGAGACCGGCCGGCGGCGATGGTCAACGCCACCATGGTCCCGTACCGCGTCGCGGCTTCGTCGTCGAACGGCAACGGGTCGAATTCGACGATCGCCGCACCGAGCTGTTCGTTCCGCAGGCTTTTCGTCGCCGGGTCGGCTGTCATGACGACACCCTGGTGAAGTTCCGCCATCGTCACTGCGGTGAGTTGTGGAAACCTCGGGAGTACTTGAGGGTCGAGTGCGTGGAGCTCGATGTAGGTGCAGGTGTCGAGCACGCCCTTCGCGCGGCGCTCAGCCACGCCGGCGCTCCCACGGGTTGTCCTCGTCACCCAGCAGCGGTCCTTCCGGGAAGAATTCGTCGGCCTCTCGCCTCATGGCGGCAGCATCCACCTTGGGCAGCCGCTTGTGTCGTTCGACCAGCTCTTCGGCAGTCAGCTGACGGCGGCGCGGGAGCGGTCGAAGCTCGGCGATCTCCACGCCGTTGCGCATCACGTGGAAAGTCTCGCCGGCTTCGACCGCGTCCATGACGGCGGCGGAGTTGTTGCGGAACTCCCGCTGCGTGATCACCTGCATGGCACAAGTGTAGCCCACTGTCGCACGTGGTGCTACACGGTCGCCTTCCGCGCCGTCCACCAGCGGGTTACCGGGCTCGCCGCAGCCCACAACACGAACACGCCCACCAGCGCCACCGCCACCGTCCAGTACGCGACCGGCGGCGCCGACTCCGTGTGCGAGTCACCGAGCAGCCACGGCCGCAGCTGCGACTGGACCCACAGCGCGCCGTACCCGAAGGCCGACACCAGCAAGGCCCCGATGGCCGCCGTGGCGACGCGGTGGCCGGCGCCGATCGTCACGGCGAGGTCCACCGCCAGGCCGACGGCCAGCAGGTAGAACGGCACCGTCGACACGGGGAAACCCAGCCCCAGCAGCAGCGGCCACATCACGCAGCGGTACGCGACGTACGCGCCCGCCACCGAAAGCGCCGCCCAGCGGAAGCCCAGCGTGCGGCGGGCCAGCACGAGGATCAGGGCCGTGACGCCGATGCCCCACAGCGGGTAGACCCACTCCGGGATCGGCATCGTGAAGTGCAGGATCGCCGTGCGGTCCACCGGGTGGCCGATCTGGTTCGCGGCGAACGTCAGCAGCGAAGGCTCCGCCTCCGGCGTCCCGCGCTCCCACGCGCGCAGGCCGAGCACGCCGTACTCCTGCTGGCCGTTGGGGAAGAACGTGTTCTCCAGGAAGAACGCCCACAGCGCCAGCAGCACGCCCGTCCGGAAGCGCCCCGGCGGCGCGAGCCGCAGCCAGCCGAGCAGGACGCCGGCCTGCATGATGCCGGTGCCGAGGTACAGCAGCAGGTGCGACGGGCTCCACGCGGTGAGGTCGAGGCCGTTGACGCGGTGGTTGATCACGTCGAGCGGCGCCGCGACGAGGAACACCACGAGCCCCGTCTGCATCAGCCGTAGCGACGGTTTGTCGCAGCCCAGGCCCGTGTAGCTGTGGATCGCGACGAGCACGATGATGATCACCGTGCCGACGGTGTTGATCAGGTGCGGCGGCGCGAGGTCGTCGCGCAGCCACTTGAAGTGCCACGACATGTCCCACGACGAGCCCAGCAGCTTGAACGCGAACGCCGCCAGCCACATCCCGTAGCAGAACCGCAGCACCCACGGCGGCGTCGGCTGCCCGGGTGCGCCCCGGTGCCAGTGCCGCTCGAAGAAGAGCCGCGTCTTGCCCACCGGGCTCCGCGGGATCACGTCAACCTGCGTCATGGATCGACATCATTCCCGGCACGCGCGTTGTGGTGGTGCGGAACGTGGCAAAGGGCTCGAAAACCAGGGTTCACCCCTACGGGTGGCGGACTTGCTTCGATAGCAGTGGGGGCGGCAGAGTGTCGCGCTGAGATCGCAGTGTCGCGCCTGAGATCGGACTGTCGCGCCTGAGATCGATAGTGTCGCGGCTGCGTTCGATACGGTCGCGCCTGCGCTCGAAAAATGTCGCACCTGAGGTCGGAAGGAGTCGTGCCATGATGCCGAAACGCGTGGTCGCCGCGGTCGTGATCGCCGCACTCGTGCTGGCCGGCGGAGGCGTGCTGACGAGCCTGTTCCTCTGAGTTCCCGGGGACGTGGGCAGAATGTCGGTATGACGCACAACCTGCTGGGCCCCGAGCCGACGTTGCTGCCCGAGAACACCGCCGCCCAGGCCGCGCTCGACGCGGGCAGCAGCCCGACGTCCGTCGCCGCCGAACACCCCGACTTCAGCGCCGCGTGGGCCACGCTGGCCGAGCAGGCCCTCGAAGCCGGCGAAACGGTGGCCGCCTACGCCTACGCCCGCACCGGCTACCACCGCGGCCTCGACCAGCTGCGCCGCGCCGGCTGGAAGGGTTTCGGCCCGGTGCCGTGGTCGCACCGCCCCAACCAGGGTTTCCTGCGCGCGCTGGCCGCTCTCGGCATCGCGGCCGGTCGCATCGGCGAGACCGACGAGTACGAGCGCGTGAAGACCTTCCTCACCGAATCCGACCCGGCTGCCGCCGAGGCCACCGGCCTGAAGTGAGCCCGCGTTCGTTCGGGTGATCCCGGGTGCGGGTCCCGGTGTTGACAGGTGTGGACACTTACGTTCGGTGCATGAAAGGCACCGCCATGCTCACGCCGCGGATCCGCACCCTGGGCGCTTCCCTGCGCGAAGCCCGGCTCGGCGCCCACTTCAGCCTGCGCGAGCTGGCGCGGCGGATCGGGGTGAACCCGTCGCTGGTGTCGCACTGGGAGCGGGGTTCCCGGGTGCCGTCGGTCGAGGACGTGGCCGGGGTCCTCGGTGCGCTGGGCGTGGTGGGCGACGAAAAGCGGCGGATCATGTACATGGCCCGCGGATCAGCTGAGCCCGGCTGGATCACCTACGGCCTCCCTGGAGCGCCGAACCACATGGCCGGCGTCCTCGCGTGCGAGCGCGCGGCGACGGAGATCGTGGAGTGGGCACCAATGGTCCTCCCGGGTTTGCTCCAGACGCCGGGGTACGCGCGGGCGATCTTCTCCGCATCCGCGCTCGACCAAGCCGAAATCGAGCGGCGGGTCGCGGTGCGAATGGCGCGCCGCAAGCTCATCGCCGGTTACGAAGCAGTGCCGTTCGAAGGCCTGATCGGCGAAGCGGCCCTGCGCGAATCGATCGGCGGCACGGCGACGATGGCCGACCAGCTGCGCGCTCTGGTGGCATCGTCCGCAAAGCCCACGATTTCGCTGCGAGTGGTTCCCAGCGGGATCGGCTGGCATCCGGGCTTGGAGGGCCGATTCATCCTCTTCGGCCAGGAGAATTCTGGCCCAGTGATCTACTTCGAGAACTTCAGCTCCGGCTGCTTCGTGCCCGATGAGTACGACGTCGAGCAGTACCGCGCGGCGCTGAAGCGGATTCGCGCGGTCGCGATGAACCCCGAGGCCTCCGTCGAATTCGTCCGAGGATTGGCGGAGGAGGCCGAAGAACGTGATCGAGACAGGGTGGCGCAAGAGTAGCTACAGCGACAAAGAAGGCGCCTGCGTTGAGGTCGCGCTCGATCGCTCCGAAGTCCTCGTGCGCGACTCGAAGGCCCCGGCCCAGCCCGGCCACAGTTATCCCGCCGCTGCCTGGGACGCATTCCTCCGCCACCTCGGCGAAGAGCACTAGCGCGCGGAATCGCGGAGCAGCCGCAGGGCTCGTTCGAGCGCGTCGTCGTCGAGTCCGCGGGCCAGTGGCTTCAGGTAGTTCTCGATCCGGTACGGGCAGCTCTTCTCGCCTGACGAAGTGCCGGGGAGGCTGAAGTTCCCCACGGCCGCGCCGGTTCGGGCGTCGCGGACCGGGACGTGGCAGGTGCTGTCGAGGACGCTCGGCCCGGTGACGGCGACCGTGAACTGCGGGAGGAAAGCCGGCGACGGACCCGGGGACCGGTCCCGGCGCCGGGTGGTTCGCTGTGACCCAGGCGTTGGGCCGGCTGTCCTGAAGTGGTGGACGCTGCCGAGTGCGGTGAGGAGGAGCCGCGCCCGCGCCGGAGGTGGGCGCGGGACCGGCCGGCGAGGGGGAGGTAGTCGGCCGGTCCCGCTGAGCGCGGCGGTCAGGCGACCGCCGCGAGCGCGGGAACCGCCACCGAAGCGACCGAGTCCGTCGAGTTCGTCGAGTCCACTGTGGAGGCCGAGCCGACCACGCGGTTGCGGCCGCCGTGCTTGGCCGCGTACACCGCGGCGTCCGCGGACGCCATCACTTCCTCGATGCTGGACCCGTCGACGGGGAACGACGCGACGCCGATCGACGCCGTGCGCTGCATGATCTCGACGGCCTCGCCTTCGTTGGTGTGGGTCGGGATCACGAGTTCGCTGATGCGCTGGCGGATGCGTTCCGCGGTGGTGATCGCGTCTTCCTTCGACGTCGAGGGCAGCAGGGCCACGAACTCCTCACCGCCGAAGCGGCCGACCAGGTCGTGGGCGCGGGTCTCCTGCTTGACGACGGCGGCGACCGCCTTGAGGACGTCGTCGCCGGCGAGGTGGCCGAACGTGTCGTTGATGGACTTGAAGTGGTCCAGGTCGATCATCAGCGCGCCGAAGCTGCCGCGCTCGCGCTCGGCGCGGGAGATCTCGCGCTGGGCGCCGTCCTGCCACGTGGTGGCGTTGAGCAGCTGCGTCTTCTGGTCCGTGGTCGCGAGCTCCTCGAGGCGCTTGATCAGCACGGAGCGCTGAAGCACGTACAGCGGCAGGATCACCAGCACCGACAGGAGCGGCTCGTTGGTGAGCACCATCGTCAGCAGGCCGCCGACGCAGAGGATCGACGCCTCGAGGAGGTTGTCGTCCATGGTGCCGAGGCAGGACGCGGGGGTGGCCTTCACCGGGTCGGCCAGGTAGAGGCCGAGGCCGGTGAGCGCGGTGTTCACGGCGAAGTAGCCGAGCGCGGCGGCGGCGACGGTCGCGACGCCCTGGCCGCTGGCGAGGTGGCCGGCGAAGGCGGCGCCGAAGCCGGACAGGATCATCGTGGTCGCGTTGGCGGCGACGCGGTGGGCTTCACCCGGACGGGTGCCGTTCCAGCTGCGGAACGCGAGGTAGACGTACAGCAGCACGGCCAGCGCGGCCACCAGCTGCGGCGGCACCAGCAGCGCGGCGGGCAGCAGCCACACGGACGTCACGTTGATGTGCGGGCCCCGGCTCAGCATCCGGCGCTGCCGCTCGATCTGCCGGGTGATCTCGGTCTGCGCCACGGCCAGGCCGCTGATCAGCGCGAACAGCCGCAGCTCGCCCGCCGTGACCGGCACCAGCAGGCTGCTCGCGGCGGCCAGGACCACGGCGACGGCCATGCTCGTGAGCGTGACGGCGATCCACCGTCGCGGCCGCGACCACAGGGCCCAGCCCCTGACCGCAGCAACGAGACCCTGTCCAGACCGTTCCCCCGATGTGACCATTTTTCCCCCAAGCCCTTGCGCTGGTGTCCGGTGACAATCTCCTCACGCACAGTTTCGGGCCGTTTGCGGCCTGTCCACAAGGGCCTTAGGTGTGTACCTTTTTCCCGAACACGCCGGATGAAGGGTGACCAGCTATGCGCAGCAAGGATCAGTGACCGCGTAGCAGCACCGCAAGGTCGCGCAGGTCAGAGCCCACGCGTGGAACATGTTGTACATGTTCGGCGCGTGTGGCTTCCTTCGCCGTGCCCTCGTGCGAGCACGGCGCCGACGGGCGCCGTCACATGATCGTTAGATTAATCTTACTCGAGAAATGGTCAAATCGGGCAAGCTGACCAGCAATCTCGGACCCGCCGATCGGGTGGAACATCGCCCGATGGTGCTCGCCTCGCCCGGCGGCCCGCCTCAGGCGTGTTCCGCGCGGGTGGCTTCTTTCGCCGTGCCCTCGCCGCCCTCGTCGGATCGGACGGCCAGCGTCCGCTGCCACATGATCGTCAGCGGGATCGTGATCACGAGTCCGGCGAGCCCGAACAACCCGACCGTGGTCTGGGCCGTCAGGTGGTCGGCCAGGACGCCGCCGATCAGGGGGACCACGCCCATCGTGGTCGTCAGGCCCGTGTTGGAGAGGCCCATCGTCTGGGCCCGGCTCATGTCCGGCACTGCGACGGTGAGCGAGGCCGTCGCCTGCAGCAGCGCGATCGTGCCGAACCCGCCGGAGATCACGAACAGGATGATCGACACGACCGGCCCCGGCTGCAGGAAGCACAGCAGCAGCGGGATCGCCGCGAGCGCCGTCATCGGGCCGATCAGCTTCGGCCGCGCTTCGGCGGGCACCCAGCGCGTGTAGATGAACGTGAAGATCACGCTGCCCACCGGGTCGGCCGCGAGCAGCAGGCCGATCATCTCGGGGCCGCCGCCCGCCGACGCCGCGTACGGCGCCGCGATGCCCTCGTACACGGGCATCAGGCCGGCCAGCCAGGTGAACAGCATCAGGGAGCGCAGCGCGGCCGTCGCGAAGCCGACCTTGCCGCCCGCGCTCAGCGAGGCGAAGAACGGCTTGCGCTTCTCAGCGCTCGCGGCCGGTGGGCGCGCCTGCACGCCGAAGCGGACGAACAGCGCCGACAGGATGAACGTGCCGGCGTCGAGCACCAGCGCGAGCCGCGGGTCGACCGCCAGCAGCAGCGCGCCGCCGCCGGCGAAGCCGAGCAGCTGCGCCGACTGCACCGTCATGCTGCGGATACCCATGCCGACCACGAACCGGTCACCTTCGAGCACCTGTGGCAGCAGCGCGAGCTGTGACGCCTTGAACGGTGGGTTCAGCAGCGACACGCACCCGACGAACACGCACAGCGCCCAGAACGGCAGCCCGGGGATCGCCACCAGCAGGATCAGCGCCGCGCGGATCACGTCGACGGTCACCATCACCGTCCGGCGCGCGAAGCGGTCGGCGAAGCCGGTGAGGAAGATCCCGCCGAGCAGCGACGGGAAGAATGTCAGCGCGTAGGTGAGGCCTGTCAGCGTGGCCGACTGGGTATTGGCGTAGACCAGCACGGAGAGGGCGACGCGGGCCAGCTGGTCACCCGCTATCGACAGCAGCTCGCCGAACCACATGGCGCGGAACTCGGCGACTCCGAACACCTCGCGGAACGTGACCCGTCCCGGTGCTGCCGTCATGCGTACTTCTCCCGATGTTCGTGTGCAGATCGTGCCGCACGGTGATCAGGCGGTGACCATAGGACCTCGTGGTCACGGGTCAATCACAAAACGTGAGTTGCCAAGGTCAGTGTCTCGTGACTGTTGGTGAATCTCTAGGTTCTTTCGCCGGTATCCAAGGGGTCACGGACAGTTCTCCGGGTGTCCAGACGATAGCGCTGAGCGCCGTCAAGATCACGAGGAACCGAAGATGTGGTGTGCGCCACATTCGCGCGGTCGCTACGGGACCGTAGTGCATCTGCGCCCGGGTGGGGAGTGCGTAGGCACCGGGCGGTTTCGGTGTCCGGGGGCGTCCGCACTGTGGGAGGGCACCCTCGTGGCCACTTGGCCGGCGTAGCTTCGGGTTCGTGGCCGATCACGCGACGTTCACACTCGCCGTCGTGGGCGCCGGGCCTCGTGGGGTCGGGGTCCTGGAACGGCTGTCCGCCAACGCCGCCGAGCTGCTCGGCGGCCGTCGCTTCGTGGTGCACCTCATCGACCCGTTCCCGGTCGGGCCGGGGCGGGTGTGGCGCTACGAGCAGTCGCCGCTGCTGCGGATGAACTCGATGCCCGAGGACGTCACCGTCTACACCGACGAAACGGTGCGCATGGAGGGACCGGTCACGCCCGGGCCGTCGCTCATCGAGTGGGCGCGGCAGGTGCGCTCCGGCGAGATCGGCTACCCCGTGCCGCCCGACCTGCGCGCCGAGTTCGACGCGCTGGCCAGCACCGACTTCCCGACCCGGCGGCTGCAGAGCCTGTACCTGCGGTGGTTCTACGAGAAGCTGCTGGCCGAACTGCCGGCGGGCCTCGAGGTCGTGGAGCACCGCAGCGCGGCCGTCGCGATCGAGGACGGGCCGCCGCAGCGCGTGCGGCTGGAGAACGGCGAGGTGCTCACGGCCGACGCCGTGCTGCTGACCGTCGGGCACCTCGACGCGCAGCCCGACCCGGCGGAAAGCCTGCTGGAGTCCTTCGCCGGCCGCCACGACCTGCGGTACTACCCGGCGGGTTACACCGCCGACGTGGACTACTCCGCCGTGCCGGCCGGCGAGCCCGTGCTGGTGCGCGGGCTGGGCCTCGCGTTCGTCGACCTGATGCTGCTGCTCACCGAAGGCCGCGGCGGGCGCTTCGAGGACCTGCCGGGCGGCGGTCTGCGCTACCACCCGAGCGGCGCCGAGCCCGTGCTGCACGTCGGGTCCCGCCGCGGGGTGCCGTACCACGCGAAGACGGGTTACCGGCTGCGCGGGAAACCGTTGCAGCTGCCCAGGTTCTTCGACTCGTACGCGATCGAGCAGCTGTGCGCGAAGGCCGCGCCGCTCGACTTCCGCGCGGACGTCTGGCCCCTGATCGCCAAAGAACTCGCGTGGGCGTACTACACCGAGCTGTTCACCGGCCACCCCGACCGCGTGCGCACGGACTTCGCGGTGTTCGCCGACGCGTTCGCGGATCTGGCCTGGGGAACGTCCGAACTGGACAGTCTGATCGCGGCCGCCGTGCCCGCCGAGGAGGACCGGCTGGACCTGGAGCGGCTGGACCGCCCGTTCGGCGGCGAGTGGTTCGAGTCCGCGGAGCACTTCGGCAAGGCCGTGCGCGAGTACGTCGAAGCCGACCTCGCGCGGCGGGCGGACCAGCGCTTCAGCGCGGACCTCGGTGCGTTCATGGCGCTGCTGTCGGTGGTCGGCCAGCTGCCCGCGCTGCTCATGACGGGCCGGCTCTCGGCCGCGTCGCAGGTCGCGGACCTCGACGGCTGGTTCAAGGGCTTCTTCTCCTACTACGCGAGCGGCCCGCCGCCGCGCCGGCTGGAGGAACTGCTCGCGCTGGCCGACGCCGGGCTCGTGTCGTTCCTGGGCGCGGACCTGCTCGTGACGGCCGAAGAGGACACCGGCGTGTTCGCCGCCTCGAGCTCCAGCTTCCCCGACGTCGTCACGGCCCGGACCCTCATCGAGGCCCGCCTGCCGGAGGCGAGCGTGCCGCGCGTGTCCGACGCGCTGCTGCAACAGATGCGCGACGCGGGCACGCTCGCCGAAGAACAGGTGCCGGACGCGACCGGCGCGGACCTGCCGTCCGGCCGCATCGCCACCCGCATCACCGACTCGCGCCTGCTCGACGCCGCCGGCGCACCCCACCCACGCCGCTTCGCCATGGGCGTGCACACCACCACCCGCTCACCCGGCGCCTTCACCCGCCCGCGGACCAACGCGATCATGTTCCGCCAGAACGACGCGCTGGCCCGCGAACTGCTGCGGATGGAGCCCGAGAGCTAGGTCCTGACCCGGACTCGACGCCGAGTCCGACCCCGCCGGCTACCGGCCTTGCACCCACGGCGTGCAGCCGACGACGTCCGGCAGCACCGAGCCCTGGTCGAACCAGGCGCAGGCCCGCCACTTCAGCGATGCGTTGGAGCTCGCCTGGACCTGGCCGGGCCCGGCCGCAACGTGGTTGTGGGCGCTGCTGTCGAGCCAGGTGTTGCCGCCGTCGCTCTTGCCGGCCTCCACCCGGCCCTTGAAGGCGGCGATCGAGACGAACCCGCCGTTGGGGGCGTTGTAGACGCAGTAGTTGCGGTCCGGGAAGGTCTGGCAGCCCGTCGCCGGTGCCGCGTCGGCGACGGGGGCGGCGAGCAGTCCGACGGCCAGTACCAGGCCGCCGGTGAGGGTCCACGAGGCGAGGTGTTGTGAAGTCTTCATGGAGTCGATCTTGATCGTGAGAACCGTCTGGCGTAAGGGCTGTCACTCCACATTCGGGGCACCCCACTCGCATGGGAAAGCACGGTCTGCGCGGCGGTGTACGCGCCGGTAGCCGTGGTGCGCGGCGAGGGCCAGCACCTCAAAGTCGAATCGAACAGCGGTGGCGACCACCGCGTGAGGCACCAAGCTTCCGATGGCCGGATTGCTTCGGTCGGCAGGCATTGCAACACCACCTCGCAGATCCCATCGGGGGTCAGGCGTCGGTGCCGGGCCGCGGATCGTCTGCCACGGACCGAACTCGGCGGGGCCCGTCCCGCCGCGCGGTCCCGCACCGATACCGATAGATGATCCCCTCGGCCATCGCCCGCGCGTCCGAGAACGGCCGACCACGCTTACCGGCACGGACCGGCAGCAACTTCTCGATCAACGCCCACTGACCATCCGACAGTAGCTGAAACCCCTCCACACCCCAAGAATCTCAGTCACCAACCGCAACTTTTGCGGGACGCCCAAGAACCGGCGACGGCGCGCCTCAGTTCTTGACCGGGTACGCCTTCGGGGCGCCGTCCTTGTCGGCGGCGAGGCCGGCGTACTCGCTGACCAGGACCGGCGCGGCGCCGACGTCCTCGGTGGAGCGGTCCTTGCCCGTCTTGGCGTCCAGCACGATCGGTTGTCCCCCTTGGGTTTTGCCGTAGAGGGCGCCGTGCCAGGCGGCGGTGGGGTCGGGGGCGACGCGGTTGGCGGCTTCGTCGGGCAGGGTCCAGAGTTTGCCGGCGGTTTTGGCGTCGTAGGCGGTGAGCACGCCGTCTTCGTTGCACACCAGCACCGACTGCTGGTCGTAGAGGCATTCGCCGTAAGACCGGGAGCCGAAGCCGCCTTCGCCTTCGACCTTCGCCTTCTCCGCACCGGTCGCGGGGTCGAGGAACAGCAGGAAGGGGTGGCCGGAGCCGTAATCGGTGCGGTTGACCACGACCAGCGCCGGATCGGCGGGGACCATGGTGAGCTGGGACGATTCGCGCGCACCGACCCACTTCTGCTGGCCGGTGGCCACGTCGAGGGCGGTGGCCTGCGTCATCGAGGAGTTCTCGGGCACGTTGTAGTCGGTGCCGACGAGGATGTCGCCGTGGAGGCTGCCGGCGTCGTAATCCTTGCGCTGCCACAGGGTTTTGCCAGTGGCGGGATCGAGCGCGACCGTGACGTGCTCCTCGTCCTGGCGGCTGTAGCGGGCGATCACGGCCTTGTCGGTGACGGCGACGACCTCGGTGACGGCGTTGCCGGCGTCGGCGTACTGGTCCTCGGACACCTTGAGGTCGGCCTGCCACGCCTTGGTGCCCGTGGCGGTATCCGCGGCGATCACCGACAGCGTGATGTAAGCCGGAGTGGTGCCTTTCTCCGGCCTGACAACGGGAACGGCGGCGACGGCGAGCTTGTCGGTGACCGCGGGCGGGCGCGGCCCGGTGGGGTTGACGAACGGCCCGCTCTGGTTGTTCGGGTCGCCGGGCTCGCCCTCGACCGGGACGCTCCACTTCTGCCGGCCGGTCAGCACGTCCACCGCGTTCATCGCGGTCGGCGTGATGACGTAACCCGTGCGGTCGCGCAAGGTGACGAACGTCGACACGACGTTGCCGGCCACGTTGGCGCGCAGTGCTTCAGCGGGCAGGCCGACGGCGGCACCCGCGTCGAACGCGGTGGGCGGATCGGCGGTCTTGGCCGCGGGTTCGGCGGACGTCGGTGGTTGTGCGGCGGGCACCGAACCGGTCGGCCCCGAGGCGCTGCCGCCGTCCGTCCCGCCGCCACAGCCGGCGACAGCGACCGCTGTCCCCAGGCACGCCACGATGACCAGTGTTCGTCGCATGTGCATCGACCTTCCCCACAAGGACCACCGCTCCGAACGGAGCCATCGCGGACGATAGCCGACAAACCGCCGCCAGCGTGGCAGTTCACGCAAATGTGTAACAGTTCCCTGCTCGAGGCGCTAGATTCAGCCCCCGTCACCCGGCTTCTGTCGCTATCCTCCGAACGATCACCGCAGCCTGAAAGGTGCCTCATGTCCGCTCGTGCACTCTCTGTCCTGACCGTGGGCGCCGCCCTGCTGATCGCCGGATGCTCGAGCTCGGAAGGCGGCACGGCGCTGCCGGCTTCGTCGAGCGCAGCGACGGGCTCGACCACGGCGCCGACCACCGCCGCGGCCCCGACGACCACGTCGAACCCGCCGTCCACGTCGACCCAGCCGGCCACCTCGGCGGTGTCCAGCTCGGTCGAGGGCGCCGTCCAGCGCTACGAGACGTTCCTCGGCGCCATCGGCCGGGAAGACGTGACGACGGTCTGCGAAATCGCCGGCCCGGCCGCCAAGAAGGCGGAGGATGAGGGCTTCGGGACGTGCGAGCAGACGATCCCGATCACCTTCCAGATGATCTCCGCCACGCAGAAGCGCGCCTTGCGCAGCGCCACCGTCGACGAGTCCCGCATCACCAAGGACAGCGCGACGAAGGTCGAAATCCCGGCCAGCGCCGTCAAGGCGAGTGTCAAGTTCACCGACAGCGACCTCGGCGACGCGACCATGGAGTACCGCGGCGGCAAGTGGTACGTCGTCGACAACTGACCGCTGGAGAAAGCCACAACCGCTCCGGCCGGCTCCGCTGGTCGCCGCGCCGCCGCCGTTCCTAGCGTGGAGGCGTAGGCGGACCGGAAGGGCGGCACATGACCTGGGACTTCTCCACGGAACCGGAGTTCGCGGCGAAGCTGGACTGGGCGCGGGAGTTCGTGCGCAGCGAGATCTACCCGCTGGAGGTGCTCGACCTCGACCACCAGGGGTTCCGGCGCCTCGCGAAACCGTTGCAGCAGCGGGTGAAGGACCACGGACTGTGGGCCGCGCACCTGGGGCCCGAGCTGGGCGGCCAGGGCTACGGGCAGCTGAAGCTGGGGCTGCTGCACGAGATCCTCGGGACCAGCGAGTTCGCGCCGTACGTCTTCGGCTGCCAGGCGCTGGACTCCGGCAACGCGGAGCTGCTCGCCATCGCGGGGACCGAGGCGCAGAAGTCCCAGTGGATGCGGCCGTTGCTCGACGGCACGCTGCTGTCGGCCTTCTCCATGACCGAGCAGGGCACCGGCTCCGACCCGCGGCAGTTCACCACGAACGCCCGGCTCGAGGGCGACGAGTGGGTGCTCAACGGCGCGAAGTGGTTCGTGGGCAACGCTTCCCGCGCCGACTTCCACATCGTGATGGCCGTGACGGAGCCCGCTGCCGATCCGCACCACCGCATGTCGATGCTGATCGTGCCGACGAGCGCGCCGGGGATCACCACGCGCGAGATCGGGTTGATGAACGACCCGGAGCACCGCAACCCCATCTGGTCGCACTGCGAGGTCGGGTACGAGAACGTGCGGATCCCGCGGGAGAACCTGCTCGGCGAGCGCGGTGAAGCGTTCGCGCTGGCGCAGAAACGCCTGGGGCCCGGGCGGATCCACCACTGCATGCGCTGGGTCGGGGTG
Organism: Amycolatopsis sp. NPDC051903; assembly: GCF_044452505.1. Classification (NCBI taxonomy): domain Bacteria; kingdom Bacillati; phylum Actinomycetota; class Actinomycetes; order Pseudonocardiales; family Pseudonocardiaceae; genus Amycolatopsis; species Amycolatopsis sp. NPDC051903. The sequence goes on along the minus strand of NZ_JBITBT010000003.1, from coordinate 461,580 downwards.
TGCCGGCGCGCGTTCGACATGCTGTGCGAGCGCGCGGTGAGCATCGACGTGCACGGCGGGCCGCTCGCGGACAAGCAGACGATCCAGAACTGGGTCGCCGACAGCGCCGCGCAGATCGAGTCCGCGCGCCTGCTCACGCTGCACACCGCGTGGCAGATCGACCAGGTCGGGGCCAAGGCCGCGCGCACCGGCATCGCGATGATCAAGTACCACGGCGCCACCGTGCTGCACGACGTGATCGACCGCGCGATCCAGGTTCACGGCTCGCTCGGCTTCTCCACCGACATGCCGCTGGAGCAGATGTACCGCTGGGCGCGCGCGGCCCGCATCTACGACGGGCCCGACGAGGTGCACCGCGTGACCGTCGCGCGGCGGCTGCTCAAGCCGTACCAGCCGGCGAAGGTGCCGACGGAGCACATCCCGACGCGCCGCGCCGCGGCGCTGGACCGCTTCCGCGAGCAGCTGGAACTGGCCCAATGACGGCGCAGCTGCTGCAGCGGCCACTTGCCGACTGGCTCACCGCGCACACGGGCGACCCCGGGCCGTGGGAGCTCACGCGGCTGACTGGAGGAAACTCCAACGAGACGTGCCTGCTCTCGGGCGCCGACGCGGGGTTCGTGCTGCGGCGCCCGCCGAGCCACGCGTTGTCGGCCTCGGCGCACAGCGTCGCGCGAGAGCACCGGCTGCTGAGCGCGCTCGCGCCGACGCCGGTGCGGGCGCCGCGGCCCGTCGCGCTGTGCGAGGACCCGGAGGTGCCGCTGGCCCCGTTCCTGGTGATGGAGCACGTGCGCGACTCCGTGTCGATCACGGACACGCTGCCGTACCCCGAAACGGACCTCACGAAGGTCGCCGACGAGGTCATCGACGCCCTCGCCGCCGTCCACACGCTCGACTGGCGGGCGGCCGGCCTCACCGGCTTCGGCCGGCCCGAGCGGTTCCTCGACCGGCAGGTCACGCGCTGGTACCGCCAGTGGGAAGGCATCGCGCGCCGGCCGCTGCCGGCCATGCCGAAGATCGCCACCTGGCTCGACGAACACCAGCCGGCAGGCAGCGAACCCGCCCTGCTGCACGGCGACTTCCACCTCGACAACTGCCTGTTCGCCGCGCACGAGCCGCGGCTGGCCGCCGTGATCGACTGGGAGATGGCGACGATCGGCGACCCGCTGCTCGACCTCGGCCTGCTGCTCGCGCTGTGGGGCGAACGCGGCACGGCGATGCCCGCCATCCAGGCCGTGTCCCGCGTGCCCGGCGCGCCCGGCCGGGGCCACCTGCTCGCGCGCTACGAGGACGCCGTGGGCCGCACGATCCCGGACGTCCGCTACTACCGCTGCCTCGCGCTGTTCAAGCTCGCCGCGATCGTCGAAGCGGCGTGGTCGCAGTTCCTGACCGGAGAGCTCACCACCGACTACGCCGCCGCGCTGGAGCACGACGTGCCGGCGCTGCTCGACGATGCACTGGCGACGGCGGGGGTGACGCCGTGACGTTGGAGCGGCCCACAACGCCACCCGCGATCGGGGCTGGCCCGCGGCCGGGCGGCTGAGCACGGTGTGAGGAGCAGGCGAACGTCGACAAAGGAGACGGCGTGACCGATCAAGAAGTCAACTTCGGGCTCTGGTACGACTTCCGCAACCCCGAGCAGTGGTTCCGGCCGTTCTCGACCCTCTACCGCGAGGCGCTGGACCAGCTCGCGTGGGCGGAGAGCATCGGCATCGGCTCGGTGTGGCTGACGGAGCACCACTTCTGCGAGGACGGCTACACGCCCTCGCCCTACACGCTCGCCGCCGCCATCGGCGAGCGCACGAAGAGAATGCGCATCGGCACGAACCTTGTGATCGCGCCGCTGCACAACCCGGTGCGCCTCGCCGAGGACGCCGCCACGCTGTCGCTGCTGACCGGCGGCCGCTTCGACCTCGGGCTCGGCCAGGGCTACTGGGCTCCCGAGTTCGCCGCGTTCGACCGCAACCTCAAGCACCGGCCGAGCCTGCTCGAGGAGAGCGTCGCGGTGATCCGGCAGGCGTGGTCGGGTGAGGAGAAACCGTTCCAGGGCAGGCGGTTCCAGCTGCCTTCGGTGAAGATCACGCCGAAGCCCGAGACGACGCCGAAGCTGCTCGTCGGCGCGATGGCCGAGCCGGCCATCGAACGCGCGGCCCGCATCTCCGACGGGTTCCTCAGCACCCAGAACGCGCACCAGCAGTCCTATGTGGACGCACTGGACCGCGTGGGCAAGTCCTCGGCCGAGGGCGCGATCTACGCCGGCCAGTGGGCCGTGATCGCGGAGGACCCGGAACGGGAGTGGGCCCGCATCGGGCAGCACGCGCTCTACCAGCTGAACAACTACATCCAGTGGGGCGCTTTCGGCCCGCCCGACGTCGTGCCGAAGTTCGAGACGGCCGACCAGATCGTCGAGGGTGGTGCGTTCCAGCTGTGGGACCCGGCCACGGCCGTCGACGAGCTGACCGCGCTGCTGCGCGGCCGGCCGCAGATCAAGGACGTGCACTTCTGGGCCCAGCTGCCCGGCGAACCGGTGGACAGCGGCTCCGCGCGCATCGAGCTGCTCGCGACGAAGATCGTGCCGCAGGTGCGGCAGCGGCTGGCCGAGACGGCGGAGGTGGCGGGGTGAACCAGCCACTCGTGCTCACCGACCTCCTGCACCGCGCGCGGGAGTTCTTCCCCGCCAAGGAGATCGTCGAGTACGGGGCCGGTGCGCCGACGCACCGCTACACCAACCGGGACTTCCACGAACGCGTCGTCGCGCTCGCGGGCGCCCTGGTCCGGCTGGGGGTGCGGCCCGGTGACCGGGTCGCCACCCTCGCCTGGAACCACCGGCGGCACCTCGAGCTCTACCACGCGGTGCCGCTCGCGGGGGCCGTGCTGCACACGGTGAACCTGCGGCTGGAGCCGACGGAGATCGCGTACGTGCTCGGGCACGCCGAGGACGTCGTCGTGGTCGCCGACACCTCGTTGCTGCCGAAGCTCGAAGCAGCGCGCGCCGAGCGGCCGGGCCTGGTCGTCGTCACGACGGACGGGCCGGCCCCCGGCACGCTGGACTACGAGGCGCTCGTGGCCGAGGGCCCGCCGCTGCTCGACCCGCCGCGCGTCGACGAGAACGCGCTCGCGGCGCTCTGCTACACGTCGGGCACCACGGGTTCGCCCAAGGGCGTCGGGTACTCGCACCGTTCGCTGTACCTGCACACGTTCGCCGCGTGCCTCGCCGACGGCCACGCGATCAGCGAACGCGACACCGTGCTGCACGTCGTGCCGATGTTCCACGCCAACGCGTGGGGCATCCCGTTCGCCGCGCTCATGACGGGCGCCAAGCAGGTGCTGCCCGGTCCCCACCCGGTGCCCGCCCAGATCGCGAAGATCATCGAAACCGAGCGCGTCACCTACACCGGCATGGTGCCGACGGTCGCGGCCGACCTCGTGCGGCACGTCAGCACGACCGGCACCGACGTGAGCAGCTTGCGCGCGCTCGTGCTCGGCGGTTCGCCGCCGGACGACGAACTGCTGCGGGCCCTCGACGCGCTCGGCATCCCGGCGTTCCAGGGCTGGGGATGACCGAGATCTCGCCCATGGGCACGTTCTCGAAGCCGCTCCCGTCCGTGGTCGAGCCCACCGAACGGCGGCGGTCCGTGCGCAAGCAGGGCCGCCTGCTGCCGGGGCTGCAGTGGCGGCTCGTCGGCGACGACGGCACGGACCAGCCGCACGACGGCGTTTCCCGCGGTGAGCTGCTGATCCGCGGACCGTGGGTCGCCACGCGCTACTTCGGCGGCGAGCACCCGGAGAGCTTCCCGGACGGCTGGCTGCGCACGGGCGACATCGCGACCATCGACGCCGACGGGTACCTGGAGATCGTCGACCGCGCCAAGGACCTGATCAAGAGCGGCGGCGAGTGGATCAGCTCTGTCGCGCTGGAACAGGCGCTCACCGCGAACCCCGCGGTGGCCGAGGCGGCCGTCGTCGCTGTGCCGCACGAGCGGTGGCAGGAGCGGCCGTTCGCGCTGGTCGTGCTCGAACCCGGCCGCGCGGACCCGCCGGACGAACTGCTCGCCGACCTGGGCGAACGCGTGCCGCGCTGGTGGCTGCCCGAGGGCGTGCTGGTCGTGGCCGAGCTGCCGCGCACGAGCGTCGGCAAGATCGACAAGAAAGTGCTGCGGGCGAAGGTGGCCGCGGGCGGACCCTGGCAGGGGGCCGGATGAAGTTCGGCGTCTTCTACGTGCTCGAGTGCCGCGACCACGACTTCCGCCGCGCGTACCACGAGATGCTGGCGCAGATCGCCTACGCCGAGCAGCTCGGGTTCGACGAGGTCTGGCTCGCCGAGCACCACGGCAGTGACTACGGCTCGATGCCGTCACCGCAGGTCGCGGCCGCCGCCGTGGCCGAGCGGACGAGCCGCATGCGCATCGGCATCGCGGTCAGCAACCTCACCTTCGACTGGCCGGTGCGCGTCGCCGAGGACTACGCGATGGTGGACGTGCTCTCCAACGGCCGGCTGGATTTCGGTGCGGGCCGCGGGTACCAGCCGGGCGAGTTCCGCAACATGGGCGTCGGCGACCGCCAGGACGTGAGCCGCGAGGTGTTCGACGAGGCGCTGGAGATCGTGCGCGGGCTGTGGCGCAAGCGCGCGGGCGAGCCGTTTTCCTTCCACGGTAAGCACTTCGACCTCACCGACGTCGACTGCCGGCCCACGCCCGTGCAGCGTCCGACGCCGCCGATGTACGTCGCGTCGATCAGCCCCGAGACCTTCCACCTCGCGGCTGCGCAGGGGTACAACCTGCTCGTCACGCCGACGTTGATGACGTTGCCGGAGCTGAACCAGCTCGTCGTCGACATCAAGCGCTCGCTCATCACGAGCGGCCGCGACCCGCTGTCGCTCGACTTCCCCATGAACTGGCAGGTCCACCTCGCCGACACCACGGCCGAGGCCGTCGAGAACGTCACCGAACCGCTGTCCTGGTACTACCGCCACGTGCTCGACCTCGTGCCGAGCGGGCCGCACCCGCCGCACACGTACGAGCGCTACGCCGAACTCGTGGCCGCGTCGGAGGAAGCCGGTGGGCCGACGCTCGACGGGCTGCGCGAGAGCGGCGTCGTCTACGCCGGCGACCCGGCGGGGCTGGTCGCCGAGATCGAGACGCTGTACGAGGAAACCGGGCTGCAGCAGCTCATCTGCTGGATGCGTTTCGGTGGCCTCGCGCACGAAAAGGTGCTGCACTCGCTGGAACTGTTCGCCGAGCACGTGCTGCCCCGCTTCCGCGACCGCCCGCCGGTCGTGCCGCGGGCGCTGCGGGCCGAAGTCGCTGCGATCCACTGAAACCCGTCAAGAGAGAGGCGAGACGCCATGGGCTACCTAGAGGTCGAAGACGGCAGGCGCGTCTACTTCGAGCACTTCCGCGGTTCGGGCCGGCCGATCGTGCTGATCCACGGCTGGGGCGCCACCGCGCGCTGCTGGGACACGACCGCGCCCGCCTTGCGCGCCAACGGGAACGAAGTCGTGCTCCTCGACCTGCGGGCCTGCGGCCGGTCCGACAACGACTTCGCCGACGTCTCGATCTCCGCGCTCGGTTCCGACGTGGTGAAGCTCGTGGAACACCTCGGCCTGCGCGAGCCCGTGGTCAACGGCTGGTCGCTCGGCGGCGCGGTCGCCGTGGACGCGGCGGCGAAGCTCGGGGCGAACTGCTCCGGCGTGGTCTCCACCGGGGGCGCGACCCCGCGGTACACGTCCACTTCGGACTGGCCGCACGGCGGCGGCGTCGACGACGTGAAGGCCGTGCTCGGGGCGGCCGCGGCGGACCGCGCCACCACGTTCAAGGGGGTGGCCGACGCGGTGTGCGCCGAGCCCCCGACGCCGCAGATCATCAGCTGGCTGTGGGGCATGTTCATGGAGATGGGCCCGATCGGCGACGAATCGCTGAAGGACCTGGCGGAGCTCGACCAGCGCAAGATCCTCGGCGGGCTGAGCGGGCCCGTGCTGTTCCTGCACGGGCGCAAGGACGCGTTCGTGCCGTTCTCGGGCGCCGAAGCGGCGCGCGACCTGTGCGCCGACGCGAAGCTCGTCGAGTTCCCGGACGCCGGCCACGCGCCGTTCCTCGAGGACCGCGACACCTACCTCGCCGAGCTCACCGGCTTCCTGAACCGATGACCACCTGGCTCGTCACCGGCGGTTCGCGCGGGATCGGCCGCGCCGTCGTCGACCACGTCGCCGCCGCGGGCGACAACGTGGCGTCGCTGGCGCGCTCGGCCGGCACCGAACCGCCGGCCGTGCCGAACCGCGTGCTCGAGGTGAAGGGCGACGTCACCGACGAGAACTCGATCCGGCGCTGCGTCGAGGCCGTCACCGAGCGGTTCGGCTCGATCGACGTGGTGGTCAACAGCGCGGGCGTGCACCGCGGCCGCCGCATCGACGCGCTGGCCCGGTCGGCGTGGGACGAGGTGCTGGCGACGAACCTGACCGGCGCGTTCGAGGTCTGCCGCGCGATCGTGCCGCTGCTGAGCCGGGGTTCGGCGATCGTGAACGTCGGCGCGGTCGTCGGCTTGCGCGGGTTCCCCGGCGACGTCGCGTACGGCTCGGCGAAGGCGGGGCTGTCGGGGCTCACGCAGGTGCTCGCCGTGGAGCTCGCGCAGCGGGGCATCCGCGTGAACCTCGTGATCCCGGGTTTTGTGGACACCGACATGACCGCCGGGCTCACGGATCGGGCCCGGGCGCGCATCGTCGACAAGATCCCGGCCGGGCGCATCGGCACGGCGACCGAGATCGCCGAGGTCATCGTGGCCGTCGCGCGCTCCACGTACATGACGGGCGCGACCGTGCCCGTCGACGGCGGCCTGCTCGCCACGTTCGGGGGCGGCTGAGCGCCGCGCTTTGTGCGGATCTCCAACAGCACCGCGCGACGACCGTTCTGCCTGCGGCTTCGCGTGGTTAGCGTCGAAGGACGAACCAGGGCATCACCACCCGCTGGACGTGAGAACACCCAACCGAGAAGGAGAACCACCCATGGACGTCGGAATGCTGCTGGTCTTCCAGAACTGGTTCGAAGACGTCAGCGACCACGAGGTCTTCACCCGCGAGCTCGAGATGGGCGTGCAGGCGGAGAAGTACGGCTTCGACTCCGTCTGGTCGGCCGAGCACCACTTCGACGACTACTCGATGTGCCCGGACAACCTCCAGATCATGGCCTACCTCGCGGGGCGCACGTCGAAGATCAAACTCGGCACGGGCGCGGTGATCCTGCCGTGGAACGACCCGCTGCGCGTGGTCGAGAAGGCCGTCATGCTCGACCACATGTCGAACGGCCGGCTGCTGCTCGGCATGGGCCGCGGTCTCGCGAAGATGGAGTACGAGGGCTTCCGCGTCGACATGAACGAATCGCGCGAGCGCTTCGACGAAGCCGCCGCGATGATCATCCGCGGCCTGCAGAACGGCTACGTGGAGAACGACGGCAAGTTCTACAAGCAGCCGCGCGTGACCGTGCGCCCCGGCCTGGCCGGGCATTCGTGGGAAGGCCGGATCTTCGGCGTCGCGATGTCGCCGGACTCGATCCCGGCCGTCGCCGAGCTGGGCGCGCAGATGATGACGTTCATGCAGTACGACTTCGCGCAGCACCTCGAAGCCATCGACCGCTGGCGCGGGCTGCACCGCGAGAAGCACGGCACGGAGCCGGGCGCGCCGCTGATCCAGGACTTCGTGTACTGCCACGAAGATCCCGAAGAGGCCAAGCGCATCGCGCACGAGCACATCTCGCGCTACTTCCTCTCGGTGATCAAGCACTACGACTTCGCCGGCTCGCACTGGCGCGAGACCAAGGGGTACGAGGCCTACCAGGCTGGCGCCGACATGATCCGCGAAGCGGGCATGGAAGCCGCGGCGGGCGCGTACGTCGACGCGAACGTGTGGGGCACGCCCGAAGAGATCGTCGAGAAGTACGCGGCCCGGCGCGAGCAGGGTGGCGAGCTGATGGCCAACGCGGCGTTCTGCTTCGGCGGCCTGCCGCTCGACAAGGCCGAAGCGAGCCTGAAGCTGTTCGGCGAGAAGGTGGTTCCGCAGCTGCACAAGATGTCCTCGCGCGCTCCCGCGGCGGTGTGAGGCCGTGCCGTGGCCCGGGCGGCCCGGGCCACGGCACCTACCTGGTGGAGTGGGGCTGGATGGAAACCGTGACCGGGTCGGCTCTGGGCGCGCAGTTCCGCGAAGTCATGTCGGGTGTGTGCACGCCGGTTTCGGTGGTCACGGCGCTCGACGGCCGCCGGCCGCACGGCACGACGGTGAGCGCGTTCGCGTCGTTGTCGCTCGCGCCGCCGATGGTGCTCGTGTCGCTCGACCGCACGTCGGACCTGCTGACCGTGGTGCGCCGGGGCGGCCGGTTCGGGCTGAACGTGCTCGAGAGCGGGCAGGCGGAGCTCGCGAAACGGTTCGCGCGCAAGGGAATGGCGAAGTTCGACGGCGTCAGCTGGGAGCTCGACGACGACCTGCCTCGGCTGGCGGGCGCGTCCGGCTGGGTGGCGTGCCGCGTCGAAAAGCTGATCGAAGGGGGTGACCACGTGGTCGCACTCGGCCTCGTGCTGGCGGCGGATTCGGTGCCGCTGGCGCCGTTGACCTACCACGCGCGGACGTTCGGGACGCACACCCGTACGGACGGTGCGTCGTGACGATCCCCGGGGAACGGGTGCAGCACTCCGTCGCCGCGCTGGCGCAGGGCCGGCTGGTCGTGGTCGTCGACGACGCCGACCGCGAGAACGAAGGTGACCTCGTCGGCGCCGCGCGCACGATGACGGACGAGCAGATGGCGTTCCTCGTGCGGCACACCACCGGCATCGTGTGCGCGCCGATGCCCGGCGAACGCGCCGACGCGTTGCGGCTGCGGCAGATGGTCGCGGAGAACACCGACGCACACGGCACCGCGTTCACCGTGAGCGTCGACCACGTCGGCAGCGGCACCGGGGTGTCGGCGGCGGACCGGACCACGACCGTGCGGGCACTGGCCGACCCGGCCACGAAACCCGCCGAACTCCGCCGGCCCGGGCACGTTTTCCCGCTGCGCGCCCGCGAAGGCGGCGTGCTCGTGCGGGCCGGGCACACGGAGGCGGCTGTCGACCTGCTCGCGATGGCGGGTGCGGGCGACGTCGGCGTGATCAGCGAGCTCGTCGCCGACGACGGCTCGATGCTGCGCGGCCCGGAGCTGGAGGCGTTCGCGGCCCGGCACGATCTGCCGCTGCTGCGCATCGCCGACCTCGTGCGCTACCGCGGGGCGACCGAACGGCTGGTGGAACCCGTCGCGAGCGCCGCGATGCCCACGGCGTTCGGCGATTTCCGCGCGGTCGCGTACCGGTCCGTGCTCGACGGCACCGAGCACCTCGCGCTGGTGCGCGGCGACGTCGCCGCGGCCGGGCGGACGTCCTCGGGCGCGCTGGTCAGGGTTCACAGCGAGTGCCTCACCGGCGACATCCTGGGTTCGTTGCGCTGCGACTGCGGCGCGCAGCTGGAGTACGCGCTGCGCGAGATCGCCGCCGAGGGCGTCGGGGCCGTCATCTACCTGCGTGGGCACGAGGGCCGCGGAATCGGGCTGGCGCACAAGATCCACGCGTACGCACTGCAGGAGCAGGGTCTGGACACCGTCGAGGCGAACCTGGCGCAGGGCCTGCCGGTCGATTCGCGCAGCTACGGCATCGGCGCGCAGATCCTGGCCGACCTCGGCGTCCGGCGGCTGCGGCTCATCACGAACAACCCGGCCAAGTACGGCGGGCTGGAGGGATACGCGCTCGACATCGTCGGGCGGGTCCGGCTGCCCGTGGCCCAGACCCCGCACAACGTGCGCTACCTGCGGACCAAACAGGAGCGCATGGGCCACGACCTGGGAGTACTCGCCTCGGGCATGGACGGGAGCGGGTGACGTAAGGCACCCTCAGACGGAGTCCGGGTTTCAACGGTGAAGGCGGATCCCATGCGTGATGCGACGGCTTCGGTGCGCGCTTTGCCGCGCCGGGTGGACCCGTCGCACCGTGAGCGCGAGGTCATCGCGGCGTTCAGCGAGATCACCACCGAGGCCATCACCACCACGCGCCTCGAGGACCTGCTGGGGCTGCTCGGCAAGCAGCTGTGCCACCTGCTCGGCGTCACGCGCTGTTCGGTGTACCTGCGCGACAACGACGGCCGTTTCCGCGGCGCCGCCGGCTACTGCGAGAGCGAGGGCGACATCTCGGCCGCCGTGCAGGCGCAGGAGGCCGGCATCCAGGGCGACCGGTTCAGCCGCGAGGTCATCGAATCGGCCGCGCCCGTGCTCATCAGCGACGTCCCGCGCGACCCGCGCCCGCACCGGCGCACGATGGAGCACTGGCACGTGCGCCGGTGCTCGGCGTGCCACTGGTCTTCGACGGCAAGGTGATCGGCCTGATCTTCGTCGACAACGTGCAGCAAGACCACGTGTACACCGACGAAGACGTGGCGCTGGCGGAGCTGTTCGCCCGGCTGGGCGCGCTGTTCCTGCGGCAGGCGATGCTGAACGCGCACCTGAAGAACAAGGCCGCCGAGGTCGTGCGGCAGAAGAACACGCTGGCCTACCTGGCCGACGTCCACCAGAAGCTCACGAACGCCGTGCTCGACGGCGCGAGCATCCAGACCGTGGTGACCCTGCTGGGCGAGCTGTCGGCGAAGCCCGTCGTGCTCTACAACGAGGACTTCCACGTGCTCGCGTGGTCCGCGCCGCCCGGGTTGAAGATGGCGCAGCCGCCGGTGCTGGCTTCGCGGATCCGCGAGCTGCCGTCCGTGAAGCAGGCGCTGGCGTCGCTGAGCGCGAGCTGCCCGTCGACCGTCGTGCCACCCACCCCGGCCGTCTGGGTCGGCCGCCGGCACCTGATGTGCCGCCTCATCATCGAGGGCCAGCCGAGCGGCTACCTCGGCATCGTCGAGGTCGGCCGCGGTCTCGAGGAACTCGACACGAAGCTGGCCGAGCACGGCGCCACGGTGCTGTCGCTGCAGGTGCTGTCCGAGCGCCGCCAGGCGGAGGCCGAGGGCCAAGCCCGCGAAGACTTCCTGTCCGACCTGCTGCACCGCACCCGCGACGCCGAGCAGCTGTCGCGCCGCGCCCCGCAGTTCGGCGTGAACCTGGCCCAGCCGCACGTCCTGGTGCGGTTCTCGCTCGACAACGCCAGCCAGAACGTCAGCGTCTCCGCCGGCCGCAAGCTGGTGATCCGCCAGCTCGCTACGGCGCTGTCCGTGCCGGAACCCCCGGCGGTCAGCCTGCCGGGCGCCGTGGTGGCCCTGCTGACCCTCCCGTCGGGCCTCGAACCCCGCGACCTGCGCGACTCCGTGGCGTCCGTGCGCACCGGCCTGTCGCCCCGGCTGAACGTCCGCACCGCCGTCATCTCCGGCGTCTGCCACTCCCCGGAGGACTTCCCGCTGGCCCACCGCGAACTCCGCGAAATCGACGAACTGGCCTGCTCCTTCGGCTGGTCCGGCGGCGTCCTGGCGGCCGGCGAACTCGGCCTGTTCCGCCTCGTGGCCGCCAGCGGCCGCGTCAAGGAGGCGGTGCACTTCGCCCACGAGACGATCCGGCCCCTGCAGGACGCGGACCCCTCGCTGCTCGAAACCTGGCGCACCTTCGTCGCCTCGGAGGGCCGCGTCCAGGCGACCGCGAGCGAGCTCGGCGTGCACGAAAACACGATCCGCTACCGGCTGGGCAAGATCGGCAAGCTGACGGGCCAGGACCCGAGTGGGTTGGACCGCCTGTTGGAGGCGCGGCTCGCCTTCCAGATCCTGGACCTCGCCGGCTGGTGAGCTTTCGGCGGCCGTGGTTCGGGTCGGCTGTGGTTCGGGGTTTTCGACAACGGCTTGGCCACCGCCGACGGGGCGCCTTGCCCGTGACTGCGGCGTTTGGCTCAACTCGATCGGCGAGGATGGGGATGCTGGGCCAGTGAAGCTGGGCGCTCTGCTGGCGACCTCGGCGGGTTCTGCCGGCGATCGTGGTGGGTCGGTTGGCCGAGCCCGGCCGAGGAGGACGGGGACGGTGAGCCAGTGAGGTCTGCTGGCGACGATCGGAGGCTCGGCCGGCGACCGTGAAGTGCGCGGCCCGGCAGTTGGGGGTTACCTGGCCTGCGAAGCAGGGACGTCTGGCGGCGAGGTCGATCTGACCGTCAGCTGAAGCCAGGACCGGTCGCTGCGTCAGCCCAGGCGGCGAGACGTTGGCGCTGCCGTGGCGGATCGTCCGGTAGGACACGAGCTGGCGGGCGCTCGGCAGCCCGTGGTCGAGGCCGAAAGTGACCGGCCGTGGTTCACGGACCCACCGTCCGGGGGGAACGGGATCGGGGTGACAGTCGACGGACCCCAGACCCCAGCGCCGATCCCGTCCCCGGGCGGGTGCGTCAGCAGCGGCCCAGCATGTCCGTCAGCGCGGACTTCTCGGCCGAGTTGATCGTGAGCTTGAACTTCGACTTCACGGCGACCCACATCTTCGCGTAGGTGCACCAGTAACCGGTCGACGGCGGCTTCCACTGGTCGGGCGAGCGGTCGCCCTTCTCCTGGTTCACGTTGTCCGTCACGGCGATCAGCTGCGGGTCGGACAGGTCGTTGGCGTAGGCCTGGCGCTGCGCGGTGGTCCACGACGACGCGCCGGTGCGCCAGGCGTCGGCCAGGGGGACGACGTGGTCGATGTCCACGTCGGACGCCTGGGTCCAGGTCGCGCCGTCGTAGGGCGAGACCCACTTGCCCGACGTCGGGTAGCAGTCGGAGCCGGTGACGACGTTCGTGCCGTCGCGCTTGAGCACGACCTCACGCGTGTCGCAGTTGTTCCCCTGCTGGATCCAGTGCGGGAACTTGTCGCGGCTGTAGCCGGTGAGGGAACCGTCGGCCTTCACGGTGAGGCCGGCGAGCTCGCTCTGGGCGGTCGCGGCGGACGGGATGCCGGGCGGGGTTGCGTCGGCGACGCCGACCGCGGTCGCGCCGATCAGCGTGACGCCGACCAGCACGGTCAAGGAGTTACGAACAGTACGCACCGTGGGCATATTGCTGCCTCCGTGTCAGGTGAGGGACAGATTCACCATCGGCCACGGAAGTGGCGTGCGCAACACCTACGGGTGACATGTAACAGACCTTCAGTGAACAGCGCGTGCCGTTACGTCACCTGGCTCAGAACTATCGGATGAAACCGGTCACCAACCGGAGGTCCTCGGTGTGCCGGTACCAAGTCCGCTTCGTCAGCTCCCGCGGCTGCGCGACGCCGTCGGTGACCAACGACGTCGTCGGGACGCAGCCGAGCTGGAACGCGCGGCCGTGGAACTCGGCGGTGCGCTTCACGAGCTTCCCGCGCGTCACGCGCGCGACCAGGCCGTCGGCGTCCGCCGACACCTCGACGGCGGTCGCGACGCCGGCGAAGGCCTGGTGCTCGTCGCAGTACGCCTCGCCGCGCACGTCACGCAGGGTGGCGCGACCGGCGAGGACGCCGCCGGTGTCGTCGCGCACGAGCGGCACCCCGGTCGGGTTTCCGTCCAGTGCGAGTTTCAGCGCCTTGTCGGCGTCCGCGGGCAGCCCCCACCGCGCCGCGACCGCCGAATCCCGCTCGGTGGGCACGAACCCCACCGACACGCCCGTTATCCGATCGGTGCGCAACAGCCGTACGAGCACCGCGGCGAGGTCCGCGTCGGTCCCGGCGATCACCACGTGGTCGTGTTTCCGCAGCAAGGGGTCCATTTCCGCCTTGCCGGGCCGCGCCTGGACGCGGACGAGCGACTCCTCATCGAGGCCGGGAAAGGAGTGCTGATCCTCACCGCAGGCCACCACGATTCCGCGCACGGCGGAGTCCTCCGTTACAGTCATGCACCGGCATTTCCCAGCGCCACCCGTGTCCCACCGGGACACTTTCCCTGTTGCCGAACACCTGGAGTGTCACATGCCGGCGATCGTGCTGATCGGTGCCCAGTGGGGGGACGAAGGCAAGGGCAAGGCGACCGACCTGCTCGGTGACCGCGTGCAGTGGGTCGTCCGCTACCAGGGCGGCAACAACGCCGGCCACACCGTCGTCCTCCCGAACGGCGAGAACTTCGCCCTCCACCTCATCCCGTCCGGGATCCTGACGCCGGGCGTGACCAACGTCATCGGCAACGGGGTCGTCGTCGACCCGGGCGTGCTGCTCGAGGAGCTCGCGGGCCTGGAAGAGCGTGCCGTCGACACCAGCCGCCTGCTGCTCTCGGCCGACGCGCACTTGATCATGCCCTACCACGTGGCGATCGATAAGGTCACCGAGCGTTACCTCGGCAGCCGCAAGATCGGCACGACCGGCCGCGGCATCGGCCCGTGTTACCAGGACAAGATCGCCCGCGTCGGCGTCCGCGTGCAGGACCTGCTCGACGAGAAGATCTTCCGCCAGAAGGTCGAAGCGGCTCTGGAGTTCAAGAACCAGGTTCTGGTCAAGGTCTACAACCGCAAGGCGCTCGACGCGAACCAGGTCGCCGACGAGGTGCTCGCCGCGGGCGAGAAGTTCGCGCACCGCATCGCCGACACGCGGCTGCAGCTCAACCAGGCCCTCGAGCGCGGCGAGACCGTGCTGCTGGAGGGTTCGCAGGGCACGCTGCTCGACGTGGACCACGGCACATACCCGTTCGTCACGTCGTCGAACCCGACGTCGGGCGGCGCGAGCGCCGGGTCGGGCATCGGCCCGGGCCGCATCACGACCGTGCTCGGCATCCTCAAGGCCTACACGACGCGCGTCGGCTCCGGCCCGTTCCCGACGGAGCTCCACGACGAGTCCGGCGAGTACCTGCGCAAGCAGGGCGGCGAGTTCGGCGTGACCACGGGCCGCTCGCGGCGCACCGGCTGGTTCGACGCCGTGATCGCCCGCTACGCCGTGCGCGTCAACGGCATCACCGACTACTTCCTCACCAAGCTCGACGTGCTCTCGGGCCTGGAGAAGGTGCCGGTGTGCGTCGGGTACGAAGTGGACGGCCGCCGCACCAGCGACATGCCGATGACGCAGACGGACGTGCACCACGCCGTGCCGGTCTACGAAGAGCTGCCGGGCTGGTTCGAGGACATCTCGACGTGCCGGACGTTCGACGAGCTGCCCGCCAACGCGCGGGCGTACGTCGAGCGCCTCGAAGAGCTCGGCGGCGCCCGCATCTCGGCGATCGGCGTGGGTCCGGGCCGCGAGCAGACGATCGTGCGGCACGAGTTCGTGTGACGGTGCCGGGGCGCCCGCTCGCCGGGCGCCCCGCTACGCCATGCCCATGCGGTTCTGCAGGGCGTTGGTGGTCGAGAGTTCCTCCAGGTCCAGTTCGAGCAGGACCTTGCGCAGCACTTCGTCGTCGAGGCGGCCGGCGCGGTTCTCCGCGATCATCGCCGCGCGTTGCGTGATGAGCAGTTCACGCCGCGCCCGGGCGAACCGGGCTTGCGGGCTGGCCGTGCGTTCCTCGCCGGAGAGCGTGATCGCGGCCTTCGCGAAGCGGTAGCGGGTGTCGACGACGCGTGCCAGCCGTTCCTCCAGCCGCTGCGCGCGCTCCGGTGAGATGTCCGATGTGGACAGTGCGGAGCTCGTGATCTCCTTGAGCCGCGCGTGGGCCGCCTTCTGCGCGACCTCGCGCGCGGCCAGTTCTTCGGCCTGGTCGCGCGCGGCCTCGTCCGGGTCCTGCACCCCGAGCTTGCGGATCAGCGGAGGCAGCGTGAGGCCCTGGATCAGCACGGTGCCGATCGCGACGGTGAACCCGAACAGCTGGATCTCCGCGCGCCCGGGCGTCCCGATCGGCACGGCCGACGCGGCGGCGAGCGTGACGACGCCGCGCATCCCCGTCCACGACACCACCGTCAGCGCCTGCCACGACGTGCCCTCCTTCGCGCGGCCGAACAGGCGCAGCGTTCTCGGCAGGTAGCTCGACAGGAACACCGCCGGGATGCGCACGGCCATCGTCACGCCGAGCACCGCCAAGGCGACGAGCGCGAGCGTGCCGTTGTCGCGGGCCGCGTGGTCGGCACCCTCGAGCACGAACGGCAGCTGCAGGCCCATGAGCGCGAACACCAGCGCTTCGAGCAGGACGTCGATCGACGTCCACACGGACCGGTCCTGCAGGCGGGTCGCGGGCGACGCCCGCAGCGAGCGCTGGCCGAGGTACAGCCCGGCCGTGACCACGGCGAGCACGCCGGAACCGCTGAACTCGCCGCCGAACGGGTGCAGGTGCTCGGCGGTCACGTACGCCGCGAACGGCACGATGATCCCGAACGCCGACTCCAGCAACGGGTCGTCGAGCCGGGAGCGGATGAACACGACGACGAACCCGGCGACCAGTCCCACCGCGACGCCCAGCACCGTCGCCACCGCGAACACGCCGAGCCCGTGGCCGATCGACCCGGCCGTGCCGGCGACGGCCGCGAGCGCGACCTTGTACAGCGTCAGCGCGGCGGCGTCGTTGACGAGGCTCTCGCCGGTCAGCACGGTCATGATCCCGCGCGGCAGCCCGAGCTTGCGCCCGATCGCCACGGCCGTCACCGCGTCGGGCGGCGCGACCACGGCGCCGAGCACCAGCGCCGAGGAGAGCGGCAGGTCGGGCAGCAGGAGGTGCACGACGAGCGCGACCACCACGGCCGTGATCACGACCAGCACCACGCCGAGCCCGATGATCGGCCGCAGGTTCGCGCGGAAGTGCGTGAGCGAACTCTCCAGCGACGTCGAGTACAGCAGCGGCGGCAGCACGACGGTCAGGATCAGCTCGGGCTCCAGCTCGATCCGCGGCACACCCGGGATCAGCGCGACCCCCAGCGCCACCACGACGATCACCAGCGGCGCGGACAGGTTGTAGCGCCGGGCGAGCGCGGTCAGGCCGAGCGAGCCGGCGAGGACTCCGACCAGCGTGAGGGTCTCCATGCCCGCATCTTCGCCCAGACCGGGCCGCGCTCGCCCATCGATGGCGGGTTGGCGCTGGTCACAGTTGATCAGCCGGCGCGGGGCCCGGCCGGTCGCGTCAGCCCAGTTCCTTCAGTTCCCGTTCCACCGCAGCGAGTTCCGCGGCCGAACCCTGGACCTTCGGGCCCTTGAACCACTTCCGGGCCGACACCACCCACCACAGGGCGGCACCGCCGAGAACGACGAGGAACGCGATGGGCGTGTAGTTGAACGTGTCGACCGTGATGGGCGCGGCCTGGGGCAGCATGAAGAGCACGAAGATCACCACGACCCACGCCGTCGCGACGATGCCGATCGGTTTGCCCCAGCGGCCGAGGTTCCAGGGGCCCTTCTCGAAGCTGTTGCCACGGCGCACGCGCAGGAACACGGGGATCACGTACGCCACGTAGAGCCCGACGGTCGCGATCGACGTGACCGCCGCGTACGCCGTCGCGCTCCAGAGGTACGGCAGCGCCAGGATCAGCGCGCCGCCGGCGGCGAGCCACACGGCGTTGGTCGGCGTCTGCGTGCGCTTGTTGATGCTGTGCCACACCTTCGAGCCGGGGATCGCGCCGTCGCGGGCGAACGCGTAGATCATCCGCGAGTTGGCCGTCACCGACGCCATGCCGCAGAACAGCTGCGCGCCGATGCAGATCAGCAACAGGAACTTACCGGTGACCGCGCCCGTCGCGTCGATGAAGATCTGCGCCGGCGGCACCCCGGTCGCCGAACCCGCGGCGCCGTCGTAGTCCTGGATCGCGAACGTCAGGCCGATCAGCAGGATCCAGCCCGCCACCAGCGACACGAGGATCGAGTTGATGATCCCGCGCGGCCCCGCCTTCGCGGCGTTCTTCGTCTCCTCCGTCATGTGCGCCGACGCGTCGTAGCCCGTCAGCGTGTACTGCGCGAGCAGCAACCCGAGCGCGAACACGTACACCGACGAGCCCCAGCCCGTCTCGTTCGCGAAGTGCCCGAACACGAACGACGCTTCCTGGTGCTTCGCCGGCACGAACACCAGCACCCCGACGATCACCAGCACCCCGACCAGGTGCCACCACACGCTGACGCTGTTCAGGACCGCCACCACGCGCACGCCGAACGTGTTCAGCGCCCCGTGGACCACCAGGATGATCGCCAGCAGCAGGATCGTGTGCCCCGGCGTCGCGCTGAAGCCCCACTGCAGGTCGAGGAACGCGTTCAGGAACAGCGCCGCGCCGAAGTCGATGCCCGCCGTCACGGCGATCTGGCCGATCAGGTTGAACCAGCCCGTGAACCACGACCACGCCGGCCCGTTGCGCGTGGCCAGCTTCGCGGCCCAGTAGTACAGCCCGCCCGCCGTCGGGTAGCTCGAGCACACCTCCGCCATGCCGAGCCCTACGAGGACCACGAAGAGGCCGACGAGCGGCCACCCCCAGATCATCGCGACGGGCCCGCCCGTCTTCATGCCGAACCCGTACAGCGTCAAGCACCCGGACAGGATCGAGATGATCGTGAACGACACCGCGAAGTTCGAGAACGACGACATGGTGCGCTTGAGCTCTTGCGCGTAACCGAGCGCGTGGAGCCGGGCGCTGTCCTCGTCGGGCTGGTCGGGTTCGGCGGTCTGCTGGTCGGAGACATCCATCGGGCACCCACCTGAAAGGTATGTGTACAGACCTTTGAAGTTCCGCAGAAGCTAGCCCGGTGCCGCGAGGGGTGTCAAGGTTCCGGAAATTTTCACGGTGGGTCAACCACCTCCGGTGGACTGATCCACTACCGCAGCAACTCACCTCCCAGCCACCGGACCACCGGCCACGCACCCTCCGCCGTGTTGCCCACGACCGTGAACACCAACCCGTCCGACGGCCGAGACACGCTTCGGAAGGAAACGCCGTGGTCGTAGCCCTCCAGCAGCACCGTCGAGCCGTCCGCGGGGAGCCAGAACCCGAGGCCGTACCGGTGCTCCTCGCGGGTGCCGGTCTCGGGACTGTGGACCGCGGTCATGCGCGCGACCCACTCCCGCGGCACGATCCGCCCGGCGTGCAGCGCGCCCCAGAACCGGCCGAAATCGCCGGCGCTCGAGAAGATCCCGCCGTCGCCGCCGCCCACCACCGGCAGGCTGAAGACGTTGGTGCGCCCGTCTGCCAGGTACCCCGTCGCGGCGTCGCCCGGCAACGCGTCGGACCGCAGGAACTCCGTTCCCACCATTCCCGCGGGCCCGGTCACCCGCGTGCGAACCAGGTCCGCGAATGGAACACCAGTGGCCCGTTCGGCCAAGATCGCCAGCAGCGCGTACGCGCCGTTGTTGTACGCGAAGCGCGAGCCCGGCGGAAACCGCTGCGGAAATCCGTCCAGCGCAGGCAAATACGCCGCCGCCGACGACAAGAGCTGCGGCTGTGGCGGCGGCTCGGCGTCCTCGTCGCAGTAGTCGCCGATGCCCGAGCGGTGCGCGAGCAAGTGCTCCACCGTCACCGCGTCGTCGACCAGCGGCAGATCCGTGCCCAGCAACGAGCGCACCCGCGTGCCCAGGCTCAGCAGGCCCTCGACGATCAGGCTCACGACCACCAGTGCCGTGAACCCCTTGGTACCACTGGCGATCCCGAACCGCGTGTCCACTGTGTTCGGTACGCCGTACCCGCGGTGCGCCATTCCGTACGCACGCGCGAACACCCCTGCCCCGCGCCGGCTGACGGACACGACTCCGGAAAACCCGGACCGCTCGGCCAGCCGGTCGATCTCCTCCCCTGCAACCATGCCGAAGACGATAAGGGCGGCCTCCGACAAAACCGACGGGCCCGTCCACCGAAGGGGTGCCCGGGCCCGCCGAAAACCGTTGCGTCACAAGAAAAAGATCAACGACCCAGGAAATCGTGCAGCGAGATCAACGCGGTGTCGGCCTGGTCGGCGAAGAAGCCGTCCACCCCCGCCTTGAAGAAGGCCGCCTCCTCGGCGAACACGTTGCCGAACGCCGTCGGGCTGCTCGACGAGCGCAGGTTCGCCGGCAGGAACGGGTTCTCGTTGCGGAAGGTGTAGGGCTGCACCTTCAGCCCGGCGCGGTGCGCGTCGGCGACCAGCGAGGTCGGCTTGCCCAGGTTGTCCGCGGCGTCGCGCGGGATGACCTGCGACTTGTCCGGCCCGAGGTACTGGGCGTACTTCGCGATCTCACGCAGCCCGGCCGGCGTGACGAGGTCGGCGTACGTGCGCTTGTCGCCCGCGGCCACGAAGTCGGCCGGCGCGCCGGCCGCCTCGGTCAGCTGCAGCAGCGGCACCCGCACCTGCTTGTGCAGCGCCTTGAGGTTCGCCACCTCGAACGACTGGATGATCACCGGCGCGTCGGCGCGGTTGAGGCCGTTGCGGTCGAGGAACGCGACGAGCTTCGGCTCGGTCGGGTTGCCGATCGAAGAGAAGTACGTCGAGTGCTTGACCTCGGGGTAGGTGCCCAGCGTCCGGTGCAGCTCCTTGCCGAGCCGGCGGGTGAGGTCGATGACCTCCTGGTAGGTCGCGATCGGGAAGCGGCCGTTGTAGAGCGTGTTGTTCGGGCGGTTCTCCGGGATCCGCTCCTTCGCGCGCAGGGTCTTGAGCTCGGCGAGCGTGAAGTCCTCGGTGAACCAGCCGGTCATCGTCGTGCCGTCGATGACCTTGGTGGTCTTGCGCGAGGCGAACTCCTTGTGGTCCGCCACGTCGGTGGTGCCACCGATCTCCGGCTCGTGCCGGGCGACGAGCTGGCCGTCCTTCGTCGGGACGAGGTCGACGTCGACGAAGTCCACGCCCATGCGGAACGCGAGCTCGTACGACGCCAGCGTGTGCTCCGGGCGGTAGCCGGGCGCTCCCCGGTGGCCGACGATCACGGGGTCATCGTGCCCGGGCCCGTGCGCCACCGCACCCCGCGCCACCTGCTCCGTGGCCGAAGCGGGACCGATCGCCAGGCTCGCGACGCCGAGCAGGGCGAGACCGGACAGGGCGAGCACACCCACGCGTTTGCGCTTCATTCAGGACCTCTCTCTACCGGGGCACCCGTCCTTTTCGACGGGTTTGCCACGACTACCGCGCCACCCTCACGGCCGCAAGCGTCGGGCGGGCGGAACAGGACGGACAAGAGGCTGACAAACCGGTAAACGGTGCATGGAATCCGGTTTTGGACACCGCAGGTGGACGGCGAAATACCCACGCGGACCAGGGACCGTTACGCTGTTCGGCGTGCGCGTACTGGTAATCGGGTCCGGCGCCCGGGAGCATGCACTCGTCCTCGCGGTGTCCGGCGATCCCGCCGTCACCGCGCTCGCCTGCGCCCCCGGCAACGCCGGGACGGCCGCGGTCGCCGAGCAGATGGGCGTCGATTCGGCTGATCCCGACGCGGTGGCCGCGCTGGCGCGGGAGTGGAAGGCCGACCTCGTGGTGGTCGGCCCCGAGGTCCCGCTGGTCGCGGGCGTCGCCGACGCCGTGCGCAAGTCGGGCATCGCGTGCTTCGGCCCGTCGGCCGCCGCCGCGCGGATCGAGGGCTCGAAGGCGTTCGCCAAGGACGTGATGGCGACCGCGAACGTCCCCACCGCGCGCAGCGAAGTGGTGGACACCCCCGCGCGCCTCGACGCCGCGCTGCAGCGCTTCGGCCCCACGTGGGTCGTGAAGGACGACGGCCTCGCCGCCGGCAAGGGCGTGGTGGTGACGCAGGACGTCGAGGTCGCGCGCAAGCACGCGCTGATGCTCCTCGACGGCGGGCACCCCGTGCTCTTGGAATCCTTTTTGGACGGGCCCGAAGCGTCGCTGTTCTGCTTCGTCGACGGCCGCACGGTCGTCCCGCTGCTGCCCGCGCAGGACTTCAAGCGCGTCGGCGACGACGACACGGGCCCGAACACCGGCGGCATGGGCGCGTACGCCCCGCTGCCGTGGACGCCGGAGAACTTCGTGGACGACGTCGTCACCCGCGTGGTGCAGCCGGTGGTCGACGAACTCGACGCGCGCGGCGCCACCTTCTCCGGTTTGCTCTACGCGGGCCTCGCGCTGACGTCCGAGGGCCCGCAGGTCATCGAGTTCAACTGCCGCTTCGGCGACCCGGAGACCCAGGTCGTGCTGGCGCTGCTGCGCAGCCCGCTCGCCGGCCTGCTGCACGCGACGGCCACCGGCGAGCTCGCCGAGCAGCCGCCGCTCGAGTGGTCGGGCGGCGCCGCCGTGACGGTCGTGATCGCGGCCGACGGGTACCCCGGCAAGCCGCGCACCGGCGACGTCATCACCGGGGGCGAGCTCGAAGGCGTGCTGCACGCGGGCACGCGGCGGCGTGACGACGGTGCCGTGGTGTCGGCGGGCGGGCGCGTGCTTTCCGTGGTCGGCACGGGCAAAACGCTCAAGTCGGCGCGCAAGCACGCGTACGAAACGGTGGAGCGCGTGCACCTCGCGGGCTCGCACCACCGCACGGACATCGCCCTCAAGGCCGCGAACGGCGAGATCACCGCGCCGGTGAACGTCTGAGTTCCCACCTCCTGGGCACGCTGCGGTTGGTAGCCTCGTAGCGGGGCCGAACGGTCACTGTCCGTATCCACCCGAGGGGGAGCGCATGCCGGGGAGCACTCCGCTGTCCGACCTGGCGTCGTCGGTACCGTCCGCGCCCGGCGTCGCGGACCTGATCGTGGCGCCGGAGAAGGTGCTCGACGTGGCGCGGGTCGTCGAAGAGCAGGCCGACGCGCTGGAGGACAAGCTGCTCACGCGGCTCGGTGAGCTGCGCATCGACACCCCGTCGGCCGACACGGTGAGCACGAACTCGGTGGCGGCGTGGAACATGATCGTCGCGGAGGGCGAAGGCTCGTACGCCGGTGAGGCGCGCGCGTACGTCGCCAACCTGCGCCGGCTCGTCGCCCAGCTGCGCGACGCCGCTCAGAAGTACCACGTGAACGACCAGGAGCAGGCGGCGGCGTTCGGGGACCGCGGTGCGCACGGCACCCACTAGCGCGCTGGTCGCGGCGCTGGCGCTCGGCGTGGCCGGGTGCTCGTCCGCCGATCCCGGCACGGCGTACCCCGTCGAGACGGCCGTGAGCTCGGCGTCGCAGGCCGCGAAGGCTTCGCAGCTGCCGCCGCGGCCCGCCGACCTGTCGCTCACCGGCGTGGACCCGTGCGAACTGCTCGGCCAGGCGCAGCTCGACGAGCTGCAGGTGAACTCCGTGCCGCGCAAGGTCGCCGATCCGCAAGACGGCCCGACGTGCGTGTTCGACGCGGACAAGGCCGAGCCGTTCCACGCCTACCACCTGCGCACGGTGAACGCCGACCTGCAGGAGTGGCTCACCGGCACGCGGCGGAAGAACAGCATGACCACGGCGCCGTTCGCCGTCGAGAGCTACCCGGCGCTCACGAACTACCGCGCGGCGGGCACCCCGTCGGACTGCGAGGTGCTCGTCGGCGTCGCGAAGGGGCAGACGCTGGCGGCGCAAGCGTTTGCGGTCACGCAGGGCTCGGACAGCCAGCAGCAGCTGTGCGATCTGGCCGGCCGCACGGCCGACCTGGCCGTGCAGTACCTGAAAACACGGAGCTAGGAGGGCGCGTGGAGATCTCCGACCTCGCGGGCAGGATCCGCGACCACCGCTTCGACGGCTGGACCGACACCGCCATCGCCGACGAGATCCAGAAGTTCTCCGACGGCGACGGCATCGGCAGCATCGGCACGGCCGTCGACGCGCTCAAGGCCGTCGCGACCGCGCTCGCCGAGACCGACCAGACGCTGCGGACGCAGCTGACCAAGCTCGGCGTCGAGTGGCAGAGCCAGGCCGGCGGCGCGGCCGGGCAGGTCCTCACCGAGCAGGCCGGTTTCTCGCAGGACGCCACGCGCAAGGTGGCGCACGCGGCGGAACTGCTGTTCACGCAAGGCGAAGCCTTCAACCGCACCAAGTTCAAGCTGCCCGACCCCGACACGCTCCTGAAGGGCGCGGGCGGCTACACGCTCGGCGACAACCTGCTCAGCCTGATCGGCTTCGAGACCGACCACGCCGACGCCGTCGACGCGGCGCAGAACTCGCGCAGCCAGGCGCTCGAGGCGCTGAACGCGTACGCGCAGCAGAGCGGGGAGAACCTGCTGCAGGCCGAGCCGCTGAACCAGCCGCAGTCGTTGTCGATGACGCAGCCGGACGACCAGCAGAGCGCGCTGGGCCTCGCGGGGTCGGCCGTGGACTTGACGCCGGACGGCGGCGTGCGCCCGGCCTCGGCGTCGGTGCAGTCGCGGCACGTCGAGCCGCCGGTGGTGCAGCCGGTGGCGCAGCACGTCGATCCGCCGACGCCCGCGTACGGGATCCAGGCGCCGGTGCGGCCGGGTGGGTCGGCCGGCCCGGGTGGGTACACGGCGCCCGCCGCGGCCGGGATCCCCGCGGTTCCGCCGCCTCCGCCGGTGCCGGGCCGGCCGCCGATGGGGACGCCGCCGCCTCCGGCCGGGTGGGAGGTGCCGCCCGGACGTGGCGGGCAGGCGCCGCAGCCGGGATTCGGTTCGCCCGGTGGCCCGACGTGGGGTGGCTCGGGTGGCGGGCCGGGTGTTTCCGGTCGTGGGTTCGTACCCGGTGCTCCCGGGGGCGCGGCTCCCGGTGGTGCACCTGCGGGCGGTTCGTCGACGGGCGTCGACGGGGTCCTCGGCCGGGCGCCCGGCGGGGGAACCGGTGGTGGTGACCCGGCGCTGGGCCGCGGCCGGCTGGTCGGCAGTGGGCCGGCCTCGCCCGTCGTGCCCGAGGGCAGCGCGGGATCGCCGATCGCGCCGAAGCCGGGCGTGTCACCCGGAGAGCTCGGCGCGGGCGCCGCGGCGCTGGGCGCGGGGGCCGGGGCCAGCGCGCTGGCCGGCGACCGCGAACGGCAGGGCCGCGGGTTCGGCGGCCCCGCGAAGGGACCGGTGAGCCCGCTGCCGGTGGAGCTGCCTGAAGAAGAGGCGACCGCGCTGCGCAAGACCGAGCAGATCACGCCCGAGCAGCCGTCGGGCGACCCGAAGTTCCTGGGCCCCGCGGCGACGCAGAGCGAAGACGACGGCGAGCACGTGCGCCGCTTCGGCGTCGACGACAAGGACCTGTTCACCGACCGCCGCCTGGTCTCCGACGACGTGATCGGCGACGACGCGTGAACCTGGTGCTCTCGACGCTCGAGTTCGACGTGCTGTGGGAATCGCTCGAGCTGGGCCGCCGCCCGGCCGCGCTCGGCGTCCCGTCGCCCGGTGCCACGCACTCCGCCCGCGCCGCGCTGGTCGAGGAAGCTTGGGCGGGGCTCAGCCGCCGTCGCCTCGCGCGCGGGCGCCGTCCGTCGGGCGAGCTGTTCGACCGGCTGCACCTACTGGCGAGCCCGCAGCTGGCCGTCGACGTGTGGGTGTGGGCCGACCGCGAAATCCACGGCCGCGCCGTCAGCCGCGGCAGCCAGGCCGTGCTGGGCGTCGTCGACCGCGACGAGGTCTGGCTCATCCCCGCCGACGAGGGTTCACTGGCCGAAGCCGCCGTCCCCGTCGCCGGCGACCTCGCCCCGGGCGTCGGCCAGAGCGTCTCGGTGCCCCACACCGCACTCGTCGGCGCCGACACCGAAGCCGGCGGCGACGCGAAGGCTTTGGTCACCGCCTTGGAAGACCGCGGCCTGGCGCTGTGGGAAGCGCAGGAGCTCGCGGGCATGCTGCTCGGCCAGCAGGCCCGCGGCCAGTTCACCGCCGAGCGCACCCTCCGCGACGGCACGATCCGCCGTTCGCCCCACCCCACCGCCTTCTTCGACACCGACGCCGGCCGCTACCTCTTCCACCTCACCCCGGACTCCGACGGAGCCACCTGGGCCACGATCACCCCGGCCGACAACGCGGTGCTGATCGAGCGGGTGCGCGAATTGCAAGCCGCGTTGTGAACCGTTCCCGGCACGCTGGGGTGGATTCCGCGAAGATCCGTACCGGCGGTGCGCGGCAGGTCTTAAAGTGGGCCGGGAACCGACCTGGTCACCGTCACGTCTGATCGGGCGGACACCAGTTTTTCGCGAAGGGGGAACCGGACTGTGCCTGTCTACGACGTCGACTCGATGGCGATCGCGGCGCGTCAGGTGGAGAAGCTGAAGGACGAGTTCCAGAAGTCCAAGGCGAAACTCACCGGTATGGACCACGAGAAGGACAGCCCGTTCGGCGGGATGCCCGGTTCGGCCGACGCGCACAGCGCGGTCGGCGAGTTCAAGAACGGTGTGCACAGCCAGTTCGACGCCGCCGGGGAGCACATGGACGCGCTTTCGTCCGCCATGCGCCGAGCCGCCGGCCTCCTGGCCGAAATGGACGACGTCGCGAAGAGTGACATCACCGTGCACCGGGACGAATAAGACACAACGGCACAATTCGCGGGACGGGAAAACAGGGGGAGTTACGAAGTGGCTTTGGATGCGACCGGTGCCGGGACCCCGGACAACTGGAAGGCGTTCACCGACAAGGTCGACCAGGTCGCCAAGCTGAACGTCGACGCGATCAACAAGGCCGCCGACCAGTTCCGCGGCGCCGCGACCGACGCGGGTGACCACTCGCAGGCGCTGGACAACACGACGAAGGCGCTCGACGGCGGCGTCTGGTCCGGTCAGGCGGCGGACAACTTCTTCGACTACGTGCGGTCGATCCGCACCGCGGGTGCGAAGGTCGAGGCGCACCTCACCGATGTCGCGAACGACTTGTCGACGTTGGCGAAGAACCTCGGGAACATCAAGACGCAGGTCACCAAGGGCAAGCTGGCGGACGCCGAAAAGGCGGTCAACGACCGCAACCACCGCGCGCAGACCGACATGGACGCGGCGGCCGCCGCGGCCAAGACGGCCGCGGACGAGAAGAAGCCGGCGCCCAGCCCCAGCGCCGACCAGATCAAGGCCACGGCCAAGCAGGACATCAACAACCTGACCACACAGGCCGACGGCGAGGTCCAGGGCCTGCTGACCCAGGCCAACGGCATGATCACCCAGTCCCAGACCCTCATGAAGACCCAGATCGAGGGCGGCTACGACAAGGTCCCGCTCCCCGGCAAGGGTGGCACCCACCCCCAGAGCAGCGGCGGCATCCACACCCACGGCGGTGGCGGAGGCGGCGGCGCCGGCGGTGGTGGCGGCGGCCTCGGCCCCAGCGGCGGCCCGCCCTCCTCGCCCCCGCCCGGCAACGTCCAGCAGTGGATCGAAGAGGCCATCAAGATCCTGCAGGCCAACGGCGTCAACGTCACGGACGCCGACATCAAGAACATCTGGGCGATCATCCAGCACGAATCGGGCGGCAATCCCAACGCGATCAACAACTGGGACTGCGTGCCGCTCGACACGACGATCCTCACGAAGCGCGGCTTGCTCAAGCACCGCGACGTCGAGATCGGTGACGAGACCATCGGCTACAACCCGCAGACGGGCCGCAGCGAGTGGACCCGGGTCACGCGCGTGGTGCACCACGAAAACGCGCCGCTGGTGAGGCTCGCCAACTCGCGGTGGCAGGCGACCACCACGCCGAACCACCGCTGGCTGAACTTCCCGCGGATCTCGGTGGCCCGAGGCGGTCCGGTCACCTGCCCCGAGTGCGGTTACGAGCCGCGGACGACGGGTGCTCCGGCGAACGGCGTGGCCGTCCACCGGAGCAAGGCGCACGGTGTCCGGCCGCAGGCGCAGCAGCACACCCACGCCACCGAGGCGACGTTCGTGACGAGCGACGAGGTGGCCAGCCGCGACCGGATCCTGCTGGCCGCGCCCGCCGACACCGTATCGACGCTCGACGTGACCGTGCGTGAAGCGGCGATCCTCGGCTGGCTCGTCGGCGACGGCCACGTCGAGAATCGACGGCACCGGCCGACGGTCTCGATCGCCCAGTCCAAGCCGGCCATGGTGGCGAAGCTGCGGGAGCTGCTCGACGGGGTGCCGCACGCCCTCTACGTCGACGACCGCGGCGGCTGCGGTCCCCGGCACCAGTTCCGCCTCGACCACGACTACGCGCAGGACCTGCTGGGGCGCGCGGGGCACCCGAAATCCGAAGCGGTGCACCAGGTTCTCGCCATGTCGACCGCGCAGCGCGAAGCCTGGCTCGAAGCGGTGACCGACGCCGAAGGCACGCGGCACCTCCGGCCGGGGTACACGAAACCGAAGGTCACGATCTACCAGGCACCGGGCGAGGTGCTGGAGGCGATCACGCTGGCCGTGTACCTCTCCGGTGCGCGCCCGCGCGTTTCCGTGGTCGACCGGACCGGTGAGCACGAGTCGTGGCGGCAGGAGGCGGCTGTCCGGGCGAACAACCCGGTCGTCACCGGAGCGTTCCTGCAGCGCGACCACGCGGGCCGCGGTGACGTCTGGTGCGTGACGACGGAGCTCGGCACCTGGACCGCCCGGGAGGGTGACCATGTGTTCCTCACGGGCAACTCGAACGCCGCCGCCGGGCACCCGTCCAAGGGACTCATGCAGTGCATCGACTCCACGTTCCAGGCGCACAAGCTCGCCGGCCACGACAACATCTACAACCCGGTCGACAACATCATCGCGGGGGTGCGGTATTCGATCGACCGGTACGGGTCGATCGGGAACGTGCCGGGCATCCAGGCGATGTCGCACGGCGGGGCGTACCGCGGGTACTGACGGCGGCGCCCTGGTGGGAACGGCGCACCACCAACCCGACCAAAAGTAGGCGGACCCCCGACACTGCGTAACCGTTGCTGCGCGAGCCGGACAGCCGTGACTGTGGTCGGATGGGTGGTGAACGGCACAGTAGCCTGGCCGCATGGTCGACATCGGTGCTTTCGGCAGGCCCGCGCTGCGGGCCGGTGTGCCTCCGTTCCACGTGATGGACGTGCTGTCCGCGGCGGGGGCGCGGCAGCGCAGTCACGGGGACCTCGTGTCGCTGGCGGCGGGGCAGCCGTCGGCGCAGGCGCCGGAGGCCGTGCGGCGCAAGGCGCAGGAGGCGTTGCACGAGCACACGCTCGGGTACACCGAGCAGCTCGGCATCCCGGAGCTGCGCGAAGCCGTCGCCGGGCACTACCGCAAGACCTACGACGTGGACGTGACCGCGCAGGACGTCGTGCTGACCACGGGGTCTTCGGGTGGGTTCCTGCTGAGCTTCCTGAGCGCGTTCGACCCGGGGGCGCGGGTGGCGATGGCGCGGCCCGGCTACCCGGCGTACCGGAACCTGCTCAAGGTGCTCGGCTGCGAGGTCGTCGAGTTCGCGACGACCGCCGAGACCAACTTCCAGCCGACCGTCGGCCTGCTCGACGCGCTCGGGCCGCTCGACGGGCTGATCGTGGCGAGCCCCAGCAACCCCACCGGCACGGTGCTGCCGCCGGGGGAGCTCGCGGCCATCTCCGGCTGGTGCGCGAGCCACGGGGTGCAGCTGATCAGCGACGAGATCTACCACGGCATCTCGTACGAGAAACAGCTCGACTGCGCCTGGCAGTACGGCCAGGAAGCCCTCGTCCTCGGCTCGTTCTCGAAGTACTTCGCCATGACCGGCTGGCGGCTCGGCTGGATGCTGGTGCCGCAGCGCCTGCACCGGGCTGTGGACGTGCTGACCGGCAACTTCACGATCTGCCCGCCCGCCCTCGCGCAGTACGCGGCCATCGCGGCGTTCACGCCCGAGTCGTACGCGGAGGCGGACGCGCACGTCGAGCACTACCGGAAGAACCGCGACCGGCTCTTCGCCGGGCTCGAGCGGATCGGCCTCGACAAACTCGCCCCCGCCGAAGGCGCGTTCTACGCGTACGCGGACGTCTCCGAGTTCACCACCGACAGCCTCAGCTGGTGCCAGCGCCTGCTCGCCGACACCGGCGTCGCCATCGCGCCGGGCGTGGACTTCGATCCGGTGGACGGCGGGAAGTTCGTCCGGTTCTCGTTCGCGGGCGCGACCGAGGACATCGACGAAGCCGTCCGCCGCCTGGGGAAATGGCTCCGGTGAACCGGTCAGGGGGAACCCGGAGATCCCCCTGAACGTTGGCCTGGACGAGAGAGTTTTCACGCCGCTGGTGGCAGGCTTGGGGAACCGGGCCGAGGTGGTGCGGGAACGTCATGGAGGAACCATGTTCTGGAAGATCGTCGGAGGGCTCATCGTCGCCTGGATCGCGTTCATGGTCCTCGGCGCGGTGATCGGCTTCGTGTTCAAGGCCGTGCTGTGGATCGCGATCATCGGTGGCGTGGCGTTCCTGGCCACCGCGGGCTACCGCGCGATCAGCGGCAGGAAGGACCCGAGGCGCATCAACCGCTAAGGGACGCGCGCCACCCCGGCGAGCGAGGTGGAGTGCACGCTCGCCAGCGGGGCCAGGCGCGGCCCGTCCGGCCACCACAGATGGGGGTGGGTCAGGCCGGGAGGCAGCAGTTCGAGCCCGGTGAACAGGGACGCGATCTCGGCGCGCGTGCGGTAGCGCGTGTCGAGGCCAGTGCCCGCGAACCGGGTTTCCAGTGAGGTCGCCAGTTCGGCGGCCTCACTGCCGTCCGCGGGGTTGTGGTGGTGCAGCAGCACGAGGTACGAGCCCGGCACCAGCGCGTCGATGTACGACTTCACCACCGCTTGCACCACGGCCAGGTCGGGCACGTGGTGCACGACCGCGCACAGGATGAGGCCCACGGGCCGGTCGAAGTCCAGGTGGGCCACCACGTCGGGGTGCGCCAGCGTGCGTTCGGGGTCGAGCAGGTCGGCGCCGGCCACGTGCGTGTAGTCGTTCTCCGCCAGCACGGCGCGGGCGTGGGCTTGCACGACCGGGTCGTGGTCCACGTACACCACGTGCGCCTCGGGGTTCACGCGTTGCGCGACCTGGTGGGTGTTCTCGACGGTCGGGAAGCCCGAGCCGAGGTCCAGGAACTGGTCGACGCCGAGGCGGGCCGTCAGCAGCCGTACCGCCCGGACGAGCCAGCGGCGCACTTCCTGCGCCATCTTCTGCGCGTGGGGCGACAGTTCGAGGATCTGGCGCAGTACCGCGCGATCGGCGGCGTAGTGGTCTCGTCCGCCCAGCAGGGCGTCGAACACCCGGGCGTTGCTCGGCCGGTCGAAGTCGAGCGGCTCGAGGCGTTCTTCCACAGGCGGCACCTACCGGGGAAGACGATCAGGACGCGCTCAGCTTAGGTGATCGTCTGCACCCCGCGTAGGCGGCCGTGCTGCGAGGGTGAGGGATTCAGCCCAGCGCCGCGCGGGCGGCTTCGGCGCCGTCCCACAGCGCGGCCCGGATCCCGACGGCGCGCGCACCCTCCACATTGGACTCTCGGTCGTCGAAGAACAGGCACTCCTCCGGCTGCGCGCCGAGCTTTTCCAGCAGCAGCCGGAAGATCTCCTCGTCCGGCTTCGCGCACTTCACGTCGCCGGAGAAGAGCGTGATGCGGAAGAGCTTCGCCCACTCCTGCTCGCGAACCCAGCGGCCGAAGGACGCCGGCGCGTTGGACAGCAGCGCCAGCGGCGCCCCGGCTTCCGCCAGGCCTTCGAGCAGTTCGAGCGACGACGGCGCGAGGTTCGACCACCCCGCGACGTCGATCGCCGTGAGCTCCTCCGACATCGCCTCGGTCACGCGCGCGCCCACGCGGTCACCGATCGACGTCCAGTACGCCAGATCGCTCGACCCGCGGTCGTAAGCTTCGCGCACGCCCCAGTACACGGGCTCGAACTCCTCGGGCGCGACGCCCATCGTGGCGGCGAGCTTCGGCAGGGCGGTGGTGCGCGTGCACAGCACCTCGCCGTAGTCGAACACGATCCAGTGGGTCACGCGGCGCCGGCCTTGATGCGGTGCAGCGCCTCGTCGACGGCGGTCGGCGCGAGGTCGCGGTGCAGCACGAACCGCACCTTGCCCGCCATCGGCAGCGCCTGGATGCTGAGCGAGCCCAGCCAGTCGAGCGCCGTGCGCAGGTCCGGGACTTCGGCCAGCACGATGTTGGTGTCCGGCGTGTCGACGCCCCAGCCGTGCTCGGCGAGCCCGGCGGCGAGGCGGCGCGCCTGCTCGTGGGTCTCGGCCAGGTCGTCGACGTTCTCCAGCGCGACCAGGCACGCGGCGGCGAGGACACCGCCCTGGCGCACGCCGCCGCCGAGCATCTGGCGCATGCGCCGCGCCCGCTCCACGAACTCGGCGCTGCCCGCGACGACGGAGCCGACCGGCGCGCCGAGGCCCTTGCTGAAACACGCGGACACGCTGTCGACACCGACCGTCAGCGCGGCCGGCGGCAGGCCCAGCGCGACGGACGCGTGCCAGATGCGGGCGCCGTCGAGGTGGACTTTCAGCCCGGCTTCCTTCGCGACGGCCACCAGCCGCGCGTGCTCGTCGGGCGGGGTGACGGCGCCACCGGCCGCGTTGTGCGTGTTCTCCAGGCACAGCAGCGTGGTGCGCAGCGTGAAATACGGGCCGGGCGTTCCGATGGAGGCGGCGAGCAGCTCGGGCGTGCAGCGGCCCGGGCCGGCGTCGTGCTCCAGGATGTCGGGCATGCCGCCGGCGAGCCACGCGGCGGAGCCGAGTTCGTTGGTGAGCACGTGGGCACCGCGCGTCGCGAGGAACCGGTCGCCGCGCTGGAGGTGCACGGACAGGGCGATCAGGTTCGCCATGGTCCCGCTGGGGGTCCACAGCGCGGCGGGCATGCCGAGCAACCCGGCGACGCGCTCCTCGAGCCGCGCGATGGTCGGGTCGGTGCCGATCACGTTGTCGTCGACCTCGGCCTCGGCCATGGCGGCGCGCATGCGCTGATCCGGGCGGGTGACGGTGTCGGAGCGAAAATCGAGGGGGGTCGAGGTCACGCGGCGATCACATCACACCGCCACCCGCGCGATCAACGGAGCCGGGGGTGGAGGGAATCACCGGTCTCGTGCAACCGTGGACGCCCCCGGTTCCGTCATCCAGGCGGACAGTAGAAGAGCGGAGCAGCAGACCGCGTGGACCAGCGCGACGAACAAGAGTTCGCGGAGTACTTCTCCGCGAAGCGTGACGCCGTGCGCCGGACCGCGTACCTGCTCTGTGGCGATTGGCACAAGGCCGACGACCTCGCCCAGACGGCGTTCGTCGCCCTGCACCGGAGGTGGAAGAAGATCAGGGACCGCGCGGCGACCGACGCGTACGTGCGCAAGACGCTCGTGCGTGCCGTCATCGACGAGTCGCGCCGGCCGTGGCGGCGGGAGTGGCAGACCGAGGTGCTGCCCGAACCGGCGTCGGACGACCCGGGGCTCGCCGAGCGCATCGCCACGCGGGAGGACCTGCTCGCGGCGCTGAAGGAGGTGCCGCCGAAGCAGCGGGCGGTGCTCGTGCTGCGCTTCTTCGAGGGCTTGGACGTGACGGCCGCGGCCGGGGTGCTGGGCTGCAGCGAGGGCAACGTGAAGAGCCAGACCGCGCGCGGGCTGGCGAACCTGCGACAGGTACTGGACCGGGAGGTGGAGACGAATGGATGAGCGCGACCTCGAGACGATGTTCTCCGGCGCTCCCGGCGACGTACCGCCCCCGACGTTCGACGTCGACGACGTCGTGCGCGAGTCCAAGCGGCAGACGCTGCGGCGGCGCAACCGCATCGCCGCTGGTGGGGCCGCGGTCGCGCTGGCCGCGGTCGGCTTCGGGACGTTCGGCCTCGTGGCCGGGAAGCCCGATTCGGGTGCGGTGATGAATTCGGCCGCCGGACCCGTGCAACCCAGCGCGTCGGCCATGCGTCCTCTGGGTACTGGAGAGGGGAATGACTTCCCGGCTCAGCCGTCTCGGCAGGGAGACAGCGGTGACGGGAGGACCGGCCCTCGGGTCGAAGGCGCCTCCGGGTGCACGGTGGACTGGGAGCTCGCCACAGCCCTCGCTGGCGAGCTCCCAGGCCACTTCTCCGCCGCCAACGCCTCTCCGGGCAGCGCCTGTACGACGGGTGCGCTCGGCGCCGGGTTCCCGGTTCCCGACGGGATGATCTCGGCCGCCGTCTTCGCGCGCGGCGCTCCGGTGACGGTGCCCGCCCAGCCGGCGGGCGCGGTCACGGTGCGTGCCGCCACCGGTACCGGCGGGACCCTCGTGCTCGTCAGCGCTCCGGGTACTTCCGGGCAACCTGTTCCGTACGTAGGTGACCTGGGTCGGTTCCTGGCGTCGCTGGCCCCCCGGTTCTGACGGGCCCCCGACCCCTCGGCTGGCAGAATGACCGGCCATGACGGCAGCAGCGACCACCCCCAAGGGCGAGCGCCGGCGAGCGACGCTCGTCGAAGCCGCAGCGGAGCTGCTCGCCGAAGGCGGGTTCGACGCCGTGCGCCACCGCGCCGTCGCCGAACGGGCCGGTCTGCCGCTGGCGTCGACCACGTACTACTTCGACTCGCTCGAAGACCTGGTGACCGCCGCGGTCGAACACCACTCGCAGGTCGAGCTCGCCAACGGGCGCCAGCAGCTCGAGGAGCTGGCGACCCGCAACCGCGGCGTGCAGGCCACGGTGGAACTCGTGCTGGACCTCCTGCTCGGCCCGCCCAGCGGCGACCCGGAAGCCGACGCGGAAGCCGTGCTGCTGCGCTACGAACGCTTGGTGGCCACCGGCCGGCGCCCGTACCTGCGGCCGTTGATGCGGACGTTGTCCGACCAGCTGAACGAGCTGCTGCTGGCGATCTTCACCCGCTCCGGCACCCCCGTGACCCCCGCGGAGCTCGAAAAGCTCGTCGCCCTGGTCGACGGCGCCGTCGTGAACGCCCTCATCGCCATCGACCCGGCCCCCCGCGCCGCGGCGGCGCGGATGCTTCAGGCCGCGCTGGCGGAGTCCCACTCGGCATGAGTGAAGTCCCGCTGTGCGGTCCTGATGACCTGGCCGTTTCGCTGTACTGGGAACGCGACGGCCAGGGTCTGCGCGGCACCGTCGTCGCGGAGAACGTCGGGACGCGCACATGCCGGTCGGGGATGAAGCCGGGCGTTCAGCCGCTCGGCCTCGACGGTGTCCCCTTGCCGACTGACACTCTCGTGTCCGCCGAAATGCGACGCCCCGCGCACGTCGTGCTGGAACCCGGCGACCGTGCGGCCGCCCCCGTCTCGTGGCGAAACTGGACCGGTGCCCCGGCCGGTGACCGCGCGATCGTCGGCTGGAACGGTGGCGAATCCGTCGTCGTCGTCGAGGTCGATGCACCGCGACAGCCCGGGTGCCGACCGGGAGTGCCGGAGAACCTCACTTCGAGCTGGTTCAACCCGTTGGATTGATGCTCAGTGCCGCGATTTCTTCGCCCGGTCCAAGTCGTCGCGGGACTTCGTCACGAGGGCGAGCATGGCGGTCTCCGCGGCGGCCGGGTCGCGGGAGGTGATGGCGTCCAGGACCTTGCGGTGGCTGGGGACCGGGTTGTCCGACGGGCCGGAGCCGTGGACGAGTTTGTCGCGTTCGGCGAGGCCGATGGCGATGACGCGTTCGACCTGGAGGAGGAAGTTGTTGTGCGTGGCGGCCATCAGGGCGCGGTGGAAGGTCAGGTCGGCGCGGACGCTGGCCTCCGGGTCGTCCCCGGCGGTGGCCATGTCGTCCAGCGCGGTGCGCAGGGCGGCGAGGTCTTCGTCGCCCGCGCGTTCGGCGGCGATGCGCGCGGCGGCGGGTTCCACGACGGCGCGGACCTCCGTCAGCTCGTCGAGCAGGCCCGGGTTGTCGCTCGCCGCGGTCTGCCAGCGCATGACGTCGGCGTCGAGCACGTTCCACTGGTCGCGGGGCTGCACGAACGTCCCGCGCTTCTGCCGCGCGTCGATCATGCCCTTGGCGGCCAGCACTTTCAGCGCCTCGCGCAGCGCGGTGAGGCTGATGTCCAGCTCTTCGCGCAGCGCGGGCAGGTCCAGCACGGTGCCCTCGCCCCATTCGTCCGAAAGGATCCGGGCGGCGAGCGTTTCCACGGTCTGGCCGTGCAGACCGCGGGGCCGGTGTTCGGTCACTGTGGATCCCCTCAGTCGGCAGTGCGGAGTCATCGTACCTCGGACCCGATTACGTCA
The DNA here is from genome assembly GCF_044452505.1 of Amycolatopsis sp. NPDC051903. Taxonomy (NCBI): domain Bacteria; kingdom Bacillati; phylum Actinomycetota; class Actinomycetes; order Pseudonocardiales; family Pseudonocardiaceae; genus Amycolatopsis; species Amycolatopsis sp. NPDC051903. The sequence continues at coordinate 425,924 of NZ_JBITBT010000003.1, read as the reverse complement.
TAAATTATGAATACATCTTGACAGGTGTCACCCCGGTTGCAAGTCTGTGCCAGCAGTTACTCCCCGGCAGGGGAGCGACGCTCCATTCAGACAAAGGGGTCACCGCGATGACGACTGCAGAAGGCCTGTCCCGCCGTCATTTCCTGCGCAACGCCGGCCTCGTCGGCCTGGGCGCGCTCGGTTCGAGCAGCTTCCTCGCCGCGTGCGCCACCTCGGCCTCCAACGGCCCGGTGAAACAGGCCGCCGGTGCGGTCACCGTCCAGTCCAACCTCTCGTCGCCGCAGGCGAAGGTCGCCATCGAGGCGCTCGCCAAGGCGTTCAGCGACAAGGGCGGGGCGAAGGCGACGGTCAACACGGTCGCGTCGGAGACGTTCCGCACGCAGCTGCCGAGCTACCTGACCTCGGCGAACCCGCCCGACACCTTCACCTGGTACCCGGGTTCGCTGCTGTCCGGCTACGCCCAGAAGGGCCTGCTGCTCGACGTCGGCGACGTGTGGCAGACGATGGGCAACTACTCCCAGGCCATGCGCTCGCTCTCCGGCGACGGCGCCGGCCACCAGGTGTTCGTGCCCACGAGCTACTACTGGTGGGGCTTCTTCTACCGCAAGTCCAACTTCGCCAAGTGGGGCGTGAAGCCGCCGACGAACTGGAGCGAGTTCCTCGCGCTGTGCGAGACGCTGAAGGGCAAGGGCATCTCGCCGATCGGCATGGGTGCGGGCGGCAACACGCAGTGGACCGCCTCGGCGTGGTTCGACTACCTCAACATCCGCATCAACGGCGCCCAGTTCCACCGCCAGCTGCTCGCCGGCAAGCAGCGCTTCGACGACCCGAAGGTCAAGAAGGTCTTCGACCCGTGGCGCCAGGCGCTGCCCTACACCGACCCGAACGGCACGGCCATCGCGTTCCAGGACGCCACCACGGTGCTGCTGCAGGGCAAGACCGGCATGGTGCTCACCGGCACCTTCTTCGCCGACGCCGCCCCGAAGGACGCCCTCGACGACCTCGACTTCTTCCAGTTCCCGATCCTCGACCCGAGCGTGCCGGTCGCGGAGGAGGGGCCGACCGACGGCTTCTTCGCCAGCTCCCGCACGCCGCACGTGGCCGAGGTCAAGGAGTGGTTCAAGTACGTCGCCACGGCCGAGGCGCAGGAGCTCTACATCAAGAACTCCTCCGGCACGGTGCTGCCCGCGAACCCGTCGGCCAAGGACTCCGGCACGCCGCTGGTCCAAAAGGGACGGAAGCTGCTCAACGACGCCAAGGAGCTCACGCAGTTCTTCAACCGCGACTCCTCCGACGCGCTGCAGCCGACGGCCGACGCCGCGCTGATCCGCTTCATCCAGAAGCCCAACGAGCTCGACTCGATCCTGAGCGACTGGCAGACGGCCGCCCAGAAGGTCTGGCAGGGGCAGAGCTGACATGGCGGTGCTCGCAGCTCCGGCTGCCCCGGTGAAGCGCCGACGGCGCGCGGTCCGCCGCGTGCCGCCGGTGCTGCTCCTGTTCGTGCTCGTCCCGGTCGCCGTCGAGGGCTTCTGGGTGTTCTGGCCCGCGCTGCAGGGGTTCTACCTGTCGCTGACCAAGTGGGACGGCGTGTCCGCGCCGGAGTTCGTCGGGCTCGGCAACTACGCCGAGATGTTCACCGACGACATCTTCGGCACGGCCGCGCTCGACACCGTGATCTGGCTCGTGCTGTTCGGCGGCCTTTCGGCGGTGGGCGGGCTCGGCCTGGCCATGCTGCTGAACCGCGACCGCAAGGGCGTCGGGTTCTACCGGGCCGCGCTGTTCACGCCCGTGGTGTTCTCGCTGGTCGCGACCGCGCTGATCTGGCAGGTGATCTACCAGCCCGACGGCGTGTTCAACAAGATCCTCGGCGGCCTCGGCCTGAGCAGCTGGGAACACCCCTGGCTCGCCGACCCCAAGACGGCGCTGTACGCGGTGCTGGTGCCGGCGCTGTGGCGCCAGCTCGGCTACGTGATGGTGCTGTACCTGGCCGGGCTCAAGGGCATCGACCCCGCGCTGTACGAAGCGGCCCGGCTCGACGGGGCCACGGCGTGGCAGCAGTTCCGGCACGTGACGTGGCCGCAGCTGCGCAGCGTCAACTCGGTGGTCCTGTCGGTGATCATCATCGACTCGCTGCGGTCGTTCGACGTGGTGTGGTCGATGACGAAGGGCGGGCCGTACCACTCGTCCGAGTTGCTGAGCACCTACATGTACTCCACCGCGTTCCAGTCGCTGCGGCTCGGCTACGCGTCCGCGCTGGCCGTGGTGATCTTCATCCTCGCGTTCGGCGTGATCGTGACCTACCTCGTGCGGGCGTTCCGGGAGGACCAGTGAGCGTGACCACGACCCGGCCGGCGCCCGCGTCCGCGCCGGAGCGGCGGGTGCCGGCGAAGCGCAACCACCGCAACCAGCGCCGCACGTTCGGCTTCCACTTCGTGGCGGCCGGCCTGTCGATCCTGTGGCTGCTGCCCATCGTGCTCGTGCTCACCACGAGCGTGCGGTCTTTTTCGGACATCGCGAGCAACGGCCTGGGCTCGCTGCCGCACTCGTTCGACCTCGGCTCGTTCGGTGAGGCGTGGGGCGTCGGCGGCGGTGGCCAGGCGATGCTCAACAGCCTCATCGTCACGATCCCGACCGTGCTGCTGTCACTGCTGCTCGCCTCGGCCGCGGCGTTCGCGCTGAGCCGGTTCCAGATCCCGTTCCGGCGCACGATCATCCTCGTGATGCTCTCGGGCAACCTGCTGCCGCCGCAGATCCTGCTGGTGCCGGTGTCGAAGCTGTCGGAGCTGCTCGGCATCTACGACACGCTCACCGCGCTCATCATCGTGCAGGTGGGCTTCGGCCTCGGCTTCTACACGTTCGTGCTGCAGGGGTTCATGCGGTCCATCCCGGACGAGATCCAGCAGGCCGCGCTCATCGACGGTGCCGGCGCGATCGCCATCTTCTGGCGGATCATCCTGCCCATGACCCGCCCGGCGCTGGCGGCGCTCGGCGCACTGGCGTTCACCTGGACGTTCAACGACCTGCTGTGGTCGATCACCGTGCTGCGCACCGAGTCCGTGATGCCGGTGACGCCGGCGCTGCTCGGCCTGCAGGGCCAGTACGTGTCCAACTGGAACGTGATCGCGGCGGGTTCGGTGATCGCCGCCGTGCCGACCGTGGCCGTGTTCCTGCGGTTCCAGAAGCACTTCATCTCCGGACTCGCGATCGGGGCGATCAAGTGACCAACCGGTGGACGCTCGAACTCGAGTCCACTTCGTACACCGTCGCGCTGGAACCGGAAGACCGGTGGCTGGAGCTCGTCGCGTGGGGTCCCCGCGGCGTCGAGCACGGGCCGTCGCCGCTGGCCAACCGCGGCTCCGTGCACTTCATCACGGACGCGGACGCCGCGCCGGTCGAGTACGCGCCGCGCGGCCTGCGGCCGTTCTCGGGTGCGGATCTGGCCGTGGCCGGTGATTCGTGGTGGCGGTTCGCGGCCGACGAGTCCACGGACACCGAGCTGCGGTTGGCCTTCACCGACGAGGTGACGGGCCTGCGCGCGGTCCAGTGCTACCGCGCCGAACCGGGCACGGACGTGCTGTGCCGCTGGGTCGAGTTCACCAACACCGGCTCCGCGGCGATCAGCATCGACCGCCTCGGCTCGGCGGGCGTGTGCGTGCCGACCGGCTCGAAGGGCGCCCGGCTGACGTACCTGACCGGCCAGTGGTCGCAGGAGTTCACGCGCCGCTCGACCGTGCTCGAAGCCGGCGGCTTCCGGATGGAAAGCCGCTTCGGCGTGCCGGGCCACCAGTACGTGCCGTGGCTCGCCGTGCAGGATGCGGCTGAAGCCGACGGCCCCGCGTACGGCGTTTCCCTGGCCTGGTCGGGTTCGTGGGAGATCGACGCGGAGATCGAGCCCAGCGGTCTCACCCGCGTGCGCGCCGGTCGCCTGCCCAGCCCGGGCCCGGTCGTCCTGGAGCCGGGCGCGTCGCTGACCACTCCCGAGCTGGCGCTGGCGTCCAGTGTGGACGGCCTCGGCGGGTTGGCCGGCGGGTGGCACGCGTACTCCCGCAAGCTCGCCGGCCCGCGGCTGGCCAACCGGCGCCCGGTGCTCTACAACTCGTGGGAAGCCACGGGGTTCGAGGTCCTCGGCTCGCGCCAGCTCGACCTCGCCCGGCAGGCCGCGGACCTGGGTGTGGAGCTGTTCGTGGTCGACGACGGGTGGTTCGTCGGCCGCGACGACGACACCGGCGGCCTCGGCGACTGGACGCCCGAGCAGTCGTCGTTCGAAGGCGGTTTCGGCGCGTTCGTGGAGTCCGTGCGCGCGCTGGGCCTCGACTTCGGCCTGTGGGTCGAGCCCGAGGCGATCAGCCCGAAGTCGAAGCTCTACGCCGAACACCCCGACTGGGTCTACCGCGTCGACGGCCGGCCGGCGACGCTGATCCGCAACCAGCTGCTGCTCGACCTCGGCAAGCCCGAGGTGTTCGAGTACGTGCGCGGGTTCCTCGACGACCTGCTCACCGCGTACCCGATCAGTTACCTCAAGTGGGACATGAACCGCCCGCCGACCGAACGCGGCCGCCCGGGTGCGCCCACGGCGGATCTGGACGCCGAGCACGTCGCGAACTACCACCGGCTGCTCGACCACCTGCGCGCGACGTACCCCGAGCTGATCGTCGAATCGTGCGCCGGCGGCGGGGGCCGCACGGATCTGGCCACGGTGTCGCGCAGCGACGTCGTGTGGCCCAGCGACAACACCGCGCCGCTCGACCGCCTGCGCATCCAGGACGGTTTCCTGCTGGCGCACGCGCCGCACCTGATGAGCTCGTGGGTCACCGACGCCCCCGGCGTCTTCGACCCGCGCCCGCGCTCGCTGCGGTTCCGCTTCGTGCTCGCCATGGCGGGGGTGCTCGGCATCGGCGCGGACCTGAGCCACTGGAGCACCGAGCAGCGCAAGGAAGCCGCGGAGCTGATCGCGCGGTACAAGGCGCTGCGCACGACCATCCACACGGGACGGTGCCGGGTCCTGGCGGGACCCGGTGAGCCCACGGCGGCGACGCAGTACACGCTGGGCGAGCAGACCGTGGTGCTGGCGTGGAGCACCGGCGAGCTCGTCGGCACGCCGCTGGTGCCGGGCCGGTCCTCGCGGATCCGGCTGCACGGCCTGGACGCGGCCGCCACCTACCGCGACGAGGACGGCCAGGAGTATTCCGGCGCCCACCTCACGCACGCCGGCCTGCCGATCGAGTGGACCGCCGAGCGCGACGCGGACGTGTTCGTCCTGACCCGGGTCTGAACACAGCAGAACGCCCTGCCGGCTTGACCGAAGCCGGCAGGGCGTTTTCGTCGTGGCCGAGGCCGGAAAAGCTTGAAATGCCTCAGAGGTCGAGCGGCAGCACGAAGCTCGGCGACCCCGTCGGGTACTTCACGACCTCGGCCTCGCCCAGCCGGTCGAGCGGGAACGCCGTGATCGCGTCGTCGGACTGCGCGGCGACGTAGCAGGTCCCCTCGGCGATGGCGAAGTGGCGCGGGTGCCTGCCACTGGGCTGGTCGGCCGTGGCCGTGAGCGGCGAGCCCGCGAACGCGGTGACGACGTCGGCGCCCCGGTTGGACAGGTACGCGCCCGAGCCGTGCAGTTCCAGGTGCGCCACGATGTTCTCGCCCTCGAACGGCGCGTGCGTGGCCGGCGTGGCCGCGACGACCTCGAACGCGCCGGGCGCCGTTTCCCGCACCGTCAGCAGCTCGCTGGAGAGCTCACACGCCACGTACGCAAGATCGGTCCCCGGGAAGCGCACGAGCTGGCGAGGGCCGCTGCCCGGCGGCAAGGCTGACACGGCCAGCGGCGACAGCTTCCCGTCGGCCGAGAGCGAGTAGCTGCGGATCTCGTCCGTGCCCAGGTCCACGGCGCTGACGACGGACCCGTCGGCGTTCGGTACCGCCATGTGGACGTGCGCGGACTCCTGGCGAGCTTCGTTCGGGCCGGTGCCGCTGTGCTGCACGAGGTCCGTGCGGCCCGTGATCCGGCCCTCGGCCGAGAGTCCGAACACCGCGAGGCTGCCGCCGGTGTAGTTGGCGCAGAGGAGGAACCGGCCGTCGGGCGTCACCGCGAGGTGGCACGGGTGCGCTCCGCCGCTGGGCACCTCCTCGTCGAGCACCGAAGGCTCACCGTCCACAAGCGACACCGAGGAGACGGCACCGTCGTCGTGCTCGTTCGTGGTGTACAGCACCGGCAGCACCGGGTGCTTGACCAGCCACGACGGCGACCTGAGGGCGAGCGTCGACTCCCACGTGAGCGCGCCGGCCGAATCACGGCGGAAGGTGGCGAGGCCTGCCCCCTTCCCGCCCATCTCGGCGGTGTAGCAGCCGACCAGCACGACGTCCGTCACGAGCCCTCCCTCACGAGCGCGGCCACGCGGGCGCGGATGTCGTCGGCCGTTCCGCGCGTGAGCGCCGAACCGATGCCGCACGCGACCGCGCCCGCCGCGAGCCACTCCGGCACGTCCTCGGGGGCGATTCCACCCGTCGGCACGAGCGGTGCCTGCGGCAGCGCGGCCCGCACGTCCTTGACCCAGCGCGGCCCGAAAGCCGTGGCGGGGAAGACCTTCACCGCGTCGGCGCCTTCTTCCAGCGCCCGCACGATTTCCGTGACCGAACCGGCGCCGGGGAACGCGGCCGCGCCGTAGCGGTGCGCGGTGCGGATCACGGCGGCCTCGAGGTTCGGCGACACGAGGAACCGCGCGCCCGCGCGGATCGCGAGCACGGCCGAGGCCTCGTCGAGCACCGTGCCGGCGCCGATCACCGCGTCGGGATAGGCGGCCGTGAGCTCTTCGATCGCGGCCGTGGCGCCGGGGTTGGTGAACGGGACCTCGATCGAGCGCAGGCCCGCGTCCAGCGCCGCGCGCGCCGCGACGACCGCCGACGCCGCGTCCGCGGTCCGCACGATGCCCACCACCCCCTGCCGAAGGGCCGCGTGCGTGATCTCCCACCGGTAGCTCATCGATGTACCTCCTCGCCGCCCGAGAGAGCGGCGCTCGTGCGGGCCAGTTCGGCCCTGTTCGGCAGTCCTTCGAGATCCGTGCGCGTGCCGACGACGAGCGCCGCCGACACCGCCCCGGCCAGCAGCGCCTCGGCAGGTGCACCGCCGCGCAGCCAGGCCGACAGGTAGCCGGACGTGAGCGCGTCACCCGCGCCCACGGGGTCCACGACCCGGGTGACCAGCGTGTCCTGGGTCCACTCGTACTCGGCCGTGACCGCTCGTGCCACCTTGTCGCGCTGCTTCACCACCACCGTGCCGACCCCGGCTTGCACGAGGTCGCGCGCCGACGCGTCGAGCAGTTCCAGCTCGTCCTCACCGGCGAACACCAGATCCGCCCGGTGCAGCAGCGGTCCCACGGTCTCGCGCCACTGCGCCGGCGAAGCCAGCTTGAGCCGTACGTTGGGGTCGAACGCGATCGTCGCACCCTCCGCGCGCGCCAGGTCGAACAGCGCCAGCACGGCTTCGCGCGCGGACAGCGACAGCATCGCCGTGATCCCCGAGACGAGCACGAGCCGCGCGCCGGCGAGCCCCGCTTCGCGGACGTACTCCGGGCCGAGCGCGCACGCGGCCGAGCCCGCGCGGTGGTACTGCACGTCGATGCCGCGGCTCGGGGTGTCGTCGCGCATCAGCAGCCCGGTGAACCCGGCCGCGTCGACCTCGACGCCCGAGACGTCCACCCCTTCGGCGCGCAGTGCGCTGAGCACCGCGGCGCCGGACGCGTCGTCGCCGACGCGGCTGAGCCAGCGCACGCGGTGGCCCAGCCGCGCGAGGCCGACCGACACGTTGGCTTCGGCCCCGGCCACGGACGCGGTGAAGTGGTGGGCGCGCCGCAGGGCGACGCCGGGTTCGGCGAGCAGCAAGCGCATCGCCTCGCCGAGGGTGAGGACTTCGGTGTCGTTCATCGCGGGAAGCATACCGCGTCAAATCTTAATTTAGGATTTATTCTTGACGCAGCCTCCGCGGCCCCGGCATGCTGCTCGCGGGCCGGAAACGATCACGGCCTGGTTCGGCGCTGTTTCGACGACGAAAGGTGTCGCCACATGCTCCCCCGTTCCCCGCACAGATCCCGCAGAGCGCTCTCCGCCTCCGCGGCCGCCGTGGTGGCGGCTGTCGCGGTCGGGCTCGCGGCTCCGGCTTCGGCCGCCCCGGCCGCCGGTCCGCCCTTCCAGCCGCAGAACACCGCGGCGGACCAGGGCGCTCCCGACTACTACGACTCCGGCCTGGCGCAGACGCCGTACATGGGCTGGAACAACTACTTCGGCATGCCGACCGTGTCCGAAGCCGGCGTGAAGGGGGTCGCCGACTACCTCGTGTCGAGCGGCCTGGCCAAGGCCGGTTACAAGTACGTGTGGATCGACGGCGGCTGGAACGCCAAGGTCCCGCGCGACGCGCAGGGCAACCTCGTGCCCGACCCCGAGCGCTTCCCCTCGGGTATGGACGCGCTGGTCAGCTACATCCACGACCGCGGCCTGCTCGCCGGCATCTACACCGACGCGGGCCCGTCCGACGGCAAGAACTGCGCCGCGGGCAGCCAGGGCTACTACGAGCAGGACACGAAGCGCTTCGCCAGCTGGAAGTTCGACGCCGTCAAGGTCGACTTCCTGTGCGGCATCGCGAACAACCTCGATCCGAAGACGGCGTACACCGAGTTCAGCGCGGCCCTGCAGAAGGCGGGCCGCAAGATGATCCTGAACATCTGCAACCCGGTGACCGACGACTGGGGCGTGCCGCACACGCCGAGCCAGACCGCCGGCGTCTCCTACACCTTCGGCCCGCTCGTGGCCGATTCCTGGCGCACCAACACCGACGTGGCCTTCGGAACCCCGTACGAGGGGATCTACAAGGACATGCTGCGCAACGCCGACGTGAACGCGGCGCACCCCGAGGCCAACGGCCCCGGCCACTGGAACGACCCCGACTTCCTGATCCCGATGCGCAAGACCGAGCAGGGCACCCTCGAGATGAACGAGGAGGAGTCGACGACCCAGTTCGTGCTGTGGGCGGAAATGGCTTCCCCGCTCATCATCGGCTCGGACCCGCGCACCCTGCGGCAGTCGATGATCGACACGCTGAAGAACCCCGAAATCATCGCCGTCGACCAGGACAAGCTCGGGATCCAGGGCGTCCGCGTGGCTTCGAACGGGTCCACCGACACCTACAGCAAGCGCCTGTCGCAAGACGGTGACCGCGCCGTGGTGCTGCTGAACCGCGGTGACGCGGCGACGCCGATGACGCTGAACTTCGCCGACGCCGGCCTCGCCGGCCAGGTCTCGATCCGCGACCTGCGCGCCCGCGCCGACCGCGGCAGCGCCACCGGGTCCTACACCGTCACGGTTCCCGCGCACGGCACGGCGTTCCTGAAGCTGCACGGCACGGACCTGGTGCCCGGCACCAGCGTCGCGAGCGGTGCGTCGGCAAGCCCGGCCGTCGTGCGCACGGGCGGCAAGACCGTCACCTTCACCCGCGGCCCGGCCGGGGTGCTGCAGGTGCAGGGCCTCGATGGCGGTCCGGTGATCGGCGGTCCGTTCCTGGGCCAGCCGGCCGCGAACGCGGGGCCGGACGGCCGCGTCGACGTCTACGTCCGTGGTCTGGACAACGCGGTGTGGCAGCGCACCTACGACGGCAAGCACTGGGGCGGCTGGCGCGCGCTCGGCGGAAACCTCACCGACTCGCCGTCGGTGACCGCCGACGGCACGCTCTACACCCGGGGCACCGACGGAAAGGTCTGGACCCGCACCACCGACGGCCGCTGGTCCTCACTCGGTTCGCCGAACGACCAGCAGATCTACGGCCGTCCCGGCGCCGCCACCTCGACGGCCGGCACCACGGTGGCCGTCCGCACCCCGGACGACGGCGTGTGGGTCCGCACTCAGGGCACCGACGGCTCGTGGTCGGACTGGACGTCGATCGGCGGCACGATCTCGAGCAGCCCGACGCTCGTCGCGCAGGGCGACAAGGTGTCGGTGTTCGCGCTGGCCAGCGACTACACGCTGTGGCAGAACGACCGGACCGGCACCACGTTCTCCGGCTGGTTCAAGCAGCCGAAGTACCCGTCCGGCAGTGTCGTCGGCACCCTCGGCGGTGCGGCTGACGCGAATGGCGTCTGGCTCGGGGTGCGTGGTCCGGACGACCATGTCCGCGTAGACAAGCTCTGACAGGAGGATTGGCGATGTCCACACCAGACAACCCGACGGCCGTGGTGACCGGTGCCGCGTCAGGCATCGGCGCCGCGACGGCCCGCCGGCTGCAGGCCGACGGCTACCGCGTCGTGGGTGTGGACGTCGCTCCCCTCCCCGACGACCTCGCCGGCGTGCGCGGCGACGTAACGGCCGACGAGACCTGGCGGCAGGTCAGCGAGCTGGCCGGCGAGGTCGACGCTTTGGTCAGCAACGCGTACGTGCCGGCCACCGGCCCGCTCCACGAACTGGCGCGGGAGCAGTGGCAGCACCAGGTCGACGTGAACCTCACCGGTTCGTACCTCGCGGTGAAGGCGTGCCTGCCGTCGCTGCGGGCGCGCCGCGGGGCCGTCGTCCTGGTGTCCTCGGTGCACGCGCGGTTCGGGTTGCCGGGCCACCCGGCCTACGCGGCGAGCAAGGGCGCGCTGGTTTCGCTGGCGCGCCAGCTCGCCGTGGAGTACGCGCCGGAGGTGCGCGTGAACTCCGTGCTGCCCGGGCCCGTGCGCACGCAGGCGTGGGACCGGATCAGTGAAGAGGACATCGAACGCAGTGCGCGGGCGACGCCCGCCGGGCGCCTCGGCGACCCGGCCGAGGTGGCCGCCGTGATCGCGTTCCTGCTCTCGCCCGGGGCCTCGTTCGTCACGGGCGCCGACCTGACCGTCGACGGCGGCTGGTCGGCCGCCAAGGATTCCGCTTAGACCGCGTCTCTTAAGAAAGGGGGGCCAGGTGAAGATCACCGGTATCGAGACGTTCCTCGTCGCGCCACGCTGGCTGTTCCTCAAGGTCAGCACCGACGAGGGCATTTCCGGCTGGGGCGAGCCCGTGGTCGAGGGCCGCGCCGAAACGGTGCGCGCGGCCGTGCACGAGATGGCCGAGCTCGTCGTCGGCCAGGATCCGCTGCGCATCGAGGACCACTGGCAGACGCTGCGCCGCGGCGGGTTCTACCGCGGCGGGCCCGTGCTCTCGAGCGCGCTGGCCGGGTTCGACCACGCGTTGTGGGACATCGCCGGCAAGGTGCGCGGGGTGCCCGTGCACGAGCTGCTCGGCGGGCCGGTCCGCGACCGCGTGCGGGTGTATTCGTGGGTCGGCGGCGACCGGCCGTCGGGCATCTTCGACGCGGTGTCGGCGCAGGTCGAAGCGGGCTTCACGGCGGTGAAGATGAACGTGGCGGGCCCGCTCGCGCCCATCGCGTCACCCGGCGAAGCCACCGCGGCACTCGCCCGCGCGCGCGAGGCCCGCGAAGCGCTGGGCCCGGACCGTGACCTCGCCATCGACTTCCACGGCCGCGTCTCGCCCGCGATGGCGCGCCGGCTGGTGAAGATGCTCGAAGAGGTCCAGCCGATGTTCGTCGAGGAACCGGTGCTGCCCGAGACCCAGGGCGGGGCGCTCGCGTCCATCGTCTCGGCGTCGACGGTGCCCGTCGCGCTCGGCGAACGGCTCTACTCGCGCTGGGAGTTCAAGCCCGTGCTCGACGCGGGTGTCGCGGTGGTGCAGCCCGACCCGTCGCACGCCGGCGGCATCTCGGAGCTGCGGCGCATCGCGGCGCTGGCGGAGGTCTACGGCGCGAGCCTCGCGCCGCACTGCCCGCTCGGCCCGATCTCGCTCGCGGCCTCGATGCAGGTCGCGTTCGCGACGCCGAACTTCCTGATCCAGGAACAGAGCCTCGGCATGCACTACCACCAGGGCACCGAGGCACTGAGCTACCTGGCGGATTCGGCGCTGTTCCGCTTCACCGACGGGTACGCCGCGCGCCCGACCGGCCCGGGCCTGGGCATCGAGATCGACGAAGCCGCCGTGCGCCGCGCCGACGAGGTCGGGCACCAGTGGCGCTCGCCGGTGTGGCGCCTCGACGACGGGAGTCTCGCCGAATGGTGACCGACGTGCACTGGCTCGACAACGGCGTGCTGCGGCTGGGCGTCGTTCCGGCGCTCGGCGGGCGGCTGCTGTCGCTGGTGCACGGTGGTGCCGAGGCCGGCGTCGAGCTGTTGTGGCGCAACCCCGCCGTGCTCGGCGACGACCTGCGGCCGCTCGACGGGCGCGACCCGGTGCCGAACTCCGGGCGCATGGGCGACTGGGTGAACTACGGCGGGGACAAGACCTGGCCCGCGCCGCAGGGCTGGGACGGGCCCGAGCAGTGGGCGGGGCCGCCGGACCCCGTGCTCGACTCGGGCCCGTTCTCCGTCTCCGGGCTCTCCGGCACCGCGATCACCCTGACCAGCGCGGTCGACCCGCGCACGGGCCTGCGGCTCACGCGTGAGTTCACGCTCGGCTCGGGTGCTTCGTACACGCTGCGCCTCACGGCGGAGAACTGCGCCGAGCGGCCCGTGCGCTGGGCGTTGTGGAACGTCACGCAGCTGCCCGGCGGCGGCGCCGTCACCGCCGGGCTCGCCAGCGTGCGCACGCCCGCCGTGGTGGAGCTCGTGGCGGGCACGGGCAATCCGAAGTACACAGTGGACGGTGCCACGGTCGTGGTGCCGCCGCAGGACGTCGTCGGCAAGCTCGGCGTGCCGGACACGGCGGGCTGGGTGTCGTGCGGGGTCTCCGGGGTGACGCTGACGCTGTCGTTCGACGTCGAATCCGGCGCCGAGTACCCCGACGCCGGGTCGCCGCTGGAGATCTGGCTGGAGCACCCGCTGCCCGCGCCGATCGCCGAGCTGGGTGACCTCGACCCGCCCGCGCGGATCGTCGAGCTGGAGGCGCTCGGGCCGTTGACCACGCTCGCTCCGGGCGAGAAGACGTCGCTGACCGTGACCGGAACCGTTTCCGAGGGGTAAACCCCTCGCCTTCCCCGGGTGCCGTGTGCCAAGCTCTTCGCCGGCTCGGCGCGCGGGGTGCCGAGGCCGGTCAGGCCGAACCGGTGGGACCCCTCGCGGGTCCCACCGGCCCCGCCCACCGCTGACCTGCACAGGTATCGTGGCCGCGTGACGGACAAGCCCCGGATTCCCAACGTCCTCGCCGCTCGCTACGCCTCGCCCGAGCTGGTGCAACTGTGGTCGCCCGAGCAGAAGGTGGTGCTGGAGCGGCAGCTGTGGCTCGCCGTGCTCCGCGCGCAGAACGAGCTGGGCGTCGAGGTGCCTGACGGCGTGCTCGCCGACTACGAGCGCGTGGTCGAGGACGTGAACCTCAAGTCCATCGCCGAGCGCGAGCGCGTGACGCGCCACGACGTGAAGGCCCGCATCGAGGAGTTCAACGCCCTCGCCGGCCACGAGCACGTGCACAAGGGCATGACCTCGCGCGACCTCACCGAGAACGTCGAGCAGCTGCAGCAGCTGCGGTCGCTGGAACTGATGCGCAGCCGGGTCGCCGCCGTGCTCGCCCGGCTGGCCGCGCTGGCCGTCGAGCACTCGGACCTGGTGCTGGCCGGGCGCTCGCACAACGTCGCCGCGCAGGCCACCACGCTGGGCAAGCGCTTCGCGACGGCCGCCGACGAGCTGCTGGTCGCGTTCGCGCGCCTGGACAACCTCATCGAGCGCTACCCGCTGCGCGGCATCAAGGGTCCCGTCGGCACGGCGCAGGACATGCTCGACCTGCTGGGCGATGAGTCCACTTTGGACGAGCTGGAGAGCCGGATCGCCGAGCACCTGGGCTTCCGGAACCACTTCGTCAGCGTCGGGCAGGTCTACCCGCGGTCGCTGGACTTCGACGTGCTGTCCACCCTCGTGCAACTGGCCGCGGCGCCGTCGAGCCTCGCCAAGACGATCCGCCTCATGGCGGGCCACGAGCTCGTGACCGAGGGCTTCAAGCCGGGGCAGGTCGGGTCGTCGGCCATGCCGCACAAGATGAACACCCGCTCGTGCGAGCGCGTGAACGGTCTCGCCGTGATCCTGCGCGGCCACCTGTCGATGATCGGCGAACTCGCGGGCGACCAGTGGAACGAAGGCGACGTGTCCGATTCCGTCGTGCGCCGCGTCGCGCTGCCGGACGCCTTCTTCGCCCTCGACGGCCTCCTGGAGACCTTCCTCACGGTGCTGTCCGAGTTCGGCGCGTTCCCGGCCGTGGTCGAGCGCGAACTCGACCGCTACCTCCCGTTCCTCGCGACGACCAAGGTCCTCATGGCGGCGGTCCGCGGCGGTGTCGGTCGCGAGACCGCCCACGAGGCGATCAAGGAGAACGCCGTCTCGGTGGCGCTGGCCATGCGCGAGCGCGGCGCCGGGAACGACCTCCTCGACCGCCTCGCCGCCGACGACCGGTTGCCGCTGGACCGCGGTGACCTGGACAAACTCCTCGCCGACCGCATCTCGTTCACCGGCGTGGCGCCGCAGCAGGTCGAAGAGGTGGCGCAGCGGGTGGCCACTGTGCTGGAGCGCTTCCCGGACGCGGCCGGTTACTCCCCGCGCCCGATCCTGTAAGCAACGCTGACGGGACCCGAAGGAAAATCCGGCTACCGCGGAGCGAGGCGGCTTCCTAGCCTCGGGGCACTGGCGACAGAAGAGAGTCGACGATGCCCCTCGCCCGCCGTGCCCCGCTCCTCCTGCTGATCGGCGTGCTGGCCGCGGCCTGCGCGAGCAGCCCGCCGCCGGCCCCCGCGGCCGCCACCTCGTCGTGCCGCGAGGTGCCGACCCCCGTCTCCGTGCCCGGCGTGGCCGCGCCGGGCCGGCTCACCGGTGATCTGTGCACCCCGGCGAACGGCAACGGGACCGTGCTGCTGCTGGTCGGCGGCGGTGGCGAGAACGCCGACTACTGGAACCTGCCCGAACTGCCGTCGGACAGCCTCGTGCGCGCGGCGCTGGCCGAGGGCTACGCGACGTACGCCCTCGACCGGCTCGGCACCGGCCGGTCGACCGTGCCCGCGTCGAGCAAGTCGGTCACGTACGACGCGCAAGTGTCCACTGTGGACCAGGTCGCGACGGCCCTGCGCGCCGACGCGAAGGTGTTCGGCACCACGTGGCACACCGTCGTCGGGGTCGGCCATTCGCTGGGCTCCGGCACGCTGGCCGGCGTCGCGGCGCGGCACGCCGGGGCGCTCGACGCGCTGGTCCTCACCGGGTACGGCGCCGCCGTGACGCAGGAGACCCTGCAGCTCGACAAGCTCTACCAGGTGCCGGCGCGCACCGTCGGGACCCGGTGGCGGGGGCTGGACGACGGGTACGTCACCGTGCTGCCCGACAAGGTCGAGCAGATCGGGCTCGTCCACGGCCCGGGCACCGACCCGCACGCGCTCGCGGCGATCGGCGCCCACCAGGGCACCCTCTCCGACACCGAACTGTCGTCGCGGCCCCAAGGTGCGGCCGCGGCAGCGCAGGCGGCGCGGATCACGGTGCCCGCGCTGGTGGCCGTCGGCCAGTTCGACCGCCACTACTGCGAAGGAAACCCCGTGGGCGCCCCGCCGTCGCCGACGCCGCAGTGCGGGAGCGCGCAGGCGTTCCAGACCTACGAGAAGAAGCTCCTGCCCACCGCGTGCCTCGCCACGAACCTCGTCACCGGGAGCGGGCACGCGATCCAGGAGGAGCTCGCCGCCCCGAAGGCGAACGAGCTGTACCTGTCCTGGCTGCGGGCCACGTTCAACGGCGGCAAGGCGCGGTGCGCCGAGACCGGGCCAGTGTCGTGACCTTGCTCATCCCGGCGGTCCCCGCACCGGTCGCGTACCCGGCCGGGCCGTGGTCCACGGCCAGCTCGACCAGCGCCACCACGGCCCCGCTGTGACCGCGCGCACCGCGTCCACTCTCTGAGACGGAGTTACTCGATCGGGCGAAATCCCTAATTTGGACGGCGAACCCGGAAGCGCCAGGCCGCACCCCGCGGCCTGGCGTTTTTCCTGCCCGCAGTCACTGGGAAGAAGAATGAGAAAGCTCCTCAGCACCTTCGCCGTCGTGGTCAGCTCCGCCATCGCGCTCACCGCGTGCGGTTCGTCGTCGGACGCGCAGACCCTGCGCGTCGGCACGCTCACCGACGCGCCGCCGAGCATCTACCTCGAGAACGGCCAGTTCACGGGCTACGACAACGAACTGCTGCGCGACATCGCGAAGCGCGAGGGCTTCCAGGTCGAATTCGTCGGCACCGAGTTCTCGGGACTGCTGGCGAAGGTCGCGGGCGGGCAGCTCGACATCGGCAGCTCGACGATCTCCGCGACGGCCGCGCGCAAGAAGACCGTGGCGTTCTCCAACGGCTACGACACCAGCTACACCACCGTCGTGACCAAGAACGGGGCCGGCTTGACGCAAGCCGGCGCGTTCGCGGGCAAGCGGCTCGGCGTGGTCCAGGGCAGTGTGCAGGACGAGTTCGCGGGCAAGCTCGCCGGCGCGCAGGTGGTGCGCTTCCCCGACTACAACGCGGGTTTCGCGCAGCTGCGCAGCGGGGCACTCGACGGCTGGGTCGTGCCGAAGGACATCGGGCAGAAGTACCTCGACCAGAACCCGGGTGTCCCGCTCGAGTTCGGCTACACCGTGCTGGACAAGGACACGCCGTCGGCCTACGCCGTCGCGAAGTCCGATCCGGACCTGCTGACCAAACTGAACGACGGCCTCGCGAAGGCCATCGCGGACGGCACCGTCGCGCGGCTGCACGCGCAGTTCTTCAAGCAGGCGCCGGTGGCGAAGGAGCTCACCCGGGGCGGTCCCGGTCTGCCGGTGAAGAACGCGTGACTGCCCTAAGCTGCATCGACTGTTCCGGCCGGAAAGCTGAGGAGTGACATGAAGAGGATCTTCGTCACCGCCGTCTTGGCGACGACACTCACCGCCACGCTCACCGCGTGCGGCGGCAGCGGCAGCGGCGGGGACACCCTGCGCGTTGGCACGCTGAGCGACTCGCGGCCCAACGCGTACCAGGAGAACGGCCAGTTCACCGGGTTCGACAACGAGCTGCTGAAGGACATCGCGGCCAAGGAGGGCCTGAAGGTCGAGTTCGTCTCGGTCGACTTCTCCGCGCTGCTCGGCCAGGTCGCCAACGGCACGTTCGACATCGGCAGCGCGGGCATCGCGCAGACCGACGCGCGCAAGCAGACCGTCGCCTTCTCCGACCCGTACAACTACCAGTCCCTCGGCATCGAGGCCAAGGAGACGGCGGGTATCACCGACGAGAACTCCTTGGCGGGCAAGCGGATCGGCGTGGTGCAGGGCACCGTGTCCGACACGTGGCTCGCGGCCAACGCGCCCAAGGCGCAGGCGGTGCGCTTCCCGAACGACGCGGCGGCGCTGAGCGCACTGAAGTCGGCCGCGATCGACGGCGCGGTGTTCGACCAGGCCTCCGCCGAGGACTACGCGGCGAAGAACCCGGGACTGAAGGTCACCAAGTCCATCACCACCACGATCCCGCACGGGTACGCGGTGAAGAAGGGCAACAACGAACTGCTCGGCAAGCTCAACGACGGCATCAAGAAGGTCGTCGCCGACGGCACCTGGAAGAAGGTGCACCAGCAGTTCGAGGCCGACGCGCCGGTGCCGGCGGACTTCGCGCGGGGGCAGTAGTCCGCGATGGATCAGTTCCTCGACACCTTCCTGAACTGGCAGTACCTCTGGCAGGTGTTCCCCGACCTGCTCAAGACGGGCCTGGCGAACACGCTGATCCTCGCCGGTGCGTCGGCGATCATCGGCACCGTGCTCGGCATGGTGCTCGCCGTGATGGGACTGTCCACGAAGGTCTGGCTGCGCTGGCCGGCCCGCGTGTACACCGACATCTTCCGCGGCCTGCCGGCGATCCTGACGATCCTCGTGATCGGCCAGGGCCTCGGCACGCTCGCGCGGCCGCTCGTCGGCACGAACCCGTACCCGCTGGGCATCACCGCACTGAGCCTGATCGCGGCGGCCTACATCGGTGAGATCTTCCGCGCCGGCATCCAGAGCGTCGACAAAGGACAGATGGAAGCCAGCCGCGCGCTCGGCATGACCTACACCAAGGCGATGGTGCTGGTCGTGATCCCGCAGGGCGTGCGGCGCGTGCTGCCCGCGCTGGTGAACCAGTTCATCGCGCTGGTGAAGGACTCGACGCTGGTGTACTTCCTCGGGTTCATCACGTCGCAGCGCGAGCTGTTCCGCATCGGCCAGGACCTCGCCGCCAACACGGGCAACCTGTCGCCACTGGTGGCGGCGGGGTTCGTGTACCTGGTGATCACCGTGCCGCTCACGCACCTGGTGAACTACATCGACAAGCGGCTGCAGACGGGCCGCAAGGTCCGCGCCGGCGACGGCGGCGATCTCCAGCTCGTGACCAGTGGAACGGGGATGAGCCGGTGACCGCCGCGGTGCGTTCGTCCAGTGTGGAGCTTCGCGACGTCCACGTCAGCTTCGGCACGCTGGAAGTGCTGCGCGGGGTGGACCTGCGCGTGCCCTCGGGCGGGACGACGTGTGTCATCGGCCCGTCCGGTTCCGGCAAGTCGACGCTGCTGCGCTGCGTGAACCGCTTGCAGGAACCCGATTCCGGCGACCTGCTGCTCGACGGCGAGAGCGTGATCCACGCGAACGCCGACGAGTTGCGCCAGCGCGTGGGCATGGTGTTCCAGCACTTCAACCTCTTCGGGCACCGCAGTGTGCTGGACAACATCGTGCTGCCGCTGCGCAGCGTGAAGGGGCTGGCGAAGGACGAGGCCACCGAGATCGCGCGGGCCCGGCTCGCGGAAGTCGGCCTGGCGGACAAGGCACCGTACCGGCCGTCGGCGCTCTCGGGCGGGCAGCAGCAGCGCGTGGCCATCGCGCGGGCGCTCGCGATGGACCCCGAGGTGATGCTGTTCGACGAGGCGACGTCCGCGCTGGACCCGGAGCTGGTGAAGGGCGTGCTGAACCTCATGGCCGGCCTGGCCGAGCGGGGTCTGACGCTGATCGTGGTCACGCACGAGATGGGGTTCGCCCGCAGCGTCGCCGACGAGGTGGCGTTCATGGACGCCGGCCGCATCGTCGAGCAGGGGTCGCCGGAGCAGGTCTTCGACGACCCGCGCAGCCCGCGGTTGCGGCAGTTCCTGTCCGAGGTGCTCTAACCGGGCAGGTGCTCGTCGAGCCAGTCGAACATCCGGTTCTCCGTGAGCAGCCGGCCCAGCGGCTGCACGTGCTCGTTGGCGCCCTCCTCGACGGTGAACCGCAGCAGGTCGGCCCGGCCGCCGCTCGCGCGCACGCCTTGGGCGAGCCGGCTCGACTGCCCGGGCCAGAACTGCTCGTCGTCGGGATCGGTGATCAGCAGCGGCGTGGTGATCCCGGCGATGGTCTCGTCGTCGAGCCGGTAGCGGGCGACTTCGGTGAACAGGTCGTACCAGTCTTCGTGGCGGTAGGGGCGGCCGCGGAACGTCAGCGTGCGGCGGAGCCCGGGCATCCGCACGGCCAGTCCCACGTTCCGGTTGAACGCCTCGCGGTCACCCTCCTCGAGCGCGGCCCGCATGCTCTTGCCCAGCGAGCGCGTCCACGAAGCCGACACGTCGACCACGCCGGGATCGATCACGGCGGCCGCCAGCCGGTGCTCGTACGCGAGCGCCCGGGGCAGCCAGAAGCCGGCCTGGCTGATGCCGTAGCCGGTGAGCCGGACCGGGTTGACGTCCACCCGCGCCATCAGCGTGTCGACAACGGGCGTCAGCACCGCTTCCCAGTCGGGCCGGAAGAAGGTGCCCTGCTCGAACAGCATCGACTGCTGGCCGGGGCCGTCGTAGAGGAACGCGTTCCAGCCGCGCGCGAGCGCCCCGGCGGCGGCCGACGTCCACAGGTCGCTGATCGCGCCGTCGCTGCCGTTGGTGACGACGAGCGTCGGCCGTGGCGCGCCGGACGTGTCCGGGCGCAGGAGGTAGCCGGGCAGCTGCGTCGATTCGTACGGCACCGGGACGCGCACGAAGGCGCCTTGCGAGCAGTCGACCACGGCGTCCCAGCATTCGCGGTGGGCCACGAACGCTTCCTTCAGCGCGGCCGTGTCCGGTTCCGTCGAGAGGCCGTCGACGACACACGCCCAGTACGTGGCCGCCCGCAGGAAACCCGACTGCGCGCTGACGGCGTGCCCCCGCTCGCGCGCCCGTTCGGCTTCCGACTGAACTTCCCGCGCCGTGCGCTCCCACTGCTTGGCCCAGTCCCCGGCGCGGCGCACGCGCGCCACGGTCGCGAGCACTTCCCCGACTTCACTCGCCCCGCGCACGGCGCGCCCCAGAACTCCGCGCGTTTGGAAATCGAGGCCGTCGTCGCGGAAGAATCCGTCGGAAATCACCTTGTTCCCGTGTGAAAGCAACGCCGCCATTGTCCGCCCTCCGCCCTCCGCCGTTCACGTTCGCTGTCGTGCGCGGGTTTTGGCAAGGGGGCGGGTGTCCTCAGCCGCCTGGGGAAGCGGTGATCGTGCATTCTTCAGCGGCGCCCAAATCCAGTACCGCAGCAGCGGATCCACCGTTCACGGCGATGGCGAGGTGGCCCGCGGAATCGGTGAAAACCAGATTCGCTCCCGGCGGCACGTCGCCGAAGGTGCGCCCGATCGCCGCGGTCAGCGCGACGCGGTTGCTGTGCACCGTGACCGAGCCGGTGAGGCCGGACAGCTCCAGATCGGCCGGCGTCGCGGCGAGCTGGACGTTGCCGAAGTGGTCGACGGTCAGCACGTCGGAGACGAGCTTGCCCGGGAACGCGGCCACGAGCGGTTCCGGCAGGCGCACGAGGTCCGCGGCCGCGGGGCCGAACGACGCGGGTTCGGCGCCCAGCGCCAGCCGGGCCGCGGCGGGAGCGAAGACGTCGCGGCCGTGGAAGGTCGCCGACTCCGGGTCGGGGACGTCGATCTCGTACGCCGCGCGCACGCCGCCGAGCGCCGCCGCGGCGGGCAGGAGCAGCCCGTTGTCCGGCCCCACCAGCACACCACCGGCTGCGACCACGACGACACCGCGCCGCGCGGTCCCCACCCCTGGGTCCACCACGGCCAGGTGCACAGCCTCGGGCAGCGACGGGACCGTTTGCGCCAGCACCGCCGCGCCGGGACGCACCTGCTGGGGCGGCACGAGGTGCGTCACGTCGAGCACGCGCACGTCGGGCGCCAATCGCGCGATCACCCCGTGGCAGGCGGCCACGAAGCCGTCGCGCAGGCCGTAGTCGGTGGTGAACGAGATCCAGCGGTAGCGCATGACCTGCATCATCCTCGATCCGAACGCCCTCGGGTTAGGGTGCAGCCGTGACGACGCTCGCCGATTACCCGAAGATCGCCGCAGGCAAGGTGCGAGAGCTCTACGCCGTGGGAGACGACCACTTGCTGCTGGTCACCTCCGACCGCATCTCGGCCTACGACTTCGTGCTGGACACGCCCATCCCCGACAAGGGCCGGGTCCTGACCGCGATGAGCGTGTTCTGGTTCACCCAGCTCGCCGACCTCATCCCGAACCACCTCGAGGCCTACGACGACCCGCGCATCCCCGCCGAGGTCCGCGGCCGCGCGCTGCTCGTCCGGCGCCTGGACATGCTGCCGGTCGAGGCCGTCGCGCGCGGCTACCTCACGGGGTCCGGGTTCTCCGACTACCAGCGCACGGGCGCGGTGTGCGGGGTCGAGCTGCCGGCCGGGCTGGTGGAAGCGGCGAAGCTGCCATCGCCGATCTTCACGCCGGCGACGAAGGCCGAGCTGGGTGCGCACGACGAGAACGTGACGTTCGAGGTCGTCGCCGCGGAGATCGGGCTCGAGCGCGCCACCGAGGTGCGCGACGCGACGCTCGCCGTCTACCGGCGGGGCGCGGAGCTCGCCGCCGAGCGCGGGATCCTCCTGGCGGACACGAAGTTCGAGTTCGGCCTCGACACTCAAGGTCGTCTCGTCCTCGCCGACGAGGTGCTGACGCCGGACTCCTCGCGCTACTGGCCCGCCGAGGGGTACGAGCCCGGCCGCACGCAGCCGTCGTTCGACAAGCAGTACGTGCGCAACTGGCTCACCGGTCCTGACTCCGGCTGGGACCGGGCGTCGAACACGCAGCCACCGCCGTTGCCGGACGACGTCGTGGCCGCGACGCGCGCCCGGTACGTGGAGGCGTACGAACGGATCACCGGGCTCTCGCTGGCTGACTGGCCGTCCGCCTGAAACTGTCGGACCCCGCTGGCAGACTGGGGCCCATGACCGAGGCGTTGGTACTGGGTGGCGGAGGAGTTGCGGGAATCGCGTGGATCACGGGGCTGCTGACCGGCCTCGCGGACACCGGGCGGGACGTGAGCGGGGCGGACCTGATCGTCGGCACGTCGGCGGGGTCGGCCGTCGCGGCGCAGATCGGGAGCGGCCTGAGCCTGGGCGAGCTGTACGTGCGGCAGACCGATCCGGCGCGGCAGGCCACGGAGATCTCGGCTGATCTGGACGTGGAGAAGCTTGGCGCGGAGTTCGCGTCGGTGCTGTCCGGCGGGGGCACGGTGGCCCAGCTGCGGCAGGCCGTGGGCGCGTTCGCGCTGGCCGCCGAGACCGTGCCGGAGGAGAAGCGCCGCGAGGTGATCGAGTCGCGGCTGCCGTCGCACGAGTGGCCCACCCGGGCGCTGTCGATCGTCGCGGTCGACGCTTCGACGGGCGAGCCGCGCGTGTTCGGCAACGACTCGGGCGTGCCGCTGGTCGACGCCGTCGCGGCGAGCTGCGCGGTGCCCGGTGTCTGGCCGGCGGTGACGATCGAGGGCCACCGCTACGTCGACGGCGGGGTCCGGTCGGCGGCCAACGCGGACTACGCCGCCGGGTACGACCGGGTGCTGATCGTGGTGCCGCTCGGCGAGACCGAGCTGTTCCCGGTGGAGAAGCCGCTGCCGGAGGTGCTGGCTGCGCTGCGCGCGGCGGGCGCCGAGGTCGCGGTGGTGGCGCCCGACGAAGCGTCGCTCGCGGCGATCGGCGCCAACCCGCTCGACCCGGCCACGCGCGGACCGGCCGCGGAGGCGGGCCGGGCGCAGGGGCGGGGGTTGAAGCTCACCTGGGAGTGACCGGGCGCCTCCCGGCTGCGCGTGAGGGAGAAAACCAGTCGCCGACGGCGGTTTCGCTGGCAGACTGGCGTCCGTGATCCTGCTCATCTGCGGCAGTCTGCGGGGCGGTTCGGTGAACGCGGCGGTCATCAACACCACCGCGCACTTCACCGACGCGAAGGTCTACGCGGGGCTCGCCGACCTCCCGCACTTCAACCCCGACGACGACCACGACCCACTGCCCCCGCCCGTCGCCGCGCTGCGTGCGGAGATCGCCGCTGCCGACGGCGTGCTGATCTGCACACCCGAATACGCGGGCGGCCTCCCGGGCTCCTTCAAGAACCTCCTCGACTGGACCGTCGGCGGCGGCGAGATCTACGGCAAGCCCGTGTCGTGGATCAACGCCTCCTCCGTCGCCGCCCCCACCGGCGGCGCGGACGCCCACGACTCGCTGCGCAAAGTCCTCACCTACGCCGGCGCCCGCATCGTCGACGACGCGTGCGCCCGCATCCCCATCCCCCGCCACGCGGTCACCGACGGCGCCGTCACGGACCCCGACCTGCGCGGCCGCATCGCCGTGGCACTCCGCCGGTTGGTCGAGGCCACGAAGCCTTAACCGGACGCGCACTGCCGCGGCGGGCTTGTCATCTCGCGGTGAGAATCAGTGTGCTGCTCTTGTTCGGCGAGCAACGCCTCCGGCGGCATCGCCGTCGCGCTTCGGTGAGGCGGCGGACGCGAAGGCTTGGCCGGACGTGCACCGCCGCTGCGCAGGTTCGGCACCGTGCGGTGAGAATTGGTGCGTTGCTTTTGTTTGGTGAGCTACGCCTGCGGCGGCATCGCCGTCGCGCTTCGGGTGGTTGGCGGCCGCGTCGGCTTGGCCGGACGTGCACCGCCGCGGCGCAGGTTCGCACCGTGCGGTGAGAACGGGCACGCCGCTCTGTGGACCGAGCTACGCCCGCGGCGGCATCGCCATGGCGCTGCGCTGACTGCTCGAGGCCGCGAAGGCTTAACCGGACGCTGCGCCCGGCGCGGGCTTGTCTTCGTGTGGTGAGACCGGGTGTGCTGTTCTTGTTTGGCGAGCAATGCGTGCGCTGGCATCGCCGTCGCGCTTCGGGTGGTTGGCGGCCGCGATGGCTTGGCCGGGCGCGCTGCGCCCGGCGCGGGCTTGTCCTCGTGTGGTGAGAACGGGTGCGCTGCTCTTGTTTGACGAGCTACGCCTGCGGCGGCATCGCCGTCGGGTTCCGGGTGGTCGGCGGCCGCGCCGGCTTGGCCGGGCGCGCACTGCCGAGGCCTGGTCATCGTGCGGTGAGAATTGGTGCGCCGCGCTTGATTGGCGACCAACGCCTACGGCCGCATCGACGTCGCGCTTCGGGTGGTCGGCGGCGGCAGCGACGGCCGGGCGCGTACTAGCGAGGCGCGGGCTGGTCATCGTGCGGTGAGAACCGCCGGGCCGCCCTTGCCCGGCGAACGCCGCCCGCTCGCATCGCCGGGTCGGCGGTGGCCGTCAGGCGTTGGCGCGGCGTGAGTGGTGAGCGCTGCGGCCCATCCGCGTCCATCCGCGCCCGGCCCGTTCGGAGATGACACCTCACGTGTCCTTTCTGTGCAGTTCACGGTGTTGTCAGACCCCCGCCACCGGGGTGAGGCGCAATGGGTTACGTGGCTAGCCGTCTGCTGGTATCGCTGTCCGGGACCGCCCCGCGCACGCTGCACCGCTGCGCCGACCTCGCCGCGGAGCTGGAGCGGCGCAAGGTGCCGTTGTCGATCCTGCACGTGGCGCGGACCGAGGACGGGCCGGTGACCGCGTGGGTGCGCACGCGCGCCGAGGCGGGCGATTCCGTGCTGTTGCACGGGTACGACCACCGCATCACGCCGACGCACCGGCCCATGCACCTGGGCAAGCGCGCGGAGTTCGCGGACCTGCCGGCGCACGAGGCGCGGCTGCGCCTGATCGCGGCGAAGGCGGCGCTCGCCACGACCGGCGTGACCGTCGACGGGTTCGCGCCGCCGCGGTGGCTGGCGTCGGCGGGGACGTTGCTGGCGTTGCGGGAGCACGGGTTCACGTTGTGCGCGGACGCGAACGCCGTCCGCGACCTGGTGACTGGCGAGGCGCACCGGGCGCGCGTGCAGGAGTTCGCGAGCCAGTCGCAGCGCACGGAAACCGTCCGCTGCTTCGCGCTCGTGCTGGCCTCCGCCCGCGCGGCCCGGCGCGGTGGCCTCGTCCGCCTCGGGATCGACGCCGCCGACCTCGCCCGCCCCGGCTTGCGCCAGGCGCTGCTCGACGCCGTCGACGTCGCCCTCGAGAACCGCGCGTTCGGCAGCACCTACGGCTCCCTGCGCAGCGCTGCCGCGGCCTGAGCTACTCCGCTCCGAGACCCGTCGCCGCCCGCACGCGCAGTTCGGTGAACTTCGTGTCGTCCTCGCGCGCCCGGCTCAGCTTCGACCCGACCACGCAGCCGAGGAACCCGAGCGGGATCGACACGAGCGTCGGGTAGTCCAAGGGGAACGGCGCGTGCGCGGCCCCGCCCGGCCACACCGCCGGGCTCAGCACGATCGGCACCACCGAACTCACCAGCCCGCTCGCGATGCCCGTCAGCGCGCCCGCAGTGGTGAAGCCGCGCCACGAGAGCGCCAGCACCAGCGCCGGGAAGTTCGCGCTGGCCGCGACGGACAGCGCGAGCCCGACGAGGAACGCGACGTTGAAGTTCGGCCCGGCCACCAGCGTCACCACCACCGCGACCGCCCCGATCACCGCCGACGACAGCCGCGCCACGAGCTTCTGCTCGCGTTCGGTCGCGGTGCCGCGGCGGATCACGTTGGACCACAGGTCGTGCGACGCCGAGCCCGACGCCGACAGCACCAGCCCCGCCACCACCGCGAGGATCGTGGCGAACGCGACCGCCCCGACGAACGCCATGAACACCTGGCCGCCGAACGCGTCCGGCCCGCCGCCGAGGTGCTGGGCGAGCAGCGGCGCCGCGAGGTTCGCACCCGGCCCGGCCGGTTTCTCGCCCGCGGACCCGAGCAGCGCGCGGGCGCCGTAGCCGATGATCGACGTCAGCACGAAGAACGTGCCGATCAGCCCGATCGCCCAGCCCACCGACGCGCGGGCGGTCTTCGCGTCCGGCACCGTGAAGAACCGGATCAGGATGTGCGGCAGCGCGGCCGTGCCGATCACGAACGCGACCGCCGCTGCGACCGTGTTCAGCGGGGTGCGGTGCGAACCGCCGGGAGCGAGGTACGCGTCGCCGAGCGGGTGGGCCGCGGCGGCGCGGTCGAACAGGCTGATCGGGTTCCAGCCGACCTGGCTCAGCACGCCGATCGTCAGCGCCAGCCCCGCCGCCATCAGCAGCGCGGCCTTGATGATCTGCACCCAGGTGGTCGCGAGCATGCCGCCGAACACCACGTACAGGAGCATCGCCGCGCCGGTGATGATCACCGCCGGCGTGAACGAGAGCCCGGTCAGCGCCCGGATCAGCACGCCGGAGCCGACCAGTTGCGCGATCAGGTAGATGGTGACGATGAACAGGTTCGCCGACGCCGTCATCGCCCGCACCGGCCGCGCGCGCAGCCGGTAGGACAGCACGTCGGCGACGGTGAACTGGCCCGCGTTGCGCATGCGTTCGGCGAACAGCAGCAGCACGAGCAGGAACGCGACGGCCGCGGCGATCGCGAGCACCCAGCCGTCGAAGCCGCTGAGGAAGATGAGCCCGGTGAAGCCGAGGAACGTGGCCGCGGACATCAGGTCGCCCGCCACCGCGAAACCGTTCTGCGCCGCGGAGATCCCGCGGCCGGCGGCGAGGTATTCGGTGGTCGTGTTCGTCTTGCGGGCCGCGAAGAACGTGACCACCAGCGTCACCGCGATCAGCAGCGCGAACGCGGTGAGCCGCACGGCGTTCACCGGGTCACCATCGCGGTCTGGCCGACAGCGGCGGCCTCGAGCGGGTCGAACAACCGGGCCGCGCGGCGCAGGTACGCCCACGTGATGACCCCGACCAGCACGAACTGGCTCAGGCCCAGCACGTACGCGAGCGTCAGGCCGCGGAACACCGACGAGCCCAGCGAGCCCGGCAGCCACGCGACGAGCACGAGGAAGAGCGTGAACCAGCCGAGCCCGGCCGTGAGGGCGACGGTCACGAACCGGCGCCGCGACCGCACGAGGATCCGGAAGGCCGGCGAGGCTTCCACCTGCGCAAACTCAGTGTCCACAGAGGAGGGGGAGGGAGTCGTCATGGACTGCTCCTTTCAAAGTGGACAGAGGCTAGCTAACGCTCGTAAGTAAGACAAGTGTCCGGTTCGCGAAGTCTGCGTGGCTCACCCGGGGGACGCGCCGCCGGCCCCGGGCGGGGGCTGGAATCATGGACCCATGGCTCAAGCGGCGGTCGGCAAGTCCGAGGCGAAGACGACGGTGAGCCCGGCCGCGGTCCGGGACGCCGCGCTCACGCTGTTCGCCGAGCGCGGCTACCACGGCACGGCGCTCAGCCAGATCGCGGCCGAGCTCAAGATCCGCACGCCCAGCCTGTACAACCACATGCGCGCCAAGCAGGATCTCCTGCGCGACATCGTCGCCGACACCACCGAACAGGTCTGGGCCGACTACGAGCAGGCGGTCGAGGGCGTCGACGACGTCGCCGAACGGCTGCGCAACGCGACCCGTGTGTACGCCCTGCGCCACGCCACCCACCGGCGCGAGGCCCTCATCGTCAACCGCGACATCGCCAGCCTCGAAGAGCCCGCCCGCGGCGAGGTTCTGGAGCTGCGCCGGCGCCACGCGCAGGCCATCAAGGACCTCATCGAGGAAGGCGTGAAAGCCGGCCGGTTCCACGAGGAGTCCTCGACGCTCGCGGCGTTCGGGATCCTCGAAATGTGCGTGAGCATCGCCCGCTGGTTCCGCGAGGACGGGCCACTTTCGGCTGACGAGGTGGCCGAGAAGTACAGCGAGTACGCCCTGCGCGTCGCCGGCTTGACCTGATCGGCCGCGGCGGCACCGTTCCCCTGTCTGGCGTAGCGCGGACACCTTGCCTAGGCCCTGGCCGCTCTCTACACTCCAGCAACTAACTATCATTAGTTAATCTCGTGGTGGAGATGTCGATGCTCAGAGTCGAGTTGATCCGTCCCATCCCCCAGCTGCTGGTCGGGCACGCGGCGCGCTTCGGCGGGAAGGTCGCGTTCTACGACGACCGCCGGTCGGTCACGTATGCGGACCTGGCCGAGCGCACGCGGCGGCTCGCGGGGAACCTCGTGGACGAGGGCGTGGCGCACGGCGACCGCGTGCTGATCTACCTGGACAACAGCGTGGAAACGGCCGAGGCGTACCTGCTGACGACCCGCCTGGGCGCTGTCGGCGTGTGCGCGAACCCGAACGCCGCGCCCGCCGAAGTGGCTTACCAGCTTGGCGACAGTGACGCCCGGGTGGTGATCACCGACGACGCGCACCTCGACCACGTCCGCACGATGGTCGCGGCGCGGGGCGTCGACACGCTGGTCCTGCTGGTCACCGACGGCGCCGTCCCGCGGGACGCCCGCTCGTACGAGGAGTTCGCGACCGCGGAACCGCAGCACGCGCCCCGCGACGACCTCGGTCTGGACGACGTCGCGTGGATGCTCTACACGTCCGGCACCACCGGCCGGCCCAAGGGCGTGCTGCTGACGCAACGCAGCTGCTTGTGGGTCGTCGCCGCGTGCTGGGCGCCGATCGTGGGGCTCACCTCGGCCGACCGCGTGCTGTGCCCGCTGCCCCTGTTCCACTCGTACGCGCTGGACCTGTGCGTGCTCGGCGTCTTCGCCGTCGGCGCCACGGAACGGATCCTGCCGCGGTTCGCGACGCCGCGGGTGCTGGAACTGCTCACCAGCGAGCCGTTCACCCTCATGCCCGGCGTGCCCACGATGTTCCAGTACCTGCTCCACGGCGCGCGCGGAAAAGGCTTCCGCAGCACCACGTTGCGCCTGTGCGTGTCGGCCGGCGCGATCATGCCGGCCGCGCTCAACGCCGAGTTCGAGCAGGAGTTCGGCGTGCAGCTGCTGGAGGGCTACGGCATCACGGAAACGTCCACGATGGTCACCATGAACACGCCCGGTGGCGGGCGGGTGCTGGGCTCGTGCGGCCTGCCGCTGCCCGGTGTCGGCGTGCGGCTCGTGGACCCGGTGACCGGTGAGGACGTCGGCGTCGGCGAGGAGGGTGAGCTGTGGGTGAGCGGCCCGAACATCATGCAGGGCTACCACAACCGCGCCGAAGCGAGTGCCGAGGCGCTGCGGCTCGGCTGGTACCACACGGGTGACCTCGGCCGGCGCGACGCCAACGGCTTTCTCACGATTTCCGGGCGCACCAAGGAACTCATCATCCGCGGCGGCGAGAACATCTACCCCGCCGAGGTGGAGGCCGTGCTGCTGAAGGTCGCCGGCGTGGCCGACGCCGCCGTGGTCGCGCGCAAGCACGCCGACCTGGGTGAGGTGCCCGTCGCGTTCGTGGTGCCCGACGAGGCGGGCAAGCTCGATGAGCCGGCGCTGCTGGCCGCGTGCCGGCAGGAGCTGTCGCACTTCAAGGTGCCCGAGCAGATCCTCGAGATCGACGCGATCCCGCGCACCGGCTCGGGCAAGATCATGCGCTTCCGCCTGCAGGAACGCCTGATCGACGCGTGACGCCCGGCGCACCGGGTTGACCCGGGGACGACGTCGGCCCTACTCTGCGAACTAACGTTAATTAGTAAGGTGGTGTGCGTGGACCTCTCCAACACCTTCACCGTCGACTTGCCGGTCGAGGACGCCTGGCGCGTGCTGACCGACCTCGAGCGCGTGGCCCCGTGCCTGCCCGGCGCCGCGCTGCTCGGCGTCGAGAACGGCGTGTACCAGGGCGCGGTGAAGATCAAGGTGGGCCCCGTTTCGGCGAAGTACCAGGGCACGGCGCGGTTCGTCGAGAAGGACGAAACCGCCCACCGCGCGGTGCTGCGGGCCGAGGGCAAGGACGCCGGCGGCCAGGGCAACGCGGCTGCCACCGTCACCGCGACGCTCACCGCGCAGGGCAGCGGGACCAAAGTGGACGTTCGGACGGACCTCGCGCTGTCGGGGCGGGTGGCGCAGTTCGGCCGCGGGGTGATCGCCGACGTCACCGGCAAGCTGCTCGGCCAGTTCGTCCAGCGCCTGGAAGCGGAGGTCGCCGGCACCGTCCAGCGCCTCAACGGCAAGCCGGTCACCCTCGACGACGTGGCACCGCTCGACGTGATGGGGAGTGTCGGCGGCACCGTCGCGAAGCGCGCGCTGCCCGTCGCGGCGGCCTTGCTGCTGGCCGTGCTGGCGATCCTGGTGGCGCGCAAGGGAAAGGGGACACGATGAGCGACCTGGTGCGGGAACCCCACCTCTACGTCGGCGGCCGGTGGATCGCCGGCGGCGGCAGCGACGCCGAGGTCGAGAACCCGGCGACCGAGCAACTCGCCGGGGTCGTCACGCAGGCCTCGCCCGCCGTCGTGAACCTCGCGGTGGCCTCGGCGAACGCGGCGTTCGACGGCTGGTCCACCACGCCCGTCGCCGAGCGGGCCGCGGCGCTGCGGCGGCTGCACGACGTGCTCTCCGAGCGGGCCGACCGGTTCGCCGAGCTCATCACGCTCGAACAGGGTTCGCCGCCGCCGGTGGCGCGGAAGCTGCACGTGGACACCCCACTTGCGGTGCTCGCCCGCACGGCCGACGCACTGGAGGAGTTCGAGTTCCGCCGCGAGCTCGGCAACTCCGTGATCCTGCGCGAGCCCGTCGGGGTCGTCGCCGCGATCACGCCGTGGAACCTGCCGTTGCACCAGATCATCGTCAAGGTCGTGCCCGCGCTGGCCGCCGGCTGCACCGTGGTGCTCAAGCCGGCGGCGCTGACGCCGCTCACCGCGTTCGAGCTGATGCGCGCCTTCGAGGCTGCGGGTTTCCCGGCCGGCGCGATCAACCTCGTCACCGGCAGCGGTGGCGACGTCGGCGACCAGCTGACGCGCAGCGCGAGCGTGGACCACGTGTCGTTCACCGGATCCACGCCGGTCGGCGCGCAGGTCGCGGCCGCCGCGGCGGAGACGATCAAGGGCGTCACGCTGGAGCTGGGTGGCAAGTCCGCCAGCGTCGTGCTGTCCGATGTGGACGACGCGCTGCTCGCCAAGGCGGTGAAGGTCACCGTGGCGAACTGCTACCTCAACGGCGGCCAGACGTGCACCGCGCTTTCGCGGCTGATCGTCCCGGCCGGCCGCCTCGCGCAGGTGGAGGAACTGGCGGCCGCCGCGTCGGCGAAGTACGTGCCGGGCGAGCGGCTCGGTCCGCTGATCTCGGCCGGGCAGCGCAAGGAGGTCGAGACCTTCCTCGCCCCGGGTGAAGCCCGCGCCATCACCGGCCCCGTCGAACTGCCGGACCGCGGTTACTACGTGCAGCCCACCGTCTACAGTGGAGTCGATCCCGACTCCCGGCTGGCACAGGAGGAGGTCTTCGGCCCCGTCCTGGCGATCCTCGCCGCCGAGTCGGACGACGAAGCCATCGCCATCGCGAACAACTCGCGCTACGGGCTCGGTGGTGCACTGTGGACCGGCGACCCGGACCACGCGCTGGACTACGCCGCGCGCATCCGCACCGGCCAGGTCGACGTCAACGCCGCGCCGTTCAACCCGCGCGCGCCGTTCGGCGGCTACAAGGCTTCGGGCGTCGGGCGCGAGATCGGCGACTACGGCATCGAGGACGTGCTCGAGATCAAGGCGGTGCAGCTGTGACCGAGATCAACGCGCTGGTCCTGCGGGAAACCGGAGTCCCCATGGCCGTGGAACGCATCCGGTTGCGCGACGTCGGGCCCGGTGACGTGCGGGTGCGCATCGACGCCACCGGCGTCTGCCACTCCGATCTGTCACTGGCCCGCGGGGTGCTCGCGCAGCAGCTGCCGGCCGTGCTCGGCCACGAAGCGTGCGGCACGGTGCTGGAAGCCGGCGCGGAGGTCACGGACCTGGCCGTCGGCGACCGCGTGATCCTGCTGTGGATCACCCCGTGTGGCGATTGCGTCCACTGTGGACGCGGCGAGGCGCACCTGTGCGTCAACGGATCGTCGCGCGGCGCCGAGCCGTATGCGGTGGACGCCGGGGGAAATCCCGTCTACGCCGGTCTGACGGTCGGCTCGTTCGCCGAGCAGACCGTCGTCCCGGCGGCGGCCGCGGTCAAGGTGCCCGACGACATCAGCTCGGCCGACGCCGCGTTGCTCGGCTGCGCGGTGACCACCGGCGTCGGCGCCGTCACGAAGACGGCGCGCGTGACGCCCGGTTCGTCCGTGCTGGTCATCGGTCTCGGCGGCGTCGGCCTGGCCGCGATCCAGGGTGCGAAGCTGGCGGGTGCGGGCCCGGTGATCGCCGTGGACCGCAACGTCGACAAGGCGGCGTACGCGACGAAACTCGGCGCCGACCACTTCGTCCCGGCTGATGACACCACGAAGAAGGCCGTCCGAGCGCTGACCGGCGGCGAGGGTGTGGACTACGCGTTCGACTGCGTCGGATCGGCCCGCACCATCCGCGACGCGTGGGGGATGACCCGGCGCGGCGGCACCGCGTGCGTGGTGGGTGTCGGCGGCAAGGACGACCAGGTCTCCTTCAGCGCGCTGGAGCTGTTCCACTTCGCGCGCACGCTCGTCGGCTGCGTCGCCGGTTCCCTCGACGCGGCCCACGACCTGCCGCGCTACTTCGACGACGTCCGTGCCGGCCGCCTCGACCTGGCCGCGATGGTGACCGGCCACGGTGGACTCGCGGACATCGAGAACGCCTTGACCGCCATGGCCGCCGGCCAGGGTGTGCGGACGCTGGTGGTGCCGGCGTGAAGGTCGGAGCGCTCACCATCGAACCGGTTTACGACGGCTACGGCCGCGAACCCGGCCGCGAGGTCCTGACCCGCCCGGGCGAGGCCGACGCGTGGGCCTGCCACGAGCACCTGCTCGACGACCGCGGCGACCTCGACCTCACACTCGGCGGGTTCCTGCTGCGCACGGGCGATCGCGTGGTGCTGGTCGACGCCGGCGTCGGCACGATCGACAACGACAAGTACCACGGCGGGCGCTTCCTCGAAAGCCTGCGCGGGCACGGTGTCGCTCCCGAAGACGTGACCGACGTCGTGTTCACGCACCTGCACTTCGACCACGTCGGCTGGGCCACGAAGAAGGGCCAGGTCGTGTTCCCGAACGCGACCTACCGCGTGCACGCGGCCGACTGGGCGCACTTCGTCGACAGCCCGGACGCCGAACCCGGCGCCGTGCGGAAGCTCTC
Source organism: Amycolatopsis sp. NPDC051903 (assembly GCF_044452505.1). NCBI lineage: Bacteria > Bacillati > Actinomycetota > Actinomycetes > Pseudonocardiales > Pseudonocardiaceae > Amycolatopsis > Amycolatopsis sp. NPDC051903. Next base: position 392,707 of record NZ_JBITBT010000003.1, on the reverse strand, counting down.
GCCCCTGGCCGATCGGCTGCAGCCGTTCACCGAGGACACCACGCTCGCACCGGGCCTGGACACCCGGCACGTGCCCGGCCACACGCCCGGCTCGACGATCTTCGTCGTGTCCAGCGAAGGGGAACGCGCGTTGCTGCTCGGCGACGTCGCACACTCCACAGTGGAGCTGACCGACCCGGCGTGGGAAGCGGTCTTCGACGTCGACCGCACGGCCGCCCGCCGGGTGCGCGCCGGGTTGATCGACGAGCTCACCGACAGCCCGCACGCGGTCGCCGCCGCGCACTTCCCCGGCCTGCGCTTCGGCCGGGTGGTGACCGTCGCCGGCGAGCGCCGGTTCGAGTTCATCTGAAAGGGGATCCCGTGGACCTCAAGCTCAACGGCAAGAACGTGCTGGTCACCGGCGCGGGCCAGGGACTCGGCCGCGCGATCGGGATGGCGTTCGCGCAGGAGGGCGCCAACGTCGCCTTCCACTACAACACCTCGGCCGACGGTGCCGAAGCCGGCGCGAAGGAAGCGGCCGCACTCGGCGTGAAGGCCATCGCGGTGGGCGCGAACCTGCGCGACGGCGACTCCGTGCGCACCGCGATCGACGACGTCACGGCCCAGCTCGGCTCGATCGACGTGCTGGTCAACAACGCGGCGGCCACGCAGAGCAAGCCGTTCCTCGAGACGACCGAGGAGGACTGGGACCCGCAGATCGGCGTCACCGTGGCCGGCACCCTGCGGATCACGCAGGCCGTGGCCAGGAAGATGGTCGACAGTGGTGGCGGCGCCATCGTGAACCTCATGGGCGATTCGGGCCGCGTCGGCGAATCGCGGCTGCTGGTCACCGCCACCACGCGGTCGACCACGGTCGGCCTGACCAAATCGCTCGCGAAGGAGCTGGCGCGCCACGGCATCCGCGCCAACGCCGTGTCCATCGCGCTCGTGCAGACGTCCAGTTTGGCCGACCACACCGGACACGCCGACGACGCCAAGATGAAGAAGATCCTTTCCGCGTACCCGTTGCGCCGCCTCGGCCGTCCCGAGGACGTCGTGCCGACCGTGCTGCTGCTGGCCTCCCCGCTCTCGTCCTGGACCACCGGGCAGATCGTGTCGGTCAACGGCGGCTACACGATGCCGTGACGGCCATGGACGAGCGGACGGCGATCGGCAAGGTGGTGCGGCGCAAGGAGGACGCGCGGCTGATCACCGGCCGCGGCCGCTACGTGTCCGACCTGCAGCTGCCGCGGATGCGGCACGTCGCGTTCCTGCGCAGCCCGTTCGGGCACGCGCGGATCACCCGGCTCGACGCGGCTGCCGCGCGGGAACGGGCGGACGTGTTCACCGGCGACCAGCCCGAGTTCGCGAACGTGCCGCTGCGGGCGCTCTCGGCGCTGCCGTCCTACGTGGAGACCGAACAGCCGTTGCTGGCCCGGGACAAGGTGCGGTTCGCGGGCGAGCCCGTGGCCGCCGTCGTCGCCGCCGACCGCTACCGCGCCGAAGACGCGCTGGAGCTGATCGACGTCGACTACGAGCCGCTGCCCGTGAACGTCACGGCGTGGCTGCCGGTGACCGAACCGCTGCACGCCGAGGCGCCGGACAACGTGCTGCTGGAGCGCACCTTCGACACCGGCGAGGTGCCGGACGCGCTGGCTGGCGCGCATCTGGTGGTCGAGCGGGAGCTGATCACCAACCGGCACGCCGGCAACCCGATGGAGTGCCGGGCGGGCGTCGCGCTGTGGGATCCGGCCGACGACAAGCTGACGCTGTGGTCGGGCACGCAGGTCCCGCACCTCGCGCGCAACATGATCGCCGAACTGCTCGGCGTCCCCGAGGGCGACGTGCGGGTGATCGCGCCGGACGTCGGCGGCGGGTTCGGCGTGAAAGCCGTGGTGTACCCGGAAGACGTCGCGTTGTGCGTGATCGCGCGGCAGCTGCGCGGCACGCCCGTGAAGTGGGTCGAGGACCGCGCGGAGCACCTGCTCGCCGCCACGCACGCGCGTGACCACCGCTACGTCGTCAAGGCCGGGTTCCGGTCCGACGGCGAGCTGGTGGCGCTCGACGCGGACGTGACCTGCAACGTCGGCGCGTACTCCGTCTACCCGTGGACGGCCGGGATCGAACCCTTGATGGCCGGTGGTCTGCTGTCGGGTCCGTACCGGCTGCAGCACTACCGCTGCACCGTGCGCGGGGTCGCGACGAACACCGCGCCGTCCGGCCCGTACCGCGGGGTCGCGCGGCCGGCGAGCGTGTTCGCGATGGAGTCGGTGCTCGACGCGGCGGCCGCCGAGCTGGGACTGTCCGGTGTGGACATCCGGCGGCGCAACCTGATCCGGCCGGAGGAGATCCCCTACCGCATGCCGTCACGGCTGGTCGACGACTCCGGCTGGTACGGCGAATGCCTGGAGCAGGCCGTCGAATCGATCGGGTACGACGAATTCCGCGCGGAGCAGCAGCGCCGGCGCACCCAGGGCGAGAACCCGATCGGCCTCGGGCTCGCTTGCTACAACGAGCTGACCGGACTGGGCCGCGCGGCCGCCGCCGGTCCGCGGATGCCGTTCCGCACCGGCCACGACGCGTGCACTGTGCGCGTCAACCCCGACGGCCGGGTCACCGTGCTGTCCGGCGTGACGTCGCAGGGGCAAGGCCTCGAAACGACCGTGGCGCAGATCGTCGCGGACGCCGTCGGAGTGCCCTACGCGGACGTCGAGGTGCGCATCGGCGACACCAACGAATCGTTGTGGGGCTTCGGCGCGTTCTCCTCGCGCCAGGCCGTGATCGGTGGCGGCGCGGCGCACCGGTCGGCGGTCACCGTGCGGGAGAAGATCATCCGGCTCGCCGCGGAGCTGTACGAAGCCAACCCGGACGACCTCAAGCTCGTGAACGGCGAGGTGTTCGTCGTCGGCGAGGCCAAGCCGCTCGGCACGCTCGCGGAGCTGGCACGAGTGGCCTACCTGGAGTCGAACCGGCTGCCCGACGGCATCGAGCCCGGCCTGGAGTCCACGCAGTTCTACGACCCGATCCGCGGCGCGTTCGCGGCCGGCGCGCAGGCGGCGGTCGTCGAGATCGATCGGGCGACCGGCGAGCTGAAGATCCTCAAGTACGTGTGCGTGGAGGACGCCGGCACGGTGATCAACCCGCAGGTCGTCGAGGGCCAGATCGCCGGGTCGATCGCACAGGGCATCGGCGGCGCGCTGTACGAGCACCTCATCTACGACGAGGGCGGCAACCTCTCGACGGGCACGCTCATGGACTACCTCATGCCGACGAGCGCCGAGGTGCCCGAGCTCGTGATCGGCCACCTGTCGCACCCGGCGGACAACCCGCTGGGCGTCCGCGGCGTCGGCGAGGGCGGCACGCTGGGCCCGAACGCCGTGCTCGCGGGCGCGGTGGCCGACGCGCTCGGCGTGCAGATCACGCACCTGCCGCTGACGCCGGCCGCGATTTGGGAGGCGATCCGATGATCACGTCCGAGGTCCGCGACGACGTGGGCATCGTCGCGCTCGACCGGCACGAACGGCGCAACGCGCTGGACGTCGAGCACCTGGACGACCTGCGCAAGGCGGTCGAGGACATCGGCGCGCGCGTGCGCGCGCTCGTCATCACCGGGCGGGGCACGAGCTTCTGCGCCGGCGCCGACCTGCGCGGGGTCCACGGCGACGGCTTCCGGACCGCGCTCTACGCCGCTCTGCACAGCATCACGGCGCTGCCGATCCCGGTGCTCGCGGCCGTCAACGGGCCGGCGATCGGCGCGGGGACGCAGCTGGCGATCGCCTGTGACCTGCGGGTGGCCGCGCCGTCCGCGGTGTTCGCGGTGCCGACCGCGCGCAACGGCCTGGTCGTGGACCCGTGGACGGTCCGGCGCCTCGGCTTGCTCGCCGGCGGCGGCGCCGCGCGGGCGCTGCTGCTCGGCTGCGATCGGCTCGACGCCGCACTGGCCCACACCCGTGGGCTCGTCGACCGGCTCGGCGACTTCGACGCGGCTTTCGCGTGGGCGCGGGAGATCGCCGAGTTCTCGCCGTCGTCGCTGCGGTACTCGAAACAGGCCCTCGACACGCTCTTCGAGGGTGCCTGGAGTGCCACCTTGGACGATCTTTTCGAAGCGAGCTGGCCGAAGGAGGTGCCGACGTGAAACCCGCCCCGTTCGACTACGTCCGGGCGCACAGCGTCGACGAGGCCGTGCGGACGCTCGCCGACGCCGACGGGGAGGGCAAGGTCCTCGCCGGCGGGCAGAGCCTGATGCCGGTGCTCGCGTTGCGCATGGCCCGCCCGCGCGTGCTGGTGGACGTCAACCGGATCCCCGGCCTGGCCACGATCACGCCGATCGACGGTGGCGTCCGGCTGGGTGCCCTGGTGCGGCACGCGCGGTTGCTCGACCAGCCGCACCACCCGTTGCTGGCCGAAGCCGCGCGCTGGATCGGGCACACCGCGATCCGCACGCGCGGCACGAGCGGCGGCAGCATCGCGCACGCCGACCCGTCGGCCGAGCTACCGGTGGTCGCGGCGGCGCTGGAGGCGACCGTCCACATCGCCGGGCCGGCCGGGCGCCGGTCCGAAGTGGCCACCGACTTCTTCGCCGGGCCACTGGAAACCACGCTCGCCGACGACGAGCTGATCACCGCCGTGGACCTGCCGGTACCGCAGCGCTGGGGGTTCGCGGAGTTTTCCCGGCGCCACGGCGACTTCGGGCTCGTGCTCGTCGCCGCGGCGGAGGTCGCGGGCCGGTGGCGGCTGGCGATCGGTGGCGTCGGCGGGGTCCCGCTGCGGCCCGCGGAAGCCGAGCAGCTGCTGAACGACGGCGCGAGCGCCGACGCGGTCGCGGCCGCCGCCGCAGCGGAAACCCGGCCGCAGAGCGACATCCACGCGTCGGCCGAGTACCGGCGGGCGATGACGGCGGAGTTCGTCCGCCGCGCCCTGGCGCCCCACGGAAAGAGAGCCGCCGCATGAGAGCCGAGTTCACCGTCAACGGCACCCGCCACGACGTCGACGTCGAACCGCGCCGCACGCTCGCCGACGCGCTGCGCGAGGACCTCGGGCTGACGGGCACGCACCTGGGCTGCGAGCACGGCGTCTGCGGTGCGTGCACCGTGCTGGTCGACGGCGAGCCCGTGCGCGCCTGCCTGATGCTCGCCGTGCAGGCCGACGGGTGCTCCGTCAGCACCGTCGAAGGCCTCGCGGCCGACGACGGCACGCTGCACCCGTTGCAGGAAGCGTTCTGCGCGAAGCACGGGCTCCAATGTGGATTCTGCACGCCCGGCATGCTGATGACGGCGCTCGACCTGCTGGACCGCGAGCCGGCGCCGGATCGCGAACGCATCCGCGAGGAGCTGTCCGGCAACATCTGCCGCTGCACGGGTTACGTCGGCATCGTCGACGCGGTGGAAGCCGCCGCGCGCGAGCTGAACCCGTGAGGACCGCCGCGTGGCTGCGGCTCACCGGTGTGCCGGCCGACGCGGCGCGCGAGACCTGGCGCGAACTCGACCGGCACGGCTGCGCCACGTTCTACGTCGACGGTGACCTCAGCCTGTGCGCGGCGCTCGCGGTCGAGACCACCACCGCGCGCATCTGCTGCTTCGTCCCGCTGGGCCGGCCGGAGCACGTGCTGGCCGGCGCGCGCACCGTGGCGTACCTCAGCACCGGCCGGTTCACGCTCGGGCTGCGCCCGGCCGATGACGACGACGGGGCGTTCGGATCCGTCACCGCGTGCGCGCGGCTCGCGGAGGAGGTGCGGGCGGTGGTGGGGCCGTTGCCGATCACCGTCGCCGGGACGGGGCGGGGTAGCGTGCGGTTGGCGGCGGAGTTCGCGACCTGCTGGCAGACCACGGAAGTTCCGGGCGAACCGGACGCACTCGCCGCGCACTGCGCGGAGTTGGGTCAACCGGAGCCGGAGCGATCCGTGGTCACGACCGGCGCGCGGCGGTGCGCAGTCGCCGCCGACGAGGTGGTGCTGCCGGTCGACCGGCCGCTGACCGGTGCCGAGTTCCTCGGTACCGCCGGCCTCGTGACGGGGAGGAACTGGTGACGGCAGCACGTAGCGCGGTCAGCGAAGAGGTCGTGCTCGACACGGCGCTCACGCTGTTCGCCGAGCGGGGGTACCACGGCACCGCGCTCAGCCAGATCGCCGAGGTGCTGCAGATCCGCACGCCCAGCCTGTACAACCACATGCGGTCCAAAGAGGACCTGCTGCGGGCCATCGTGGACCGGACCACCGCGGCCGTGCTCGAAGACTTCGAGCGCGTGACCGGCGAGGACGACGACTGGGCCGGGCAGCTGGCCCGCGCCACTCGCGTGTACGCCTTCCGCCACGCCACGCACCGGCGCGAAGCCCTGGTGGTCAACCGCGACACCGACTGCCTCGGCGAACCGCACCGCACCCAGTTCCAAGCCCGCCGCCGGCGCCACGAGCACGCGTTCCGCGCGATCATCGCGTGCGGCGTCGACGCGGGGGTGTTCCACGTGGACTCGCCGGCGCTCGCGTCGTTCGCCATCCGCGAGATGTGCGTCAGCATCGCGCGCTGGTTCCGCGACCGCGGCGCCATGACGGCCGACTCCGTGGCCGATGAGTACAGCCGGTACGCGCTGCAGATCGTGGGTTCACAAACCGGTCATCAGTGAATATTTCACCCTAACGGGTAGAACGGGTTGACTCTTCCCGTTCCCTTTGCTTTGATACATGCCACTAACGAACGATAGTTAGTGAATTTCAGCGTTCCTGCGCCGGCGCAGACTCCGCGCCGCGCGGAAACCATTTCCGGAAATCAGCACCGGTGTGCCCACCCGGGTTTGTGGAACCGGGCGGTGATTGTTGTTCATCCGATCAACGGTGACGGTTGATCGACGTCTGGGAAAAGAGTCTCCCCATGTTGCGGAAAAAGCTCATGGCCGGGTCCGTGGTGGTCGTGGTGGCCGCGCTCATCGCCGGAACCACCACGTCCGCGGCCGCCGCGCAACGCCTGGCACCCCCGTTCTTCCAAGGTGCCGCGAACGGCGGTGTCACCACGGCGAAGAGTGATCCGGCGAAGTTCAAGAACTGCGCCGACCCGAAGAAGGGTGAACCGTTCGGCACGGCGACCCCGCAGGAAGCCGGGCTCGACCCGGCGGTGCTGGACCAATTGGCGACCACGCACCTGCTTTCGCTGCAGCGCACGCTCTACGTGCTGCGGTTCGGCTGCCTCGTGAAGACCGGCCCGCTGAACGCGGTGTTCGAGAACACGCCGCAGCACGTGTGGAGCATGACGAAGGGCTTCTCCACGGCGGTGATCGGCCGGGCCGTGACCATGGGCATCTTCGACGTGCACGACACCGTCGGCAAGTACTTCCCCGACCTCGGCGACGCGGTGCACCGGTCCGTGACCGCGCAGCAGCTCCTGCAGCACACGTCGGGCGTGAAGATGAACTGGGCCAACGAAATCCCGGGCATCGAATTCGACCGCGTGCAGGCTTGGGGCTCCGCGCCGATGCAGCACGCGCCCGGCACGTACTTCGAGTACAGCCAGAACGGCCCGGCGACCGTGAACGCGATGGCCGAGAAAGCCATGCAGCAGCACGGGTACAAGGACTTCCAGGACTTCGCGCAGCGCGAGCTGTTCGACGCGATCGGCATCGACCGCGACAACTACTTCTGGATGCGCGACCAGGCCGGGCACACCGAGGGCTACGCCGGGCTCCACATGCGACCGATCGACCTCGCGCGGTTCTCGTTGCTGGAGCAGAACAACGGCGTCTACGGCGGGCAGCGGTTGATCTCGCCCGAGTTCATGCGCGAGGCCGGCACGGGGTCGGAGGCGAACCCCGGCTTCGGTTACCAGACGTGGGTGAACTCGGCGCCCTGGTACAACACCGTCGGGCTCAACGGCTTGAAGGAGAAGATCGACCAGCCGCTGATCGCGAGCGCCCCCACGGACATGACCTACGGCTGGGGCTGGCGCGGCCGGCACTTCTTCACCATGCCGAACTTGGGCCTGGACATCGTGACGACGTCGATCGAGCACGACTTGGAGTACAACCCGGCGACGGCGGGCAGTGAGGTCGTGGTGCAGGGCGAGCAGCTCTCGGGCTACCACGAGTTCTTCCGCACGGCGATGCACGCGGTGACCGACCAGAAGGTGCCGGACCCGGGCCCGTACACCGGCCGGGCGGCGAGCCTGACCGCGTTCAACCCGGGCAACTGGGTCGACCCGATCTACACCGTGCAGGGGCGGTTGGCGGCCGGGATGCTCGACCAGAACAAGCCGGGCATCAAGCAGAACGTGGCCGACCTGGTGCGCGTGATGGCGCACACGGGACCGTTCGTGCTGTACAACTGACCGGCTCCCGGGGTGGCCACCGCAGCGGCGGCCACCCCGGGTTCGTCACAGCTGCGTGGCGACGCCGCGCTCGACGACCTGCACCTCGGTGCCTTGCGGCGCCAGGCTTTCGAACAGTCCGTAGTGGAGAGCCGGGCTCGAGAGCACGGCCTCGTGGATCGGCACGGACTTGCGCGGCGCGACCGCGCGCAGGAAGTCCACGGCCTCGCCGGCCTTGAGCCAGGGCGCGCCCGTCGGCAGCCCGAGGACGTCGATCTTCTGCTCGGGCACGAAGAACGAGTCGCCCGGGTGGTAGAACGCGCCGTGGCCGAGGATGAAGCCGATGTTCGGAATCACCGGGATGTCGCTGTGGATCACGGCGTGCTCGCCGCCGACCACGTTGACGGCGGTGTCCCCGATCTCGAAGGCGTCGCCGGGGTTCGCGACCTCGTACTGCAGGTTCAGCTTCTCCACGGTCTCGACCGACCCCGGGTCGACGACCAGCTTGGCGTCCGGGTTCGCCGCCAGCAGCTTCGGCAGGCGCTCGCCGTCGATGTGGTCGAAGTGCTGGTGGGTGATGAGGACGGCGGACAGCTCGCGTTCGCCCTCGAAGTCGGTGGAGAACGCGCCCGGGTCGATCAGGATCCGCTCGGAGTCGGTCTCCAGCAGCACGCAGGCATGTCCGAAATGGACGATCCGCATCAGGATTCTCCTTCACACGTGGTCACATTCACCCTATGCCCGCCCACAGCGCGTCGCCAAGCTCGGTCCGCCGGTAGAGCACGCGGTGCCCACGGCGCGTCGCCGTCGCCAGTCCCGCTGCTCGCAGCGCCGTGAGGTGCGCGGAAACGGTCGCCTTCGCCAGCCCGAGCCGCTGCGCGAGCTCCGTGGTGGCCGCCGGCCGGTCCAGCGCGGTGAGCAAGATCGCCTTGGTCCGGCCCACCACGGCGGCCAGCGCTTCGGGCGCCCGCGCGGGCTCCGTCCACAGCGCGGCCACGCCCCGCGCGGGGTACAACACCGTGGGTTGCCAAGGCGGCACCGCCACGACCCCCACCGAGGGCCAGGCGAACACGCTCGGCACGAGCAGCAGCCCCCGTTCGTCGAGCGTCAGCCGCTCCCGCGCCGCGACGTCGACCAGCACCGCGTCCCCGGCGACGCGGATCTGCGCGTGCAGATTTTCGAACACCCGCCGGACGCCGTGCTCGCCCAGCACCTGCGTGCGGTACGCGATGTCCGCGGCGATGACGTCGTGCAGCCGCGCCCAGTGCGGTGCCACGTTCGCGCGCCAGACGGCCTCCAGCTGGTCGGCCAGCAGGTCCCGCGCCCGTTCGGGCTCGCGCGGCAGCGCACCGAGGTCGGCGTCCACCATCCCCAGCTCCAGCGCCACCTGCTCCGGCGGCGTCCGGCGGACCACGGCGAGCTGCTCCTCCACCGTGGTCTCGGCCGATTCGGGCGGCGGGCTCAGGAATTCGGTGATGTAGCGCCGCGCGCCGAGCACCGCCTCGAGCTCCGGCACGGCCGGCCGCGCGCCGTGCAGCCACTCGGCGGCGCCGGGCAACCGCCGCCTGCCCAGCGCCACCCGCACCACGCCCACCGCTTCCTCCAGCGGCGACGCGGCGAACCGCACCCCGGCGGGACTGAGGACGAGTTCCAGCACAGATTCGGGTATAGCCGAACCTCTGTCGGCGCACCAGCCGCCCGGCCAGGCTCGACGGCATGCTCACCACCACGTATTGGCGCTGGTCGGCCGGGGTGCAGCTCGCCCGGCTGCCGACCGCGATGGCGCCGCTGGCGTTCACGTCGCTGACCACGGCGGCGACCGGGTCGTACCGGCTCGGCGGAGTGCTGATGGCGGTCTACGTCGTCGCGGAGATGGCGGGCGCCGTGCCGGTCGGGCGGGTGCTGGATCGCGTCGGTGCGGCGCGCGGGCTGCGGGTGTTGCTCGTGCTCGTCGCGGCGGGCACCGTCGGCTTGGCCCTCGCTGCGGCGGGGGGCGCGAGCGGACCGGTGCTGCTCGCCCTCGTCGTCCTGCCCGGGCTCGCGGGTGGCGGGCTCTCGGGCGGCTTCCGGTCCTTACTGGCCACGGTCGTGCGTCCCGACCAGCTCACCCGTGCCATCGCGGTGATGGCCGCCGCTGGGGCCGGGGCCGCCGTGCTCGTGCCGAAGCGGACCGCGAAACGCGCAACCACCCGAGCCAAAGTGCCCCTCGCCGCCTGCCTGCCTTGGCTGGCCTGCCAGTTCACCGTCGGGCTGTTGCTGTCCACGATCGAGGTCGCGCCCCTGCCGCTGGTCCAGCGCCTCGGCGCCCCCGCGGCCGCGGCACCCGTGGTGGTGGCCGTGCTCTGCGGCGCCAGCATCACCGGCAGTGCGGTCTACGCGTGGCGGGGCCGCGGCGGCCCGCGGCTCTTCCTCACCGCCTTCATCGCCGGCGGTGCGCTCGTCGCGGCGGACCTCGGGTGGCCGGGGCTGCTCGCCGGCGTCGTGCTCGTCGGTGCGGTGACGGGACCGCTCGTGACGATCGCGTCCGTCCACATCCAGCGACTGCTGCCCGAGAACCGCCGGTCGGAGGGGTTTTCGGTGTCGTTCACGGTCCAGTCGTGCGGGTACGGGCTGGGGTCGCTGGCCGTCGGGGTCCTGCCGCTGTGGCTGGCGCCGCTGCTCGGCGTCGTGGTCTCGACCGCCACGATCGTGTTGCTCTTTCCCCGGGGCGGCCGCCGGTGCGATGCTGACGCGGAGTCTCGGGCGACTATTGGCACTGCGTCAGCAACCTCGTAGCCTGAACCACAACGCCGAAGAGCAGGGGAGACGCCGATGACCGCCGTCCAGCCGAACCCGACCTCGGTCGGGGAGACCTTCGATTCGCTGAGCCCGGCGACCGACGAGGTCGTGGGCACGTACCCGGTGCACACCGCCGCGGACGTGCGCGCGGCGGTCGATCGCGCGCGCGTGGCGGCGGGGTGGTGGGACGGGCTGGGCTTCGCGGGGCGCGCCGACCGGCTGCGGCAGTGGAAGGGTGTGCTCACGCGGCGGCTCCCGCAGCTGTGCCAGGTCGTGCGCGACGAGACGGGCAAGCCGATCGCCGACGCCCAGCTCGAGAGCGTTCTCGCCATCGAGCACATCGCGTGGGCCGCGAAGCACGCGCGCAAGTACCTCGGCCGGCAGCGCCGCTCCGCCGGGCTGCTGATGTCGAACCAGGCCGCGACGGTCGAGTACCGCCCCCTCGGCGTCGTCGGCGTGATCGGCCCGTGGAACTACCCCGTGTACACGCCGCTCGGCTCGATCACGTACGCGCTCGCCGCCGGCAACGCCGTGGTCTTCAAGCCCAGCGAGTACACGCCGGGTGTCGGGAAGTGGCTGGTCGACGCCTTCGCCGAGATCGTGCCGGAGCAGCCGGTGCTGCAGCTGGTCACCGGCTTCGGCGAAACGGGCGGCGCGCTGGTCACGTCGGGCGTCGACAAGATCGCGTTCACCGGGTCGACCGCGACCGGCAAGAAGATCATGGCCGCCGCCGCGAACACGCTCACCCCGGTCGTGATCGAGGCCGGCGGCAAGGACCCGGTGCTCGTCGACGCGGACGCCAACCTCGACGCCGCCGCCGACGCCACCGTCTGGGGCGCCTTCTCCAACTCCGGTCAGACCTGCATCGGCGTCGAGCGGGTGTACGTCCACGAGCGCGTGCACGACGCGTTCGTCGCGAAGGTCCTGGAGAAGAGCAAGGACGTGCGCGCCGGCTCCGACGAGGACGCGCAGTACGGCCCGGTCACCATGCCGTCGCAGCTCGCGGTGATCCGGCGCCACATCGCCGACGCCATCGAACGCGGCGGGCGCGCGGTGCTCGGCGGGGTGGACAGCGTCGGTGATCGGTACGCCCAGCCCACCGTGCTGGTCGACGTGCCGGAGGACTCCGAAGCCGTGCGCGAGGAGACGTTCGGCCCGACGGTCACCATCGCCAAGGTCCGCGATATGGACGAAGCCGTCGAGAAGGCCAACGCCACCACCTACGGCCTCGGCTCCACCGTGTTCTCCAGGTCGCGCGGCGTCGAGCTCGCGGCGAAGTTGCGCACCGGGATGACGTCGATCAACGCGCCGCTCTCGTTCGCCGGCATCGCCTCGCTGCCGTTCGGCGGTGTCGGGGACTCCGGGTTCGGCCGCATCCACGGCCCGGAGGGACTGCGCGAATTCGCCCGCACCAAGGCCGTCGCGCGGCAGCGCTTCACCGCGCCGGTGACCCTGACTTCCTTCAACCGCAAGGAATCCACCGACGCACTGGTCGCCAAGCTCATCACGATCATGCACGGCAAGCGCTAGGGTCGAGGCCGCGCCCCGGGGTTCCGGGGCGCGTCCGGCACCCAGAAAGAGCCCGCATGACGCGCTACGGCGACTTCCAGAACGAGATCTACTTCGCCGGGCTCACCGGCCGTGTCCCGGCCCTGCCGATGGTCTACGCCGACCTCGAAGCCCGTGCGGCGCAGGCACTTCCGCCGTCGGTGCTGTCCTATGTGGCCGGTGGTGCCGGTGACGAGCGCACCCAGCGCGGCAACGTCGAGGCGTTCTCGCGGTGGGGCCTGGTGCCGCGGATGTTCGTCGGGGCGAAGGACCGCGACCTGTCGGTGGAGCTGTTCGGGCTGACGCTGCCGTCGCCGCTGTTCCTGGCGCCGGTGGGCGTGATCGGCATCTGCGCGCAGGACGGTCACGGTGATCTCGCCACCGCGCAGGCCGCCGCGCGCACGGGAGTGCCGATGGTCGCGTCGACGCTGTCCGTGGATCCGCTGGAGCAGGTCGTGCCGGAGTTCGGGGACACGCCGGGGTTCTTCCAGCTCTACACGCCGACCAACCGCGACCTGGCGGCGTCGCTGGTGCAGCGCGCGGAGGCGGCGGGGTTCAAGGGCATCGTGGTCACGCTCGACACGTGGGTCACCGGGTGGCGGCCGCGGGACCTGTCCACCGCCAACTTCCCGCAGCTGCGCGGTCACTGCCTCGCGAACTACTTCACGGACCCGGTGTTCCGCTCGCTGCTGGGGAAGGCGCCGGAGGACGACCCCATGGCCGCGGTCGGGCTGTGGGCGCAGCTGTTCGGCAACCCGCTGACCTGGGACGACCTGCCGTGGCTGCGGTCGCTGACGAAGCTGCCCCTGATCGTGAAGGGCATCCAGCACCCGGACGACGCCCGCCGCGCCATCGACGGCGGCGTCGACGGCATCTACTGCTCCAACCACGGCGGCCGCCAAGCCAACGGCGGCCTCCCGGCCCTCGACTGCCTCGCCTCGGTCGTCGACGCGTCCGGCGACACCCCGGTCCTGTTCGACTCGGGGATCCGCTCCGGTGCCGACGTGGTCAAGGCGCTGGCCCTCGGCGCCCGCGCCGTGGGCATCGGCCGCCCGTACGCGTGGGGCCTCGCCCTCGGCGGCGCGGACGGCGCCGTCCACGTCCTGCGCACCCTCCTGGCCGAAACCGACCTGATCATGGCCGTCGACGGCTACCCCACCCTCGCCGACCTCACGCGGGACAGCCTGCGGACGGTCGGTTAGGTCCGACCCACCCCGCGGCTCGCCTGGCTCCGGCCCACCTGGGGACAGCTGCCTGGGTCGGACCAAGCTGGGGACAACTGCCTGGGTCCGACCCATCTGGGGACAGGTCGCTGGGTCCGACCCAGCTGGAGACAACTGCCTGGGCCGGACCCATCTGGGGACAGGTCGCTGGGTCCGGCCCAGCTGGGGACAACTGACTAGGTCCGGCCCACTCAGGGACAGGTCACTGGGTCGGACCTAGCTTGGGGACAGCTGCCTAGGTCCGGCCCACCTGGGGACAACTGACTGGGTCTGACCCACCTGGGGACAACTGACTGGGTCCGACCCACCTGGGGACGGGTCACTGGGTCCGACCCAGGATGGGGACAGCTGCCTGGGTCGGACCCACCCAGGGACAACCGACTGGGTCTGACCCACCTGGGGACAGCTGCTTGGGCTCGACCTAAGCGGACCGGCCACTGATCAGGTCGGCGGCCTTTTCGGCGACCATGATCGTCGGGGCGTTGGTGTTGCCGCGCGGGACGACGGGCATGACCGAGGCGTCGACGACGCGCAGGCCGTCGATTCCGCGGACCTTCAGTGCCGGGTCGACGACCGCGCGCTCGTCCGTGCCCATGGCGCAAGTGCCGACCGGGTGGTAGAGCGTCTGGGTGTTCTCGCGCACGTGCTCCGTCAGCGCATCGTCCGACAGGTCGTGGGTTTCCGGCAGGAAGGGCTTGTCCAAGAAGCGCGCGAGCGGGCCCGACTTGCCGATTTCGATGAGTGAGCGCAGCGCGGTCTTCATGGTCTCGAGGTCGATCGGCTCGGAGTAGTAGGCCGGGTCGATCTCGGGCTTCCACAAGGGATTCGCGGACTTCAGGCGGAGCCGTCCGCGGCTGGCGACGTCGACGAGGGTCGCCGCGGAGGTGAAACCCGGGACGGTGGGTTCGCGCAGGCCGTTGTCGTAGAAGAGCGTCGGGGCGACGTGGATCTGCATGTCGGGAGCCGAAATCCCGTCGCGCGTCTCGTAGAACGCGCCCGCCTCGCCGATGTTCGACGCGAGCGGCCCGCGGCGGGTCAGCTGCCAGCGCACGAGTCCGGCGGGCGTCGCCGCGTCGACGAGGTCCGTGGTGCCCTTGGTCGACCAGATGATCCCGGCGGCCGGGTGGTCGTGCAGGTTCTCGCCGACGCCCGGCAAGCCCGCGACGACGTCGATGCCCCGCTCACGCAGGTGCTCCGCCGGCCCGACACCCGACAGCATCAGCAGCTGCGGCGAGTTGATCGCGCCGCCCGAGAGCAGCACTTCGGCGCTCGCGCGGGCCGTGACCTCGACGCCCTTGTGCAGGTACGCGACGCCGACCGCACGCGTGCCCTCGAACAGGATCCGCGTCGCCTGCGCGTGGGTGTGGACAGTCAGGTTGGGCCGGTCCCACGCCGGGCGCAGGTACGCGTCTGCGGCCGACCAGCGGCGGCCGCGCTTGCACGTGACCTGGTAGAGGCCCGCACCCTCCTGGGACTCGCCGTTGAAGTCGTCGGTGTGCTTCAAGCCCCAGGCCACGGCGCTGTCGACCCACGCGCTCGACAGTTCGTGGGTGAAGCGGCGGTCTTCGACGTGCAGCGGTCCGTCGGTGCCGTGCAGCGGGCCGCCGAGGCGCTGGTTGCCCTCGGCGCGCTTGAAGTACGGCAGCACGTCGTCCCAGCCCCAGCCGGTGGCGCCGTGGGCGTCGCGCCAGCCGTCGTAGTCGGCGCGGTTGCCGCGGATGTAGATCATGGCGTTGATCGACGAGCAGCCGCCCAGCATCTTGCCGCGCGGCCAGTACGCGGGCTTGCCGGTGTGCTTCTGCTCGACGGTCTCGTAGTTCCAGTCCCACTTCGTCTTGAACAGCGCCGCGAACGCGGCGGGGATGTGGATCTCGTCGGCGGTGTCCTCACCGCCCGCCTCGAGCAGCAGCACCTGGGCCGACGGGTCCTCGCTCAGCCGCGCCGCGAGCACGCACCCCGCGCTCCCCGCGCCGACGATGACGTAGTCGAAGGACTCCTGACCGGCCACGAATGCCTCCAGCTGCTCATGTTGGCGTGCTGTCAACGACTCATCATGGCCCAGCACGCGGGCCGGGGAAAGGCCCCGCGAGCAGCATCCTCCAGCCGTGCGGTGCGGGCCAGTTGTGACCTGCGCTGCCCTCGCCGCCACCGGACGGGCGTCGGCCGCCGCCGGTCAAGTACGCTGCGTCCGTACCCACGACCTGCGTGAATAAGGAGCAGCCTGCCGTGGCCCGAGTCGTCGTCGACGTCATGCCGAAACCCGAGATCCTCGACCCGCAGGGCCAGGCGGTGGCCCGCGCACTGCCGCGG
This sequence comes from Amycolatopsis sp. NPDC051903, assembly GCF_044452505.1. Taxonomy (NCBI): domain Bacteria; kingdom Bacillati; phylum Actinomycetota; class Actinomycetes; order Pseudonocardiales; family Pseudonocardiaceae; genus Amycolatopsis; species Amycolatopsis sp. NPDC051903. Next base: position 376,581 of record NZ_JBITBT010000003.1, on the reverse strand, counting down.
CTGGGGTTCACCGGTGTCACGGAAGTGCGCCAGGGCAAGCACTTCGAACTCGAGGTCGACGACACCGTCGACGACGAGACGCTCGCCAAGATCGCCGAGGGTTTCCTCGCGAACCCCGTGATCGAGCAGTGGACGATCCGCCGGGTGGACGCGTGAGCGCGCGCATCGGGGTCATCACCTTCCCGGGCACCCTCGACGACGGCGACGCCGCCCGCGCGGTCCGCTACGCCGACGCCGAGGCCGTACCCCTGTGGCACGCGGACGCCGACCTGCGCGGCGTCGACGGCGTGGTCGTCCCCGGCGGCTTCTCCTACGGCGACTACCTGCGCGCCGGCGTCATCGCGCGTTTCGCGCCCGTGATGGAGTCGGTCATCGACGCGGCCCGCAAGGGCATGCCGGTGCTCGGCATCTGCAACGGCTTCCAGATCCTCTGCGAAGCCGGCCTGCTGCCCGGCGCGATGATCCGCAACGTCGGCCTCCACTTCGTGTGCCGCGACCAGTGGCTCCGCGTTGACGACAACACCACGGCCTGGACCAGCCGCTACGACAAGGGCGCGGAGATCCTCATCCCGCTCAAGAACAACGACGGCTGCTACGTCGCGGACCAGTCCACTTTGGACATGCTCGAGGCCGAGGGCCGCGTCGCGTTCCGCTACGTGGACGGCAACCCCAACGGCTCGCGCAACGACATCGCGGGCGTCCGCAGCGAGAACGGCCGCGTCGTCGGCCTCATGCCCCACCCGGAACACGCGATCGACGCACTGACCGGCCCGTCCGACGACGGGCTCGGCATGTTCCTCAGCGCCGTCGACGCGCTGGTGAAGGCCTGAGCTTTTCGACTTGAGACGGGGCGGCATCGCCCGTTCGCGTGCGCCGAGGTGGCAGATACCACAGCCGCGTGGACGTCAGCGGGCGGTGACCACCGTCGAGACGGTGGCGGTCACGGGCGGGACCGGGTGCAAGTCGCTGTTGCGTTCGCACGACGAGGTGCCGAACACGACGGCAGCTGCGAGGGCGGCTGCCGACACCCGCCGTGCGCGCGTCCTGGCTCGCCCAGTGTGCATCGCGGTCAGTTGAACTCGCGGGCGAACGCCGCGTAGGTCGGTTCGCCGGCACGCTTGTCCAGCACGGCGAAGACGACATGGTCGAAGCCGGCGTGGCGCGCCAGCGCCTGGCGGAACGCGTCGGCGACCACGGCGGGGTCGTTTTCGAAGACGCCGCAGCCCCACGCGCCGAGCACGAGCGAGCGGTGGCCGTGCGCCGCCGCGATCGCGACCACGCGTTCGGCGCGCCGCCGCAAGACGGCCGGTACCGAGGCGGCGCGGTCGGGCTGGGTGCGCCGGATCGCCCCGAGGTTCGGCGCGGCGGCGGTCAGGAACGACACCGGGTACGCCTCGCTCAGCAGCGCGCCGGAGTCGTCGCGGAAGACCGGCACACCCGGTGAGTGGATCACGCGGTCGCTGTAGCGCAGATCCGGGTCGGCGCGGTGGTGGGCGTAGAACTCGCGGGCTTCCAGCAGGCACGCGTAGAGCGCCGACCCGCGGGCGATCGCTTCTTCCTGGGCCTGGGCCCCGTTGAGGAACCCGCCGCCGGGATTACGAGCCGAGGCGAACACCAGGCACGCGACGTCCCCGCCCAGCCGGCGCGCGGCCGCGAGGCTGGATTCGTTGGTGACCTCGATCTCCGGGGTGACCCGCGTCCGCGACTCGGGGCGCGGCAGCGCCTCCTCGGGCAGGTGGAGCCGGGTCGACTCGCGGGCCCGGGTCACCAGGTCGCGGAGCACGACCTCCGTGTCGCCCGAGTGGTACGAGCCGCGGTCGACGATCTGCACCGTCTCGGCGGCGAGGGCTCTCAACCTGCTGCTCACGCGCGCCATCGTCCTCGAGCGAACGGCTGCGGCACAACAGGATTACGACGCCGCCGCCACCAACCGGGCGTACGGGCCCGAAGCGGCCATCAGCTCCGCGTGCGAACCGAGCTCCGTGATCCGCCCGCCCTCGACGACCGCGACGCGGTCCGCCGCCGCGGCCGTGTGCAGGCGGTGGGCGATCGCGATCACGGTGCGCCCGGCGAGCACCGCGTTCAGCGAGCGCTCCAGTTCGCGGGCGGAACCCGTGTCCAGCAACGAAGTCGCCTCGTCGAGGACCAGCGTGTGCGGGTCCGCGAGCACCACGCGCGCCAGGGCCAGCTGCTGCGCCAGCGCCGCCGGAACCGCGTACGCGCCCGAACCCAGCTTGGTGTCGAGACCGTCCGGCAGGGTCGAAAACCACGTCGACGCACCGGCCGACGACAGCGCGGCCAGCAGTTCGCCGTCGGTCCACTCGCCGCCGTCCTGGCGGGCCGGCAGGGAGAGGTTTTCCCGCAGGGAACCGGAGAACGTGTGGTGCTCCTGCGTCAGCAGCAGCACCTCGCCGCGCAGCACGTCCTCCGCCAGGGCCGACACCTCCGTGCCACCCACCAGGATCGACCCCGACGACGGTGCCGAGATCCCCGCCAGCAGCCGCCCCAGCGTCGACTTCCCGGCACCCGACGGGCCGACGATCGCGAGCCGCTCGCCGCGCGGCACGACCAGGTCGATGCCGTGCAGGACCTCGCGATCGGCCGTGTACCCGAAGCGCACGTCGCGCACCTCGATGTCCCGGCCCGCCGGCGCGGCCGAAACCGAAGCGCGCGAAGGCGCCGGCTGCACCCCGAGGATCCGGCGCGCGGCGGCCAGCGCCACCTGCAGGTCCTCCATCCAGAACAGCGCCTCGTTCAGCGGCGCGGTCATGGCCTGCGCGTACGCGAGCATCGTCGTGATCGTGCCCAGGTCCGCCCAGCCGTGCGAATACGCGAACACGCCGATCAGCAGCAGCGCCGCGATCGGCAGCACGTAGCTGATCTCCAGCGACGGCAGCCACCGAAGCTGCAACGCCCGCATCCGCCGCTCGCCCAGGACCGCCTCGTCCAGCGCGTCGCGGCCGACGCGCACGCGGCGTTCGGTCAGGCTCAGCGCTTCCGTGGTGCGCGCGCCCTCCACCGTCTCGTGCGTGGCCGACTGAAGGTCGCCCCAGCGGTCGAGCATCCACGCCATCAGCGTCGGGATCCGGCGCTGGTACCAGACGTTCACGGGCACCAGCAGCGGCAGCGCCACCAGCAACGCCAACGCCAGCGGCGGCGACGTGGTGATCATCGCGGCGGTCGTGAGCAGCACCGTCACCACGGCGATCAGGATCTCCGGCGCGGCGAAGCGCACGGCGTGGTCGAGCCGGCTGATGTCGCTCGTCGCGCGGCTCAGCAGGTCGCCGGTGCCCGCGGCCTCGACGGTGCCCAGCGGCAGGCTGAGCGAGTTGGCGACGAACCGTTCGCGCGTCTGGGCGAGCACGCGCTCGCCGAACATCCGCCCGCGCAGCCGCGCCGCCTTCTTCGCCCACGCCTGCAGCACCAGCGCCACGATGAACCCGGCCGCCAGCAGGTCGACGCGGGTTCCGCTACCGCCGTCGACGACACCCTGCACGAGCAGGCCGAGCAGCTGCGGCCCGACCAGTCCGATCAGCGTCGCCAGGCAGAACAGCCCGAGCATCACCGAGAACTCCCGCCGGTGCTCGGCGGCCGTGCGCACCGCCCAGCGCCGCACGTCGCGCCTCGACGCGAGGGGCAGCCGCTTCACACCGTCACCGCCTTCTCGCTCACGACCTCGTCGGCCACATGGGTCCACAGTGGACTCTGGCTGAACACCACCGTCGTGCGGCCGCGCCGCAGCTCGGCCACGCGCCGGGTGATCCGCGCCTCCGTGTGCGCGTCGACGGCCGACGTCGGCTCGTCGAGCAGCAGCACGTCGGCGTCGGTCGCCAGCGCCCGCGCCAGGCTCAGCCGCTGGCGCTGCCCGCCCGACACCTCGCGCCCGCGCTCGCCGATCAGCTCGTCGACTCCCCGGGGCAGCGCCTCGATGATGTCGTCGGCATCGGCCGCGGACAGGGCGTCTTCGACGCTCACCGCACTCGGCCGCGCGGGCGCCAGCTGGTCGCGCAACACGCCCGAGAACCACAGGTCCTGGTTGTGCGCGTACACGACCCGGGAACGCAGCTCCGCCAGCGCCACCTGGTCCACCGGCACCCCGCCCACGAGCACGCGCTCGCCCTCGGCCGCGTCGGCGAACCGCGCCATCCGCTCGGCGATCGCCTCCGCCCCGGCGCCCAGGTCGACGACCGTGAGCTTGCCCGGCTCGACGCGGATGCCGCTCTCGGTGTCCACCAGCTCCAGCGGCCCGGCGGGCAGCGGCACCGGCGAATCCGGTTCCGCCAGTTTCGGCTGCAGCGACAGCAGGCCGCACACCTTGCGCGCCGCGACGAGCCCGGAGCTCACCGCGCCCACGGCCTCCGTCGCCGTGTCCACCGGCACGATCAGGAACGCCGACACGCCGTAGAACGCCACCAGTTCGCCGACGCCGATCGTCCCGTCGAGCGCGAGGTGCGCACCCAGCCACGTGATCGCGACGGTGACCAGGCCCGGCAGCACGATCGCCGCCGCGGCCAGCCACGCCTCCGCGCGCCCGACCTCGACACCCGAGCGGCGCACGAGCTGGCTCGCGGCGCGGAACCGCTTCAGGAACCGCCGTTCACCCCCGACGCCGCGCAGGATCCGCAGCCCGGACACGATGTCGGCGCCCAGGGCGTTGACATCGCTCAGGTTTTCGCGCTGCACGGTCTTGCGCTTCTGCAGCGGCCGCAGCAACGGCCCGATGCCCAGCACCGCCAGCGGCACACCGACGAGCGCCACCACGCCGAGCAGCGGCGACGTGCCCAGCATCGCCACACCGATCACCACGAACGCCACGACCGAACCGACGGTCCGGCCGATCACCTCGTACGTGTTGCCGATCCAGTTGATGTCCGACGACGTGACAGCCACGACGTTGCCCGTGGTCGTCGCGTCGCGCAGGGTCGCGCCCAGGCGCGTGGTGTGCGCCGTGACCAGGCGCTGCGTGGTGCCCGCGCCGTGCAGCCACATGCCGTAGGAGGTGAAGTGCAGCCACGTGCCGAAGCCCGCCTGGAACACGCCTAGACCCGCGGCGACGAACGCCCACCGCCACAGCGCACCCGTGTCCTCGGCCGCGATCGCGTCGATGCCGCGGCCGATCACGAGCGGCAGCAGCGCGCTCGGCAACGACCAGCAGGCACCCGTGAGCGCGGCCGTCACGACCATCCACGGGCGCGAGCGCAGCACCGCGAACAGGTAGCGGCCGGCCGTCGGCCGGGCAGGCAGCCGGGGCGTGGCGAAGGGATATGTGGCGGAGAGCACGATAGTCGACGGTAAGTGCGCCGATGCAGCTCGCGCGACTCATTTACCAATCGGGCCAAAAGTAGGCGGACACCCAGCCGGACGTTACCGCGTGAGCCAACTGTTTCCGCCGTGGCTGTGGTCGGATTGGTAAACGAGCAGATCAGTATCCAGGGGCGAACGATCCGGGCGGCTGTGGGTGTGACCTGGCCGACACGTAGTCTTGACGGTGTGGCGAACCCTGACACGGACACTGGGACAAACACTGTGACCAGCAGCTCTGTTATCGCAGACACCACCGCGCGGGCAGCGGAGACCCCTGACACCACGCAGCCCTACGTCGAGCTCGGTCTCGCCGAAGACGAGTACGCCCGGATCCGCGAGATCCTCGGCCGCCGGCCCACCGACGCCGAACTGGCCATGTACTCCGTCATGTGGAGCGAGCACTGCTCGTACAAGTCGTCGAAGAAGCACCTGCGCTACTTCGGCGAGACGGCCACCGACGAGATGAAGGCGAAGATGCTCGCGGGCATCGGCGAGAACGCCGGCGTGGTCGACATCGGCGACGGCTGGGCGGTCACCTTCAAGGTCGAGAGCCACAACCACCCGTCCTATGTGGAGCCGTACCAGGGCGCGGCCACGGGCGTCGGCGGCATCGTCCGCGACATCATGGCCATGGGCGCGCGCCCGCTCGCGGTGGCCGACGCGCTGCGCTTCGGCCCGGCGGACGCACCCGACACGAAGCGCGTGCTGCCCGGCGTGGTCGCCGGTGTCGGCGGCTACGGCAACTGCCTCGGCCTGCCGAACATCGGCGGCGAGCTGGTGTTCGACCCGTCCTACAGCGGCAACCCGCTGGTCAACGCCCTGTGTGTGGGCGCCATGCGGGTCGAGGACCTGCACCTGGCGTTCGCCTCGGGCACGGGCAACAAGATCATCCTGTTCGGCGCGCGCACCGGCCTCGACGGCATCGGCGGCGTGTCCGTGCTGGCGAGCGACACGTTCTCCGGCGACGAGACGGCGGCCGGCCGGCGCAAGCTGCCGAGCGTGCAGGTCGGCGACCCGTTCACCGAGAAGGTGCTCATCGAGTGCTGCCTCGACCTGTTCAAGGAAAAGCTCGTCGTCGGCATCCAGGACCTCGGCGGGGCCGGGCTGTCCTGCGCGACGTCGGAGCTCGCGGCCGCCGGTGACGGCGGGATGCACGTCTACCTCGACCGCGTGCCGCTGCGCGCCACCGGCATGACGCCCGCCGAGGTGCTCTCGAGCGAATCGCAGGAACGCATGTGCGCGGTCGTGGCGCCGGAGAACGTCGAGGCGTTCATGGCCGTGTGCGCGAAGTGGGACGTGATCGCCACCGACATCGGCGAGGTCACCGACGGCGACAACCTCGTGATCACCTGGCACGACGAGGTCGTGGTCGACGTCCCGGCCCACACCGTCGCCCACCAGGGCCCGGTGTACGACCGGCCGATCCAGCGCCCCGCGAGCCAGGACACGCTGATCGCGGACACGTCGGCGGCGCTGCCGCGGCCGTCGACGCCGGACGAGCTGCGGGCCGACGTGCTCAAGCTCATCGCGGCGCCGAACCAGGCGTCGAAGGAATGGGTCACGGCGCAGTACGACCGCTACGTGCGCGGCAACTCCGTGCTCGCCCAGCCGTCCGACTCCGGCATGATCCGCATCGACGAGTCGAGCGGCCGCGGCGTGTCGGTGGCCACCGACTGCAACGCGAAGTTCGTGTACCTCGACCCGTACCGCGGCGCGCAGCTCGCGCTGGCCGAGGCGTACCGCAACGTCGCCACGGGCGGCGCCACGCCTGTCGCGGTGTCCGACTGCCTGAACTTCGGCGCCCCGACCGACCCGGCCGTGATGTGGCAGTTCGAGCAGGCCGTGCACGGTCTCGCCGACGCGTGCGTCGAGCTCGGCATCCCGGTGACGGGCGGCAACGTGAGCTTCTTCAACCAGACCGGCGACACGGCGATCCTGCCGACGCCGGTGATCGCCGTGCTCGGCGTGATCGACGACGTCACCCGCCGCATCCCCACCGGCATCGGCGCGGAGGCCGGCGAGACGCTCCTGCTGCTCGGCGACACCCACGACGAGCTCGACGGCTCCGCCTGGGCGCGCGAGCTCCACGGTCACCTCGGCGGCGTGCCGCCGCGCATTGATCTGGCCCGCGAGAAGCTCTTGGGCGAGATCCTCGTCGCCGGCTCGCGCGACGGCATGATCTCCGCCGCCCACGACCTCGCCGACGGTGGCCTCGCCCAGGCGCTCGTCGAGACCGTCCTCATCGGACAGTGCGGCGCGCGGGTCTTCCTCGACCGCGACCAGGACCCGTTCGTGCAGCTGTTCTCGGAGTCCTCGGGCCGCGTCCTCGTCGCGGTGCCGCGCACGGAGGAGCTGCGCTTCACGGAGATGTGCACGGCCCGCGGCCTGCCGTGGCGCAAGACCGGCGTGGTCGACCCGGAGTCCGGCACGCTCGAACTGCAGGGCATCACGGAGTTCTCGCTCGACGAGCTGCGCGAAGCGTGGGAAGGCACGCTGCCGGCGCTGTTCGACTGAGGCACCGCTGACGGAGGGCCGCTTCCCCGAGAGGGAGCGGCCCTTCGTCGTTCGTGTCAGCCACTGTGAGGCCGGAGTTACACTCGGCCCATGGTCAGCGAAGGACGGCGCGGCGGGCTGCGCGAGGTCACGCGCAGGGCGGTCACGGCGGAGATCTCCGCGAAGGCGATGGAGCTGTTCGCCGAGCGGGGGTTCGAGGAGACGACCGTGGACCAGATCGCGGCCGCGGTCGGGGTGTCGACGCGGACCGTGTTCCGGTACTTCGCCGGCAAGGAGGACATGGTCGTCGGCAGCCTGATGGACCTCGGGCACGAGCTGGCCCGCGCACTGGAAGCCCGCCCCGCCGAAGAAGAACCGTGGGTCGCGCTGCGAGCGGCGCTTCAGGTGTGCGTGGTGTCGCTCGAGGAATCGGGGATCAGGCGCGCGCGGATGCTGGCCGAGACGCCCGCGTTGCGCATCGCCTTGCTGCGCAAGCACCTGCAGTGGCAGGAGCTGCTGGTACCGGTCCTGGCCGAGCGGCTCGAGGACGAACTCGCCGCCCACGCGCTCGCGGCGGCCGCACTGTCCTGTTTGGACGTCGCGGGGTTCGAGTGGACGCGCGGGCAGAAACCGTTGGGTGAGCTGCTGGACCGGGCGATCGCGGCCGTCAGTTCCCGGCCACGGTGATCCGGGCGACGCCGTCGTCGAGCGGTTCCAGCAGCCAGCCCTCGGGCAGCTGGTTGTCCTTCACCGCCCGCACCTTCGTGTTGTACAGCGACAAGTGCTCCGGCACGCGCGCGAACCGAAGGTCCGTCTGGCCGCCGAACGACGCGTGGCGCAGGTCCAGTGAGTCCTCGAACACCACGCCGGTGAACACGGCGTCCTTGGTGAACACCGCGTCCTTGAAGGCGGTGCGCCCGGCGAACGTCGTCTCGGTGAAGTCGGCGTTCTCGGCGAACGAAGTGCCGCTGAACCAGGCGTAGTCGAGGAACTTCGCGCCGCGGCAACGGAAGTTGCCGATGAGCCGCCCCTTGCCGGTGCCGGCGGCGGTGAAGTAGGCGCGGTCGGTGATCACACAGCCGCTGAGGTTCGTGCTGCTGTGCAGCGACGCGTAGCGCAGCAGCAGGCGACCGATCTTCCGGCGGGACAAGTCGAGGTACTCCACCACGGCGCCGGTCAGGTCGAGGTCGTAGCTCGGGGCGTCCACTTCGGACGCCCACGGCAGCAGTTCGGCGACGAGGCGCTGCGCGGTCAGCCGCACCTGCAGCTCACGCTCCACCTCGGGCTCGGGATCGGCGCGGTCCGGCCCGTGGTAGCGGGAGTGGTCGAACGGCCGCCGCAGGTAGGAACACAGCACGTCGAGCACCGTCTGCGTGTACTCCGGCCGGCTGCGCGCCAGGCCGGCCAGCGCGTGCAGCGCTCCGACGCGCACCTGATCGGCTTCGTGCCCCAGCAGCTCCACGGACTTGGCGAACCGCTCGTCGGACACGCGCTCGCGGTCCTGGTCGGCGCGGCGCATCTCCAGGTCGTGGCGCTGGCGCTCGATCTCCTGGCGCGCCTCCTCGACGCGGCGGCGCCGGTCGTTGAGCCACAGCGCGTACAGCGCGACGACGGCGCCCCCGGCGAGACCGCCGGTCTTCAGCGCGTCGCTGCGGCTCGTGGCGGGGTCGGCGAGCAGCCAGCCGCCGACCCCGACGAGCAGCAGCACGGACGCGACGAACGTCCAGAGCAGTGGGGACCGCACGCGTCAGACGGCCAGCACGAAGAAGAACCCGATGCACCAGTTGCCGCCGACGCTGGTGGCGATCACCGAGCCGTTGGCGTCCTTTCCGGACAGGGAACCGCCGACGCTGGCGGTGACGGTCGCGGTGCCGTCGTAGCCCTCGACCTTCAGCTGCGGCTCGCCGCCGGTGGCCTCGTCGATGCTGTCCTTCGAGAAACCCTCACTGCCCTGGCACGTCATCGCGGTGGCACCGGCGGCGTCCTTGGCGTTGATCTTGGCCACGAAGTCGTCGACGGCCTGCTTGCCCTCGGCCGGCGAACCGCTGCCGTCGCCGGTGCCGGGGATGTCCGTCTCGTCGGTCGGCAGGCCCGGCTCCGACGGCTCACCCGTCGGCAGCTGCGGCCGTGACGTGTTCGGCGTCGACGCCGGCGGCGGCGCGGGGTTCTGCGACTGCGCCGTGGTGCCCGAGGAGTCCTTGCTCAGGAAGAAGCCGGGCGCGACGAACCCGGTGATGCCGAGCGCCACCACGACCACCACGGCCACCGCGATGCCGATCCACAGCCCGGTCTTGTTGTTCTTCGGCGGCTGCGGCCCGCCGCCGTACCCGCCGCCGTACGGCTGGTTCGGGTCCCAGCCCTGCTGCGGGTACTGCTGGGTGCCGGGGTAGGGCTGCCCGTACGGCTGGGTGCCGGGGTAGGGCTGCTGGCCGTACTGCTGCGTGTTCGGGTCCCACCCGGGCTGCTGGCCGTACTGCGGCTGTGGCGCGTTGGGGTCCCAGCCCGGCTGCTGCTGTGGCGCGTTCGGATCCCACCCCGGCTGCTGACCCGGCTGCTGCTGGGGCACCCCGCCCGGCCCGGGTTGCTGCCAGCCCTGGCCGTAGGGGTCGGGCTGGCCGCCCTGCCCGGGCTGCGGTGGGTAGGTCATCTCCGGTTCCGCCTTCCTGCTGCACCGTCTCGCGCCGTGGTCTGACGACCGGCGAGCGCCGGCGGTTCCTGCCCCGCCCCACGTGACCAGCATTCTGCAAGGTCGGACGGCCCGGCACAAAAGAGGCTCCCGGCCGCACGCGGCGGCCGGGAGCGTCGTTTTCCCGTCAGGAGTGGCTCAGCCGTTGGCCAGCGCCTGCACCCGGTCGTAGGCACCGTTGAAGGTGTCCTGGTCGAGCGGGCTCGAGGTGTACTGCCAGACGGTGTAGTAACCCCAGCCGTTCGGCAGGGTGCCGGCCGACGAGGCGTACCGCGCGACCCACAGCGGCACCGTGCTCGAGAAGTTCTGCGACGTGCCCACGCACTGGTTCCACCAGCTCGTCGAGGTGTAGATGACGGGCCAGCGGCCGGTCTTGGCGTGGTAGGTGTCGTGGAAGTCGCGGATCCACGAACCCATCGCGGCCTGGCTCAGGCCGTAACACGTCGCGCCGTACGGGTTGTACTCCATGTCCAGTGCGCCCGGCAGCGTTTTGCCGTCCTTGGACCAGCCGCCGCCGTGGGCGACGAAGTAAGTGGCCTGCGCCGCGCCACTGGAGGTGTTCGGGGTGGCGAAGTGGTACGCGCCGCGGATGAAGCCCTGGTTGTAGGAGCCGTTGTATTGCTGAGTGAAATAGGGGTTGGTGTAGGACGTGCTTTCTGTCGCCTTGGTCCAGACGAACCGCTTGCCCTGGCTCCACCAGCTCGCCCAGTTGACGTTGCCCTGGTAGCTGGCGACGTCCATGCCGGCCACAGTGGCCAGTGCTTGGTTCGGGATGGCGGCCGCGGGCTGCGGCTGCTGGGCGGCGACCTTCGACGCGGACGTCGACTCGTCACCCTCGACGCGCCGGATCTGGGACCCCAGTTCGTGGTTGTGCGCCTGGATGTCGGCGTTGATCGAATTGACCTGGCTCGTCGTGAGGACCGAACCGGGTGGTGCGGCCAATGCCGGTGCTCCTGCGCCGAGCAGGAGCGCCACGGTGGGGACGGCCAGGACGGAGAGCAGGGTTGCTCGCAGTCCTCTTCGGGAAGTGGACATCGTTGAATCCCTTCACAGATACCCTCGCTGTGAGCGGCTATGTGCAGGTAGCCGCCCGGGGGAGATTCTTGATGACGGTCTTCGGTTTGTCATCAAGTTCCGTGAATTCACATGGACGCGTGGGTGATTTTCATCGGTTCCTGATGACTATTCCGTGGTCCGGCAACAAATGTTCACCCGATTGCCAGATCGCGGAGGGTTGCCAGGGGACCGTTGAGCCAGTTCTGGTCTCCCGGCAGCGTGCCCTTGTCCGCGAACTGCCAGATCGCCTGGCTGTGCCAGCCGGCCGGCAGTTCGCCGATCTGCGTGTTGTAGCGCGCGAGCCACAGTGGATTCGCGCCGAACGCCGCGCTGTTGCCGGTGCAGCGTTTCCACCAGCTCGTGGACGTGTAGATCGCCGGCAACCGGCCGGTCCGGGCGCGGTAGGTGTCCGAGAAGGACCGGATCCACGCGACCAGGCCGGCGGCGTCCTTGCCGTAACAGGTTTCGCCGTAGGGGTTGTACTCCAGGTCCACCGCGCCCGGCAGCGTCTTGCCGTCGTTCGACCAGCCGCCGCCGTGCGCGAGGAAGTAGTTCGCCTGCGCCGCGCCGTCCGACACGTCGGGCCGCGCGAAGTGGTACGAACCACGGATGATCCCGGCCTGGTACGAACCGTTGTACTGCTGGGCGAACTGCGGGCTGACGAACCCGGTGCCCTCCGTGGCCTTCACGTAGACGAACTTCGCCCCGGCCTTGACGGCCGCGGTCCAGTCCACCGCGCCCTGGTGCCCGCTCACGTCGTGGCCGAGCACCTGGTCGCTCGCGGTGTACTCCACGTGCGGGGCGCCTTCGACGCCCTCGTACTTCTCGATCTGCGAACCGGCGTAGTGGTCGTCCGCGCCCTGGTAGCTCGGCGCGGCGGTGGCCGGGGCGCACAGGGCGAGCCCGGTGCAGACCACAGTGCCCCACGCGGTGGCACCCCCCAGCACGGTCCGCTTGAAGGAAACACGGTCGGTGACCCGGCGCAGCAGCGGACGACGCTTCACCCTGGACTCCCCACCGGACGCGTGTACTCCTTCGCAGTGCACGATGCCCGGAAGCCGCCGTTCCTGCGACTCGGTGATCACCCGACCGGGTCAGTTGCGCAGGTCGAGACCAGGCGGTTTTCGTGTGGGTGACAGGCCCCGCGTACGAAAAGGCCCGCCGTCCGGAGTGGACGGCGGGCCTTTTCGTGAACCGCCGGTGTGAAAATCCCGGCGGGGAACTTCAGCGCCGTTCTTCGGCCACGGCCTTGAGGAGGTGCTCGGCCGGGACGACGGCGGTGATGAGGTCGTGCGGGTTGATCGTCAGCGGGTGACCGGCGAGCAGGCTCACGATGTCGCGGCCCAGCACGGCGCGCGCGTGCGGCCACTCGCGCGGCACGAGCGACTTGGTCGTGTACGCGGGCACCATCACCCGGCCGTCGGCGTTGTGGAAGCCGATCACGGTGCGCTGCACGGGCGAGAGGGCGTAGACGAACAGCGTCGAGTCGAGGATGACCTTCGGCAGGTCCTCGGCCGGGCGGTGCTCGGTGCGCACGAGCTGCAGCAGCCGCTCGAGCTCGGTCTTGGGCTCGGGGAAGCCGAGCGCCTTCGGCGAGGGGCGGTAACGGTCGTTGGGGTGGAAGTCCTCGACGACGTCACCCGCGGCGTTCACCGGGTACGCGCCCACCACGGCCCACGACGGCACCGGGCCGGCCGGGTCGAAGGCCTCGTCGATCACGTAGAGCCAGCTGTTCGGGTTGGCGCGCGCGTTCGCCCGCATCTCGGGGGTGATCTCCGGTTTGCCCTGCGGTCCGCGCCGGCCGTGCCGGCCCGCTGCGGCCGGCTTGCCCGCCGCCTTGCCGCGGGGACCCGCGGGGGAAACCATCCGATCTGCCTCGTCCCGTTGCGCCATCGCCGTCCCTCGGTGCCGGGTGCCTGAATGTCGGTCCGACGTCACTCTACTGTTGAGCCATGGCCTCTTCGCGTTCGGTCGATCCCGCTGAGTTACGGGCGGCGATCTGGGCCGTTTCGAGCTGGTTGCGAGGTGAGGGCCCGGATCCGGCCCGCCCCGAGCTGGCCGCCGCGGTCCGGCTGAGCCTGCGGACGCTCGCCGCCGACGCACCGGGCCGCAGCGTCGAGGTGCGGGTGCCGCCGTTCGCCGCCGTGCAGTGCGTCGAGGGTCCCCGCCACACCCGCGGCACGCCGCCCAACGTGATCGAGACCGACGCGCGGACGTGGCTCGAGCTGGCGACCGGCCTGCTCGAGTGGACCACCGCCGTGGAGGCCGCGCGCGTGTCCGCGTCGGGCTCGCGCGCCGACCTCTCGCACTGGCTGCCGGTGATCCGGCTTTGACCGTCCGTGGTCTTGACCTGTGATTACTCACCTGTCCGTGTGCTTCCGGGCGCACTCTCCGTAGAATCGTGAGGACAAACGCGACGCGAGCCAAGCCGTGCTATACGGGTTGGCTCTGTACGTGTACTTTGGGTAGCCGGGCTGGAATCCCACAGGTCAACGAGCGGCGCACGGAAGGTCCCGGTCAATGAACGCGGTGAACGCGTCCGGTGGCGAGCAGAGTCTCGGCCCGACTGCGCGCCGGATGATCCTGGGCTCGCAGCTGCGCAAGCTGCGTGAGGAAGCCGGGATCACGCGCCAGCAGGCCGGCTACAACATCCGCGGTTCCGAGTCCAAGATCTCGCGCCTCGAGCTGGGCCGCGTCGGCTTCAAGGAGCGCGACGTCGCCGACCTGCTCACCATGTACGGCGTCGCCGACGACGAGGAGCGCCGCGCGTTCCTCGACATGGTGAAGCAGTCGAACGAGGCCGGCTGGTGGCGCAAGTTCGGCGACACCGTGCCCGGCTGGTTCACCGACCTCGTCGGGCTGGAGGAAGCCGCGTCCCGGATCCAGATCTGGGAGCCGCTGTTCGTCTCCGGCCTGCTGCAGATCGAGCCGTACGCCCGCGCGATCTTCAGCCACGGCCGCCCGGAGATGGCCGACGAGAAGGTCGACCAGCTCGTGGCCCTGCGCATGCGGCGGCAGAAGATGCTGGCCCGCCCCGACGCGCCCCGCATCTGGGCGGTGCTCGACGAGTCGGTGCTCTACCGGCCGATCGGCGGGCCGAAGGTGTTCAAGCAGCAGCTGGAGTACCTGCTCGAGGTGACCACGCTGCCGCACGTGTCGGTGCAGATCCTGCCGTACTGCCGCAGCGGTCTGTCGGCCGAGCACGGCTTCGCGCTGCTGCGGTTCGCGGAGACGGAGCTGCCGAACATCGCGTACGTCGAGTACCTGACCGGTGCCCACTACCTCGACAAACGCGACGAGATCGAGAAGTACGGCCGTGCGCTCGACCTGCTGGCCGTCGACGCGGAGACGCCGGAGCGCAGCCGTACCCGCCTGGCGAAGCGGCGCGCCGAGATCTGAGTGGGGTTTCGGCGGTTCCGCTGAAAACTTCGTCCTCACCCCTGGGTGGTGTTCCTTCACGCACTGCCACTGGGTGATCGGAGGTTCTTCGCTCTACGCGACGAACCCGCGATCAACAGCAACTCTGCGTGATATTTCACCCCTTCGGGTGGCGCTCCGTACGTCCGACAGGGACTTTCTACTGAACTTTGTCGTCACGCAGTGAGAAACTTGCAGAAACTTCTGCACGTGCATTTACCACTGCATGAGCGCGTGCTAGCGTCCCAGTCACAGGTAGATGCACGTGCAGATGCCTGAGCTTTTCACCGTCCCGGAAGGTGGGGATCATGGCTCAGCGGTTCGAGAACGGCGTTCCGGCCGATCGTTTGACCGGCGCCCAGTGGCGCAAGGCGAGCTACAGCGGCGCCGTGGGCAACTGCGTGGAGGTCGCTCCGCTGGCCTCGGGAGAGATCGCGATGCGCAACTCCCGCTTCCCGACCGGTCCCGCGCTCGTCTACACGCGCGCCGAGATGGCCGCCTTCCTCGCCGGGGCGAAAGACGGCGAATTCGACGATGTCCTCGGGTGAGGCCCTCGGGTCCTGCTGCGACGTCGAGGCCGGCCTGCAGGAGCTCATGAGCCGCGGGTACCAGTTCGTGCACCAGACGGACGCGAGCGGTGAGGTCGAGGCCGTGGTCGGCGTGCGGGTGCACGACAACGTGGTGGACGTCGTCCGGCTCAACGCCGAGGACGACGCCGTCGCGACGCGGCTGCCGGGAACTGAGGACAACGTCTTCGACCCCGAGAAGTGGCTGTGGCGCCGCAGCGGCGACGCGGCCGGTGTGCTGACCGAGGTGCTCGCCCTGCCCGACGAGGACGACGACACCGCCCCCGCGCCCGCCAAGGGTTGCTGGGTGCCCGGGCGTGGTGGCACGTCCAAGTGGCTCGCCGCCCGCTGAACACCCCCGAACTCCAGGCCCCGGCCGACGTGCACGAGACACGACGGCCGGGGCCTGGCTCACGTCCGGGACCGGTTGCAAGATCAACACCGGTCCGAAACGCGAGCACCGATCTCCCCGGAAGTGGGCAGCACCACGTCTTGTCCGGTGAACACGCCCTTAACACCCCTTACACTTGGACTTGGCCCGACCACGTCTTCCTGGGAGCACCTCGGTGGTTTCCGACCATTCCGCCAGCCCTGATCAGCCCGAACCGGAACCCCGTGAGGAGTGCGGCGTCTTCGGCGTCTGGGCTCCAGGCGAAGAAGTCGCCAAGCTGACCTACTACGGCCTGTACGCGCTACAGCACCGTGGGCAGGAGGCTGCCGGCATCTCCGTCTCGGACGGTTCGCAGATCGTCGTCTTCAAGGACCTCGGCCTGGTGAGCCAGGTGTTCGACGAGCAAGTGCTGCAGTCGCTGCAGGGGCACATCGCCGTCGGGCACTGCCGCTACTCCACGACCGGCTCGACGATCTGGGAGAACGCGCAGCCGATCTTCCGCACGACCGCCACCGGCAGCGGGATTTCGTTCGCGCACAACGGCAACCTCGTCAACACCGCCGAGCTGCGCGACCGCACCGCGGCCGCCGGCCTCAAGCCGCACGCCGGCCTGACGGGTTCGTCCAGCGACTCCGACCTCGTCTGCGGTCTGCTCGCCGCGAACGCCGCCGACAAGGGCATCGAGGCCGCGGCCATGGAGCTGCTGCCGACACTGCGCGGCGCGTTCTGCCTGGTCTTCGCCGACGAGAACACCCTGTACGCCGCGCGCGACCCCCACGGCGTGCACCCGCTCGTGCTCGGCCGCCTCGAGCGCGGCTGGGTCGTGGCGAGCGAGACGGCCGCCCTCGACATCTGCGGCGCGTCGTTCGTCCGCGAAGTCGAGCCCGGTGAGCTGATCGCCATCGACGCCGAGGGGCTGCGCTCGTCGCGCTTCGCGAGCCCGGAGCCGAAGGGCTGCGTGTTCGAGTATGTCTACCTCGCCCGCCCCGACACCACGATCGCCGGCCGCAGCGTGCACGCCACGCGCGTGGAGATCGGCCGCCGCCTGGCGGGCGAGCACCCGGCCGACGCCGACCTGGTCATGCCGGTGCCGGAGTCCGGCACGCCGGCCGCGATCGGGTACGCGCAGGGCTCGGGCATCCCGTACGGCACCGGTCTGGTGAAGAACGCCTACGTCGGGCGCACGTTCATCCAGCCGTCGCAGACGATCCGGCAGCTGGGTATCCGCCTGAAGCTGAACCCGCTGCGCGACGTGATCCGCGGGAAGCGGCTCGTGGTGGTGGACGACTCGATCGTGCGCGGCAACACGCAGCGGGCGCTCGTGCGCATGCTGCGGGAGGCCGGCGCGCTCGAGGTCCACGTGCGGATCGCGTCGCCGCCGGTGCGCTGGCCGTGCTTCTACGGCATCGACTTCGCCTCGCGCGCCGAACTGGTGGCCAACGGCGTCGACCTCGACGGCATCCGCCGTTCCATCGGGGCCGACTCCCTGGGCTACATCTCGCTCGACGGCCTGGTCGCGGCGTCGGAACAGCCCCGGTCGCGGCTGTGCACGGCCTGCTTCTCCGGCGAGTACCCCATCGACCTGCCCGACGACGCCCTCATCGGCAAGCACCTGCTGGAAAGCATGGACTCGGTCAATGGGGCGGCGACTCCCGTCAGCCCCGCCGGGTACGGTGCCGAAGACGCCGTCCGGCGTCCCTAGTCAGAGTTGTCCAGTAGGGAGTCCGCTTCCGTGAGCGAGTCCACGAGCGCCACGTACGCCGCCGCCGGCGTCAGCATCGAAGCCGGTGACCAGGCCGTCGAGCTGCTCAAGCCCCACGCCGAGCGCGCCACGCGGCCGGAGGTGCGCGGCGGCGTCGGCGGGTTCGCCGGGCTGTTCTCGCTGAAGCTGGACAAGTGGAAGGAGCCGGTGCTCGCTTCGTCCACCGACGGCGTCGGCACCAAGATCGCGGTCGCGCAGGCGCTGGACAAGCACGACACCGTGGGCATCGACCTGGTGGCCATGGTCGTCGACGACCTGGTGGTCACCGGCGCCGAGCCGCTGTTCCTGCAGGACTACATCGCGGTCGGCAAGGTCGTGCCGGAGAAGATCGCGGCTCTGGTCGGCGGCATCGCCGAGGGCTGCGTGCAGGCCGGTTGCGCGCTGCTCGGTGGCGAGACGGCCGAGCACCCGGGCCTGATGGGCGAGCACGACTACGACGTGTCGGCCACCGGCGTCGGCGTGGTGGAGGCGTCGCAGCTGCTCACGCCCGAGAAGGTGCGCCCGGGTGACGTCGCGCTGGCGATGGGCTCGTCCGGCCTGCACTCCAACGGCTACTCGCTGGCCCGGCACGTATTGCTGGACATCGCGCGCATGCCGCTCGACGGGCACGTCGAGGAGTTCGGCCGCACGCTCGGCGAGGAGCTGCTGGAGCCCACGAAGATCTACGCGAAGGACTGCCTGGCGCTCGCCGCCGAAACCGAGGTGCGGACGTTCGCGCACATCACCGGCGGTGGTCTCGAGGCGAACCTCGCGCGCGTGATGCCGCGCGGCCTCGTCGCGCGGCTGGAACGCGGCACGTGGACCCCGGCGCCGGTCTTCGCCCTGATCGGCCAGCGCGGCAAGGTCGAGCGCGCCGAGCTGGAGAAGACGTTCAACATGGGCGTCGGCATGGTCGCGATCGTGGCGGCCGAGGACGTCGACCGCGCGCTCGCGGTGCTCACCGCCCGCCACGTCCCCGCCTGGATCCTCGGCGACGTCCAGCCGGCGGAAGACCCGGACGGCCCGCGCGCGGTGCTGTCGGGGGACCACCCGCGGTTCTGACTTTTCGGTTGCCCCGGCTGCGAGACTGGTCCCGTGACTGAGGACGTGCCCGTCGGCTCCCGCTTCGTGATCCCCGCGGCGGAGCTGCGCGAGCGCTTCTCGCGCTCCTCGGGCCCCGGCGGCCAGGGCGTGAACACGACGGACTCGCGCGTGGAGCTGTCCTTCGACGTCGCCCGCTCGGCGGTCGTCCCGGAGGCGTTGCGGGCGCGGATAGTGGACCGCCTGTCCGGCCGCCTGGTCGACGGCGTGCTGACCATCGCCGCCAGCGAACACCGCTCCCAGCTGCAAAACCGCGACGCAGCCCGCGAGCGGCTCGCGGACGTCCTGCTGAAGGCCTCCGCACCGCCACCCGCTAAACGCCGCCCGACCAAGCCGTCGCGCGGCTCGAAGGAACGCCGCCTGGCGGCGAAAAAACGCCGCAGCGATGTGAAACGCAGCCGGGGCGGCCGCTTCGACGATTAGGTCAGGTCGGTGCCGCGCGGGTGGTCCGGTCGCGTGTGGTGGCTCGGGTGCGAGTGGTCCCCTGGTGCCGTTGGCTCGGCACGACCGGTCCACTCGCGGAGGTGAGGCGGCGCGAGTGGACCGTTCGTGCAGCGAACGGGCGTGGTGGCTCGGGTGCGAGTGGTCCCCTGGCGCCGTTGGCCGGCGTGAGCGGTCCATTCGCGGAGATGAGGTGGTGCGAGTGGACCGTTCGTCATTGTCGTGGCGGGGCCGCCCGATTTGGCGATCGATTTGCGAGAGTGATGTCGCCGCGCGATCGGCTTGGCGCGGGTGGTTCGGCGGCGTCATCAAGGTGGAGCGAGCGGTCCACTCATGCGATCCAGTTGGTGCGAAGGGGCCGTTCGCTCACTTGGGGCCGCGCTAGCGGTCCACTCGCGCGGGTAAGGCAGCGCGAGTGGACCGTACGTGCAGCGAACGGGCGGGATCGGCCCGAGGGCTACCGCCGTGGCAGCGACAGGTGCACGCACTCACCCGCAGGCTGGTAGCCGACGCGGCGGTACACCGTGGCGATGCCCAGGTCGCCCGGGGTGAGGAAGGCCGTGGGGGCGCCGCGGGTGTGGACGAGCTGCGTGAGGTGCGCGGTGATCGCCGCGGCGATGCCGCGGTGGCGGTGCGGCTCGGCGACCGCGATGCCGGCGATCTCGGACGTGCCGTGGACGATCTCGAGGGCGAAGCCGCCGCCGGTGATGGCGCCGGTGGCGGTGTCTTCGGCGAGGACTGCGCGGTCGCCGAAGGAGCGGGTGCCGGCGAGTTCGGCGGCGGAGACTTCGGGGGATTCGCCGAAGGCCACGTTCTGCGTCGAGCGCAGGCCGAGGAGGTCGGCGTCCGACGAAGGGGTGCGCAGGGTGATGCCGGCGGGAGCCGGGCGCGCGACGAAGTCCGAGACGCCGCAGGTCATGACCGGGACGCGGCGTTCCAGCTCGTAATCCTGGCCGACGAGCGCGGCCTCGAGCGCCGGCGCCGCTTCGGTGAAGAACTCCAGCCGGGGCAGTAGCCCACGACGGGAGTAGGCCGTGGTCAGCGCGGCGATCTCCGCGGGCGACGGCGTGGCGCCGTCGTCGGGGATGGCGTAGTTGAGCATCGGGTGGTCGGAGTCGCGGGCGAAGGTGGCGAGGAACGGGCCGATCCGTTCGACGGCACGGTTGCGAGGTGCGGTGGCGCGGACATACGCCTGAAGGGCGGACATGCTGGATGAACCCTTTCGGGGGTTGAAGGAAACCGCGCGAGGCGAGGCACGAGGACCGCGCCGAAGAGCCACGGGCAACTCACGCACGACGCGGGGAACCCCACGCACGCCTCGGCACGCAGAACCCCCACGCGACGAGGCACGTGAGAACCGAGCGCGAAACGAAAACCCGGCACACGACGAGGCACGTGAGAACCGAGCGCGAAACGAAAACCCGGCACACGACGAGGCACGTGAGAACCGAGCGCGAAACGAAAACCCGGGCAGCGCACAGCGCGAGACCCGCACCCAACTCGGCGCGAGAAGAGAGACTCGCGTCAGGCCGGGCGGCCGTCGCGAGCAGCGGCGGCGAACATAGGCGTTTCCTTCATCCGGGGGATCGGCACGATCCGCTCAGCAACTTCAGTCTCCCGGCACCCGCAACCGAATTCTTCAACGCCGCTCCGGATGCCCCACCCCCGCGTACCTCGTGTCCCACACCGACCGGGGGACGCGCAGGCGCACGGGGGCGTCACAGACCGTCCGCCGGACCTGGCGGGGGATCGAGACGACGGGCGCGACGTCGAACACCCGCCACCCGCGGCGGGTCAGTGCGGCGCCCAAGGTCGCGCCGATGGTGTTCAGCAGCACGTCGTCCGTGGAGGTCACGCGCCCGGTGTGGATGAGGAACTGCGTGGCCTCCACCAGCACGGACGCGGCGAACGCGGTCAGCGCGATCCGGGTCAGCGAACGCATGCGGCGCAGGCGCAAGGGGACGAGGCCGCCCAGTGGTGACAGCAGCAGCACGTTGCCGATCACCTGCCACAGCGAGCCGTCGTCGGAGAAGGCGGCGGAGAGGTCGGCGCCGGGGACCAGGTCGAGGGTGCTGACGGGCGCTGAGCCGACCGGCATGGTCACCAGGCACAGCACCAGAACGCCCACGGTGACCGCCGAAACGTCGACGGCGGCGGTCGCCGACGCGTGGCCGAGGCTCACGTCGCCGCTTCTTCGGCGCCTGCGCACCGTGAGCAGCGGCCAGCAGAGCAGCGCGTAGGGCAGCGCGATGGCCGTGACCGGGATGATCCCCCAGAAAGCGCGCAGCAGGGCTCCCATGCGCTTCCCTTCTCGAACCCCTCTGAACTGCTTCTTCCCACCCTTCCAAGATCACCTTCGCATTGGGAGATCAACTCGGCACGCCCAGCGGGGCGCACTATTCGGTGATCTTTCCGCTGGCGCGAAACGGCTTCCCGTGGTTCGGTCGAGGCGCGGACCGTCCATAGTGGATGCTGTGGACAACTCTGTGGAAGAAGCCGGAAGGCGGGGCGAAAAGCCTCCGTCCACAAGGGAAAACAGGGGCTCGGCCCCTGTGTATTACCCGGCCAGTTCGCGGGCGCGTTCGATGAGCGCGGACAGGTGCACGCCGCGGTGGACGTCGCACGGGTGCGTGGTCGTGCCGCTCGCGACCATCGCAGCGAAGTCGTCCAGCAGGGCGGTGTAGGACTCGCCGGCCGTGCCCGGCTTGCGACCGAGCGTGCGGTACCCGTGGTCCCCGTAAACGGCGATTTCGGCCACGGTCGGCTGAACCGGCAGGCGCAACGACAGCGTCGCGGTGCTCGTGGCGCCGCCCTCGTGCGCGAACATCAGCTGCCACAGGTCGTCGGGCCCGCGGTGGGCCGCGAGCACGTCCGTGATCCGCCCGAGGGCGGCGTCGAGCAGGTCGAACGCGTGCGGGCCGACGTCGGCGAGCGCGCCGCCCGCCGGGTCGAGCCGCCAGGCCGAAGCCGCGTACTGGCCGCCGAGCAGGGCGCCCGACAGCCACCGCGCGCCGCCGCCGCGCCAGCCGCCCGATCGGGCGAGGCCGTCGAGCCAGTCGCGCGTCTGCTGGGAGAACCGCAGGGTCAGCATCACCAGCGACGCGACTCCGGCCTGCGAAACCGCGTCGGCGAGCCGCCGCGCGCTCGCCAGGTCGGGTGCGATCGGCTTCTCCAGGATCAGGTGCTTGCCGGCCGCGGCCGCGCGCGCCGCGATCTCGGCCTGCACGGCGGGCGGGACGGCGAACGCGAGCGCGTCGACCTGGGCGAACAGTTCGTCGAGGTCGTCGGTCCCCACCGCGCCGTGGGCTTCGGCGAGCGCGCGGGCGTTCTCGGCCCGGCGGCCCCAGACGGCGGAGAGCTGCGTGCCCGGGTGGTCGGCCAGCCCCGGTGCGTGCACCGTGGTCGCCCACGGCCCGGTTCCGACGAGGCCGACGCGCAGCTGTCCCAGGTCCACACCCGGAAGTGTAGGTGTGGGCGGCACCGCTTCCGGCGGGTACCTCCGGTGGGTTAACGTCGGACAGCTGAACACCACGAACGGGGGAAGCCGGTGGGAATCCGGCGCTGACCCGCAACCGTGATCGGCCCGCGCGGCCGTGAGCCGGATCGCCCGTGCGTGGTCCGATTCGATGCGAGGACTCATCAACGATGCGGTTGTTCCCCGTGCGGCTGTTCGCCGCCTGTGCCCTGCTGCTCGGTGCCGGTCTGTCCGGTGCCGCGCCCGCCTCCGCGACCGTGCCCGGCAAGGGCACCGCGGGCTACTGTCCCGACGCCACCGGCGTCACCGTGGTCGTCGACTTCCAGGACCTGGGCGGCGACACCCTCATCCGCTGCGCCCCCGGCCCGCAGGAGAACGGCGTGACGGCCCTGCAGAACGCCGGCCTCGACCTCGCCGGCGTCGGCAAGTACGGGCTTGCGCTGATCTGCAAGATCGAAGGCAAACCGGCCGACCAGTCGTGCTCGGCGATGCCGCCGGAGAGCGCGTCGTGGAGCTTCTGGACGGCGGCGAACGGCGGGAAGTGGGCCTCGAGCCAGGTCGGGGTGCAGAGCTGGCAGCCGCCGGCCGGCAGCTTCGAGGGCTGGTCGTTCGCGCACGACAAGTCCTTCCAGGACTACCCGCCGCCGCGCGTCGCGCCCGTCCGCAAGGCCAACGCGCCCGCGCCGGCACCGACGGCAGCGAGCAGCAGCAACGGCTTCCCGACCGGGCTCGTGGTCGGGCTCGTCGTGGTCGTGGTGCTCGTCGGCGCGGGCCTGGTCGCCGCGGTGCGGCGCCGGCGTGCTTGAGCCGCGGGCGCTGCATCCGGGCGCGTGGTGGGTGTGGGCGCTCGGGCTCGCCGTCGCCGCGAGCCGCACCACCAACCCGCTGCTGCTCGCGCTCGTGCTCGCCGTGGCGGGGTTCGTGGTCGTCAGCCGCCGCGGCGACGCGCCGTGGGCGCTGGCTTTCCGCGTGTACGCGTGGGTGGCGGGCGTGATCGTGCTGTCGCGCGTGCTGTTCCGGATCCTGATCGGCGGCGAGGACGGCGGGCACGTGCTGTTCACGCTCCCGGCCATCCCGTTGCCGGCGGCCGCCGCCGGGATCGAGCTGCTCGGCCCGACCTCGGCCGAAGAGCTCCTCGGCGGGTTCTACGACGGCCTGCGGCTCGCGACGATCGTGCTCTGCGTCGGCGCCGCGAACGCGCTGGCCAACCCGAAACGCCTGCTGAAAGCCGTGCCGGGCGCGCTGGCCGAGGTGAGCACGGCCGTCACCGTCGCGCTGTCGGTGGCGCCGCAGCTGGTCGAGAGCGTGCAGCGGGTGCGGCGGGCGCGCCGGCTGCGGGCGGCCCGCGGGCGCGGGCTGCGGTTCCTGCGGGGGATCTTCGTGCCGGTGCTGGCGGACGCGATGGACCGCTCGCTCCAGTTGGCGGCGGCCATGGATTCGCGGGGGTACGGCCGGCGCGGGCACCTCGAGCGGCGCGTGCGGGTGGTGATCGCGGTGTGCGTGCCGGCCGGGTTCGCCGGGGTCGCCGTGGGGATCTACGGCGTGCTCGACGGGTCGGCGGGCTGGTTGGGCGTGCCGATGCTCGTGGCCGGGCTGGTCGTGGCGGGCGCCGGGTTCGTGCTGGGCGGGCGGCGGATCCGGCGCACGACGTACCGGCCCGACCCGTGGCGGCTGCCGGAAACGCTGGTGGCGCTGTGTGGCGTGCTCGCCTGCGCTCTGGTGCTGGTGGCTTCACCGGCGTCGCTGGAGACGCCCGTGAGCCCGCCGAGCTGGCCGACGTTGCCGGTGTTGCCGGCCGTGGCCGTGCTGATCGCGGTGCTGCCGGCGTGGCTCGCGCCGCGCCCGGCGCCGCTCGTGGAGGTGGCGAAGTGATCGAGTTTTCGCAGGTCAGCGTGACGTACGACGGGGCTTCACAGGCCGTGCTGCGCGACGTGAACCTCGTGGTGGAGGAGGGTGAGCTGTGCCTCGTCGCCGGGCGCACCGGCGTCGGCAAGTCGACCTTCCTCGGCACGATCAACGGCCTCGTCCCCCACTTCACCGGCGGGCGGCTGGCCGGGCGCGTGCTCGTCGACGGCTTCGACACGGCGACGCACCCGCCGCGCGAGCTGGCGTCCGTGGTGGGCGTCGTCGGGCAGGACCCGCTCGCGGGGTTCGTGACCGACACCGTCGAGGAAGAACTCGCGTACGCCATGGAGCAGCTGGCCGTGGCCCCGGACGTGATGCGCAAGCGCGTCGAGGAGACGCTCGACCTGCTGGGCATCGCGGACCTGCGCGACCGTCCACTTCGGACGCTGTCGGGCGGGCAGCAGCAGCGCGTGGCGATCGGGTCGGTGCTCACGGCGCACCCGCGCGTGCTCGTGCTGGACGAGCCGACGTCGGCGCTCGACCCGACGGCCGCCGAGGAGGTGCTGGCCGCGATCACGCGCCTGGTGCACGACCTCGGGACGACCGTGGTCGTCGCGGAGCACCGGATGGAGCGCGTCGCGCAGTACGCCGACCGGCTGCTGTACCTGCGGGGTGACGGTGCGGTCGTGTCCGGTCCGCCGGCGGAGGTGTTCGCGGAGGCCGACGTGGCGCCGCCGATCGTGGAGCTGGGGCGGCTGGCCGGGTGGTCGCCGTTGCCGCTGTCGGTGCGCGACGCACGGCGGAAAGCGGGGCCGTTGCGGGAGCGGCTGGCTTCGGCCGTGGTGGCCCGGCCGGCGGCCGCGCCTACGGACGACGTGCTGACGGCCCGGGCAGTGCAAGTGCGCTACGGCGGCGTAGTCGCGGTGCGGGGGGTCGACCTGACGCTGCGGCGCGGTGAGGTCGTGGCGCTGATGGGGCGGAACGGGTCGGGGAAGTCGTCGTTGCTGTGGGCACTGCAGGGCAGTGGGCCGCGGTCTGCCGGCGTGGTTTCCGTGCTGGGCGTGGATCCGGGGGCCGCGCGGCCGCGGGTGGCGCGGTCGCGCGTCGGGCTGGTGCCGCAGACGCCGGGTGACCTGCTGTACCTGGATTCGGCCGAGGCGGAGTGCCGGCAGGCGGACGCGGAATCGGGCGCTTCGCCCGGGACGACGCGGTCGTTGCTGGACCGCCTCGTGCCCGGTGTCGATCCCTCGGCCAACCCGCGGGACCTGTCGGAGGGGCAGCGGCTGGCGCTGGTGCTGGCCGTGCAGCTGGCCGCGGCGCCGCCCGTGGTCCTGCTCGACGAGCCGACGCGCGGGCTCGATTACCCCGCGAAGCGGCACTTCGCGGCGGTGCTCGCTTCGCTGGCTTCGGCCGGGCACGCGGTGCTGCTGGCGACGCACGACGTGGAGTTCGTGGCCGCCGCCGCTGCGCGGGTCGTGGTGCTGGCCGAGGGTGAGGTCGTCGCGGACGGGCCTACTGCCGACGTCGTGGTGTCCTCGCCCGCGTTCGCCCCGCAGGTCGCGAAGGTCTTGGCGCCGCAGGAGTGGCTGACGGTGGACGAGGTCGCGCGGGCGCTGCGGTCCGAGGTGGCGTCGTGACGGACTTCCTCGGCCCGGCCGTGCGGCTCCGGTTCCGCTCGGCGCTGGTCCTGATCCCGGCGGTGGTGTTCGGCCTGGTGATGTTCTGCTGGCCGCTGTTCGCGACGTCGCGCCCCGACGGCCACACGGCCGACGCGCCGTTCGTCTTCCTGGTGACGCTGCCGGTGCTCATCCTGATCGTCCTGGCGGAGCTGTCCAGCGGCGGCCTCGACGCGAAGGCCCTCGCGCTGCTCGGCGTGCTGTCCGCAGTGGACGCCGCCCTGCGCCCCCTCGGCGCCGGCACCGGCGGCATCGAGCTGGTGTTCTTCCTGCTCGTGCTCGCCGGCCGCGTCTTCGGCCCGGGCTTCGGCTTCGTCCTGGGCGCGACGTCGCTGTTCGCCTCGGCCCTGCTGACCGGCGGCGTCGGACCGTGGCTGCCGTTCCAGATGCTCGCGTCGTCCCTGGTCGGCCTCGGTGCCGGGCTCCTGCCGCGGCGGGTCCGGGGCCGCGGGGAGCTTGCGCTGCTCGCCGCGTACGGGGTTGTGGCGGCGTACTTCTACGGCCTCGCGATGAGCATGTTCACCTGGCCGTTCCTCGCCGGCACGTCGGCACTGGACTTCGTGCCGGGCGCGCCACTGGGCGAGAACCTGCACCGGTTCCTGGTGTTCACCGTGCTGACGTCCACGCTGGGCTGGGACACCGGCCGCGCCCTGACGAACCTGATCGCGATCCTCGTCCTGGGCCCGGCGATCCTGACCATCCTCCGCCGCACCGCCCGCCGGGCCGCGTTCGTCCGCTGAGGCGCGGGATTTCGCCGGGTCCGAGGGGACCGTTCACGCCACTCCCGACGACCGACGGGACCGTTCGTACCTGCGTTCTCGGTGCGGCCGGATCACTCGCGCCAGCGGCGAGCGTGATGGGACCATTCGCGCCTGTCGCGGCGGTGGATCAGTTGGGGCAGCACGGCCGGACTCGTGGGACCGTTCGCGCGCCAATGAGAGCACGGGGACCGGTCGCGTCGGAGTGAGCGGACCGTTCGCGCCGGGACGACGGGTCCGAGGGGACCGTTCGCACCGCTGCGGCGGGAGTGAGGGGACCGTTCGCGCCGGGACGACGGGTCCGAGGGGACCGTTCGCACCGCTGCGGCGGGAGTGAGGGGACCGTTCGCGCCGGGACGACGGGTCCGAGGGGACCGTTCGCACCGCTGCGGTGGGAGTGAGGGGACCGTTCGCACCGCAGCGGTCCGAAGGGACCGTTCGCGAGGCCCGGCGGACTCAGTACGAGTAAAAACCCCGCCCGGACTTCTTCCCCAGCAACCCCGCGTCGACCATGCGCAGGAGGAGCGGCGGGGCCGCGTACAGGGGTTCCTTGAACTCGTCGTACATCGAGTCGGCGATGGCTTTGACGGTGTCGAGGCCGATGAGGTCCGAGAGGCGCAGCGGGCCCATCGGGTGGGCGGTTCCGAGTTCCATGCCGCGGTCGATGTCTTCGGCGGTGGCGAAGCCGGATTCGACCATGCGGATCGCGGACAGCAGGTAGGGCACCAGCAGGGAGTTCACGATGAAGCCCGCGCGGTCCTGGGCGCGGATGACCGTCTTGCCCAGCGCCGCGGCGTGCTCTTCCGCGCGCCGCGCGGTGTCGTCGCTCGTGAGCAGCGAGGGGACGAGCTCCACGAGCGGCAGCACGGGCACGGGGTTGAAGAAGTGGATCCCCACGACCTGCGCCGGCCGCTGGGTGGCCATCGCGATCTTCACGATCGGGATGGACGAGGTGTTGGAGGCGAAGATCGCGTCCTCGCGGGAGACGATCTTGTCGAGCTGCGCGAAGACGTCGACCTTGGCCTGCTCCTGCTCGAGGATGGCTTCGATCACGAGATCGCGGTCGGCGAGGTCCGCCAGGTCGGTGGTGAAGCGCAGGCGCCCGAGCGCCGCGTCGGCGTCGTCCGCGGCGAGCTTGCCGTTCTTCACGGCCCGCTGCAGGGACTTCTCGATGCGCGCCTTGCCGGCGTCCAGTGCGGACTGGCTGACTTCGGTGATCACCACGTCCACACCGGACTTGGCGTGCACCTCGGCGATCCCGGAGCCCATCTGACCCGCTCCGACCACTCCGACTTTCCGGACGTCCGACACTGGCACATCTCCTTCGCGACTAGCGAGAACCGAAAATGGGCAGCACGCGACGCGCGAGGGTGGCGTCGGGCGCGTGCCCGGACCCCACCCTCGCGTAAGTCGCCCTGCTCAACGACGGTAGTCGTCGTACCCGTCGTCGTACGGGTCTTCGTACCGGTCGTCGTCCTCGTGCGTGTTGTTGTCCGAGGAATTACTCGACAGCTCGCGCTGCAAAGCATCGAAATCGGTGTCGTGGGAGCTGTACTTGAGCTCGCGCGCCACCTTCGTCTGCTTGGCCTTAGCCCGGCCGCGCCCCATGGCTCGACCCCCTCGCACAGGGGCGGGGCGGCCGGGGGAATCGGCGGCCCCGCATCGTCTCGACAGTTCTTTCCTGGTCACACCGTACCGTGTCCCGGGGGTTCGATGCGACGTGGCACGGTGTGCCGGTGGCGACAGTGTCCGCCGAACGCCGGTTACCGGCCTGTCGGTGGGGATCGGCGCAGGTGGGCGTGCCACGATGCTGTGGTGCTCCGTCCCTTCGTGGCCTATCTGCGGGTGTACGAACCCCTGCTCGCCCTGGGTGACCCGCCGGACGAGCGGCTGCGGGACGCCGTGGCCGCGGCGAAGCTGCGCCGTGCCGCGATCGGCGAACGCGAACAGTACATGTGGCTCAAGTCACAAGCCGTTGTGCCGGCTCGGTTGCTGCCCGCCGAGCTCGCCGACGGCCGGCCCGCGCCGAGCCTCACCAACGACGTCCTCGTGCTCGACCCGGCGGAGGTGCCGTCCGGGCACCCCGGCGCCGGCCCGTTCGTGTGCCCGCTCGAGCTGCGCGCCCGTTCGGCCGCCGCGCTGGTCACGTTCCTGGGCGACGCGCACCCGGCGTTGAAGAACGCGGTGCTCGACGCCGGCGGCGTCACCGCGGACCGCGCCCGCTCGCGCACGAAGGCCGCGATGTCCGACCTCACCGCCGCCGCGGCCCACACCCTGACCACGACCTGGACGGTGCCGCTGCCGTGGTTCGTCCTCGTCGACCCCGACGAGCGCAAGCTCGTGCTGGGCAAGGGCCAGAGCGACCCGGTGCGCGAACTGTCGTGGCGCACCTCGATGTCCACCGCGCTGACCCGCGCGGCGGAGGCGAGCGAGCTGATCGAGGGCGTGTTCGGTGATTCCGGCCCGGGCCGCGTGCTCTCGCAGACGCGCCAGTGGCTCGAGAGCTTCGACCCGGAGTCGGTGGTGGAACTCGACTACGGCGGCCTCGTGCAGCTGTTCGCCGACTCGATCCTCGAATCCGACACCACGGCCGAGGAGGTCCACGACATCCTCGACGCGCTGCGCACCGGCAACGTCGAAGAGCTGGCCGAGCTGTTCTCCGAGCTGCGCGAGTTCTGGGGCGACCTCGCGGCTAGGGAGCACTCCAACTGACCCGCAGGTGACCAACGGGCCGGCCGCCGCCGAGCACGGGCGGCCGCGCCAACTCGTCGAGGTCCGCGACGTCGGCACCCAGGTGCGCGAGCACGGCCACGGCCAGCGGCGCACACCCGCGCTTCGCTCCGTCGGACATCTTGAACGCCACCGCCGTGCCGTCGGCCAGGGCGAACGCCAGCACGCCCTCCGCGCCGATCTTCGACAGCAGCCCGGGCACCGCGCCCATCAGCACCGTGTCCTCCCGGTCGGTGCCGGCGACCAGCCACGGGTGCGCACGCATGGCGTCGGCCACGCGCAGCTCCGCGGAACCGGTTTCGGCCTGCACCAGCCGGCCGAACGCGCGGGCCAGGCCGGTGAGCGAGTACGCGAACAGCGGCGCCCCGCAGCCGTCGACGCCGGTGGTGGCGATCGGCTCGCCGGTCAGGTCCACCACGGTTTCGGCGATGGCCTTCTGCAGCGGGTGGTCCGGCTGCTCGTACCCGTCGGTCGGCCAGCCCGCGGCGACGCAGGTGGCGAGCATCGCGGCGTGCTTGCCGGAGCAGTTCATGGTGACGCGCAGCGGCTCGGTCGCCGCGTGCAGGCTCGCCTCGTTCAGCGGGTATGCGGGCGGGCAGGCCAGCGCCGCCGCGTCGAGGCCCGCGGCCGCGAGCATCGCCCCCACGCGTTCGACGTGGCCGGGCTCGCCGGAGTGGGATCCGCAGGCCAGGGCCAGGTCAGCGCCGTCGTAGCCGAGGCCCGCGCGCAGCAGGCCGGCACCCTGCAGCGGTTTCGTCGACGAGCGCGGGAACACCTGGCTCGTCACGTCGCCCGCCGAATGCGTGACGCTCCCGTCCGGCGCCGTGATCACGAGCGAACCGCGGTGCACGCTTTCCACGAGGCCCGAGCGCTCGACCTCGACCAGAACCGGTTCCGTCACTCTTCGTTCCGGCCCAGCTCGGAGTCCAGCAGCTCGTCGACGCTCGCGGCGCCGCGCTGGTAGCGGGCGGCGATCTCGGCGTTGAGCGTGTCCATCACGCCCTGGACCTGCCGCCGGAACGTGGACACGGACACCTCTTCGGTCGCGTACGTGTCGAGCGCCGTGGCGAGTTTCGAGTCGGTCAGCGAGCCGACGTCGGTGAGGTCGGTGTCGCCGATCAGCGCCTCGGCGTGGCGGCGGTGCTCACCCGCGCGCGACGGTTCGAGCTGCTGGTGGCGCCCGGAACCGGTTGCGGGGCCCAGTGCGTTGTCCGCGAGGATCGAGGCGAGCTGGTCGACGATGCTGGTGTCGCCGCCGGAGGACCGGCGCTGCTGCTCGGCGCGCACGATGTCGATCCGCGCGTGCAGCAGCCGGCGCAGGTACGAGAGGTCGGTCTCCTCCTGCGCGGCCTCGTCACGGCGTTCGCGCAGCACCGGCAGCGGCAAGTCGCCGACTCCGGTGAGGTATCCCGGGGCGAGGACGCGGTCGATCCGCCGTCGCCCACCGGGACGCACTTCGATCACGGGCACATCCTGCTCTAGATTCCCCCACAATGCTACCGCCGGGTTCACTTCACCCCCGGAGGCGCTGCGCGGCCTCCCGGCCGGGCGCGGCGTGCTCACCCGGCACCGAGTCGGGGTCCACCACGGCCTGCACGACCCGGTCGGTCTCCTCGTCCTCCAGGCCGGCCAGCAGTTCCGCGGCCGCCGGTACGGACCGCTTGACCAGGGCGAGCGCGATCGGGCCGAGCTCGTGGTGCTGCACCACGCTCCCGACGCGTCCCACCACCCGCTCGCCCATGCGCACGGGATCACCCGTCTCGGGCGTGATCTCGGGTGACCCGTCGAGGTGCAGCAGCGCGAGGTAGCGCGGCGGACGGCCGACGTTGTGGACCTTCGCGACGGTCTCCTGGCCGCGGTAGCAGCCCTTCGCCACGTGGGCGGCGCTGCCGATCCAGCCGACCTCGTGCGGGATGGTCCGCTCGTCGGTGTCCACCCCGATGCGCGGGTGCCGCGATTCCACGCGCAGCGCGTCGAACGTCCAGCTGCCGGCCGGGCGCGCGCCCGCGTCCGTGAGCTTCTGCCACCAGGTGGCCAGCTCTTCGCGCGGCACGAGAAGGTCCACACTGGACCGCGACGGCCACGGCACCCGGCGCGTGAAACCGCCGCCCGGCAACGCGGTCACGGCGTAGGGCGCGCTGCCGATCTCGACGCCGACCGCGCCCAGCAGCCGGTCGACCTCGGGGCCGAGGAGGGTGAGGACCGCGAGTTCCGTTGTGGCGTCGCGGATCTCGACCTTGGACCAGAACTTCATCGCTTCGAGGTATTCGCGCAGCGTCTGCTTGCCGCCCTTGGGCAGCGCGCTCGTCGCGGTCGGGCCCGGGTCGCTGTCGAGCCAGACGGTGCCGTCGACGTGCGCCAGCAGGAAGTGCGTGTCGACGTGACCCTGGCTGTCGAGCACGAGCGCTTCCGTGCCTTCGCCTTCGGGCAGCTGCGTCACGTGCTGCGAGATCACGAGGTGCAGCCACGAAAGACGTTCTTCCCCCGTGACGGCCAGGACTTCGCGGTGCGAGCGGTCGATCACGACCACACCGCGGGCGGCGGTGCGCTGCTCGGCGAAGGGATCGCCCCAGTGCCACGGCACTCCCGACTCGGGGTGCCCTTCGGGTGGAGCGATCGCGCGAGGCGTTTCCAGCAGCGGCGAGCGGTAGGCCATGACACCAGACTAGCTCTGCCGGCTTCCGCGCCACCGAACAGAAACCCGGTGTCCGCGCCGGAGCTTGTGAGTACGGTGTGGAGCATGCGCGTGCTCGCCTTCCTCGACGGATCACTGGCCGACCCCGACGCCGCCCACTTGCGCGTGGACGATCTCGGGCTGCTGCGAGGAGACGGGGTGTTCGAGACCATCCTGGTAGCAGGCGGAAAACCGCGGGAATTGCGCCCGCACCTTGATCGCCTCGCCCGCTCCGCGGCGATGCTGGATCTCCCGGCTCCGGACCTCGCCGCGTTCGAGCGAGCCGCTCGCGCGGTGATCGACAACTGGGCCGGCGGCGACGAGATCGCGTTGAAACTCGTGTACACGCGCGGGTTAGACGGCGACCCGGCCGGCACGCCGACGGCGTTCGCGCTGGGCATGGAGATCGACGAGAAGGTGCGCCGCGCCCGCGCCGAAGGGGTTGCCGTCGTGGCGCTCGATCGCGGGTTCGGGCCGGACGTCGCCGAACGCGCGCCGTGGCTGCTGCTGGGCGCGAAGACCGTGTCGTACGCGGTGAACATGGCCGCGCTGCGCGAAGCCGCCCGGCGTGGCGCCCAAGACGTGATTTTCACGGCCGCCGATGGTTCGGTCCTCGAGGGCCCGACGTCGACGGTCGTGCTGGCGCGTGATCGAACGCTGTACACGCCGCCCTCGACCGTCGGGATCCTGCCGGGTACCACGCAGGCGGCACTCTTCCGCGGCGCGGAGAAGGCGGGCTGGACCGTGAAGGTGGAGCCGTTCTCGGCCGCCGACCTGGCCGGCGCCGACGGGGTGTTCCTCGCGTCCTCGGTGCGGCTCGTGACGCGCGTGCACACGCTCGACGGCACGGCGCTGAAGGATTCGGCGGAGCTGCACCGCGAGCTGGTCACGGCCTACGAGGGTGAGTACTAGGCCGGCGCTTCGCTGATCAGCACCGCGGACGCGCACACGCCTTCGGCTTCGTACGCGGCGATCTTGTGGTGGCCGTCGAGGATGAGCGGCCGCGCGCCGGACAGCACGACGGCCACCGGGCGGTGGCCCGTGCGGATCGCGGTGCGGTAGTAGGACACGCGGGCCTCGTCGCAAGGCGGCCACTCCGAGGTGGGCACGAGGTGGTGGTCGGCGGGCAGGCGCGCGGGCCCGGCGAGCTGGTACCGGCCGTCGACCAGCAGCGCGAGCACGTCGCGCAGGGTTTCGGCCAGCGGGCGGCGCACCTGGCCCGTGGCCAGCGCGATGCGCAGCGCCTGCGGCAGCTCCACGGTCCCGCCGCCGGGCGGGTCGAAGACGCCGTTCAGCTCCAGGACACCTGTCCCACCCGTCACTGTTACCTCTTCTTCCACACCCATCAGGACGGCTGGAACCGCACGGAGGTTCCGGGGCGTGCCTGCGCGAGTGCGCCGAGTGACACTCGTCTCACCACGGCGGCCACGGGGTAGCCGCCGGTCGTCGGGTGGTCGGCGAGGAACACGACGGGCTTGCCGTTGGGCGGCACCTGGATCGCGCCGGTCAGCAGGCCCTCGCTGGGCAGCTCGGCGGAGTTGGCGCGGCGCAGCGGCCCGCCCTCGAGCCGCAGGCCGACGCGGTTGGAGTCCGGCGTGACCGTCCACCACTGGCCCAGACCGCGTGCGAGGTCGGTGAACCAGTCGTCGCGCGGGCCGAGGACCACGGGCACGACGAGCCGTTCGGCCGGGTTCGGCGCGACCACGACGTCGGCACCCGCCGGCACGCCCGTGACCGGGCCGAGCGGGACGGTTTTCCCCTCTTCGAGTGGTTCGGGTCCGATGCCGGAGAGCACGTCGCGCGAGCGGCTGCCGAGCACGGGCTCGACGGCGATGCCGCCGGAAACCGCCAGGTAGCAGCGCAGCCCGGTGGGAGGGGTGCCGACCGCAAGCGTTTGCGCCACGTTCAGGGACACGGCCGCGTGTGAACCGACGTCACGCCCGTCCACCTGCACCCGCACGAGCGGTCCCGTCACGGCGACGGTGCACGGCGCGGTGGCTTCGACGGTCAGCCCGCCGAGCAGCGCCTCGATCCCGGCCGCGCCCTCGGGGTTGCCGACCAGGCGGTTGCCGAGTTTGAGGGCGTCGACGTCCAGCGCGCCCGACGGCGGCACGCCCAGGCGCGCGTAACCGGGGCGGCCGAGGTCCTGGACCAGCGCGAGCGCGCCGGTCCGCACGATCTCCAGCGCTCGCATCAGACGCTCCGGAACCGCACGCGGTCCCCGGGCGCGAGCAGCGCGGGCCGCTCGGCGGACGGGTCGAACAGCGTCGCGCCGGTGTGGCCCAGCAGCCGCCAGCCGCCGGGCGACTCGCGGGGGTAGACGCCGGTGAACTCGCCGCCGATGCCGACGGACCCGGCGGGGACCTTCGTGCGCGGCGATTCGAGACGCGGCTGCCGCAACGGTCCGGGCAGCCCGGTCAGGTAGCCGAAGCCGGGGGCGAACCCGGTGAACGCCACGGTGTACTCGGCGCCGGTGTGCAGCCCGACCACTTCGTCGGCGGAGAACCCGGCGTCGCGGGCGACGAGCGCGAGGTCTTCGCCGTCGTAGCGGACGTCCAGCGTGACCTCCCGCGGCGAACCGGCGGGCGGGTGCGTGAGGTCCGCGTGGTCGAGCAGCTCGCGGACGGCGCCGAGTGCCGTCGAGCCGGGGGCCGCGACCACGAGCAGGCTGCGGGCCCCGGGCACGAGCTCGGTGATCCCGTCGACGCCCGCGGCCTCCACGGTGGCGCGGGCGGCCGTCATCTGCGCGAGCGAATCGCAGTCGAGCAGGGCGGCGTGCTCGCCGCAGGGCCGCCAGAACATGGTGCCGAGCTTAAGAGTGGCTGCCGCGGGGTCAGCCGACGACGCGGCGGAGCAGCGCCGACGCGTGGGGCTGCATCTCCTGGCCCACCATCGCGCGCTCCTCCACGTAGCCGAGGTCGCCGTTGATGAGGCCGTAGAGCCGCTGCGCCGCGGTGACGTCCTTGGCCGTCGCGGTGCGGATGACCGCGTCCGTGCCGAGTTCCCACGAGGTCTGGTTGCGCGGCTTGCCGTAGTAGAGCTCCACGATGCCCGAACTGTGCGTGAGCAGCAGCTCGATCGTGTCGTCCTCCTGCGGGCGCCAGAAGCCGGTCTCGCGAGCGGCGGGGCGGATGACGTTCCCGTCGTCGTCGAGTAGCCACGCGCGGGCCTCGTGCGTGAGGAACGGCCGGCCGTCGTGCGCGATGGTGAGCTGCTGGGCGAACTTGATCGGCCCGTCGATCGTCGGGTAGTCGACCTCGCCCTCACCGCGCCACACGCCGACGAGCGGCAGCAGCGCGAGGCACGCGTCGTTCAGGTTCGGGCCCTCGCGCAGGTTCGCCGTGTCGTTGGGGATCGGCAAGTCGTCCCACAACGGCAGGTTGCGCGCGCGGGTGCTCGCCGCCCGCTCTTCGGCGGCCGTGATGGCTTCGTCGCCACTGGCGGTCATGGTGCTCAGCGCTGGTCGGCGTACAGGCGGTACACGACGTAGCAGGCGAACCACACGACAGCGACGGCCGCCAGGGCCAGCAGGATCGTAAACAGGGTCTCCACAGCGAGGAGAATAGTCCGCCACCGCCCGTCAGGCCTCGCGCAGGGTCGTAGCGGTGAGGACAGTCACGGCCGCGAGCACCGTCCCGGCCACCGCCATGGCCGTGTCCAGACCTGTCCTTCGCCACGGGCCTGCCCGCACCGGGTGCCGGCCGGAGACGCGTGAAGGGCCCCTCGGCGTGAACCGAGGGGCCCTTCAGCGGGAAAAACCGCGTCAGCCGACCGAAATCGCCAGCTGGTGCAGGCCGGGACCCTCCGCCGTGACGGAGGCTTCGCCGTTGCCGGAGCGGTGCAGGGCGCGCACCGTCCACGCGCCGGGCGCGGCGTAGAAGCGGAAGTCGCCCTCGGGGGACGAGACCACCTCGCCGGTGAAGTCACCGCCGCCGTCGAGGAGGCGCACGAAGGCGCCGCCGACGGGACCTTCGGTGCCCGTCACCTTGCCGGCCAGCACGACCTGGCCGTTGGTGTCGAAGTCAGCGGGGGTGGCCACCTGAACGGGGGCGCCGCAGCCGTCGTCAGCCATTCACTTAGCTCCCAACTCGACCGGCACGCCGACCAGCGAGCCGTATTCGGTCCACGATCCGTCGTAGTTCTTCACGTCCGCGTAGCCGAGCAGCTCGCGCAGGGCGAACCACGCGATGGACGAACGCTCACCGATGCGGCAGTACGCGATGGTGGCCTTCGACTCGTCGAGGCCCGCCTCCTTGTACAGCTCGCGGATCTCGTCCTCGGACTTGAAGGTGCCGTCTTCGTTGGCGACCTTGGCCCACGGCACGTTCAGCGCGCCCGGGATGTGGCCCGGCACCTGCGACTGCTCCTGCGGCAGGTGCGCCGGAGCGAGCAGCTTGCCCGAGAACTCGTCGGGCGAGCGCACGTCGATGTAGTTCTTCGCGCCGATGGAGTCGATGACCTCGGTGCGGAACGCGCGCAGGGACGGGTCCTGGTCCTTCGCCGCGTACGTGGCCGGCTCGCGCTTGACCTCGTCGGCGTTCAGCTCACGGCCGTCGAGCTCCCACTTCTTGCGTCCGCCGTCGAGCAGCTGCACCTTCTCGTGGCCGTACAGCGTGAAGTACCAGTACGCGTAGGCGGCGAACCAGTTGTTGTTGCCGCCGTAGAGGATCACGCGGTCGTCGTTCGAGATCCCCTTCTCCGAGAGGAGTTTCTCGAACCCGGCCTTGTCGACGAAGTCGCGGCGGACCTTGTCCTGGAGGTCGTTGCGCCAGTCGAGCTTCACCGCGCCACGGATGTGCCCGTTGTCGTAAGCGCTGGTGTCTTCGTCAACCTCGACGAACACCACGCCCGGGGTGTCCAGGTTGTCTTCCGCCCACTGGGTGGTGACGAGGGCGTCTTCACGGCTCATGGGAGTGAACTCTCCTTCTGGTGTCGGTACTGCTCAGGAAGCCCGGGCCGGGCTGAAGCGCTTGATCAGCAGGTACATCTCGCACCCGAGGCAGAAGTTGAACGCGGCGTTGAGGAAGGCGGCGAACAGCGCGAACGCCGTCGCGATGATGCCCAGCGGGGTCACGCCCGCGATGAAGCCGATCGTCCCCACGAGGGCGAACACGAAGCCCACGGCCTGCGCGAACCGCAGCGGCGCCGCGTCTTCGCGTTCACTCGACGGGCCGAGCCGCGGCGCGACCAGCGTGCGGTACAGCACCGAATACGGCGCGGGCTTGAGCCCGATGAACGCGCCGATCGCGAACACCACGGTCTGCAACGCCAGCAGTGGCCACCACTGCGTCACGAGCACCACGGCGAGCACCACGGTGGTGACGATCGCGGCAAAGCGCGGGCCACGCGGGTCGACAGCCGGTCCGGCGGGCATGGTTCCTCCTGCTTCGTGAACTGGGGCGTGCGCGCGCACGCGGACACAGGACGGGTCGAACGGGCCCGGCGCGGGACGTGCCTCAGCGCCGGCCGGCGGAACGCGGACACAAGCTGCTGCGCACGCGGCACAGGTCGACTGCGCGGCGCTGCGTCAGGAGGGTGATCGGCAGCTCGTCCACGCTCGGAGGGTACCGAGAGCTCACTGAGGGTGGGAACCACGTTCATACCTTGGGACGAGTCTCAACCGCTGAGAACTATTCGCGAACGTGCAGGTCAGCGGGCTGATTCAGTGGGCGTCGGCTTCGGTGAGGTGGGGCTGGAGGGCGGCCAGCAGCTCCGGCCCCTTCGGCACCCCGCCCACGCGCAGCAACTCGCGGCCGTCCGCGGCCAGCGCCAGCGTGGTCGGCGTGCGCAGCACCGACAGCGCCTGCGCGACCTCCGGCTGGTCGGTCACGTCGAGGTCCACGTGGTGCAGGCCCGGGGTCTTCTCGGCGAGCGACGAGAGGATGGCGCGCGTGTGGCGGCACGGCGCGCAGAACGTCGTGGAGATCTGGACGAGCGTCACGGCCGACGCGGGGTCCAGGGCGTCGGCGACCGGAGCGGGCAGGGCCCGGGAAGCGGCCGCGGGCTTGGCCGTCCGCACGCGGCCGTTGCGCGCGCGAAGCAGCAACCCGACGGCCCCCGCCACGACCAGCGTGGCCAGCAGCACCCAGACTCCGGTCACCGGGCACTCACCCCTTCGACGTCGACAGATCGGCGAAGGTCACGCCGGTCGCTTCCCCCTTGATGGTGACCGAGCCGCTGTCGACGCGCACCGCGGTCGGGGTGACCGAGAGCGGCAGCGTGCTCGTGTCGATCGAGGCGCGGAAGTTCGGCAGGAGCGCCTTCTGCACGGACTGGGGAACGATCGTCGTCTCCTGGTCATTCCCGAACTGCAGCCGGTGGGGCGTGATCGTGATGGTCTTGCCCTTGAGCTCGATCAGCGCGAAGCAGAAGATCTCCACCTTCTGCCCGGCGACCTGGACGTCGCCCGACAGCCGCACGCCGGCGGTGTTGGTGTCCTGCTCGTCGCCGTCCGCGTTGGTGGTGGTCGGGTCCGGCTGCTGGCCCTGCTCGGTGTCGCCGTACTTCACGTACGCCTCGGTGCTCTGGTCGATGCGCAGGTTCTGGATCTTGTCCAGCGGCGAGATGCGCGCGATGTCCGAAGCCTTGATCGTCACGGCTCCGGTGAGCTTGCCGATCTTCACGTTCTTCGTGTTGCCCGCGGTGAGGTCGGACAACGGCGCGGTTACGTCTTCGAGTTCGGCGCTCACGCCGAGGTCGCGCAGTTCACCCCCGACCGGGACGCCGTCGGCCGAGACGCTGATGTGACTGTAGTCACCCGAGAGGGCCTGCGTGAGGAACGGGAACCCGTGGATGTCGACCGACGGGTCGTCGCTGAGGCCGAGCTGCTCGCGGGCCTTCTGGGAGATCGTGTGCTCGGCGAACGCGGCGGCCCCGAAATCGGCTCCGACCAGCAGGATCACGAGGACCCCGAGCACGATCACCCACCGGCGGACCCGCCGTCCGCGACGACGGCCGTCCGGTCGCGGAGAAGGTCGGTCGTTCCGCGTCACGGGCCTGCTCACCATCGCGTCGGTTCTCCTGTTCGTCGGGGGCCGGGGCGCTCCTGGCGGTTCCGCCAGGTGTGATCGATCCAGCACGAGCTAGGTGACGTGTTGTTCACCCGGTATTCTCACTCAGCACCGACCGAGGCCACGTCCGCGCCCGTGTGCGAGGCCATGACTTGTGAAGGCGGTGTGGCTCCATGAGCCTGGACCTTCTGGTACTGACCGCGGAACCCGACCCCACCTCGGTGCTTCCCGCCCTGGATCTGCTGCCCCACACCGTACGCGTCCGCGAGCCCGAGGTGACGGCCCTGCTCGACGCCGGTCACCGCGACGTCATCCTGCTCGACGCGCGCAGCGACCTGGCGTCGGCGAAGAGCCTGTGCCGCCTGCTCAAGGGCGCCGGCGACGACGAGGGCAGCACCCCCGTGATCGCCGTGGTCGGCGAGGGCGGACTGGTGGCCGTCAGCTCCGAGTGGCGGATGGACGACATCCTGCTGCCCACGGCGGGCCCCGCCGAGGTCGACGCGCGCCTGCGCCTGGTCACGACCCGCGACGGCGCCGTCGGGCAGGCCGACGCCGAGCTGCGCGTCGGCGACCTCGTGATCGACGAGGCCACGTACACCGCGCGCCTGCGCCGCCGCACGCTCGAGCTCACGTACAAGGAGTTCGAGCTGCTGAAGTACCTCGCGCAGCACGCCGGTCGCGTCTTCACGCGCGCCCAGCTCCTGCAGGAGGTCTGGGGCTACGACTTCTTCGGCGGCACCCGCACGGTCGACGTCCACGTCCGGCGGCTGCGCGCCAAGCTCGGCCCGGAGCACGAGCAGATGATCGGCACGGTCCGCAACGTCGGTTACAAGTTCGAGCGCCCGGCCAAGTCGGCGTCGAAGCCCGTCGCGCCGGCCGAGGCGCCGGGGGTGCCGCAGCAACTGTCCACCCGCTGACCGCCTCCGCGTGGGTAATGTCGGCTTCGTGGCGGAAACAGAGCTGACCGGGTGGACGACCGACCCCGACGTGGCGGCGGTGCGCGAAGTGCTGCTCGCCGCGAAGGACGCGGATGGGCGGCCCGAGGTGGAGGCGACGGGGCCGTTGCCGCGCGAGTTCGCCGGCGGGCTGCACCTGCTGGCCCGGGTCGGCGGGCGCCCCGCCGGCTACGCGCACCTCGACACCGACGGCGATTCTCACGGCCGCCAGGTCGCGGAGCTCGTGGTGCACCCCGAGTTCCGCCGGCGCGGCGTCGCCACCGCGCTGGCGAAGGAGCTCGTGGCGAAGGCCGCCGACGGAGCCCGCGTCTGGGCGCACGGCGACCACCCCGGCGCGGCGGCGCTGGCGAACGGGTTCCACGTGGGCCGGCAGCGGGAGCTGCTCGTCCTGCACGCCACCGTCGAGGGCGCCGACTGGCCCGAACCCGTTGTGCGCCAAGGCTTTACACTGCGCACGTTCGTCGTCGGCCAGGACGAAGAAGCCGTGATCGGGGTCAACGCGCGGGCGTTCGACTGGCACCCGGAGCAGGGCGCGTTCACCGTCGACGAACTGCGGGCCGAAGAAGCGCAAGCCTGGTTCGACCCCGCGGGGTTCTTCCTCGCCGAAGACGAGAAGGGCGACGTCGTCGGGTTCCACTGGACGAAGGTCCACGAGCCGGTGCCGGGCCGCTTCGGCGGTGAACCGGTCGGGGAGGTCTACGTCGTCGGGGTCGATCCGGCCACGCAGGGTGGTGGCCTCGGCAAGGCGCTGACGCTCGCGGGTCTGCGCTACCTGCGTGAAAAGGGACTACGCCAAGTCATCCTCTACGTCGAAGGGGACAACGCCCCTGCGCTGGCCGTGTACACGAAACTGGGGTTCAAGCGTTTCGAAACCGACGTTCAGTACGGTCGGTAATCACAATCGACGCGATGTGCGACTCGTGTTACTTTCTGCGTACACACAGGTCACGACAGGGACACGGCACCCTTTCGGGCTAGTCGCCCCGGTCACATACCGTGTCTTGTTCACTTCGCGTTCATCTGGCTAAGGGAGGCCGTCCACCGAGGCTGCCTAATGTCCGGATCCGGCGTCGCTGAAACGCGCGCCGTTCCGGCGAAGTCTCCGAGTGGAGGAAATGCAGTGAAGATCATGCGGCCTCTGGGTGCCGTGGGCATCCTGGCGAGCGCCGCTCTGGTGCTCTCCGCCTGTGGAAGTGACCCTGCGGCGAGCAACAGCAGCAACGCGAGCTCGTCCGGCGCCCCCGCCGCCACCGGCACCGCACAGGTCGACTGCGGTGGCAAGAGCCCGCTGTCGGGTGAGGGTTCCACGGCGCAGAACAACGCCGTCGAGGTGTTCAAGCTCGCCTACGGCAAGCAGTGCTCCGGCCAGCAGGTCAACTACACCGCGAGCGGTTCGGGCGCGGGTGTCAAGCAGTTCAACGGCAACCAGGTCGACTTCGGTGGCTCGGACTCCCCGATCACCGGCTCCGACCTCGAAGCCGCCACCAAGCGCTGCGCCTCCCCGGCGTGGAACATCCCGATGGTCGTCGGCCCCGTCGCCGTCGCCTACAAGCTGCAGGGCGTCGACAAGCTCACGCTGACCCCGACCGTGATCGCGAAGATCTTCAACGGCCAGATCAAGAACTGGAACGACCCGCAGATCAAGGCGGTCAAGGGCAACGAGAGCGTCACGTTCCCGGACAAGCCGATCCAGGTCATCTCCCGCTCGGACGAGTCCGGCACCACCGACAACTTCCAGAA
Source organism: Amycolatopsis sp. NPDC051903 (assembly GCF_044452505.1). Taxonomy (NCBI): domain Bacteria; kingdom Bacillati; phylum Actinomycetota; class Actinomycetes; order Pseudonocardiales; family Pseudonocardiaceae; genus Amycolatopsis; species Amycolatopsis sp. NPDC051903. The sequence goes on along the minus strand of NZ_JBITBT010000003.1, from coordinate 334,521 downwards.
GTACCTCGGCGCGGCTGCCAAGGGTGTCTGGACGCAGGGCGCCGGCAAGAAGTTCAACGGCGGCGTGGGCTCCGGTGCGCAGGGCTCGAACGGTGTGGCCACCGCGGTGAAGGGTGCCGACGGCGCCATCACCTACGTCGAGGGCGCGTTCGCCAAGGACGGCATCACGCCGGCCCTGATCGACAGCGGCTCCGGCGGCGTCGAGCTGACCTCGGACAACGTCGCGAAGTCGCTGGACTCCGCGAAGTTCCTGCACGATGGTTCGAACGACCTGGCGATGGACCTGAACGCCATCTACGCGAGCAACGTCCCGGGTGCCTACCCGCTGCTGCTCACGACCTACGAGATCGTCTGCTCGAAGTACTCGAACGCCGACGTCTCCAAGGCGCTGAAGGCGTTCCTGACCGTCGCGGCCACCACCGGTCAGCAGCAGCTGTCGAGCAAGGGCTACGTGCCGATCCCGCAGAGCCTGCAGGACAAGGTGCTGACGGCCGTCAAGGCGATTTCCTGATTATCCTGACCTGACTAGCGAATACAGTCTGGACAAGCCCAGTCGATGAGCGAGTCATCCTCGACGCGAACGCCCACCGGCGGCCCCGGTGGGCGTTCGTCGTCCGCCCGAGAGTTCCCGGAGGATCCGATTTCGGAGACAACGTCCGCGCCGGCGCCCGATCGGCCGCCCGCGCGGGAGAAGCCGAAGAAGGTGCGGGCCGGTGACCGCATCTTCAAGAATCTGACCACCGGAGCCGGCCTCTTCGTCGTGGTGCTGATCGGCCTGATCGGACTCTTCCTGATCATCCAGGCCATCCCGGCGCTGCGGGCGGACAAGGTGAACTTCCTGACCAACCACGGTTGGTCGACGAACGACCCGACGAACATGTCGTTCGGCATCCTCGACCTGCTCGAGGTCACCATCGCCACGTCCGTGGTGGCGCTGATCATCGCGATGCCGGTCTCGCTGGGCATCGCGCTGTTCCTCACGCAGTACGCGCCGAAGCGGCTGGCCCGCGCGTTCGCCTACGTCGTGGACCTGCTCGCCGCGGTGCCGTCGATCATCTTCGGCCTGTGGGGCATCCTCGTGTTCGCGCCGACGATCGAACCGTTCTCCCAGTGGGTGAACTCCACGTTCTCGTGGTTCCCGCTGCTGGCGCCGGGCAACGTGCAGCCGAGCGTGCGCGGCACGATCTTCACCGCCGGGATCGTGCTGGCCGTGATGATCCTGCCGATCATCACGTCGCTCTCGCGCGAGGTCTTCGAGCGCACGCCGACCACGCACATCGAAGGCGCGCTCGCCCTCGGCGCCACGCGCTGGGAGGTCATCCGCACCACGGTGCTGCCGTTCGGCAAGGCGGGTTACGTCGGTGCGTCCATGCTCGGCCTCGGCCGCGCGCTCGGTGAGACCATCGCGCTCGCCGTCATCCTCCTCATCCCGCAGGGTCGGAACTTCGACTGGAGCCTCTTCGACGGTGGCTCGACGTTCGCGTCGAAGATCGCCGCGAACTACAGCGAGTTCAACAACCCGACCTCCGCCGGCGCGTACATCGCCGCCGGTCTGGTGCTCTTCGTGCTCACCTTCCTGGTGAACTTCGCCGCCCGGTCCATCATCGGCCAGAAGGGGGACTGAGCATGACCAGCACGCTCGAACGTCCCGCCACCACTCCGGCTTTCCAGCAGGTCAGCGCCGGCCGCAAGGCCAAGAACGCGCTCGCCACGGTGCTGGTGTGGCTGGCGTTCCTCGTCGCCGTGATCCCGCTGGTGTGGGTGCTGTACACGGTGGTCGTCGACGGCATCAGGCGCATCCCGTACTCGAACTGGTGGTCCGAGGACTTCGGTTCGGTGCTGCCGGACGAGGTCGGTGGTGGCGTGCTGCACGCGATCATCGGCAGCCTGCTGCAGGGTCTCGTGTGCGCCATCATCGCCGTGCCGATCGGTCTGCTGGTGGCGATCTACCTGGTCGAGTACGGCCGCGGCAAGCTCGCCCGCACCACCACGTTCATGGTCGACATCCTCTCGGGTGTCCCCTCGATCGTCGCCGCGCTGTTCATCTACGCGCTGTGGATCACCACGCTCGGCTTGCCGCGCAGCGGTTTCGCCGTGTCGCTGGCCCTGGTGCTGCTGATGATCCCGGTCGTCGTGCGCTCGGCCGAGGAGATGTTGCGGATCGTGCCGGACGACCTGCGCGAGGCGTCCTACGCGCTGGGCGTGCCGAAGTGGAAGACGATCATGAAGATCGTGCTGCCCACGGCCCTGTCCGGCATCATCGGCGGCGTCATGATGGCCCTGGCCCGCGTGATGGGTGAAACGGCTCCGCTGCTGGTGCTCGTGGGTTATTCGTCCTACGTGCACTGGAACATCTTCGAGGGCGAGCAGGCCGCCCTGCCGCTGTTGATGAACAACGAACGCGCGACCAACTCGATCGACCCCGGCAGCGTCGGGTTCGACCGCATCTGGGGCGCCGCGCTCACGCTGGTGCTCATCATCGCGATCATCAACCTGCTCGCCACAGTGATCTCCCGCATCGTCGCCCCGAAGAAGAAGTGAGTCATGGCCAAGCGAATCGACGTCAAGGACCTGGACATCTACTACGGCAAGTTCCACGCCGTGGACAGCGTCACCCTGGCCGTGCCGCCGCGGAACGTCACCGCGTTCATCGGGCCGTCGGGCTGCGGCAAGTCGACCGTGCTGCGCACGCTCAACCGGATGCACGAAGTCATCCCGGGCGCGCGCGTCGACGGCGAGGTGCTGCTCGACGGTGAGGACATCTACGCGTCCGCGGTGGACCCGGTGCAGGTCCGCCGCACGATCGGCATGGTGTTCCAGCGCCCCAACCCGTTCCCCACGATGTCCATCAAGGACAACGTCGTGGCCGGCCTCCGCCTGGGCGGCACCAAGAACCGCAAGCAGCTCGACGAGATCTCCGAGCGCGCGCTGCGGGGCGCCAACCTGTGGAACGAGGTCAAGGACCGCCTCAACAAACCGGGCGGCGGCCTCTCGGGTGGTCAGCAGCAGCGCCTGTGCATCGCGCGCGCCATCGCGGTGCAGCCCGACGTGCTGCTGATGGACGAACCGTGCTCCGCGCTCGACCCGATCTCGACACTGGCGATCGAGGACCTGATCGGCGAACTGAAGAAGGACTACACGATCGTCATCGTCACGCACAACATGCAACAGGCGGCGCGCGTGTCCGACCAGACGGCGTTCTTCAACCTGGCGGGCGTCGGCCAGCCGGGCCGGCTCGTCGAGCTGAACGACACGGAGAAGATCTTCTCCAACCCGGACGAGAAGGCCACCGAGGACTACATCTCGGGCCGCTTCGGCTGATCGGCCGTCGAGAAGAACGGCCCCTTCGTCCGGTGTGGACGGAGGGGCCGTTTCCGTTGGTGGGTAACGGAAAGGGCCGCCTCCCGGTGGGAAGGCGGCCCAGGGGTTGTTGTTGCAACACGACTGGTTGATTGGCTTGGTTGAGGAGTTCAGGCGAGGCGCTCGGCTGGGTTGTCCCAGCCGAGCGTTTGGGTGGGCGTTGGTTGAGTTCGGTGGCGACGAAGGTGCGGTGTGGGTGCGCTCATCCTCGTTGAGGTGGCGGCCCCGCACGCCCGGGGTGCCACCGAGGTGGCTGGTGGTGCCCCGCGATACGACCCCGGGCGACGCTGCCGTTGCGCCACTTGTGACCGGTCCGGACATCGATCCCGACGATCCGGCACGCTTGCTTACTGCTCACGCCCTGCCGCACAAGATCAAAATGTGCAGCACGCTACCGACTCAGCCGCTCACGTCCCTGAGGTGTCCGATCCCCGCGGATCTCGAAGCCCATCGCGTCCCCCGAACTGGAGCGTTGCAACGACTCCTGGAACCCGCAGTGGGAAGGCGGCCCTTCGGCGGAACGTGCCCGAAGTGGACGGTCAGACGTTCAGGTCCTCGTCGGAGTCGTAGCCGGGCATGCGGCCCGTGACCACGAAGATCATGCGCTTGGCGACCGACACCGCGTGGTCGGCGTAGCGCTCGTAGAAGCGGCCGAGCAGGGTGACGTCGACGGCCGCGGCGACGCCGTAGGGCCACTCGCGGTCCATGAGGACCGTGAACAGGTGGCGGTGGATGTCGTCGACCTGGTCGTCCTCGGCCTCGAGGTCCTTGGCGGCGTTGACGTCCTTGGACTTGATGACCTGCTCCGCCTGGCGCGCGAGCTTCACGGCCGCGCGGCCCATCTCGGCGAAGTACGGCTTGACCGACTCCGGCAGCACCGGGTCGGGGTGGCGGCGGCGCGCGGCCTTGGCGACGTGCAGGGCGAGGTCGCCCATGCGCTCGAGGCTTTCGGCGGCGTGGATCGCGGCGAGCACGGTCCGCAGGTCCGTCGCGACGGGGGCCTGGAGGGCGAGCAGCGCGTAGGCCTGCTCCTCGCACTCGGCGCGCGCGTCGTCGACCTTCGCGTCGTCGCTGATCACCTGCTCCGCGAGGGCGAGGTCGACCTCCAGCAGCGACTTGGTCGCGCGCTCCATGGCATCCGCCACCTGAGCCGACATGGCGGCCAGGTTCTCGGCGAGCGAATCGAGTTCGACATGGTAGGCCTCACGCATGGACACACCCTACGACGCGCCTTGTCCGAATGCCTCATCGCCGGGTGAACCGTGCGTGAACCCGGCCTAACGAATCCCGCGGCTCAGCCCGCGGTGCTGGTCTTGGCTTGGCCGGAGCCGGCCTTGGTCGTGTTGCCGGCGTCGGCGGCGGTCGTCGACGGGCCCGCGGCCTTGTCGCCGGGCAGCGGGGTGTTGTCGCGCAGGGCGTCGAAGAGCGAGTCGGTCTTCGACTCGACGAGGACCTCGTTGCCGCGCTTGTTCGCCGTGCCCGTGGTGGGCACGGTCATGAAGTTGATCTTGGACGGGTCGACTCCGCGCATCGACTGGGCGAGCGTCATCATCTGCTGCACACCCAGGTTGTCGCCGAACGTCGCCTTCGCGAACGCCGTGATGAAGTCCGACAGCTTCGCCGGGTCGAGCACCACGTCGGACGACATGACCTTCTTGAGCAGCGCGCCGATGAACGACTGCTGCCGCTTGATGCGGCCGTAGTCCGACGTCGGGTCGCCCTTCACGTGGCGGGCCCGGACGTAGTTGAGGGCCTGGTCGCCGGAGATCGTGACGTCGCCGGTCTGCAGCAGGACCTTGCCGAGCACCTCGTCGTCGATCGGCTGCTCGTTGTTGATGGTCACGCCGTGCACCGCGTCGACCATGTCCTTGAAGCCGTTGAAGTCGATGCCGACGAAGTGGTTGATCCGCAGGCCGGTGATCTTCTGGATCACCTTCGTCACGCACTGCGGGCCGCCCACGGCGTACGCGGTGTTGAGCTTCGCGATCTTCTCGCCGGACACGACCTCGTCGGTGTTCGCGGACTTCGCCGGGTCCCAGCGGTTGCAGTCGGGCCGGTCGATCTCCAGGTCGCGCGGGAACGAGACGACGACCACGCGCTTCCGGTCGGCCGGCACGTGCGCGACCATCACGGTGTCCGAGCGCGCGCCCGGGTTGCTGTCGGCGGTGCCGACGCCTTCCTCGGCCGTCGCGCCGTCGCGGCTGTCGGAGCCGACCATGAGGAAGTTCTCGTCGTTGGCCTGCGCCTCGGCGTTCTGGATGTCGGACGAGTTCTCGTCCAGCGCGGACACCTGCGTGAACTTCGCGTCGAACCAGTTCACCGCACCCCACGCGACGCCCGTGCCGATGAACACGAGGATCGCCAGCACGATGATCGTGATGCGGCCGATGCGGATGGCGCGCTCGTTGTGGCGCTGCTTCTTCTCCTGCAGCCGGGTCTGCGGCGCGCGCTCTTCGGAGTTTTCGTCCTCTTCGAGGTCTTCGGCCTTGATGGCCCGCTGGATCCCCGTGGGCGCCACGACGCGCTGCAACGCGGTACGCGTCTGCTCGAACAGGGCCGCCGGCCGCGCCGTCAGCCGCGTGAGCCGCTCGCGGCGCTTGTCCTCCTCCGCCAGCATCTCGTCGTGAGCGGCCGAGAAGCGGGCCAGGGAGTGGTCGATCTTCCTGCGGTACTGGGTGGCCTCGTCGATGGCCTCCATCTCGTCCGTCATGGTCAACGGATCGAGCTCCGACCGCGCGGGCACCCCGGCGGGCCGCGCGGGCGTGCGCCGCTGTTTCGGCGGCCGGTTGCCGTTGGTGGCGGTGCCGTCGGTGCCGCCGTTCACGGGCGGGGTCAGCTTCGTGCGCTCGCCGCCCTCTTCACCCGCCTCGGCGCCCTCCGCCGCCAGCACAGTCTCGATCGACTTGTTATTCGGCCCCGGCGCACCGTTCGCGGCTTGGCTGCCGTTTTGGCCTGGCACGCGGTCCGAGGTTTGGCTGCCGTTCGGGCCTGGCACCCGGTTCGAGGTTTGGTTGCCGTTCTGGCCCGGCATGCCGTCCGCGCCGCCCGGACCGTTGGGTCCTGGCACGGCATTGGGCCCGGTCTTGCCACTTCGCCCCGGCTTGCCATTCGGCCCGGCAAGCGCGTCCGGCCCCGGCACGCCATGGGCGCCCGTCTTGGGCCCGGGCTTGCCATTGGGGCCCGGCTTGCCGTTCGGCCCCGGAGCACCGTTGGCTCCGGGCACGCCGTTCAACCCCGTCTGACCACCGGACTTGCCATACGGCCCAACCTCGCCATTCGGCCTGGCACCATCCTCGGGCCCCGGCATGCCGTTGCGCGTTGGCACGCCGTGCGGCCCGGTCTTGCCGCTCCGCCCCGGCTTGCCATTCGGCCCGGCAAGCGCGTCCGGCCCGGGCACGCCGTTCAGCCCCGTCCTGGGACCCGGCTTACCGTTCGGACCGGCGTTGCCATGGGGCCCGGCACCGTCGTCAAGTCCTGGCATGCCGTTGCGCACGGGCATGCCACCGGGGCCCGAACTGCCATTCGGGCCGGGGTTGCCATTCGGTCCGGCACCGTCGTCGGGTACCGGCATGCCGTTGCGGGTCGGCATGCCGCCGGGGCCGGGCTTGCCGTTTGCACCGGAGTTGCCATTGGGCCCGGCAGCGTCGTCGAGTGCCGGCATGCCGTTGCGGGTGGGCATGCGGCCGGGGCCTGGGTTGCCATTCGGGCCGGGGTTGCCGTTGGGGTTGGCAACGCCGTCGGGTCCGGGCATGCCGTTGCGGGGTGGCACGCCATGGGGGCCGGTTTTGGGGCCGCGCTTGCCGTTCGGACCGAAGTTGCCATCGGGCCCGACACCGTCGTCGGGTCCGGGCGTGCCGTTGCGCGTGGGCATGCCACCGGGGCCGCGGTTGCCGTTCGGACCGGGGTTGCCATTGGGCCTGGCACCGTCGTCGAGTCCTGGCATGCCGTTGCGGGTGGGCATGCGGCCGGGGCCTGGGTTGCCATTCGGGCCGGGGTTGCCATTGGGCCCGGCATCGTCGTCGGGTCCGGGCATGCCGTTGCGGGTCGGCATGCCGCCGGGGCCGCGGTTGCCGTTCGGACCGGGGTTGCCATTGGGCCTGCCATCGTCGTCAGGTCCTGGCATCCCGTCGCGGGTGGGCATGCCGCCGGGGCCGCGGTTGCCGTTCGGGCCGTTGGGTGTGCGGTTGCCGTTCGGTCCGGCGTCAGGGCCGGGCAGGCCGTTCGGGCGGTCGGCGGGGTCGCCGCCGAGGCGGTCGCTGATCGCGTCGGGCGGGGGGCCTCCGTGGGGGCCGGGCGACGGGCGGAGGCTGTTCGGGCGTGGGCCGTCGCCATTGCCAGGCCTGGAGCCGGTGCCGTTGCGGGGCTGGGGGCCGCCGTTCTGCGGGTCGCCGGAAGGCAGATTGTGGGGGCCGGTGGCGCGGCGGCGGCCGTTCGGCGCCGGGTCGGCTGGGGCCGGGCCCAGGTCGGGGGTGCCGTGGCGGCCGGTGTCGGTGGCCGGGAGGTCGGAGAAGTCCGGGCCTTCGTCGGGGGCGTGACGGCGGCCCGTCGGGAGTGGCTGCGACGACGAATGCCGCTGCGACGGCGGCTCCGGAGCCGCGCGGCGCGGGCCGCGGGGCAGGGGCGGTTCGGGCGGCGCGTCGGCCGCGTGGGAGGCACGTGGCAAGGGGCCGCCCGCCGGCGGTGCGGCGGGCGGATCATCGTCGTCGGGGCGGGCGCGGCGGTTGCGCGGCGGCGGTTGCTGGTCGAGCTGCCGCTGGACCTGCGGCGACAGGCCACCGGGGATCGACGGCCCAGACCCCCCGCGCCGCGACCCGGAGTCGGCCGCCCGGCGGCCCCCACCCGACTCGACATCGGGCCCGGCGGCCCGGCGAGACCCGCGCGCAGCAGGGCCATCGGCTCGGCGGGAGCCAGGCGCCGGAGCGTGCCGCGAGCCGTTGTCAGCAGACAGGTGCGAGCTCGGTTCGGCGCCGAAATCGGGTGCGTCGCCGGTGGCCCGGCGGGAGCCGAAGTCAGATGAGTCCGGAGCGGCACGCCGGGCGCCGCCCGAACCGAAATCGGGTGCATCGCCAGCGGCGCGGCGCGAGCCCGGCGCGGGAGCGTGGCGCGAGCCGTTGTCCGTGGACAGGTGGGGGCTCGGTTCGGCGCCAAAACTAGGTGCATCGCCGTTGGCCCGGCGGGAGCCGGAGTCGGGTGCATCGCCGTCGGCGCGGCGCGAGCCGAAGTCAGGGGAATCCGGAGCCGCACGCCGGGCCGAACCCGAGTTGAAGTCCGGTGCATCCGCGGCGGCGCGGCGGGAGCCGGGTGCGGGAGCGTGGCGCGAGCTGTTGTCCGTGGACAGGTGGGAGCTTGGTTCGGCGCCGAAGTCGGGTGCTTCGCCGTTGGCTCGGCGGGACCCGGGTGCGGGAGCGTGGCGCGAGCCGTTGTCCGTGGACAGGTGGGAGCTTGGTTCGGCGCCGAAATCGGGCGCATCGCCGTTGGCGCGGCGTGAGCCGGGTGCGGGAGCGTGGCGCGAGCTGTTGTCTGCCGACAGGTGGGAGCTTGGTTCGGTGCCGAAATCGGGCGCGTCGCCGTTGGCACGGCGTGAGCCGAAGTCGGGTGCATTGCCAGCGGCGCGGCGGGAGCCGAAGTCGGGTGCATCCGCGGCGGCGCGGCGGGAGCCGGGTGCGGGAGCGTGCCGTGACCCGTTGTCAGCAGACAGGTGGGAGCTTGGTTCGGCACGTCGCGAGCCCGGGTCCGCGTCCTCGGTTTCGAAGACGGGGCGTTCGCCCGTGTGGCGGGCGACGACGTCGGAGACGCTGATGCCGCCTTGGGTGTCGAGGGAGCGGCGGCGGCGGGGGGTACCGCTGTCCGAGTGGCGACCGGTGCCGGGGGTGTAACGCTCGTCGGGCACTCAGTCTCCTTTCGCACTTCAGCCAACGTGTGAACCGGCGGCGGCGCCTTTCGCTCCAGCTCTCCCAGGACACGTCGTTCCCCGGGAGGATTTCGTTATCGTACGGATACCCGCCGTTCGTGACGACACCCTCCCGCGAATTTCTTCACCATGAGTCGACCTGAAAGGGCCTGAAGGGGACGAACAGGTGAAGCTCGGGTTCGGCAATGGGGAGCGCGACGGCCTTTACGTTACTCAGAGTGGGTAATGACGCGCGTCGTTTCGCGGTCGTGATAGGCGACTTTGTTGCGTCCCGCGCGCTTCGCCGCGTAGAGCAGGTTGTCGGCGCGCAGCAGTTGCCGCTGGGCGGAAACGCGGCCCGCCGGGCCGCTGGAAGCGTGCGCCAGCCCGGCGCTGATGGTGACTCTCAGTCCGGGCTGCAGTTCCGACCAGGGGTGACGAGCGACGCGCGTGCGCGCAGCGTCAACGATCCGCACCGCCCTCGACGCGTCGACGCCCGGCAGCACGAGCGCGAACTCCTCGCCGCCGTAACGCGCGCAGAAGCCGTCCGGCGGCAGCTCTTCCTGCAGGAGGTCGGCGACGCGGCACAGCACGCGGTCGCCGAGCAGGTGACCGTACGTGTCGTTCACGTGCTTGAAACGGTCGAGGTCGATGAGCGCGAGGGCGAGGCTGCGCCCCGCCGGCAGCCCGGGCAGCCGCTGGTCGAGGTACCGGCGGTTGTAACTGGAGGTGAGCGGGTCGCGCAGGCTGCCGGCCCGCGCGATGTCGAGCGCCGATCGCAGGTGCTCGTACGCGCGGCGCCAGTCACCCCGCTCGGCGAACATGCGCGCGATGGCCTCGTGCAGGCTCAGCAGATCCGGTCCGGAGGCCGCGGAGGTGCTCGCCGTGAACTCGTCTTCGGCCGCCACACCCACCTCCGCCACCTCTTGGTTGTCGTCGTAAAGGAGTGGCGTCTTGAGTCATCGGTACGCGCGAAAGCGAATATCGCTCAAGTGGACGACGAGCCCGCGGCGTTGTCACGCACCGAAGTCCCGCTATCCCAAGGCGGAAAAGGGCTTCTTGTCCTTGAGCTGCTCGAACTGGTCTTTGGCCCAGTAACTCACGTTCGCCTCATCGTCGGCCAGCAACTGTGCGTAGCCGGGCCACGAGAGCCACCGCCAGCCGCCGACCTCCTCGGGGTTCGGCTCCGGGTCGCCCTCGACCCACGCGACGAACACCGGGCAGAACTCGTTCTCCACGATCCCGTTGAACGGCGGCGTCCGGTACCGGTACTTCGGCAGCACGCACTCCAGGTCTTCGAGTTCCGGCAGCCCGATCTCGTACCGCGCGCGCCGGCGCACGGCGTCGGGCAGCGACTCGTGCGGCGCGGGGTGCCCGCACACGCTGTTCGTCCAGACGCCCGGCCACACTTTCTTGTCCAGCGCCCGTTGCGTGATCAGCAGCGCCTGGTCCGATCGGCGCAGCACGTAACACGAAAACGCGAGGTGCAGTTTCGTGTCCGCGTGGTGGCTCGCGAGCTTCGGTCCGGTCTCGCCCGTCGGTACCCCGTCCTCGGTGACGAAAACGACGTGCTCGGACTCGGGTTCGGTGATGGTGTCCACGCCACCACTGAACACCAGCGCTCCCCGTGAGGGGTACCGCGAGGCGGGTGGCCCGGCCGTTCCTCCCGTTTCGGGTGGTGGAACGGCACGGTCCGTGACGGTCGGGGCGCGCCGCTTCCCGCCTCGGGTGAACCCATCTGTCCAAAGTAGATAGACAGCGCGCCGGGCGCCCGGCGGCGAGCACCGTCCGTCACTGTCGCGCGGCCCGGGTGAACCGGCGGCCGAATCGGACCGGGCGGCCGCACCGTCCGGCGGCCGGGTCCGTGATCAGCAAAACCCGGCCCACCCCGGGTGAACGCTCTTCCGCAACGGTTCTAAATGGACAGATGTCGGCGGACAATCCCCCCGTGCCACCAAAAGCTCCTCGATCAGCGGCTGCCGAGGTGAGCCACGAGCAGCGCGGTGAGGGCCTCGGGGGCTTCTTCGGCGACCCAGTGCGACACGTCTTCGAGCATCTCGAACCGGTACGGCCCGCTCACCCAGTTGCCGGTGTCGAGCGCCGCGGTGGAGCCGAAGGCGACGTCTTCGGTGGACCAGACGTACAGCGTCGGCACGCTGATCTTGCCGATCTTCCCGCCCGGGCGGCCGGCGCGGTACCAGTTCAGCGCGGCGGTGAGCGCACCCGGTTCCGTCAGGCGCTGCACGTATTCGTCGATCCGGCTCGGCGGCACGCGGCGGTCGAAGATGTCGCGCAGCGCACGCGCTCCTTCGGCGAGCATCTTCCGCTCCGTGGCCGGAGTCGACCGCCATTCCGTCATGTACGCCGACCGCAGGTGCTGGTCCTCGTCGGTCTTCAGCGCCGCCGAAAGCGCGGCGGGGTGCGGGGTGGACACCACAGCGAGGCTGCGCAGCCGGTCCGGGTGGGCGTCGGCGGTCCACCACGCGACGGCCCCGCCCCAGTCGTGCCCGACGAGGTCGAACTTCTGCCACCCCAACGCGTCTGCCATTGCCACGGCGTCGTCCACCAGGGTAGAAATACCGTACTCCGCCGGTTGTTCCGGTCGAACGTCCGGCGAGTACCCCCGTTGGTCGGGCGCCACCGCGCGGTAACCGAGCACGCCGAGGGTCGCCACCTGGTGTTCCCACTCCACGGCGGCCTCGGGGAAGCCGTGGAGCAGCAGCACGGGGCGGCCGTCCTCCGGCCCGGAGGCGATCGCGTCGAAAGTGCCTGCTTCGGTCGGGATGCTCAGCTGCTCGATCACGGCTGGCACTCTACGGGGACGCACCGACAGTTCCGGGTCATGGCCTCTCATGCAGACCTCGGCGGAAAAAGAGGCAACGGGCCGGCCGATCCGCTCGGCTGAAGCCCCGTCTTGCTGCCTGACGTCGCGATTGTCCTGTCGATTGTCCGATTGCCCCGGCGTCCGCGACGTCGTGTCCATAAGGGAACAATGCTGCGCGCGCGGTCGGCAGCTCACTTACCGTTACCTCGCCGGCTCCGAATCAGCCTTCTCGAGCTCGGAAGTGTGAAGCGGCGTCACGGCAAATCGCGATGTTCTGTCCTCGCGGACGACTCCGTGTGGGCGGTGCAGCTTCGACTACATGTCGACAAATCGAAACACAACCAACCAGAGGAGAAGAGCATGGCTTCGCGTGACGGTGCCCATGTCGACACAACCGTGATGCGCTCCGGCGCCCAGACCATCACCAGCACCGGCGACGGCATCACGGGCGTCGACGGTCAGGTCAACTCCACCATGGAAAGCCTCTTCGGCACGTGGAGCGCCGACAGCCAGGTCAAGTTCGCCGGCGCCATGCAGGAGTTCCACGGCACGGTCAAGAAGATCGTCGACAAGCTCACCGAGCTGGCCGGGAACGTCAACACCTCGGCGAACGAGTACGACCACCGCGACTCGGACAACACGGCCACGGTCAACTCCGCGGCGGGCGCCATCGGCGGCGGCCTGCCCGGTATGTGATCGTCCCCCTCCCACTTTCGTCCGCAGGAAAGGAAAATCCTCATGGCGCTCGGCCAGTTCACGATCAACTTCACCGAGATGGGCACCACCACGGCGTCCGCGAAGCAGCAGTCGCAGCAGATCACCGAGCTGCTCGACCAGATGAAGAAGACCATCGACTCGCAGCGCGAGAGCTGGACCGGTGTCGCGGCCGACGAGTTCCAGGCCGCCTACACCTACTGCCACCAGCTGGCGCTGTCGCTGCCGCAGGCGCTCGACCACGCCGCCGCGACGCTGCAGAACATCAACGACGGCACCCACACCACCGAGCAGGGCAACGCGCAGCGCTTCGCCGTGCAGTGACGCCGGTGTCGCGGGCTCCTGGGGCGCGGCGGACCGCCTGCCGCGCCCAGGTGTCCCCACCGGGTCCGCAGACCTGAAAGGACAGTGAGCAGTCATGGCATTCGACCCCGTCGTCTTCGAATCCGCGAAGACGGTGACCGACTCCTTGCCGAACGGCACGGGGGACCACGGCCCGGCGACCACGAGCGGCGCGTTCAAGAGCCCCGGTGACCAGAACCCGCCCGACGTCCACGACCAGTGGATCCCCCAGGGCAACGTCACGACGCCGCCCGCGGTGCCCGGTGGTTCGGACCACCCCGGCAAGGGCGTCACCACGGTCAACACCGAGGCGATGAAGGTGTGGGCGAAGAACATGCAGACCCTCGCCGACGGCCCGATCAAGGACCTGCCCAACCAGCTCGACGGCATCACCGTGAAGCCGGGTATCTTCGCCACCGCTCAGAACAAGATCATCAACCCGATCGTCGGTTCGGGTGGCACGCGCGACAAGGTGCGCAGCGCCATCCAGGACCTGATCCCGGCGATGCACGACGCAGCCGAAGCCGCCAACAAGGCCGCGAAGGACTACGAGGACCGGGACGAGTTCAACAACATGGAAGTCGACAAGTACAAGACGTACTTCGGCACCGTGGACAACGAGATCAACAACGCGGGCAATTCGAAGAGCTGACCGGGCCCACGGGGGCGGCGGTCCCAGGTTCTAGGCGGACGAGGGAAGATGGGCGATTCGACCAACCCGAACAACAGCCACGGGTTCCAGGAAGACGATCACGGCATCTGGCCGGACTCCAGCAGCGGTCCGTCGGCCAACACGACCGGCGACCCCGGCAAGGACTTCGACGGGATGACGTGGAAGCAGATCGAGGCCGCGATCCTCGGCGGTGGTGCCATGACCGGCGGCCAGGACAACCTGGACCGGGCCTACGGCAACGTCAACTGGCAGTCGCTCCAGGCGGCCGCCGGCGTTTTCCAGACCACGCAGCTGAACCTCGCCGCCATCTCCCAGGCCATCAAGGACCAGTCCGCCGCCCTCGTCGGTGACGACGGGCCGTGGAAGGGCACCGCCGCCGACAACTTCAAGGTCATGACCGACAACCTGGCCGCGAAGTTCGACGCCCTCGTGCACATGATCAGCGACGGCGGAGGCGGCGCGCGCGACATCCCGACGCAGCTGGTCAACTCCGCCGCGTACCTCCAGTGGGCGCAGAACACCTTGCGCTACATCGACAGCTACTACGCCGCGCAGGTCAACGCCCGCGGCCACACGCTCAACGACGGGCGCGCGCACATCGCGGACTTCCCCGACGCCGTCGACATGATGACCAACGACATGCGCCAGGTCGGCAACACGCTGTCCGGGAAGTACAACACGTTCGCGACCGCGAGCTACGCCCCGCCGCCGCCCGGCCAGCCGCCGACGCCCGACCCGAGCAAGCTCCCGCCGCCGCCCGGTGGTGACGGTGGTGGCGGCGACGGCAACGTGCCGCCCCCGAACATCCCGCCGCCCCCCGGCGGTAGCGGTGGTGGTGACGGCGGTGGCGCCGGCGGCAACGTGCCGCCCCCCAACATCCCCCCGCCGCCCGGCGACACCGGTGGCGGCGCCGGCGGCAACGTGCCGCCCCCGAACATCCCGCCGCCGCCCGGCGACACCGGTGGCTCCGGCGGTGGGGGCACCCCGCCGCCGTTCAAGAACCTCGCCGTGTCGGACCCGAACCTCGATTCGGCCGGTGGCGGTGGCCCCGGTGGCGCGGGCCTCAACAACTTGACTTCGCCGAACCTGCCGCCGCCCCCGGGCGGGGACAACGGCGCAACGGGTGGCAACGGCCCGGGCGGCCAGAACCTCACCCCGCCGTTCAGCTCGCCCAACCTGCCGCCACCACCCGGCTCGAGCGGCGGCGGCACCAACGACCCGAAGGGCGGCGGCACCGGCAACATCAAGCCGCCGGCCTTGACGCCGCCGCCGGGCGACACCGGCGGCAACCTCGGCAACATCAAGCCGCCCGCCCTCACGCCGCCGCCCGGCGACGTCAAGGGCGGGGGCGGCCCCGGCCTGGGCGACACCGGTGGGTCCGGTGGCGACGGCGCCGGTGGCGGGCTCGGCAACATCAAGCCGCCCGCGATCTCGCCGCCGCCCGGCAGCACCGGGCTCGGGGGCAACAACCTGACCAACAACGCGCTGAACCCCGCCGACCTGCCGCCCGCCCTGCAGAACACGGGCGGCGACACCAAAGGCGGCGGGATCACGCCGCCGCCGATGGTGCCGCCGGGTGGCATGGGCGGCACCGGTGGCCTGGGCAACCAGGGCACGGACCGGCCCGACTCGTCGGGCCTGCTCGGTGGCGTGGACAAGCCGTGGCTCTCGAACATCCCGAAGGGCATCGGCGACCCGAACTCGCTCGGCGACACCCCGCCGCTGAGCCACGCTTCGTGGGCGCCGCCGCCTGCCGACGCCGGTGGTGACCCGGGCGGCACGGGTGGCGGCGGTCTCGGCGACACCGGCCTCGGTGGTGCCGGCGGTGACGGTCCCGGCTCGATCAAGGGGCTCGACTCGAGCGCCCTCGTGCCGCCGCCCGACCTGCCGGACGCGCTGACCGACCCCACCGCGAACGCGAACCACGGGCCGGCGACGGCCGGTGGCGGGACGCCGACCACGCCGATGATGCCGCCGGGTGGCACGGGCAGCGGCATGGGCGGCCTGGGCGCCAACCAGGGCACCGACCGGCCGGATTCCTCGGGTCTGCTCGGTGGCGTCGACAAGCCGTGGCTCGCGGACGTCCCGAAGGGCATCGGCGACCCCAACGCGTTTGGGGACACCCCGCCGCTCAAGGCGGCGTCGTGGGCGCCGCCGCCCGGCGCGGGTGGCGACATCGGCGACGGTGCCGGCGACGTCAAGGGCCTGGACTCCACCAACCTCGTGCCGCCGGACCTGCCGGACGCGCTGGCGGACCCGAACACCGCGAACCCGCCGGCGACGAGCGGCGGCGGGACGCCGGGGATGCCGATGATGCCGCCGGGTGGCATGGGCAGCGGGATGGGCGCCGCGAACACGGCGGCGGCTGACCGGCCCGACTCGTCGGGCCTGCTCGGCGGGGTGGACAACGCGTGGCACGCCGGCCCGTCCGCGGGTGTCGGCGACCCGAACTCGGCCGGGGACACCCCACCGTCGAAGGCGGCCGACTGGGCGCCACCGCCACTGTCCACGGTGGACACCCCGGCCGCGCCCGACGGCCCCGGTACCCCCGCGCCGCAGGTGGTCGCGGCGCCGCAGAACGGCGCCGGCCCGCTGCCCGCGGCGACGCCGGCCGGCCGGCCCGAGTCCGCGAGCCTCCTCGACGGCAGCACGCAGCCGTGGACGGGTGACCAGGCGCCGGCCGGCGAACCGGCCGTGGTCACGGACACCCCGGCCGCGACCGCGGCGTCGTGGTCCGCGCCGCCCGCCGAAACCGGGCCCGGCCCGGTGGTTTCCCCCGGTGACCAACCGGCTCCGGCTCCGTCCTCGGGCTGGGCGACGAGCGACGTCCCGGTCGTGGTGCCGCCCGTGCAGGCGGGCTGGGGCGTGGCCGGCTCACCCGCGCCGCAGAGCGGCACGCCCGCGCCGGCTCCGGCCCCGCACGCCAAGCAGGACAAGGAAGTGCCGCAGGGCGGCGTCGGTGGCGGCGAGCCGGACGAGGTGCGCATCGCCGTGGTCCAGGCCGCGGAGGTCGAGGACACCTCGGCGTGGGACACCGGCACGGAGGAGTTCCTGCCGGGCCTGCTGCCCTCGTCGCTGTTCGCGCAGCAGGAGGAGCGCGAAGACGACTTCGTGACCGACCTCGTCGAGCGCTCCGACAAACCGTGGCGCCCGGCCACCGCGGAGGAGGACACACCGCAGCTGGGGACGTACCAGCGCGTGAAGGGTGGCGACGGCGTGCCGTTCTTCGGCGACGAGATGCCCACCTGCGCCCCGGGGCCCGCCACGGAGCCGGGGGAGTCCGAAGAGGACGGTGCCGAAGCAGCTGACGGCGAAGAGGACGAGGAAGCCGAACGGACGATGGCCGACCTGCTGAGCCAGGACGAATCCGCGTGGGGCCGTCCGGCGAGCAAGCCCACGGGCGTGCTCGAGTGATGGGCCGAGCAGGGAAGGAGGTGCACCGGTGAGTACGGAAACGGTGAAGCGCGGCCCGCGGGTCGCGGGTCCGGAGCTGCCCGAGGGGCAGGAGGGCCTGCAGGAACCGCCGGTGCTCGCCGAGCCGGCGGCCCGGGACTTCAACTCGCTGCTCATGATGCTGCCGATGGGCATCGGGTCGATGGTGATGATCCTGGCGTTCTCGGGTGTCGGCGGCAGTTCGCCGATGACGTACGTGCTCGGCGGCGGCATGGGCGTGTCGATGATGGCGATGAGCCTGGGCCAGCTGTCGCGCAGTGCGGGTGAGCGCAAGCGCAAGATGAAGGCCGAGCGCCGCGACTACCTGCGCTACATCGCGCAGGTGCGGGAGCGGGCGCGGTCGACGGCGGAGCAGCAGCGGCGGGCGGTGGCGTGGAACAATCCGTCGCCCGATTCGCTGTGGTCGCTGGCGATGGGGCCGCGCCTGTGGGAGCGGCGCGTGAGCCACGACGACTTCGGGCGTGTGCGCATCGGGCTGGGCTCGCAGCAGTCGGCGCTGGAGCTCGTGCCGCCGGTGACGAAGCCGATCGAGGACCTCGACCCGCTGTCGGCGATCTCGTTGCGCCGCTTCACCGAGACGTACCGGACGCTGTCGGGCATCCCGACGGCGGTGGGACTGCGCAGCTTCACCAGCGTCGAGTTCGACGGCGACCCCGAGGCGGCGGTCGGCCTGGTGCGGGCGATGCTCGCGCAGCTGATCACCTTCCACTCGCCCGACGAGCTGCGCGTCGCCGTGCTCACGACCGAGGCCGCGCAGTCGCAGTGGGACTGGGTGAAGTGGCTGCCCCACAACAACCACCCGGCGCTGCGCGACGCGGCCGGTCCGCTGCGGCTGCTCGCGACCGACCACGACGAGCTGATGGACATCCTCGGCCCCGACGTCGCCGACCGCGACGACCACGACAAGTCGGTGGGCCCGACCACGACCGAACCGCTCGTGGTGATCGTCGCGCACCTGGCGCCGATCCCGGAGTCTTCGCGGCTGGTCGGCGCGGGCCTGCGCAACGTGGTGCTGCTCGACATCACGGGCGCGCTGCCCGGCGGACCTAAGGTGCTGCGACTGTCCACGAAGGACGATCTGGTCGGGTTCCCGGCCGGCACCGGCGTGGGTTCGGCGCTGCGCGACGAGCTGTCCGTGACGCAGGTCGAAGGCCTCGCGCGGCTGCTCGCGCCGAAGCGCACGAGCGGCACGCTGGAGATCGCGGAACAGCCGCTGGAGAGCGACTTCGGCCTCACCGCGCTGCTGAACATCAAGGACGTGCACTCGTTCGACGTTCCGGCGCAGTGGCGGCCCCGCGCCGTGCAGCGCGCGCGGATGTCCGTGCCGATCGGCGTGACCGAAGAGGGCGAGATCGTCGAGCTGGACCTCAAGGAGTCGGCGCAGGGCGGCATGGGCCCGCACGGCATGCTGATCGGCGCGACGGGCTCGGGCAAGTCGGAGCTGCTGCGCACGCTCGTGCTGGGGCTCGCGGCCACGCACTCGTCGGAGATCCTCAACTTCGTGCTGGTGGACTTCAAGGGTGGCGCCACGTTCCTCGGCATGGACCGGCTGCCGCACACCTCGGCGATGATCACCAACCTGGCCGATGAGCTGCCGCTGGTCGACCGCATGCAGGACTCGCTCAACGGCGAGCTGGTGCGCCGCCAGGAACAGCTGCGCGCCAGCGGGTACCCCTCGTTGTACGAGTACGAGAAGGCGCGCGCGGCCGGTGAGCAGCTGGCGCCGATGCCGACGCTGTTCCTCGTGGTGGACGAGTTCTCCGAACTGCTGAGCGCGAAGCCGGAGTTCATGGAGCTGTTCGTGTCCGTCGGCCGGCTGGGCCGAAGCCTCGGCGTGCACCTGCTGCTCGCGTCGCAGCGCCTGGACGAGGGCCGCATCCACCGCGTGGAGGGCCACCTGTCGTACCGGATCGCGCTGCGCACGTTCTCCTCCATGGAGTCCCGCAGTGTGATCGGCGTCGGCAGCGCCTACGAGCTGCCCTCGGAGCCGGGCAACGGTTACCTGAAGATCGACACGACGAACCTCGTGCGGTTCAAGGCCGCGTACGTCTCCGGCCCGGTGCCGGCCGGCAGCGGCGAGGCGCACGCGGACGCCGCGCGCGTGCGCCGCGAGGTGGTCCCGTTCTTCACCCAGGCGCGGCCCAGCCGCTTCATCGTCCGCGACGACGAGCCGGACCCCGCCGAGAAGAAGAAGTCCGATGTGGAGCTTCTCGAAGCGGCGGCACCCAACGGCCCGACGCTGGCGGACGTGTTCGTCGAGCGCCTCACCGGTGCGGGCCCGGCCGCGCGCCAGGTGTGGCTGCCGCCGCTGGCGGAGTCGCCGAGCCTCGACTCGCTGCTGCCCAGCGTGCTGCCCGACCCGGTCCGCGGCATGTCGGTGCAGGACCCGGCCCACTGGGGCCGCCTGCGCGTGCCGATGGGCATGATCGACCGGCCGTTCGAGCAGGTGCGCGAGCTGCTGCTGGCCGACCTGTCCGGCGCGGCCGGGCACGTCGGCGTGGTCGGCGGTCCGAAGACGGGCAAGTCGACCGTGGTGCGCACGCTCGTGCTGGCGCTGGCGATGACGCACACCCCCGAGGAGGTCCAGTTCTACGGGCTGGACTTCGGCGGTGGCGGCATCATGTCGATCAACGGCCTGCCGCACGTCGGATCCGTGGCCACGCGCCTCGAACGCGACCGCGTGGTGCGGACCATCGAGGAGATCTCGCAGGTCATGGAGTTCCGCGAGAACCTGTTCGCCGACCGCGGCGTCGAGTCGATGGAGGCCTACCGGCAGCTGCGCCGGCGCGGCCAGGTCGACGACCCGTTCGGCGACGTGTTCCTCGTGATCGACGGCTGGTACAGCCTCAAGAACGACTACAGCGAGCTGGAGCAGAAGATCGGCGAGCTGGCTTCGCGCGGCCTGTCGTTCGGCATCCACGTGGTGATCGCGTCCACGCGCTGGTCGGAGATCCGCCCGTACCTGCGCGACCTGCTGCAGACGCGGTTCGAGCTGCGCCTCGGTGACCCGATGGAGTCGGAGATCGGCTCGCGCAAGGCGAAGACGGTGCCGAACCAGCCCGGGCGCGGCCTCACGCCGGACGGCCTGCACTTCCTGGCGGCCCTGCCGCGCATGGACGGCAGCTCCGCCACCGACGACCTCGCCGCCGCGACGAAGGCCGTGGCCGAAGAGGTGCACACGTTCTGGCCGGGCCGCAAGGCGCCGGCGGTGCGGATGCTGCCGAACACGCTGCCGATCGGCGAGCTGCCCCGGCCCGACGGCGACCTGCGGATCGCGCTGGGCCAGGACGAGCAGCGACTGCTCCCGGTGTGGCACAACTTCGAGGCCACCCCGCACCTGCTGACGTTCGGCGACTCCGAAACGGGCAAGACCAACCTGCTGCGGCTGGTCCTGCGTTCGCTGCTGGCGCGCTACCAGCCGAGCGAGGCGAAGATCGTGCTCGCCGACCCCAGCCGCACGCTCGACACGGAGGTCCCGGAGGCCTACCGCGTCGGCTACGCCACCACGACGGAAGCGTTGCAGCAGCTGGCGAACCAGGCGAGCGTGTCGATGACCCCGCGCGTGCCCGACCAGTCCATCACCGCCGAGCGGCTCAAGCGCCGCGACTGGTGGACCGGGCCGCGGCTGTTCTTCGTGGTCGACGACTACCAGCTGCTCACCACCGGCCTCGGCTCGCCGCTCGACCCGCTGCTGTCGCTGCTGGCCCAGGGTTCCTACATCAGCTTCCACCTCATCGTGGCGCGCAGCACCTCCGGCGCGATGCGGGCGATGGCCGACCCGGTCATCCGCCGCCTGTGGGAGCTCGGCAGCCCGGGCGTCGTCTTCTCCTACCCCAAGGAGGAGGGCAAGTTCCTCGGCGAGGCCGCGCCGCGCACCCTGCCCGCCGGCCGCGCGCAGCTGGTCACCCGCCGCGGCGTGAAGCTCGTGCAGACCGGTTACGTGCCCCAGGGCGCGGAAGCCGGGCAGCAGCAACTGGTGGGCGGGCTCCGATGAGGACAGTTACCGAGAGGGTTACCGACGCTGCTGGAAGGAGCGGACGTTGACGACCATGCAGGGCGAGCTCTGCCGCATCACGGTGTACGGGCCGCAGGGCCGCGCCGATCTGGCCGTGCCGATGTCGGTGCCGCTCACGAGCCTGCTCCCGGTGCTGCTGCGCCACACCGGCGGCCGCGAGGACCTCGCCGAGACGTGGGTGCTGCAGCGCCTCGGTGAGGCCCCGCTCGACGCGGCGGGCACGCCGGAGTCGCTGGACTGGAAGGAGGGCGAGGAGTTCCACCTGCGCCCGCGCCAGGACCCGCTGCCGGAGCTGGACTTCGACGACATCGCCGACGGCATGGCCACGGCGGTGAGCCGCCGGCCGGGCCGGTGGAAGCCCGAGTTCAACCGCTGGCTGTTCCTCGGCTTCGCGATCTTCGCGCAGGCCGTGCTGGCGTGGGTGCTGCTCATGCCCGGTTCGCTCGGCCTGTCGTCGATCGGGTCCGCGGTCGTCGCGCTCGGCCTGCTCGTGGCCGCGGTGGCGTGCGGGGTCCGGTCGGACGACCAGGCGCTGCTCCTGCTGCTCGGCCTCGGCGGCTGCGGTTTCGCGGGCGTCGCCGGAGCCGTGGGCGTGGCCGGGCTCGACGCGGCGTTCGACCTGCAGGGCGCGCCGGTCCTCGTCGGCTCGCTGACCTTCGCCCTCGCGGGCGGCCTGGCGATCGGCGGGCGCGCCGCGTGGTCACCGGGGCTGCCGTTCGTGCCGTTCGGCACGGTCGTGGCGATCGGCGTCGCCGGCGCGATCGCGATGTGGCTGCACCTCGGCGCCGGGTTCACCACGGTGCAGACGGCCGGGCTCGTCTCGACCGTCCTCATCGGATTCATGGTGTTCGCGCCGCGCGTCGGGATCCGGTTCGCTCGCATCCGCGGGCCGCAGCTGCCGCGCACCGCCACCGAGCTGCAGTACGACATCGAGCCCGCGCCCGCCGAGCAGATGGTGAAGCAGACCGGCTACGCCGACGGGTACCTCACGATCTTCTCGATCGCTTCGGCGGTGGTGTTCACCTGCGCGTTCCCGTTCCTGGCCGAGCAGGACCTGTTCCCGAAACTGCTGGCGTTCCTGGTCTCCGCGGCGGTGCTGATGCGCTCGCGCGCGCTGCTCGGCGCGTGGCAGCGGGTGCCGCTGGCCGCCGCCGGCTCGATCGGGCTGGTGCTGCTCGCGCTGTCGCTGATCGCGCCGCTCGAGCCCAGCTGGCGCGGCACCTCGGCGGCCGGCCTGATCCTGGTGTTCTTCCTGCTGGTGCTGGCGATGCTGCGGCCGCCGCCGCGGCGCCTGCTGCCGATCTGGGGCCACCTCGCCAACTGGACCGAGACGTTGAGCGCGGTGGCGGTGATCCCGATCCTGCTGCAGCTCTACGGGGTCTACGGCTGGGCCGTCGGGCTCACGGCGTGAACGGGGTGAGCTGAAGTGGTGCAGACGCAGAAGGATCACGTCGAGGCGTACTCGTTCCTCATCGGACGGATGACCTCGGCGCTCGTGCTCGGCGACGCGAGCCACCTCGACGTCCCGGCGAAGCGGGCCTGGACGGGCCTGCTGGTCGGGGTCGCGCTGGCCCTGCTGATCGCGGTCGGGTTCTTCGTCTACGGCCTGATCGCGCACCACACCGGCGGCAGCGCGCCGTCCGCACCGGCGGGGGTGCCCGGCGGGCCCCAGCACACCGTGCGCCACGTGACCTGAACCGACCACTGTGGACATGACCGGCAGGCCCGGCGCGGGCCGTCAGGAAGGACGAAGGTGACCATGGACCTCTCGCTCGTGCGTCGCGGGACCGGTGCTTCGGGTGCCACCCTCGACAAGCAGACCGTCGGGAACGCGCTCGTCGTCCACCCCGCGTCCGGGATGACCGACGAGGCCCAGGCGCTGGCGCTGGGCGTCGCGGCCGACACCGAGCACGACCTGGTGGTCGTGGACCTGCCGGTCGATTCGCCGATCGCGCTGTGGGAGTCGGTGGCGAAGGTCCTGCCGCGCCGCCGCCGCGGCGTGCGGCTCGTGATCGGCGGGCGTTCGCGGGAGACGTCGGCGCTGGCCGGGCAGTGGCTGTCGGAGCGGATCAACCGCACCGTCGTCGCGCCCGACGGTTCCGTGATCCCGAGCGCCGGTGGCGCCCTGTTCGTCCACTCCGGACGCGGCAGCGGCTGGGTGAAGTTCCAGCCGGGCCGCCCGCCGAAGTGGGAGGCCAAACGCTTCCCGCGCCCGGCGTGGGACTCCGGCCTCACGGCGGAGCTCACGTCCACCAGCTCCCGCGGCGTCGCCGAACCGCTGCCCGGCGGGCTGTGGGTGCGTCCGGTCGGCTTCGACCAGCAGCAGCGCGCGCACCGCGCCGCGCTGGTCAAGGGCCTGCCCGCGCAGCACGACACGATGGCCATCGTGCTCGGCTGTCCCGGCAGCCCACCCCTGACGCTCGACGATGCGGCCCGCCTGTGGGTGCGCCTGCCCGAGAGCGTCCGCGCGAACGCCCGCTTCGTCCAGTACGGCCCGATGTCCGTGCCCGCCGGCACGACCCTGGGCCAGGCGCTGGCCGACCTGCTGGGTAAGGAGGTCGCGTTCTACAGCGGCCTGCCCGTCGGCTCGGCGCAGCTGCTCGACGTGCGCACCGTACTCTTCGACGGCCGCCTCGGCTGGACCACCTTCGCCCGCGAGATCGGCTACCAGCCGCGCTCGGCGCAGGGCGCGCCCGCCCCGATGCCGCGGCTGATCAGCCACCGGGCGCCGATCCACGGGCTCCAGGAAATCGCGCCCGCCGTGTACTGGTACTCGCCGGACGCCGTGATCGAGGTCGTGCAGTCGGGCCTGCTGGTGCGCTCGCCGTGCGAAGGCCGCGACACCCCGGCCGTGCGCGCGATAACGCTCGACACCTCCGTCAACAACCTCACGTTCGACGCCGAGGGCGACGATTCCGTCGTCCGCATGCGCACGCTGGCCGAAGACCTGCTGGCCCGCCTCGACGAGCACACGCGCCGCATGAGCCGCGTCCTGCCGGCGACCGCGCTGCTCGCCGAACGCTCGCGTAGCCAGGCCCCCACCAAGGCCCTCGCCGAAATCAGCCAGGGCGACCCGGCCCCCGCACTGGCCGAGCCGCGCCCGACGGAGGTCGTCGTCCCGCGCGCCTACCGGCCCGCCGCGGAGCTCGAGGTCGAGGCCACGCCGGAGCCCGCTCTGCTGCGCGCCGAGCCCACGATCACCCAGCGCCTCGACCCGGGCCTCGGCCTGCCGAACGCGCTGGCCACCGTCAACTCGCCGATCACGATCACCTCGGCGCGGCCCCCGCTGGTCCCTCCCCCCGCCGAGCTCGCGGGGACGCCGGCACCGCCGCGCTCCCCCGGCGGTCGCCACGCCGCGCCGGCTGGGCCGGAGAAGAAGGCTGCGGAGACGCCCGCGGACGGGAAGGTCGAAGCGCCGGAGGCTCTCGCGGGTTCTGAGGAGGAGAAGTCCCAGCAGCAGAACGGTTCCGCCGGTTCGGCCGTGCCGGTTCCTCCAGCTGTTTCTCCGGCTGGTGGGGAAGGCCCCGTGGCGGAGAAGTCCGGGCAGAACACGGGCTCGGCCGGCCCGACCACGCCTTCGGCCGGATTCGCCGTCGCCGGGGCCGGCCGGTTTGCCGGTCCCGCGGCGCCGGTTTCTCCGGCTGGTGTGGAAGCGCCCGCAGCGGAGGAGTCCCGGCAGCGGCGCGGTTCGGCCGAGCCGGCCACGGGTTCGGCTGGATCCGGCGTTGCCGGGGTCGGTGGGTTGGCCGGTCCCGCCGCGCCGGTTTCTCCGGCTGGTGTGGATGCCCCCATGGCGGAGAAGTCCCAGCAGCAGAGCGGCTCAGCCGAGCCGGCCACGCCTTCGGCCGGATCCGGCGTCGCTGAAGGCGGCAGGTTCGCTGGCCCGGCCGCACTGGTTCCGCCCTTGCCCGCGCCCGGGGCGGAGGAGTCCCTGCAGCAGAATGGCTCGGCGGGCCCGGCCACGCCTTCGGCCGGATCTGGCGTTGCCGGAGGCGGCGGGTTCGCTGGTCCGGCCGTGCTGGTTCCTCAGGCTGGTGTGGATGCCCCCGCGGCGGAGGAGTCCCGGCAGCGGCGCGGCTCGGCCGAGCCGGCGACGCCTTCGGCGGGATCCGGCGTTGCCGGAGGCGGCGGGTTTGCCGGTCCGGCCGTGCTGGTTCCTCAGGCTGGTGTGGAAGCGCCCGCGGCGGAGGAGTCCCTGCAGGAGAATGGCTCGGCGGGCCCGGCCACGCCTTCTGCCGGATCCGGCGTCGCCGGAGGCGGCGGGTTCGCTGGCCCGGGCGCGCCGGTTCCTCCGGCTGTTCCTCAGGCTGGCGCGGAAGGCCCCGCAGCAGAGAAGCCGGGCGCCGATGCGAAGACACCGAGCGGAGTCGCCGATCCGGGTGCGCCGGTGCCGGCCGCTGTTCCGCCTGCCGGGTTCGCCGGCCCCGCCGCGCCGATTCCGCCCGCCGCGCCGCCGGCCGGGATGCCGTCGCTGCCCGGAGGCGGGCCCGTGACCCCGCCGGCCCTGCCGCCGGTGGCCACGCCGCCCGTGGGGGTGCCGCCCGCCGCGACCCCGCCCGCCGGAGTGTCGCCGGTGTCGTCCACTGTGGAAGCACCGAAGGGCCCGGAACCGGCGGAGAGCGAAAAGCCCGCGCAGCCTGAGGTCGTCGAGCAGCCCGTTGAGCCGGTGCCGAGTGCGAGGGGCGAAGCGCGCCTCCAGCCCACCCCCGGTGCCGAAGCGACGGCGCTGCTCCCGAAGCGCGGCGCCGAGAAGGAGCGCGAGTGGCTGCGCAAGTCCCTCGGCGCCGAGTACGGCCTGATGTCCAACGCCGCCGCGCGGATCCTGTCCCAGCACCCCGGTTTCCAGGGCGCGCTGTCCACTTCGACGGCCGAGGTGCTGACCGACGCGGTGGCCGTGCAGCTGTACCTGTCGGTGAAGGGCGCGGCCATCGACGGCGGCCTGCGGACCGGCGCCAACGGCCCGCACGTGCCGATCGCGCGCTGCGTGGTGGCGGGGTTGAGCCGGCTGCCGTCGCACCGGGGGCCGGCGACGTTCGCGGCGAACCTGGCCCAGGGCGAATGGGAGCTGTACCGGTCGCAGAAGGTTGTGACCGAATGGGGTTTCCTCAACACGCTCACGCAGCCGACGTCCACTCTGGACGGTGACACCGACGTGCTGGTCTGGTCGATCACGGCGCGGCGCACGAAGCTGCTGGAACCCGCCCAGGGCGGGGTGGAGAACCGGGTGCTGTTCGTACCCGGCACGAGTTTCAAGGTGCTGGAGCTGCGCGAGCCCGCCGAGGGCTTGCGCGGGCTGGTGCTGCTGCGGGAACTGACGTCGAGCGAGGTGGACGAGACGGGCAAGGTCGCGTCCGACCGGATCTCGCTCGACGAACTGGCGCTGGTGTCGCTGCGCCGGGAGCTCGAGGTGTGGGCCGAGGCCGACGGCCGCGCGCCGATCGACGAGGTGGCCGCGCCGCGGTTCGGGGCGCTCCCGGGACTGGTCTGAGGGTGGAGAGGCGGATTCGATGAACCGACAGTTGCTCGTGGTCGCCGGTGATCGGGCGGGGGCGTACCCGACCATCGGCGCCGCGCTGGCGCAGGCGCAGCCGGGGGCGACGATCAGCGTGCACCCGGGCCGTTACGAGGAGAACCTCGTGGTGGACCGCATGGTGTCGCTGGTCGCCGAGCGGGGCGCGGGCACCGTCGAGGTCGTGGCGAGCGAGGGCAGCGTGCTCGTCGCCAACGCCGAAGCGGTGCAGCTGAGCGGGTTCACGCTCACCACCACCGACGCGAACCTCGTGGCCGTCGACGTCGTGCGCGGCGAGGCGGCGCTGGACGACTGCCGGATCTCCGGGGCTTCGTGGGCGACGCTGCTCGCGCGGCTGCAGGGCCAGCTGGCGCTGCGCGGCTGCACTGTCACGAGCACGGCGGGGGCCGGCGTGGTCGTCGCGTCGCCGGCGCAGAGCACGATCGAGGACACGGAGATCACCGACGCCGCGTCGTCCGGGATCGTGGTGGCCGAGGTCGGCTCCGTGGTGCTGCGCCGCTGCGTGGTGCGCCGTCCGCAGGGCAACGGGATCTGCGTGAACGGCGAGGCCGTCGCGGTCGTCGAGAACTGCGAGATCACCGGCGCGCAGAAGCCCGCGATGGTCGTGGAGCAGCAGGGCCGCGCCACGATCACCGGACTGACCGTGCGCGAGAGCGCCAACGTCGACCTCTACCTCACCAGCCAGGGCCGCGTGTCCGTGGCGAGCTCGCAGTTCCTGTCCGCGCCGATGCAGGCCGCGCACGTGGCCGCATCGGCAGCGCCGCTGCTGCGCGAGTGCGTGTTCTCCGGCGCGGAGCGCAACGCCGTGCAGGCGACGGCGAACGCGGCACCGCAGTTCGTGGACTGCACGTTCGAGGGCTCGCCCGTCGCGATCCTGGTGGACGGCGAGGCGACGCCGAAGTTCGAACGCGCGACCGTGCGCGGCTCCACCCAGACCGCCGTCGTGGTCAGCGCCGATTCGGCCGTGACGATCAACGGCTTGCGGCTCACCGTCGAAAGCGGGCCTGGCATCGTCCTTTCCGGACAGTCGCGGCTGGAGCTGGCCGACGCGTCGCTCGAGACGGGCCGCGAACTCGGCCTGGACGTCACGGAGTCGGCGGGCCTGACCGTGTCCGACATCCGCGTGGGCTCCAGCGCCGAGCACGCCGTGGTGCTGGGGGCGAGCGCGCCGTCGTCGCTCACCTCCGTGCTCGTGCGCGGCGCGGGCCTGAAGGTCGCGGGCACGGCCGAGAACTCGTTGCAGGACTGCGAAATCGCCGAGCCGGACGCCGACGGGATCACCGTCGCGCCCGGCGCCGTGCTCACGGCTTCCCGCTGCCGGGTGCGCGGGGCCCGGCGCACCGGGGTGGTGCTGCAGGACGGTTCGCGCGCGTCGCTCGTCGAGTGCGAGGTGCTGGGTGCGGGTGAGGACGGGTTCCGCGTGGACACGCGCGAGCCGGTGACGATCCGCGACTGCGTGGTCAACGACGCGGGCGGCGAGTCCGTGCGCCGGCTCGAGGACGACCAGGCGAGCGTCGAGAACGTGAGCACCGACCAGGTGCGCGGTGCTCTGTCCGTCGGGCTGCCCGCGATCCCGGACCAGCCCTCCGAGCAGACCGTGAGCGACGCCGCGGGTGAGGTGCTCGACGGGCCGCTGGGCGAGCTCGAGTCGCTGGTGGGCCTCTCGGGGGTGAAGAAGGAGGTCACGGGCCTCATCAACCTCATCAAGATGTCACAGATGCGCGAGCGCATGGGCCTGCCGATGCCGCCGATGAGCCGCCACCTCGTGTTCGCGGGCCCGCCCGGCACCGGTAAGACGACGGTCGCGCGGCTCTACGGCACCGTGCTCGCGGAGCTGGGCATCCTGTCGAAGGGCCACATGATCGAGGTCGCGCGCCAGGACCTGGTCGGCCAGTACATCGGTTCGACGGCGATCAAGACCACCGAGGTGGTCGAGAAGGCCATCGGCGGGGTGCTGTTCATCGACGAGGCCTACACGCTGGCCGCGGGCACGGGCGGGTCCGGTCCGGACTTCGGCCAGGAAGCCATCGACGCGCTGATGAAGATCATGGAAGACCAGCGCGATTCGCTGGTCGTGATCGTCGCGGGCTACTCCGAGCAGATGGAGCAGTTCCTGCAGTCGAACCCCGGGCTGGCGTCGCGGTTCACGCGCACGATCGAGTTCCCGAACTACAGCGTCGACGAACTCGTCACCATCACCACGGGCCTCACGCGCAAGCACTACTACGAGCTGACCGACGACGCGATCGGTGCGCTGCGCGAGTACTTCGAGCGCGTGCCGAAGGATTCGACGTTCGGCAACGGCCGCGTCGCCCGCAAGCTGTTCGAGGCCATGGTGAACAACCAGGCGTCGCGGCTGGCGCTGCACCCGCCGTCGAAGGATTCGGAGCTCAACCGGCTCACCGCCGACGACCTGGGCGCGGAGCTCTCGCAGCTGCCGGCGGCGGCCGCCTCGGCGATCTCGGTGGGGTCGGACCCCCAGGCGGCGGTCGGTGCGAGCACCGGCTGGAACCGGCTGCGGAACCTCGTCGGCCAGCTGTCGGTGCGGGAGAGCGCGCAGGCCCAGCTGGTTCGGCTGGGTGCGCTCAAGCAGGAGCGCCAGCCGTTGGGGCACTTGGCCAACCTCGTGATCAGCGGCGAACG
The DNA here is from genome assembly GCF_044452505.1 of Amycolatopsis sp. NPDC051903. Taxonomy (NCBI): domain Bacteria; kingdom Bacillati; phylum Actinomycetota; class Actinomycetes; order Pseudonocardiales; family Pseudonocardiaceae; genus Amycolatopsis; species Amycolatopsis sp. NPDC051903. Next base: position 305,077 of record NZ_JBITBT010000003.1, on the reverse strand, counting down.
CGGCTCCGGGCGCGCCGAGTTCGCGAAGCTCTACGCGCTGAGCCTGGCCGAGCTGGGGCTGGTGAGCGTCGGGCAGCTCGTGCGCTGCTCCGTGGCCGCGGATCTGTACCCGCGCTGGCCGGGGCAGGCCGAGCACCTCGTGCGCACGGCGCTGGACGACGCGAGCGGCGGGGTGCTCGTGCTCGATGTGGACGGTGACTGGGAGATCGCTCCGCACAGCTCGGGAGCCGAGGTCGTGGAGGCCGTCGCGGAGGCGGTGACACGGCGTCCGGCCGACCCGGTTGTGGTGCTGACCGGCGAGACGCGGCGTGTGGCGGACCTGCTGGGGCTGGTGCCATCCCTGCGGAGCTCGTTCACCGTCGGCTGGGAGCTCGGTGAGTACACAGTGGACGAACTGGCCGAGGCCGCCGTGCGGCTGCTGGTGCGCCGGGGCCACGACGTGCCCGATGACGTCCGCGACGCGCTGGGACACGAGCTGGCCGCGGCGTCGGAGCACACCGTGTACGCGGCGCACGAACTCGCGCGGACGCTGTCGATCGCGGCGGCTTCGCGCACGCTCGCGGCTGCCGACCTGCGCGGCATCCGCCCGCCCGAGACCGGAGCGCTGGCGCTGGGCCCCGGCCTGGCGTCGGTTGGCTGAGGTAGGAGGTAATCGATGAACGCGCCTTACCAGAAGATGTTGGAAGAAGCACTTGGGGCGTACCAACGGCAACGCGAGCGCTACGACGAGACCCGCAAGCACGTCGAGGCGCTCACCACCACCGTCACGTCGGCGCGGCGCGAGGTGACCGCGACGGTGTCGCGCACCGGCGAGCTGACGGACCTCTCGTTCCCCACCCCCGCGTACAAGCGGATGGCGCCGGCCGAGCTGGCGTCGGTGATCGTGAAGACCGTGGAGGAGGCGCGGCAGAAGTCGATTTCGGCGTCGGCCGAGGCGCTGGCGCCGATGCTGCCGCCGGGGCTGGACGCGCAGGACCTGGTGAACGGCCGCGTGGACGTGCGGTCGTTGTTCTCGGGACGGGTTCCCGGAATGGAGGAGTCGTGAGCGACGAGTTCTTCGTGGACGCCGACGGGCTCACCAGCAGCTCGAGCGGGTTCACCCAGAAGGCGGGCGAGCTGCACAACCTCGCGCAGCGCATCCACGACCTGGCGCAGCCGGGCCGGGTACTGGCCGCGACGGGCGACGACAAGAACGGCAAGAACTTCGCCAACGTGCACCTCGAGGCCGTGGGCAAGATCTTCACCGGGGTCGACGCGTGGGCCAAGGCGGTGGACGGCACGGCGGGCGCGGTGCGGGACACGGCCGACTCGTTCCGCGACGTCGACGAGGCCGCGACTAGGGCGGCTTCGCAGCTGTGGACGGCGTTCTCGCAGCTCAACGTGGACGCCGGTGGTGGCGGAGGTGGTGGGAACGCGCCGTTGGAGCCGGCGACGTTCCACCCGCTGGAGAAGCAGACGCCGCAGAAGCCGGCGAAGTGAGTTCCTAGCTCTTTCGGTGCCGTTGAGGAGGTGAACCCGCGATGAGCCTGATGGTGGATCCGAGCCTGAACTGGATCTTCTACATCATCGCGGGTGACGCCTGGCCGCAGGGCGACGAGGACGCGATGCGCGCGCTGGCCGACGAGTGGGACGACGTCGCCCAGCGCATCGCCGACGCCGGCACCGGCTTCAACCAGCTCGCGGAGCGCGTGGCCGCCAACGTCGGCGGCGACGTGCAGAAGAACTTCCTCGACTTCGCCACGAAGCTGGGCACGATGGGCGAGCAGTTCATCGCGAGCGCGCAGGCCCAGGCGCAGGCGTTGCGGCAGCAGGCGCTGGACGTCGAGAAGTCCAAGTACAGCATGCTGATCGCGATCGCGGTCACGGCGGCCGACATCATCTGGGCGCTGTCGAACCCGTTCACGATGCCGCTCGTGCCGGAGATCTTCGCGATGGGCCGCACGGCGATCGTCGAGATCGAGCGGACGCTCATGCAGCGCCTGATGAACCTCGCCGCGCACCTCGCGATGGCCACCGCGGAGGAAGCGGCGGAGGAGATCGCGGAAGAGATGCTCGCGCAGATCATCCAGATCGCGCAAGGCAACCGCCACGGCCTCGACGGCAAGGACATCTGGCAGTCCGGCGTGCTGGGCGGCATCGGCGGCGCGTTCGCCCACAACTTCCACGGCGCGCTCAACAAGCTCGACGGCAAGTTCGGCACGAAGTTCGGCAAGAACGTCTTCGGCGCCGCCGCCAACGAAGCCACCACCGAGGTCGTCGTCGGCGGCGCCGGCGCGGCCCTGTTCGGCGGCGACACCGACAGCCTCGGCTGGGGCGCCCTCAACGGCGGCCTCTCCGGCGCCGCCACCCACGGCGCCCACCACGCCGGCCAGCACCTCCACGACAAGTTCACCGGCGGCGACGGGCCGACCGCGAAGGGGCCGAATGGTGCTGGTGATCTGGGGGATGTTGGTGGGTTGGGGAATTCGAACATCACTCTGTCGGTACCTCCGCCACCTGCTGCTGGGGGTAGTGGCGGTGCCGGAGGTAGTGGCGGAAGCAGTGGCGCTGGCGGCACCGGCGCTGCCGGCGGTACTGGTGATGGCGGCGAAACCGGTGGTGGTGCCAACGGCGCAGCTGCCAACACCGGCGGCGGTGATACCGGCGGCAGCGCGAACACCGGCACCGGTGCCAACCACGGCACTGGCCCGAGCAACAGCAGCGCCAACAACAACGGCCCCGACAGCTCTGGCGGCGCCACAAACACCAATGGCGTGAACACGGGCGGCGACACCGGCACGAACACCGGCAGTGGTGCGAACTCTGGTACCGCCACAAACACCAATGGCGCGAACACCAACACCGATGCGAGCTCAACCGCCGGAGCGAACACCGGCGCAGGCACCAACACAGACGGCGGCACGAACTCCGGCGGTCACACCGGAGCCTCCAACTCCAACGGCACCAACCCCAACACGGCCTCCACCAACACCGCCACAAACAACTCCAACACCCACAACCCAGGCACCACCGCCGGCGACACCGGTTCGACCGCCAACCCGAACCCAGGCACATCCAACACCGGCTCAACCAGCGGCATCACCAACACCGAGACCACTGACACGAACACCAACACCGGCACTGACAACACCGGCACCACAGCAAACCCGAACACCACCACTGACACCTCCGGCACGAACACCACCGGCGGTGGCAACCCGCACACAGGCGCCGACAACACAAGTTCGACCACCGCGACCAACACCGGCAACACGGGCGCCGGAACCACCGGTACCAACAGTTCGAGCTCGAACACCACGACCGGCCCCGGCTCGAACACCGCGACCAACACCGGCGGACCCAACAACATCAGCACCAACCACCTCGGTGCGAACAACACCAGTCCTGGTAGCAGCGACACCAACATTGGTGCGAATAACACCAGCGTCGGCGACACCGGTGGCAACCACACTGGCGCAAATAACCTCGGCGCGAATAACACCAGTTCTGGCAACATCGGCACCAACACTGGTCCGAATAGCACCAGTCCCGGCGACACTGGTGTCAACCGCACTGGTGCGAACAACATCAGCTCGAACACCACCGGTCCTGGTAGCACCGGAACCAGCACCGGTGCGAATAACACCAGTGCCGGCAACACTGGCGCCAACCACACCGGACTTGGCAACACAGGCAGCAACACCGGTGCGAATAACATCAGCAGTGGCAACAACGATGCCACCACTGGTGCGAATAGCACCGGGCTGAACAACACCGGCACGAACACCGGGAACACTCCGGTTCCGCCACCGCAGGCGAGCTCGGTGAGCACGGGTGGACCCGCCCCCTCGCCGGTCACCAGTGGTAGCGAGGTGACTCCTCCACCAGCCGACGGAGGCAACCACTCGGCCACACCGCCCCCAGTTTCGGTAGGGGATCACTCAGCCACGCCCCCGCCCACCTCGAACTCCCACAGCGACCCCGGTCTCCCGGGCTTCGGCGGGAACCAGAACACCAATACCACCCCGAACACCAGCGCGAACCCCAACACCAGCACCGGCCCGATCATCGGCCCGAATACCACCGGCCCGAACACCACTGCAGGTTCGAATACGAACAGCACCGCGGGGCCGACCACCACCGGGAACCCCAGTACCAACATCACCGCCGGTTCGAACACCACTGCGGGTCCGAATACGAACAGCGCGGTGGGTCCGAGCACCACCGCTGGGCCCAACGGCGCAGCCAACCCGAACACCAATGTCAATTCGGGTTCGAATACGAACACGGGCCCGAACGGCCCCACGAGTCCGAGCACCAACACCAACACCAACACCGGCTCGAACCCGCGGGTGGGTGGGGATCAGAACGCCGGCTCCTCCTCGAACACTGACCCAGGTGCCAAGAACGGCCCTGCCACCACCGCCGGCCCAACGCCGGCGAAGTCGGTGCCGCCGCCGGTGGCGGGGAGTGTCGGCGGCGTCAAGGCGACCTCGGGGCCTGGGTCGAACATCTCGGTCAACCCGAACACCAGCACCAACGCCTCGACCGTAACCCCCACCAACACCCCTGCCTCGACATCACCCGCGCCGAACACCACCCTCGCGCCAGCAAGCAACACCAGCTCGCCGACCTCCGCGCCGACACCGAACATCGGTTCGCCGAACCCGGCGCCGAAAACCAACAGCGCGACAAAGGCCGACACCTCGACGAAGTCGGACCCGGCCACGACCTCCGACACCAACCCGAGCCCGAACGCCTCCCCAACACCAGCACCGAAGCTCAACACCACACCGACGCCCGCCCCCACCACTGCACTCAACACCAAGCCGACGCCCGCACCCGAACCCAAGGCCACCCCCCACCCGACGCCGAACGCGGACACTCAGGCCACTCCCGGCCCGGCAACCAACACGAACCCGGACTCCAAAACCGACGTCGGCAGCGACACGAAGACCAACTCGAACGTCGACCTCAAGACCAGCGCGAACCCCAACACCAACACGGCCGTCGACCCCGAAACCAGCGCCAACACCGGCACGAACATCGATCCCGAGACCACCTCAAAGATCGATTCCAAGGCCAACACGGATCTCAAGATCGGCGCGAACACTGATTCGAAGACCGGCACCGAGCCCGACCTGATCCCGTCTTCGTCTCCCGCGATCAAGACTGGCACCACCACTGACATCGGCAGCGACCCGAACCACGGCGGCAACGTCGGCCCGAAGGGCAGCGCGGACCCCAAGACCAGTTCAGATCGGAAGACCGGCACGAACGCCGACTCGAAGATCGGCACCGACCCCAAGACCACCAACAACACCAACCCCAAGCCCAGCACAAAAACCGGCCCAACCCCGGCTCCCTCGCCCGCAGTAAAGACCCACCGCGGACGCCCAACCCCGCACCCCGACCCCAAGCGAAACACCACCACCAACCCAACCCCCCACGTCCGCCCAGTGCGGTTCTCCGCGTCCCACGCCCCTCCGAAGCCGAAGCCCGACACCCCTGCGAAAGCCCACCAGAACTCGGGCCAGTCGCCGAAACGGTTGCCCGGGCCGGAGGAATGGGGGAACCGGCGCGACACGGCGCCGGTGGCGCGGTTGGTGCTGGAGCGGTTCGATCCGAAGAAGGCGATCGAGCGGCAGTTCGGCGGGGAGGGGCTCAAGGGGGGCCAGCTGGAAGGCGCCGTGACGCACGTGCGGTACGACGTGCGCCGGTTTGAGGTGGCGGCGGGGGTGTGGGTGCGGGAGTTCACCGTGCCGCTCGAGGTCACGTCGTCGACGCGGTCGGTGTCGGGGGACGCGCGCACGCGGCTCGTGCAGGAGCTGCAGGAGCACCTCGACAACACGGTCAACCAGCACTACACGCTGCCCGGTGGCGACCAGCTCCACGTGCGGATCGACGCCCGCGTCACCAACGAGCCGGCCGACGACAGCTGGACGGCCGACCCGTCGCGCGGTGTTCCGGTCAACGTCCACGACGCCACCAAGGACAAGGGCACGCCGCGGACCAACCAGACCAACTGGGACGTCAACGACAACCCCACGGGGCTCACCCACGAGATCATGCACTTCGTCGGCCTCGGTGAGGGATACCGCAACCCCGCGCTGCTGTTCAACCGCACCGATCAGCCCGGCGTCATGGGCCGCGACGCCTGGACGGATTCGTCGCTGACCGACGACAACCTGGCCAAGATCGAGGACCTCTCCAACCAGGCCGTCATCCACGACCACCACCTCGGCGACCCCGCCGCCAAGCCGAACCGCCCGTACCGGCCGCCACCGTCCACTCAGGACCTAACCCCGCGACCGAACCTGCACACGCCGACGGAGGCGCCGAGCCAGCACGTCCAGATCAACGGCAAGGACGTCACCGTCGAGCCGGGGTCCACCGTCGCGCGAGACGTCTTCGAGCCGGCTCAGCACGAGTTGCTCGGCACGCACGGGCTCGAAGGCGTCTACGTCGGCCCGCGCGGCGACGGCAACTTCCACCTCGCCGTGCGCGCCAGCATTTCCGCGGACGCGCCCCGCGAGCACGCGCGCATCACCGCCGACCTCGACAACGCCCGCACGCAGACCGATCCGGATGCCCTCGCCACAGCCGCCAACGTCCGCGTGCACGTGCTCAACCCCGACGGCTCCTGGACCAGCCACGGCCCCGAGACCGGGCGCCCGGTGCACGTCGTCATGTCCACCGTGAACGGCCACGACACCTATTTTGGCACGAAGGAGAACGTCCACATCGGACGCGCCAAGGTCAGCTACCCCGGGCCCACCGCGCTGCTCGACAAGAAGGACGTGAAGCCGGGCCAGCAGTTCGACAAGGACAAGCGCAAGGTCCTGCACCGCGGCGAGTTCGAGGTCGAAACGATCCGCGGCGAGCAGTACGTGCGGATGTACACGGCCGTGCTCAACCCGGCGGCTCCGAACTCCGACCACAAGGACGTGCACCAGGACCCCGACGGCAAAGTCACCCCGTTCTCGGGCGGCAAGGGCGGCATCTTCTGGGTCGGCGGCGGCCGCCCGATGCGCGCGGTGCAATGGACGTCGAAGTACGAGACGGATCCGAACCTCAAGCCGGGGATGCAGCCGGTCCTGCGGTCGTTCCTCGTGCCGATCGACACGTTCACCAAGGTCAGCAAGGAAGCGACGGTCGAGGCGCTGTCGCAGGACAACACGCTCGCCGTGAACGTGGACCAGACCGGTGACGTGAACCAGTTCGGCCTGCGCGGCGAGCACTTCGAGCAGATGCAGCAGAACGCGCTCAAGGGCTCGCTCGTCACGTACGCCGCGAACCCGAACTACGACCTGCCGCACCTGGCCGGGCGCCGCGAGGACCTCGCCGACCTGCACACGCGGCTCGGGCTTCCACCGAACTTCCGGTCCGACGAGCTCGGCAAGGACAACGACCCGTGGTTCGAGTGGACGAAGGACAAGGGCGAGGACCGCAAGTACTTCCGCAACGACCCCGAGAGCCTGCGCGCGCTCGCTAAGAAGCTGTCCGATCTCTACCACACGCACCTCGAGCTGAAGGGTGGGCCGAACCAGGACGCCTACTTCGCGCCGACGGCCGACTCGATCCCGGCCGACAAGGGCGGCAAGAGCAAGCACGCCGAACCGAGCACGCGCGAGCAGCGCGAGCAGGACCTGAACGTCTTCCTCAACACGCGCGGCCCGGCCGGTTCGGTGATCAAGCAGCTCACCGACGGGATCGCCGGCACCCTCGGCGCGGACCTCGACCGCGGGCCGGACACGGTGGCACTGGACGGGAACACCGTGCGCGCCGCGGTCGTGACCGCGACGAAGAACATCGGCGGCACGCTGAAGGACGTCGTCAACAAGGAGTTCCGCGCGCTGCACACCAACCCGGTGACCAACTACGTTTCGGCGGACGCCAAGATCGAAACGATCGAGAAGATGCGTGAGGTGATGGCCGACACGGCCTTGGTCGACGCCATCGCCAAGAACACGGCAGAGCAGGTCGTCAGGTCCACTCTGGACTCGATCGGCGCGAACCGCGGCGTCGAGGGCCCCGGCGGGTTCCGGGAACGGCTGACCACCGCCGTCGAGAAGGCGGTGAAGGACCAGTTCACCGTCACCGACGGGAAGTTCTCCCCCGCGATCGAGGACGGCTTCGAGAAGAACCAAGGAGCGAAGAAGAACTACTTCGCCGGCAACCGGGCCGACGCCGTCGCGGCCGAAGTGTCCAACGCGCTCAAGAACGCCGAGCTCGACAAGCACGTGCAGGAGTCGGGGCTCGGCTTCGACCGGGACACGGTGAAGCGCCGGCTCTCCGAGGGCGTCCTGCCGGAGGCCGTCTCCGACGTCACGACCAAGAACCTCGTCGGTCTCGATCAGAAGCAGCTCCAGCACGAGTTCGAGAACGGCCTGGCCAACGCCGCGGCCAAGGTGCGCGCGAGCCTCGACACCGACCCCGTGCTGAAGTTCACGACCGAGGCCCAGCGCACGAGCCTCGCCGACCAGGCGGGACAGGTGCTCAACCCCGACACCGTCAAGGGGATCACCTTCACCCCCGTGACTCAGCGCGAAGTCGACGACTTCATGGCGAAGGTCCCCGACCACGCCACCCAGGCGGAGATCGGCGCGGCCATCGCGACGGACGAGAAGCGCGTGAAGGTCGACTTCAACACGCGCGAGAACACCTACGACCCCGCGGGCAAAGCGGTCGACTCGAAGACGTTCGACAACGACTACAGCGAGTTCTCCGAGAAGGGACACTTGCAGTGGCACCCGAAGGACCAGTTCGGACGCCACCAGGCCATCGGCGCCGGGCTCGACACCGTGATCGGCGACGAACTCGCCAAACCCGACGACCACCGCGGCGCCGAGCGGATCCTCGACCACCTCCTCAAGGAACTCGACGCGAAGAACCCCGACTACCACGATTCACTCCGGCGCAAGTTCGACGAGGTCGTGGCGGTGGCCGGCAAACACAACCGCTACCGCGTCGACGCGCGAGCGACCAAGCCGAACACCTTCGGCGAGCACGCGCAGATGGTGCTCAACCAGTACCTGCGCCTCACCCGCGGCGAACAGGACGCCGGCCGGTTCGTCTCCCGTGACACGCTCGCCAAGGCGATCCTGTTCCACGACATGGAGAAGCAGAACTCCAAGAACCAGTTCGGCGGCGGACAGGAGCAGCACGACAACGAACCGGAGCACCGCGGCGCGGTCGAGCAGCTGAACCGCCACGAGAGCCTGTGGGAGTCCGAACGCGACTTCCGCATCGCGCGTGCGATGGTCGACGCCGACCCGTTCGGCTTCTACTTCCGCGGCAAGGGCGGCGTCGACGCGAAGGCCGCGTACGACTTCATCACCAAGCTCGCGCACGACGTCGGCGGGCCCGCCGGCAAACCGGTGCGGGCGAAGGACGTGCGCACCCTCTTCACCGAGTTCCACCAGTACTACCAGGCGGATTTCTCGTCGTACTACGCCGACAGCCACTTCGTCCGGAACGGGAACGTCGTCAAGTACGGCGACAAGTCGGGCCTATCGGGGCTCAAGGAGTCGAAGCCACACGGCCCGCTTGTCACGACCGACAACGGTCACCGGTTCGAGTACGGCACCGAGTACGAGGCCAAGTACCAGGAGCTGAAGAAGCTCTTCGACGACGCCGTTGAGAAGGAAGAGGAGCGGGAGCGCACCCCGCTGACCGAAGACACCGACGGCGGCCCGAAAGACGGCGGCCCTAAGGACGGCGAGCAGAAGGACTCCGCCGACAAGGAATCCGACAAGACGGACGAGCCCGACACCCGCCCCCTCACTCAGCGGCTCCCCGAATACGCCCGCGACGGCCAGGCCCTCGGCGCCGTCGTCGCCACCGGTCACCAGGGTGTCCAGGACGTCGGCACCGCCATCACCCGCCTGGTCCACGGCATGGACCGCCGCGCGAACCCGCCGGTGATCGCGGGCCTGGACGCGTTCACCGGGACGCTCGACGGCCCCGGGTTCGAGTCGTTCCTCGGGCCGGGCCGCCGGTCGATGGTGCGGGTCGGCGAGAAGTGGTACGAGGTCCACGTCAAGGCGAACCTCGACGTGGCCGCGGTGACGGCCGACGACATCACGAAGCAGCCGCACCCGACGATCGGTGACGTCAACGACCAGAACCAGGCCACGCACGCCCAGGCGAGCAACGACACGGTCGCCAAGACGATCGGCACGTCCTACTTCGCGCTGATCCCACCCGGCGCGTACGTGTCCGTGGCGCCGACGGTGCAGCTCGCGACCGCCGCGCAGGTGCACACGTCCACGGTCACCGGGACCGAGCAGCGCGTGATCCGCTCGGCCGGCGACGTGGACAAGGCCGACGTCGAGGTCACCTACTCGATCACGGTGACCAACCAGGACGGCAACCTCACCGGCTCCACTGTGGACGGCCAGGTTTCGCTGCTGCTGTCGAAGGACCTGGGCAACCTCGAACCCCACGAAGCCAAGACCCCGGCGAACCCGAAGGCCGAGTGGGCGCAGAACATCGAGCTCCTCACGCCCGAGGCGGTGCTGCTCGACGAGCAGGGGCTGTTCGACAAGGTCAGCAAGCTGCTGCACCCGTCGGTCACGAAGTTCGGGGCGCCGGGGCGCACGGCGTTGCGGGAATTCGTCAGCGGCGGCGGCATCCGGGGTGCGCTGGGCAGCGCGCTGCAGGGCGGCCCGGTCGTGTCGAACGACCTGCTCAGCCCCCACGGCAGCCACCGCGACGCCGTGCAGCTGCAGGCGCGGCCGAAGGACGTCGAGCTCGTCGGCGTGGTGCCGGGCGATTCCGAGCTGCGGTTCAACGATTCGTCGGTCAACGGCGGCAGCACGGCGGTCTCGTCGAAGTCCGGAGCGGACCTCGTCGTGACGGTCGGGGGCGGCGCCTACCTACCGGGCAAGGTCGGCGGGCTGGTCGGCGTCACCGGGTCCCTGTCGTCGAAGGTGACGGAGACCGCGACGGCCGGGACGAGCGTTACCACGAAGAACACGGTCGAGGCGAAGGGCGACATCGGGCTCTACAAGGTGAAGGTCGACGTCGACGTCGTCACCTCCAGCGGTGAGAAGGAAACCGTCGAGGCCATCGCGTACGTCCGCATGGGCCTGCCCGAGGCGAAGGCCCAGGGCCTGCCGGTGCCGGACGGCACCCGCCCGAAGCTCAGCGACGCCGGCAGCACGCGGCACGAGCCGCCGTACCTGGCCGCGGCCGCCGCGGCGGGGCACGTGCGTGCGGGCTCGTTCAGCCCGGCCGCGAAGGTGCAGCCGCAGATCGAAACCGCGCTGCGCGACCGGCCGGGCATGGCGAAGTTCCTGCCCCGCTGGGACAAGTTCCAGAGCGACGAACGCAAGGGCTCGAGCCGCGACATCGGCGAACGGCTGGCGAACCTGCGCAAGCTCACGGCGGGGTTCTCGCCGGCCGCGCTGAAGTCCAAGATGGACAGTCTGCTCGGCCCGGGGGTTTCGGTGCAGCTCAAGCGCCGCGGGTTGTTCACCGACGAGTACCTCAACGTCACGGTGAAGGCGAAGCTCTCGCCGGGCCGCCACCTCGGTCAGGCCACGGGTCGTTCGGTGAAGGGCTCCGTCGCCGCCAGTCCGTCGATGTCCAGCGCGACGGCGGTGGACCGGAGCTGGTCGCTCGGGGTCGAAGGCCGGATGGTCGTCCCGACCGCGTCGCCGCTCACGCAGGTGAGCGTGAGCCCCGCGGTCGTGCCGGTGCAGTACAGCAGCGCGAACACCTGGAAGAACTCCGGCGGCCCCACCGTCACGACGACCTTCGGCACGAGCGGCAGCCCCGATGCGCAGGTGTTCGAGCACGATGTCGAGTTCGAAGTCGAAATCACCAGCTACACCCGCAACCGCCCGTGGGTGAAGCGCCTCACGCCGGGCTCGCCGTTCCGCGTGACGCCCAAGGTGTCCACCGTGGCCAAGACCGGTGACAAGGCGCTGCCGAAGATCTCCGGCAAGGTCGACCTGTGGGTCAACGACGGCTCGGCGCTCAAGAGGGACCCGAAGGACTTCCTTCCCGGCGACCCGGACGTGCGGGACCTGACCGGCACCGTCCCGGCCATCGACGACCTGCTGACCACCAAACCGGCGGCACCGCCGAAGTTCCTGCACGTCGAGGCCTTCACCGGCACCGAGGCCCTGCGCGACGCGGCCCTGCACCAGCTCGAACGCGCGGCCGACGGCGACGGGGTGCTCGGCCTGCCCGGCGGCGAGGCCCGCAAGCGCGTGGACCGCATGTTCTCACCCGAGACGTTCCGCAGCGGCCTGCCCAAGTTCCTGCGGCAGGGCGCGCGCTCGGGCGGCTTCCGCTACGAACGGCGCGTGGCCGACCGCGTCGGCGGCCTCGGCATGGACGTGTCGCTCAGCAACCCGAAGGTCGTCGCCGCGACGGACGCGGGCGGCAGCGAGACGACGTTCGCCGGCGGGGCGAAGGCCGGGTTCGAGCACTCGAACAAGAAGTCGCTCGAGGGCAACGTGCAGCTCGGCGTGACCATCCGCCCCGACGGCAGCAGCGCGCACGGCCAGGGCCAGATCTTCACCACGGCCAAGTGGAGCCCGTGGACGCGCACGTCGGGCAGCTCGAAGGAACTCGGCGCGAGCGTCGACCACGTAAGCCGCGCGAACGCGAAGGGCCGCACCGTGCTGGTGCAGTACGACGCCGACGTGCGGCTGGTCGCCGAGAGCCGCCAGGAGAGCGTGGTCAACGGCTCGACCTCGCGCGCCGGTGCCGACGTGAAGCTGCCGGGCGCGGTCTACGTGCGGATGACCGAGGACCAGGCCCGTGAGCAGGGCCTGCTGCCGAAGGTCGACGCGCGGACCGACCCGCCGGGCACGGTGGCGCCGCCCGCGCTCGTCGGCGGGCACTCCAGCGCGCTCGGTGCCGCGGTCGTCGAGGACGCGCCGGACCTGTCGCAGCTCATCCGCGACGCCCGGGCGAACCTGGGCCGCACCGGCGACAAGCTGCTGCCGAAGTCCGTGCTCGACGACTCGATGACCAACCTGCAGCGCACGCTCGACCTCGCCGCACCCGACAGCGTCACCTCCCTGGTGGACAGTGCGCTCGACGGCGGCGCGCCCCTGCTGCTGCACGACGCCGGCGTGCTGTCCACCGACACCTACCAGGTGCTGCTCAAGGCGACGATCACCAAGACCGGCTTCGCGGGGCTCGTCAACGACGGCGGCGAGGTCGACCACGTCGTGAACGCGACGACGACGGGCAAGCAGAACTCCGGCCACGGTTCGTCCTACGGCGGCCAGTTCCGGGGCGCGGGCCGCGGCCTGTTCCGCGACAACGACCCGGACGTCAGCGGCTACGAAGGCCTGCGGCTCGGCATTTCGGGTTCGAAGTCCAAAACGGACCAGACGGTGTCGTCGGTAGCCACGACCACGGCCATCAAGTCCTCGCAGAGCGGCCCGGCGGTGCGTTTCCGGCACGAGGTGAAGTTCGAACTCGTGGTGCAGCGCGGCGGGAAGACCTACCCGGTCACCGAGCAGACCACGAACGTGACCGTGCGCGCCGCGGCCGATGACCACAAGATCGCGACCGACGGCGGGCCCGCCCCGAAAGCCTTCAGCGCGAAGACCCGAGAGCTCACCGCCGTCGACCGCACGCCCGAGAAGCTCGCCGAGTGGCAAGCGCACGGCGTGGGAGAACTGCCGCCGTCGTCGCTCACCGAGGGGCTGCGCGGCTCCTCGGCCGTGCGCGCCGGCGCCGTCCGCGCCCTGCGGCTCGCGGGCGCGGGCTCCGGGCTCACCGATCCCGGCACCGGTGCGAACAACACGCTCGTCACGTCGCTGACCAACGAGGTGCTGCAAGCGCACCTGCCCGGCATGCTCAACGGCCCGCTCACCGCGCCGGACCTGCACGAAGGGTCGCTGGTCAAGAGCGGCCACGGGTCGGTGAAGGTGTACGCGCGGCTGGTCAGCCCGGACCTCACCGGCTTGAGCGACAGCGTGAAGCTGGAACGTTCGGACCAGAACACCGCGACGTTCACGGGTGAGGCCAAGGAGACGCTCAGCGGCGAGAACCAGTACCAGCCCGGTGTCGGCGGCGTGACGGACCCGAAGGACGCCTCGCACTCCTGGACCGGCGCCGACGTGCGCAACCCGGCTCCGCTGAGCGACCCGGCGGCGAGCGTCGCGGGCGGGCAGCGCTCCACCGTCGCGAAGCCGAAGGGCCGCAGCGGGCTCGTCGGGTTCGACGTCGAGTACCGAGTGGTCGCCGACCTCGGCGGGGGCCGCACGGCCGCGGTCGAGGTCAAGGTGCCGGCGTCGGCCGTGGTCCGCATGTCCGACGCGGACCTGGAGAAGCTGCTCGGCGAGGCGCTGCCAGACGCCATCACCCAGGCTCAGGACGCGGTCAAGGACGCGGCCACGGAGTGGCGCGAGGCCGAAGAAGCCGTCGAGCAGGCGCAGCGCGGCGCCGACGACCGCTGGCTCGACGAGCGCGACAGCGTGAAGACGCTGACCACGGACGCCAACCGGCTCAGCGTGCCGACCAACGCCGACCCGGTCGGTGAGCTGCGTCAGGCGCTCGCGGACGTGGAGAACGACGCGAAGAACGCGGGCCGCGAGCTGCGTGAGGGCAACGCCGAGATCATCCGGCTCAAGGACGTCGCCGAGCAGTCGCGGACGCTGGCCGCGATCACCGAGGCGGGTTCGCCGGAGCGGCAGCGCCTGCTCGACCAGGCGGCGCGCGCCCGGCGGGACGCCCAAGCCATCCGCGACAACCAGCCGGCGCTCGTGCAGCGCCGGCAGGACGCGCAGGACCGCGCGGCGCGGATCGCGAACGTGCTCGACGAGCACCGCCGCGACCACGCCGACTTCACCTCGCTGCGTGAAGATTCGCTGCGGCAGGTTCGGGAAGCCCGGGCGAAGGCCGACGAAGCCCGGCAGAAGTGGTGGCGGGCCAAGGAGGAGGTCGACTGGCGGCTCGCCACGCACCGGTGGCCGACGCCGAAGATCGAGTCCCGCTTCGACCCGCGGTTCGACCCGGGCCAGAAGACTCCGGCTCCGAAGCCTCCCGATTCCAAGGTCCCCGTTTCCCGGTCCACTGTGGACACCACGAACAAGGCGAGCACGTCGAACCAGCGCGACGTCGTCGAAGCGCCGGACGCGGAACCCTCGACCACGATCTCGGGCTGGGACACCGCCGCCGATCGCCCGTACGACTTCGACGTCGCCGAGATCGAACTGCGCCCGGTCACCGACGCGTCGGGCAAGGTCGTCGCCGTGTCGTTCCTGCCCGCGGCGGAGAAGACGTCGAGCGTGGAACACGACTGGCTCGCCCACAACTCCGGTGAGGTCAGCAGCCTCGACGAGGGCGTCACCTCGAAGACGCTCGACCCGGTCGTGGCCGAGGCGCGCGAAAACGGCACCCGGCCGGACCTCGGCGGCCACCGCTTCGGCGAGTGGGCCGGCAAGTCCCCCGCGCCGTGGGACGGCGACTCGTTCTTCGTCT
Source organism: Amycolatopsis sp. NPDC051903 (assembly GCF_044452505.1). Classification (NCBI taxonomy): domain Bacteria; kingdom Bacillati; phylum Actinomycetota; class Actinomycetes; order Pseudonocardiales; family Pseudonocardiaceae; genus Amycolatopsis; species Amycolatopsis sp. NPDC051903. Next base: position 289,642 of record NZ_JBITBT010000003.1, on the reverse strand, counting down.
TCGCCCACGGCAAACCGCAGTCGGTGAAGCTGACGCTGCTCGGCGGCCGCACCGTTCGCGTCGACGGGGACACCTTCGCGCGGATCGTGGCGCGGTCGGCGCCGTTCGCGCAGGCCGGACCGAAGTCGTCGGTCACGCTCATCGCGTGCAGCACCGGCCAGGCCGACGAGAACGGCGGCGTCGCCCACGACTTCCAGCGCGCTCTCGCCGGGCTCGGTGGCCCGGCGACCGTGCACGCGCCGACGAAACCCACGCTGTTCGGCCGCGACACCGCGACGCTCGGGCAGGGACTCGGCTCGACCGGCGCGTTCACCGCGGTCACCGACGGCGGGCACTTCCGCACGTTCGGCGGCCGGCCGGAGGACACCGCGCTCGCCGGCCTCGTGCGCGACCTGGCCGGCACCCACCTCGCCGAGCCGCCGGCCGGACCGATCCCACTGGCGGACCCCGAAGCGACGCGGGCGCTCGCGTCCACTGTGGAGCGGCAGCTCGCGGACACCGCCGCGAGGACGGGGGAACTGCGGCTCGTCGACGTGCAGGACCTCGTGGCCCGCCACGAGCGGCCCGACGTCATCCTCTCCGCCGTGCTGACCCGGCTGGCCGAGCGGGGCGTGGCGGTGCACAGCGTGGTCGACGCCCGCCGCGACCCGGACACCGGTGTCTGGACGCGGGTGCCGGCCGCGCGCGGCCTGGTCACCGTGACGGGCAAGGGCACGTGGCACGACGGCGAGCTGTCCCGGTCCGCGCGGCTCAACCCCGCGTGGAGTGCCGGCCCGGCGCGCGAACCCGTTCGCCCGCGGGCGGACGCCGCGCACTACGCCGAGACGCTCGCCGAACACCACCTCGACGGCGAGCCGGCGCCGCCCGTCACCGTCCCCGCGGACCACGTGGACCGGTTCATGGCTGAGGTCACGCAGCACCTGGCCCACCTCGGCTTCGGCGACCTGCGGTTCGACGGCCTGGTGCACGCCGATCACCCGCGCTTGACCGGCGAGGTCGTCGGCGAACCCGGTGTCACGGTCGACTTCGCGCCGAGCGCGGTGACGACCACCGTGCTGACCGACCACACCGGCGCCGCGCGGGGCCTGACGTTCCTCGAACCCGCCGAGGCGGCGAAGGTCCGGACCTGGCTGCGGCAGACCGCCGGGGAGAACCTCCTCGTCGAGGCCGATCCGGACGAGCTGCGCGCGTTCGCCGCCGGACGCAGCGCGGACCTGCGCGGCCGGGGCCCCGGCGAGGGCGGGATCCGCGTGCTCACCCCGTGGGCGAACGAACTGGCCCAGGGCCGCACGTTCCTCGTCACCGGCCACGGCGAGGAGACGCGGGCCAAGGTCCTCGTGCCCGGCCCGGATGGCCGGCCGCGCGCGGTTTACGTCGACGGCGAGACGCTGGCGCGGATCGTCACGGCGGCGCCCGAGTTCGCCGACGCGGACCCGGACTCGGTCACGCTGTTCCAGTGCGGCGCCGCCCGCCGGCTCGCCCCAGGCGGGCTCGCGTACGACTTCCACACCGCGCTCGAAGCGACCGGCGGCCCGGCGATCGTCCACGCGGCCACCGACTCCGTCCTGGCCAACCACCGCGACGACAGCCCGGACGACGAACCGTCGGCCCCGCTCTTCGGCGCCACCGACGACGCCTTCACCGCGGTCGTCCGCGGCGGCCACTGGGAGACGCTCGGCCGCCCGCACGACGCGGACGCCGTGGTCGCCGAACTCACCGACGCGCTGCTCAAGGGCTGGCACTACGCCCCGGCCGACCCCGCCCCCGGCCCGATCCCGCTCAGCGACCGCGCCGCCACGCTCGCCCTGGCCGCCGAGGTCGTCAACGCGGTCTACGACGGGCGGTCGCCGGAAGAACTCGCCGAGGTGGCCGGCCGGCACCAGGAACCCGACCTCGTCACCGCGGTGGCCAACGCGTACTTCACGGCGACCGCCGCGCCCGAGCTGGTCATGCCGGAGCAGGGCCCGCCGTACGAGTCGGCGGAGCGGCTCGCGCAGGACCTGCACGCGGCGGCCGCGGATCGCACACCGCCGGACGGGGAGGCGCCGCTGCTCGGCCCGGACCTGTTCGGGCTGCTCCGCGCGCCGGAACCACCGGACTTCCTGCGCGGCCACGACTACCGGAACCTCACCGCCGCGCAGGGTGTGCTGCTGCTCAACACCCTCGACCTGACCGCCGACGAGCGCCCGACCGCCGAGACCACGGCGCCGGCGAACCTGCCGCACGAGGCTTCGTACGCGCTCGAGCAGGAACGTCCCGACCACCAGCTCACCGCGTGGGCGCCGGGCGAGGTCGACCCGCTGCCGAAGGTCAGCGAGACTCCGCTGCTCCTGCACGCCATCTGGCTCGGCGGCCCGCTGCGCGACGCCGGCACGATGCAGACTTTCCGCGCCAACTTCGGCTCCGCGGCGCAGCGGTTCACGGGCAACGTGCTGTCGGTGCTGTGGACCGACGTCCCGCGGTGGCAGACCGACCTCGCGCGGACGACCGTGCCGCCCGCCGAAGGTCCGGACCCGCTCGCGGACGTGCGCGACTTCGTCGCCTGGGCGCAGCTGCACAACGTGCACCTGGTGAACGTCGACGAGGTCTTCACCAGTGAGCACCCGATGCTGCTGCAGGAGTTCTACAACTCCGAGACCGCCCGCCGGGCCGGCCCCGGCTACGCGGCGGCGAGCGACATCCTGCGCATGGAGCTCATGCACCGCTTCGGCGGGCTCTACACCGACGGCGACAACGTGGTGCAGGGCCTCGACGACCTCGTCACCGCGGCGCACTCGCCGCAGGGTTACGTGACGCACCGGCAGGGCCAGAAGGTCGCCAACTCGGCGTTCGCGATGCCGAAGGGGCACCCGTTCGCGCGCGCCTACCTCGACCAGCAGCGCGAGAACTACGGCAAGACCCAGCGGAACCTGATGCCCGAGGGCGCCCGGACGCTGCCGCAGGCGTTCTTCGCGACGCCCCACGGGCGCGTGCACCGCAACTCGATCATGTACCGCACCGGGCCCGAGGCGCTGAGCCAGACCGCGCGCCGGATCGGCCTGGCGAACGCGCACCAGCTGCCGGAAATGGCGTCGGTGCTCATGAACAGCGACGCCAGCTGGCTCAAGCCGCCGCCCGCCGGCGAGGCGACGCGGCCGCAGCTCGGGCGGGAGGACACGCTGGCGCTCACCCAGCGCGTGGTGCAGACGCTCGTGCGGGGCCTGTACAACCGCAACGGCGACCTGCACCTGACCGCGGTCGAGCCGGCCGTGCGCCGCCACCCGGACCCGGACCTCGTGTGGCACGCGGCGTTGTCGTTCCTGGCGGCGGACCCGGACCTCGCACCGCTCGTGCGCACGGTGACCGACCGGCACACCTACACCGGCGACACCCACGACGTCCAGCTGCCGCCCGCCGCGCGCGCCCTGCTGGACATCGACGCGGACCGCGTGCACCACGCCCTCGGGGAGGTCCAGCACACGGCCACGCTGCGCAGCCCGGACGCCGTGCTCGTGTCCGATGTGGACAACGACGTCGAGCGCGGCGCGCACGACCTGGCCCGGTCGCTGGCCGCGCAGAACGGGTCGCCGCTGCCGCCGATCCACGTCACGGGGTCCGGTCCCGACGGCCGGGCGCGCGCCCGCGAAGCCGCGCGGGAGCTGGCGGCCCACCTCGGCCGGACGCTGGGCGATCGCGACCTGCTGGCGCGCGTGCCGGTGAAGATCCGCGCGGCCGACGGGCCCGCGGCCGGGGTCACCGTGTCGTTCCGCCCCGAGCACGGCGCCGCGGTGGAGTTCACCCTCGGTGCCCCACGGGTGCCGGAACCGCCGGTCGTCCCCGGTCTCGACGGCAAGCCTTACACGGATTCGCCGTCTTCCTTCGACGGTTACCGCGGTGGGGAGTCCACTGTGGTCACCGCGACCTTGCTCGACGGCAGTGGCGAGCTGACGAAGGCGGCCGATCGGCCGCCGACGCTCGTGCTCGCCCGGGGCGCCCTGGCCGACGGCTTCACGCGGCAGCTGCGCTCGCACGGCACCGACCTGCCGGCGTACGCCGAGCCGGTCGCCCTGCCGGATGCGGTCGTCGACACCTACCCCGCCGTGTCGTACCTGGTGGCGGGCGACCTCGCGGTGACGGCCGACGATCGCCGGGCGATCGAGGAGCTCGTCCGCACGGCCGAACTCGACTGGTGGTACCGGCCGGACCCGCCGGCCGGCCCGGTGCGCTTCGACGACCGGGCCGGCACGCTGGCCCTGCTCGGCAACGCGGTGAGCGCGCTGCGCCGCCCGTTCCGCTCCGGCACACCGGCGCTGGACTTCACGGCCGCGGCCGAGAGCGTGCACCGGCACGAACGGCCGGACCTGCTGTGGACGGCGGTGCTGGAGCTGGCGCCGCGCGACGCGCGGTTCGTGCTCGACCGGCGGCTCGTGGCCGGGCGCTGGCAGCACGTCGAGCTGCCGGAGTCCGCGCGCGAGCGGTTCACGGTGACGGGCAAGGGCGTTTGGCGCGACGGTGTCGTGCTGCGGCCGGTGCGCCTCGGCGCGCAACCCGGCCCGGCGGCCGACTACAGCGTCGAGCCCGTGCCCCTGCCGCTCGACGACACCGTCGCGCGGTGGGTCGCGGAGTCCACTGTGGAACGTACGGCGGACGGCCTGCCCGCGCCGCGCGTCGAGGTGAGCGGACCGGCCGAGGAACGGGCGCGGTTCATCGCGCGCGTCCAGGCCGCGCTGGCCGAGCTGACGCCCGCCGGCGTCACCCCGCACGCGGCGGCCGACCTGGTCGTCGCTGGTCGTGGCGACACCGCGGGGGTCACGATCTCGCTGCCGGCCACGCCGGTGCCGCCGACGCTGCCGCCCGCCGCGAAGGCCGCCGCCGTGGGGCTCGAAGAGGAGTTCATGCTGCTACAGCTGCACGGCGTCGCCGACACACTGCTCGCCAAGTCCGGCGTGGGCGCCGACGTGCTGCTGGACCTCGCCACCGAGGTCGCGCACGGCACCGGCGCCGGCGAGGCCGCCGACGCCGTCGAGGTCCTCGACCGCCACGGCGCCCTCGACGCGGCGTTGTCCGCGAAGGGCGGCCGGGCGCTGCTGCGTGAGCAGTTCCGCCGGCTGCTCGGCGCGGCGGACGCCGAGACCTACGCGAGGGACCTCGCCACGGCGCTGCGGGCGTTCGCCGGGGAGAAGGTGCCGCTCGACGTGCTGCGCGAGGCCGTGCGCGGCGCGCTCGAGGGCTGGCGCGGGGCGCCGGGTACGTTCGAGGGGCGCGTGGCGCGGACCCGCGAGACGCTGTGGGTGCTGCGCCGGTTCGGCGTCGTCAACCTGGCGTGGCTGCAGCGGTGGCGTACCGCGGAGCACATCCGGCAGTACGCCGAGCGCATGAAGGACCAGGCGAAGCGGCAGGACGAGCTGCTCACCGAGGTGGCGGAGGCCGAGGACGCGTTCGTCGCGTCGGTCGCCGAAGCGGGAGCCGGACCCCGGAGCGGAGGAGACCACGGCGATGGCGGATGACCAGTGGGTGCTGCTCGTCGACCCGGCTTGGCAGCCCGCGGCGACCGAGGACGGTGCCGAGGTGCCCGCGCCGCCGCTGCCCGCGGTCGTCGGCGGCTGGCTGGCGCGTGAGGACGGGTCCGTCGGCCGGTTCGAGGCGAACCCCGCGTACGAACCGTCGGGCCCGGGTTCGCCGACCGACCCGCTCGACGCCGTGCTGCGCCTCGTCGCTCGCGGCGAGGCCGGTACCGACCAGCTCGCGGCCATCCTGCGCGAGTCGACCGTGGCGCTCGCGCTGGACGTGGACGACGAACCGCTCGTGGCACCGTCGCCGGACAACATCCCGTGCGTGCTGGCCACGACCGCGCCGGCGCACCGCACGCGGGTGCGCGCGGCCGGGTGGCTGCCCGCGGCCGTCACCGATCTGCCCGCGCTGCTCGAGTCGCGCGACGGCGTCGACGTGCTGGTCAACCCCGGTGCGCCCGGCTGCACCCGGCTGCCGGCCGACACGATCCGCGACGCTCTGGGTGGCTGAGCGCTCGATCGGGTGTCACACTCGGACTCGTGCCCGATTTGCGCGATCGCGTTGCGGTGGTGGCCGGGTCGACGCGCGGCGCGGGCCGGGGCATCGCGGCCGCGCTCGGCGAAGCAGGCGCCACGGTGATCTGCACCGGCCGCAGTAGCAGCGAACGCGACGGCCACTCCGACTACGACCGCCCCGAGACCATCGAGGAGACGGCCGCGCTCGTCACCAGCCTCGGCGGGGTCGGTGTCCCGCTGCAGGTCGACCACCTCGAGCACGAACAGGTGCGCGTGCTGGCCGAACGCGTCCGCCGCGACCACGGCCGGCTCGACGTGCTGGTCAACGACATCTGGGGCGCCGAACGCCTCAAGGGCGGGCCCGCCGACTGGAACACGCCGATCTGGGACCACGACCTCGACGACGGCCTGCGCATCCTGCGCCTCGGCGTCGAAACGCACCTGGTGACGTCGCACTACCTGCTGCCGCTGCTCGTCGAGCGCCCCGGTGGCCTGCTCGTGGAGGTCACCGACGGCACGGCCGCCTACAACGCCGACCAGTACCGGATCTCGGTGTTCTACGACCTCGCGAAGGCCTCGGTGAACCGGCTGGCGTTCTCCCAGGGCCACGAGCTCGCGCCGTTCGGCGGTACGGCCGTCGCGGTGACGCCGGGCTGGCTGCGTTCGGAGATGATGCTGGAGAACTACGGCGTCACCGAGGAAACCTGGCGCTCGGCGCTGGAGCCCGACCGGCCGGGCGGCCTGCCGACGGCCCCGCCGCCGTTCGCGGAATCCGAATCGCCGCGTTACGTGGGCCGCGCGGTGGCGGCGCTGGCCGCGGATCCGCAGCGGGCGCGGTGGAACCAGCACTCGGTGACGTCGGCGCAGCTCGCGCGCGAGTACGGCTTCACCGACGTCGACGGGCGGCAGCCGGACAGCTGGGCCTGACCGTCCACTGAAGACTCTTCGCGCCGACGGCGCGAAAGACTCGCCAATTCCGGGAAATTCGGGCACCACCGCCGATTTCCGGGTGGCCCAGCTCAAATCAACCCTAAGTTATCGCCGCTTCCGTTGCGTCGCACTCGCGTTCGCCGACATCATGATCAGGCGCGACACAGCGGTCGGCCGGCCCCTGCGTCACGACCCGCACTTCTTCTTGTCAGAACAGGGGAATCCCATGTCGAACCCGTCGGGGCAGGCCGTCGCGGAGCCGCCGGACACGGCTTTCGCACACGAGGAAACCGGGTACCACAAAGGGCTGAAGAACCGTCAGGTCCAGATGATCGCCATCGGCGGCGCCATCGGGACCGGCCTGTTCCTCGGTGCCGGTTCCCGGTTGCACAGCACCGGACCCGCGCTCGCCGTGGTGTACGCCGTCGCCGGGATCATCGCGTTCTTCGTGGTCCGGGCGATGGGTGAACTGGTGATGCACCGCCCGTCTTCCGGCTCGTTCGTCTCGTATTCGCGCGAATTCCTCGGCGAGAAAGCGGCGTTCTTCGCCGGCTGGATGTACTTCCTGAACTGGGCCACGGCCGGTGTCGCCGACGTGACCGCGGTCGCGAAGTACACGCAGTTCTTCTGGCCCACCCTGCAGCAGTGGATTCCCGCGCTCATCGCGTTGTTCGCGATCCTCGCGGTGAACATGGTGTCGGTGAAGCTGTTCGGGGAACTGGAGTTCTGGTTCGCCGCGATCAAGGTGCTCGCGCTCGTGGTGTTCATGGTCGTCGCGATCGTGGTGCTCGTGACGCGCCACCCGGTCGACGGCGTGGTCACCGGCCCGAGCCTCATCAGCGACAACGGCGGCCTGTTCCCGACCGGGTTCCTGCCCGCGCTGCTGATCCTGCAGGGTGTCGTCTTCGCGTACTCCGGCGTCGAGATGGTCGGCGTCACCGCCGGCGAGACCGCCAACCCGCGCAAGGTGATCCCGAAGGCCGTGAACTCCGTCGCGTGGCGGATCGGCGTCTTCTACGTGGGTTCCGTGCTGCTGCTCGTGATGGTGCTCCCGTGGACGGCCTACAAGAGCGGTGAAAGCCCGTTCGTCACGTTCTTCTCCAAGCTCGGGATCCCCGCCGCCGGCGGCATCATGGACCTGATCGTGCTGACGGCTGCGCTGTCGAGCGTGAACTCGGGCCTCTACTCGACGGGCCGCATCCTGCGTTCGCTCTCGGTCGCCGGTTCGGCGCCGAAGTTCACGGCGAAGATGAGCAAGAGCGGCGTGCCCTACGGCGGCGTGCTGCTGACTGCCGCGGTGTACGTGCTCGGCGTGGTGCTCAACCTCGTGGTGCCGGGTGAGGCGTTCGAGGTCGCCCTGGAGTTCTCGGCGCTGGGCATCATCGGCATGTGGTCGATGATCGTCATCTGCCACCTCGCGATGACGCGCAAGGCCGCGCGCGGCGAGCTCGAACGGCCGAGCTACCGGCTCCCCGGCGCGCCCTACACCAACTACGTGACGCTCGGTTTCCTGTTGCTGGTCCTCACGATGAGCTGGTTCGGCGGCACGACCGGGCAGATCCTCATCTACAGCCTGCCCGTCCTGGCCCTCGTGCTCATCGCGGGCTGGCTGGGCGTCCGCGGCCGCGTGCGGCGCCTGGCGGCGGCGCGGGTCGAGGAGAACTGATTCTTCTGGGCCTCCGGCACCCTCCCCGCCGGAGGCCCAGTCGCTACCCGGCGAGCATCTCGTCGGTGGTGGCGACGTTGACGAGCGGGCCGTAGAGCCGGAGGATTTCGAGCGTTCGCTCGTGGCTCTCGTCGGAAACACCCGCGCACGCGTCCGCCACCACCGTCACCGGCGCGCCCGCATCGGCGGCGGCCAGCGCGGTGGACAGCACGCAGCAGTCGGTGGAGACGCCCGCCAGGACGAGCCCGCCGTCGCCCGCGAGGGCGGCGAGTTCGGGAGTCCACTTGCCGAAAGTATTCGAGTCCACGGTGGACTCGACCGGAAATTCGTCGATCACTGCGTAGGCTCGGGAATCCGCGGGCTGCAAGGCGAACGGCCACTGTTCGTAGTACTTCACCCACGCCCCGGCCGGCTGCTCGGGCGCCAGGAACCGCGTGAACGCCACGCGCGCGCCGAAGGCGCCGACCAGCCGCCGGATCCGCGGCACGATCTCGGCGAACCGCGGGGTGAACCACTCGCTGTCCGGCTCGCCGAAGATGTTCTGCAAGTCGATCACCGTGAGGAGCGGCTTCACGCCGCGGCCTCCTGCGCGCGCACGCGGGAGCGGCCGAGCAGCACCGTCACCACGAAGCCGAGCACGAGTGCCACCAGCACGCCGAGGTTCGCGAACGCCCACGAGCCCTCACGCCCGCCCAGGCCGAACGGTGCCAGCAGGTAGCCCTGCCAGTGCAGCCAGCCCGCCGACGCGTTGGTGACCAGGCCCCAGCCGAGGGCCGTCGCGACGACAACGAGGGCGATCGGGCCCCAGCGGACGTCGCCGTAGCGGCCGCGGCGGTCGTAGAGGTCGGCTTCGGCGTAGTCGCGGCGGCGCAGCAGCACGTCGGCGAGCATCACGCCGCACCAGGCGGCGACGGGGACGCCCAGCGTCGTCAGGAAGCCCTGGAACTGCCCGAGGAACGTGCCGCCGAAGAAGACGAGGTACACGGTGCCGGCGATCATGATCACGCCGTCGACGAGCGCCGCGGCGTAGCGCGGGATGCGCAGGCCCGCGGACAGCAGCGACAGGCCCGACGAGTAGATGTCCAGCACCGCGCCACCGACCAGGCCGAGCACCGCGACAACCGCGAACGGCACGAGGAACCAGACCGGCAGGATCGTCGTCAGCGCGCCGATCGGATCGGCCGCCACGGCCTGGTTCAGCTCGGGCGAAGAACCGGCCAGCAGCAACCCGAACACCAGCAGCACGAGCGGGGCGACGGACGCGCCGAACGTCGTCCACCCGATCACGCCGCGGCTCGACGCCGGGCGCGGCAGGTACCGCGAGTAGTCGGCCGCCGCGTTGACCCAGCCGAGGCCGAAACCCGTCATCAGGAACACGAGCGCGCCGATGAACTCCTGCGCCGAACCGGCGGGCACCGCGCTCACCGCCGTCCAGTGCACGTGGCCGGCGACCAGCACCACGTAGACCACGGTGAGGATCCCCGTGATCCAGGTGATCCACGTCTGCACGCGCATGATGACCTCGAAGCCGAGCACGCCGCTGAGCACGGTCAGCCCGGCGACCACGATCAGCGCGACGACCTTCGTCGTCGGGCCGCCGCCCCAGCCGAGGCGTTCGAACACGGTCGCGGTGGCCATCGTCGCCAGCGCGGTCAGCACCGTTTCCCAGCCGACGGTGAGGATCCACGAGATCGCCGACGGCAGGTGGTTGCCGCGCACGCCGAACGCGGCGCGCGAGAGCGCCATCGTGGGTGCGGAGCCGCGTTTGCCCGCCACGGCGATGAAGCCGCACAGCAGGAACGAGAACACGATCCCGAGCACCCCGGCGATCGTGGCCTGCCAGAACGAGATGCCGAACCCGAGCGCGAACGAGCCGTAGCTGAGCCCGAGGATCGACACGTTCGCGCCGAACCACGGCCAGAACAGGTCCCGCGGCCGGCCGTGGCGGTCGGCGTCGCCGATCACGTTGATGCCGTGCGTTTCGACCTTCAGCTTGCCGCTTTCGGGTGCCCGCGCTTCGGTCCTGGCCATGGCGACCGCCTATCCGGACTTGTTCAGACCTGTTCAGTTCGACCGTAGGAGCCGCCGGAGCCGGCGTCAACGTCCCGCCGGAACCGCGCCAGGTGCTCGCGCGTCGGGGCCGTGGCGGGTCCGCGTTTGGTCACGGAGAACGCGGCGGCGGCGTTGGCGGTGCGAGCCGCCTCCGGCAGATCTCGGCCGCGCAGGAGCTCGGCGGCCAGGACACCGCAGTGGGTGTCACCCGCGCCGTTGGTGTCGACGGCGGTGACGGGGAAGCCGGAGATCCGCCTGGTCTGGCCGCCGTGGTGGAGCACGCAGCCGGCGGGGCCGTCGCGGACGATGACGGTCCTGCGGCGGGCGAGCACGGCGACGTCGAGGGCTTCGGCTTCACGCGCGTTGCAGCTGAGGATGTCCACTGTGGACATCAGCTGTGCGAGGTCTTCGGGGTCGAAGCTCGTCACGAGCGGGCCGGGGTCGAACAGCACGCGCGAGCCCGGCAGGTGGGGCAGCCAGCGCAGGAGGGCGTCGCGGTTGGTGGCGTGCAGGAGGCTGTAGCCGGTGACGTAAACGAGGTCCCCGGGCTGCGCGACGACGCGGGCGAGCTGGTCGGCGCGCAACCGGCCCTCCGCGCCGGTGCCGGTGGCGAACGTCCGCTCGCCGTCCGCGTCGACGAGCGCCACGACGACGCCGGTGTCGCCGCTGGCCGTCGGTTCGTGCGCGACCGTGATGCCTTCGGCTTCGAGCGCCGCCCGCACGAGGTCGCCGAAGCTGCCCGTGCCGTGCGTGCCGGCGTAGACGACGTCGGCGCCGGCACGGGCGGCCGCGGCCATGACGTTGAAACCGCCGCCGGGCAGCAGGTTCGTCGACGTGGCCAGCACGTCGCCCCCGCGCGCGGGCAGGTGCGGCACGCCGAGCACGAGGTCGACCACAACCTGTCCCGTGTGGATCAGGCGGCTCACGGGATGGTCCGGCGCAGGGTGACGAGGCCGTCGACGAGCGGGCCGAGGTCGAGCCGGTTGAGCCGGACGACGGTGTTGCCCAGCTCGGCGGGGATCTCCTCGCCGCACGCGCCGAGCAGGGCCCCGCAGATCGCGGCGACCGTGTCGGTGTCGCCGCCCAGCGCCGCGGCGGTGGGCAGCGCGTCGGCGGGGTCGAGCACTTCGGCGAGCGCGAAGGCGGCGACCACGGATTCCTGCGCGGCCACGGACGTCCCGATCACGTCGGCCACGGCGTCGTCCAGCTCGGAACGGCGCAGGCCGCGCACCCAGTCACGGGCCCAGCGCAGCCGGGCGGAGATGGCCCCGCCCGCGCTCCAGTGCCCATTCGCCGCGCCGAGGGTCGCGGCGTGTTCGGCGAAGTCGAAGGCCTCCATGCGGTTCGCGCCGTCGACCCCCGCCGACACCGCGGCGGCGACGGCGGCCGCGGCCGCGAGGCCGAGGGACGTGTTGTGGGTGACGCGCGCGGTCTCGGCCACGGTGTCGACGAGCGTGGCCAGGTCGTCCGGCGGGGTCGCGATGCCGACGGGCGGCACGCGCATGGCGGCGCCGTTGGTGGTGCCGGTGCGGCCGGCTTCTTCGGGTGGGACGCCTTCTTCCAGGAGCTGGAGCGCTCGTTTCGTCGACGGGCCGAGGAGATCGGCCGAACCGCGGGTGATCAGGTCGGCCTCCCACGCGAGCAACGCGTCGGCGAACACGCGCGGATCGACGTGGCCACCGCCGTCGACGAGCAGGCGCGCGAGCAGCAGGGCCTGTTCGGTGTCGTCGGTGACCGAGCCCGCCGGCAAGCCGGGTGCGATGGGCTGGGCGGCGACGGCCTGGCGGAAGCCGGTGATCTTCCCGTAGGCCGCGCGGATCTCGGCGCGCGACATCGACTGCGTCGGCATGCCGAGCGCGTCGCCGACCGCGAGACCGGTCAGCGCGGCGAGCGCGCGGTCGCGGGGGCTCATGGGCGGCCGAAGGTGAGGTGGAAGCTGAAGCGCCCGGGGTCGAGCAGGCTCACGACGTGCTCGACCAACGCGCCGTCGGGGTCGACGGACGTGCGGGTGGCCTTGAGGAACAGCTCGCCGGCGGGCCGGCCCAGCAGCGCGGCGGCGCCGGCGTCGAGGGGCTGGGCGGTGATCCACTGGTCGCCGCTCGCGGGGTGGCGGCCGGCTTCCTCCAGGGTCGCCGTGAGGGAGCCGTCGACCAGGCCGCGGACCGGCAGGTCGGCGAGGGTGCCGACGGCGGGGACGGTGGCCACTTCCAGCGAGATGCCGCGGGAGTGCTCGTCGCGGCGCAGGCGTTTCACCAGGATGAACTTCGGGACGGCGAAGCGGCGCGTGAGCTCGGCGTCCTCGACCTCGGTCAGGCCCAGCAGCTCGGTGGTGACGGGCGACCCGGTGTCGGCGAGCGCCCGCGCCCAGCCGGCGCGCTGGTCGAGCGGCACCCCGTCGAACGTCACGAACGACCCGACCCCCGCGTGCGTCGCGATGAGCTCCTGCTGCTGCAGGTCGGACAGCGCGCTGCGCACCGTCCCGCGGCTGACCTGGTACTGCTCGGCGAGCTCGTGCTCGCCCGGCAGCTGGGCGCCGTGGACGAGGCGGCCGGAGCGGATCCGGTCGGCGAGGTCGCCGACCAGCTTCTGCTTCTTGCCGCCTACGTACATGTACATACCTGTACACCCCCACGCTACCCTGATTGTGATTTGAGTCATTCGGGAACAACTAAGTTGAGTCAGTCGTTAGCAACTTCGTAAGGTCCGGTCAGCCGCCGAGGAGCTGATCGAGGCCACCTGAAGGAGGAACCAAGATGTTGATCCGGACCGACCCGTTCGCCGAGTTCGACCGCCTGACCCAGCAGTTCTTCCGCGGACAGCCGACCAGCTCGCCGCGGACCATGCCGATGGACGCCTACCGCTCCGGTGACGAGTACGTCGTGCAGTTCGACCTCCCGGGTGTCGCCCGCGAGTCGATCGACGTGAGCGTCGAGCGCAACGTGCTGACCGTGAAGGCCGAGCGCGCCGCCGCTTTCGGTGAGGACGCCCGCGTGCAGGTTTCCGAGCGCTCCCGCGGCAGCGTTTCGCGCCGCCTGGTGCTCGCGGACACCCTCGACACCGACCGCGTCGCCGCGGAGTACGTCGACGGTGTGCTGACCCTGCGCATCCCGGTCGCCGAGAAGGCCCAGCCGCGCAAGATCACCGTGGGGGGCGAGCCGCAGCAGCTCGAGAACTGACGCTCTTCAGGCTCACCGCGGCCCCGCCGGCCCGATCGGACGGCGGGGCCGAACCGTGTCCACAGTGGATTTCTTTGGCGTGATCGGGACCACATTGGGGCCGTGAACCGGCTCCGGGGTGAGCGCCGTGTCGAGGGTGTCCGGCACCGAGTCGCGGAGCCAGCCACCACTCGGAGAATCCCATGCTGCGCAAGACTGTTCTGTCCCTCGCCGCCTTCGGCGCCCTCGCCGGCGCGATCTTCGGCGGTGCCGGCACCGCCCTCGCCGCTCCGGCTTCGTCCGGCGCCAGCGGCATCCTCGACTCGGGCACCCACTTCTCGGAACCGAAGGGCTCCCAGGGCATCAACGGCGACGAAGGCCAGTGCATCACGGTGAACATCCCGGACACCGGCTCCCTGCAGCACTTCGACGGCACCATGACCCTGTGGACCGGCGCCGGCTGCAACACGGGTGAGGCCGCCGTCCTCACCGACAGCGTCGCGGACATCCCGGCCACCTTCGGCGCCCAGTTCGCCCACGTGCAGTCCATTTACCTCGGCGACAACGCCCCGCCGGTTGCGGGCGCGAGCGCCATCCTGGACTCCGGCAAGAACTTCTCGGAACCCCAGGGCTCCCAAGGCATCGGCGGCAACGTCGGCGACGTCGTCAACGTGAACATCCCCGCGTCCGGCTCCATTCAGTTCGTCACGGGCACCCTCACGCTGTACACGGGCCCCGGCGCCACGGGCGACCACCTGGTCGTGACCGAGGACGTCAAAGACCTGGCAGCGCTGGGCTTCGGCCACGTCCAGTCGATCGTGATCGGTGCGGCCGCCTGATTTTGCTTGCGCGGAAAGGCCATCCCGAGTGGTTCGGGGTGGCCTTTCAGTCTTTGGGGGGTGGCCCATCGCGGCACAGGGGAGGACCGTTGGCGCTCGAGCACGACGCCTGCGCTCGTGAACGCACCCTTCCAGCAACCGTTCCCGCCCTACGGTGCGCGGAAGTAGCGACGACGGCAAATACGGCGCTGCACCCCTGCCGAACTGCGACGAGGTCGCGGGCCGGATCGGCGATCTGCCGGCGAAGAGTTATGAGCAGAAGATCGGCCGGGGCTGGGTGTGCCACTTCTCCGATGCGGGAGCGGGCCTCAGCGTCGATCTCGAGGTGGACGTGAGCACCGCGCAGCAGGAACGCACGGGCTTCGACGCCGTCGCCTCAACGGGGCGTACGTGCGCGACCCGGCGCTGCACCTGGGTGAGAGCGCGGCCTGGGAACTGGCTCCCACCGGACGGTCGTGCGGTCTGTTCGTCCTCGATAGCAACGCGAATTTCAAAGTCGGCATCAGCGACTGGTCGGCACCCAAAGACGACGTGGAGGGCTGTAAGGCCAGGGCTGCCCTCGCCGCGCAGGAGTTCTACTTGGCCGCGCAGCCGCACTGAACCAACGCACCAGCCCCCACTTATCCACAACCACCTGTGGACAACCTGGGGATGACTTGTGGACGACCGCCAAACCCGCAGGTCAGGGCTTCCGCCGCGATGATCCGGTGCGCCACGGTCAGCAGCTTCAACGGGGGACCGTCCGGCCACCAGTGCCTGACTTCCGCGATGCCCCACCCCGTCGCCGATGATCCAGCGCGGCTTGACGATGTCTCCCTCGACGTAGCGCGTCGAGCAGCGCAGGGCCGTGCGAGGTGGAGAACGGGCGGATCAGCCGCCCGAATGCATGTCCTCGGCTTCGGGGACGCAGTCGTCGTCGGGGTCGTCGAGCCAGCCGTGGGGCAGCGTGACCTTGCCCGGCGAGCCCTGCCGGCCGCGCGGGCCGGTGGCGGCCTCAGGGAAGGGCGCGTCGTGGTCGAGCTGGGCGATGAGGTCGTCCAGCTGCGCCATGGAGGACAGCATCGCGAAGCCGCGGCGCAGTTCGGAGCCGACGGGGAAACCCATCAGGTACCACGCCATGTGCTTGCGGATGTCGCGCATGGCCTTGTCGTGGCCGTCGTGCTCGACGAGCAGTTCCGTGTGGCGCCGCAGTACGCGCGCGACCTCGCCGAGGTTCGGACCGGCCGGGATCTCGCGCCCCTGGAACGCCGCCTCGAGCTCCCCGAACAGCCACGGCCGCCCGAGGCAGCCACGGCCCACGACGACCCCGTCGCAGCCGGTCTCGGCGACCATGCGCAGGGCGTCGTCGGCGGAGAAGATGTCGCCGTTGCCCAGCACCGGGATGCTGGTCACGGCCTGCTTGAGCTCGGCGATCTTCGACCAGTCGGCCTGGCCGGAGTAGCGCTGCGCCGCCGTGCGCGCGTGGAGGCTGACCGCCGCCGCGCCCTCGGCCTCGGCGATCCGCCCGGCGTCGAGGAACGTGCGGTGGTCGTCGTCGATACCCACGCGGAACTTGACCGTGAACGGCACCCCCGCCTCGGCCGCGGCCTTCGCGGATTCACGCACGATGTCCGCGAAGAGCCGCCGCTTGAACGGCAGCGCCGCCCCGCCGCCCTTGCGCGTCACCTTCGCGACGGGACAGCCGAAGTTCGAGTCGATGTGGTCCGCGAGCCCTTCGCCGACGATGATGCGCACGGCCTCGGCCATCGTCTTCGGGTCCACGCCGTACAGCTGCATCGACCTGGGCTTTTCGTTCTCGCCGAAGGTCATCATGTGCATCGTCCCGGGGTGCCGTTCGACGACGGCCCGCGCGGTGATCATCTCGCACACGTAGATGCCCGCGCCGTACTCCTGGCACAGCTGCCGGAACGCGACGTTCGTGATCCCCGCCATCGGCGCGAGCACGACCGGCGGATCGACCTGGTAGGGGCCGATCTGCAACGCGGGCTTGCTCAAGGTGGCGGTCACGTCCTCCATTGTCGCTTGTGGTGTCGATCACGTCGACTGGGGTCGGCGCGCAGCCGCGTCTTCTTCCTCCAGCTGCTCCGGCGCCGACGTCTCGGCCAGCGGTTTCTCCCGCGGGAACCAGACGAGGACGAAGCTGATCGTCACCACGATCCCGCCGATGAGGAACACCAGGCGCATCGAGGAGGCGAACCCGTCGAGGATCGGGCGCCAGCACGGGGTCGAGGGTGGTGAGGAAGGACGTGTCGTTGACGTCCACCTCCCGGTGCGCCGCCAACGCCGGGTGCCGCGCGAGCGCCGCACGGTAGGCGGGCGGCGCGGCAGCCGAGCCCACGGTGGCGGCGATCCGGTCGCCGACCGTGCTGAACAGGATCGACAGGGACACCGCGCACCGACCCTGCCGCCGATCTGGCGGGAGAACGTGGACGCGGACGTCGCGACGCCGATGTGAAGCACGTCGACGTCATTGGCGGCGGCCAGGGTGAGCGTCTGCATCGACGAGCCGAGCCCGATCACCATGATCACCGTGAGCGGCGTGCCGACGCCGATGGCCGCCAGCGCGAACGTCGCCGCCGTCATCAGGCCCAGCCCGGCGACGGCGAACGGCTTGTAGCGCCCGGTCCGGGTGATCACCCAGCCGCTCACGGTGCCGGCGACCATGATCCCGAACGTCAGCGGCGGCATCTGCCCTCCGGCCGCTGCGGGCGCCTGGCCGGGCGCAAGCCGATGTACCTCGCCGTGATCTCGATCTTCCTCGCCGGTTCGCTCGCGAGCGGGATGGCGGACTCGATGTACGAACTGGCTGCGTTCCGTCGACGGGTTCCTCGCCGGGGTGCGGTCGGTGCGAGCACCACGGGCTGGCGCTGGGTGTTCCTGGTCAACGTGCCGCTGGCGCTCATGGCGCTGGACGTGGTCAGCCACGTGCTGGACCTGGCGCACGGGTGCGTCGGAGAGCTTGCCGTACAACGGAGTCGAGAGCGTCGAGGTGATCAGCTACGCCGTGGTCGCCCGGGCTTGCAGGCTCTGGTCGTGCAGTTCGTCGGGTCCAGCGTCGCGAGCAGCGTGCCGAGCACCAGGCCGGACAGCACGGGCCGGAGCGGTGCTTCGACAGGCGTCCGGCCGGTTGCGCGGTGGTGTCGATGGGCTCTCCCGTGACGTGGTCGGCGTCGTCGTGGTCTGACCGGGCACCACCGTGCTGGACCCGCCAGCACGGTGGTGCGCCGACGGCTACGGGGACACCACCACCTTGATCGACGTCGCCGGGTCGCGCTGGGCTTCGAAGGCCGCCTTGATGTCGGCCAGGGCGAAGCGGTGCGAGATCAGGGGCCGGACGTCCACTCGGCGCGAAACGAGCAGGTCGAAGGCCTCCTGGCAGTCGCGGGCGGTGTAGGCGAAGCTGCCGAGCAGGCGGAGTTCCTTCTGCACCAGGTCGTCGACCGGCAGCGACAACGGGTGGGCCGCGAGGGCGATCGCGGAGATCGGCGCCGCGGCGCGGGCCAGCGAGAACGCCAGCGGCAGCACGGGTGCGGCGCCGGAGCACTCGAAGACGGCGCCCACCGCACCCGACGAGGGCTGGTAGGGCGAGGCCGTGGTGCCCCGCGAGGCGAAGAGTGAGGCGCGGACGTCGGAGTCGGCCGGGTTCAGGCCTTCGTGCGCGCCGGCCGCCAGCGCCGCGGCCAGGCGGCGGGGCGAGGTGTCCACCACGATCACGTCCCGCGCGCCCCGCGCGAGCAGCACCTGGACCACGCACTGGCCGATCGTCCCGAGGCCGAAGACCACGATCGGCTCGTCGAGGGGCGGCTCGGCGTGCTCGACCGCCCGCACCGCCACCGACAGCGGCTCCAGGAAAGCCGCCTCCTCCAACGGAAAATCGGCCGGCAGCACGAACAGGTGCTGCCCGACGACGGCGTCGCGGACCACCACCTGGTCACCGAAACCACCCGAATGGCCGGACCCGGCCGAACACAGGTTGTGCCGGCCCTCGGCGCACCGCGGACACGAACCGCACGGCGCCGCCGGGTTCACCGCGACGCGGTCGCCCACCGACACCCCGGACACCCGCGCACCCGCCGCGGTCACCGTCCCGGCGTACTCGTGGCCCAGCGGCACCCCGGGTGCGATCCACGCGCCCTCGGTGTAGGAGTGCACATCCGAACCGCAGATGCCGCACGCCCCGACGGACACGACCACATCGGACGGTCCGCACCCCGGTGCCGCCACTTCGTCGATGGAAAGGGTTTCGATCGCCTGCCACGTGACCACTCGCACGAGATGCCTCCTTGTGTCCTAAGTGGAACTCTTGATGCCCCTGAGGAACATGTCCCAGAACTGGTACGCGATCTGGCGCGGCTCGAGCGAACCGTCGCTGCGGTACCACTGGTAGGCCCAGTTGCACATGCCGAACACGGCCAGTGCGCCGAGCCGCGGGTCGACCGCGCGGAACGAGCCGTCGGCCGATCCCCGCTCGATCAGCTCGGCCACCTGCGCTTCGTACTCGTCGCGCTTGTGCCGGATGCTGTCGCGCTCGGCGGCGGGCAGTTCGCGGTGGTGCTCGAAGAACACGCGCACGTGCCCGCGGTGCGTTTCCATGAGCTCGAGGACGTCGGTCATCACCTCCAGCAGCTGCTGCTCCGGCGGCAACTGCGCCTGCTGACGCCGCCGGTGCCGGCCGAGCAGCAGGTCGATGAACTCCTCGTGGATCGACGCGAGGATCTCCTCCTTGCTGCCGAAGTAGTGGTACAGCGTGGGTTTCGCGATCCCGACGGCCTGGGCGAGGTCGTCCACCGTGGCGTTGGCGTAGCCGCTGCGGTCGAACAGCTCGGCCGCGGTCGTCACGATCTCCTGGCGGCGCTCGGTGAGCGTCAGGCGGCGTCGGTGAGGGTCCTTTGTGGGCACGGCGAAAACCGTAGCACCAGAAAACCGACCGTTGAGTAGCGAGCGTTGCGCCGCCTGGGTGACAGCTGTGCTCGCTGCGATAACCCTTGGAAAGCAACGACTTCCACCCGATAACGGCGAGTTCGAGAAGTTTCCCAGTGGCGCTTGACACACCACGAAGCCGAGCGCAAGCTGTCTCGAACCGACTAGTCGGTCGGGATCTTTTCGGCTGAGGCACCTCTTCCGCCTCCCTAACCACCACCTGCATCCGCACCCCTGTGTCCGGAGGGTCTGTCATGTCGTTCCCCGCACCGGTTCCCCGCGCGAAACTGTTCACCGGAAGGCGCGGGCTCATGCTCGCGAGCATCCTGATCGTCAACTTCGTGGTCTGGCTGGACAGCGCGAAGTTCAGCCTGCTCAACCCGTTCTGGTCCACCGACCTGCACCTGTCCCCGAGCCAGATCTCGAGCGTGACGGCGAGCTACCTGCTGGGGTACTTCCCCCTGCTCCTGCTCGCCGGGATCCTCGCCGACCGCCTCGGCGCCAAGCAGATGCTGATCATCTGCATCTCCGGCGTCACGGTGCTCTCGGCGACGATGGCGTTCGTCCACACCTACAACGAGATGTGGTGGCGGAACCTGATCTTCGGCGTGTTCTTCGGGTTCTCCTGGGCTCCGTCACAACGGCTCCTCTCCGTGTGGTTCCCGGGCGCGCTCGGCGCCAGGGCGACGTCGACGTGGATGAGCTCCACGCTCATCGCGGGCGTGCTCGCGCCGGCGATCGCGCTGCCGCTGGCGAACCACCTGTCCTGGCGGGACGCGTTCATCGTCGTGGCGGCGCTGGGTGTGCCGGCCTTGGTGATGCTCGTGCTGTTCACGGCCAACAAACCCGAGAAGCTGCGCGGGATCACCCCTCAGGAGGTCGCCGGCATCCAGGCCGAGCACCGCGGGGTCGAGGTCCGCGAGAAGCTGAGCTTCCGCGAACTGCTGCGGGCGCTGAAGAACCGCAGCATCCTCACGATGATCATCGCGACCGCGCTGGCGACCACCCCGACGTGGCTTTCGGGACCGTGGCTGCCCTACGGGCTCATCACCCTCGACAAGGTCAACCCCGACACCGTGGCCTGGGTCAGCCCGCTCATCGCGGTCATCCCGGTCCTCTTCGGACTCGTGAACGGCACGCTCGTGTCCCGGTTCTTCGGCGGCCGCACGAGGCCGTGGCTGATCCTCGGCCCGGCGTGCGGGGCCGTCGGGTTCCTGATGGGCGTGCTGTTGCACGATTCGACGTGGGTGCTGTGGGGCTTCTTCATCGGCGCCTTCGCCTTCCTGTGCGATCCGATGTTCTGGGGCACGGTCAACAGCTACTGGGCCGGCATCTCCCGGCCCGAGGTCACCGGCACGCTCAACGGCGCGTCGGCGGCCATGCAGGTCGCGGTCGGCTGGGTGATCACCGACCAGAGCGGGAAGTGGATCGACACGTCGGTGGCCGGCCGCGGCCAGCTGGACACGATCTGGCTGGTCGGGGCGATCCTGTTCGCCGTGTCGATCATCCCGGTGCTGCTGTCGAAGGAGGTGCGGGTGCACCAGGCGGTGGCGGGCAAGCTCGAACCGACGCTGCCGGCCCGGACCACCGATCCGGTGTCCTGAGCACCGTCCACTGAGGAGGGGCGTCCCCGCGAAGGGACGCCCCTCGTAGGTGTTCAGGCCGTGCGCACCGCGGCGGGGAAGCGCTCCGCGATCCGCTGCTGGGTGACCTTCGGCGTCCAGTGGTCGTCGAGGCCGGCCCAGATGTCGCGCAGCTTCGGGATCACCCGCGTGCCGAACAGGTCGTTGTTCATCGCCGCGACCTCTTCGGACAGGTTGCCCACGTGCATGCACGTGATGAGCTGGCCGATCCGCAGATCCGTCACCAGTTCGCGCACGCGCTGCTCGACGCGTTCTGGCGTGCCCGCGATGATGTAGCCGAGTTCGTCGTACTCCCAGAAGGACAGCTCCCCGGTCTGCGCCTTCATCCGTTCCTCGTTGGACATCGTGCGCGCCCGCGTGAGGTTGGCCTTGAGCGAGGGCAGGGAGTTGTACCCCGGCGGCGTCGCGAACTCCAGCGCCGTCGGGTTCTGCCGGTAGAAGTACTTCACAGCGTCGCCGTAGAGCCGTTCCGCCTCGGTGTCGGAATCCGCGCAGCAGATGATCTGCGTGAACGCCATGCGGTTCGGGTTCGTGTCGGCGCCCTGTTGCTCGGTGTAGTCCCAGAACCCCTTCACGATCGGCTCGGCGCTCTGCTTGCCGGAGAAGGACAGGTAGCCGTAGCAGTAGTTGAAGGCGTTGACCACGTCCCACGTCTCGACGCTGCCGCTGCCCGGGATCCACACGGGGATGTCGTCCTGCACCGGCCGCGGCCACGTGTTCACGTACCGCAGCTTCGTGTACTTCCCGTTGAAGGTGAACGGTTCCTCGGCGCGCCACGCCCGCGTGATGAGATCGCGGGCCTCGTGGAAGCGGTCGCGCAGTTCGATGGGCGGCACACCGTAGGAGAAGCCGGTGTCCATCGGGGTGCCGAAGACCATGCCGGCGATGATGCGCCCGCCCGAGAGGCAGTCGAGCATCGCGATCTCCTCGGCCACGCGCACCGGCGGGTTGTACAGCGCCAGCGAGTTGCCGCACAGCGCGATCGCCGAGTTCTCCGTGGTGCCGGCCAGGATGGCGGCGATCAGGTTGGGCGAGGGGGTCATCGCGAGTGAGGTCTGGTGGTGCTCGTTGAGCAGCAGCGAATCCCAGCCGAGCCGGTCGGCCTGCTGCATGAGCCGCAGGTAGAGGTGGTAGTCGTCGTGGACCTGGCCGGGTTCGGCCACCGACGCCGGCGGCGTGACCCACGAGCTGTGCACGGTGGAGCCGTAGTCCTCGGGGAGCTTCGTGTAGTACTGCTGGGCGAACCAGTGGAACTTCACGGGAACCTGCCTTTCGAAGTCGGGGTTTCAGCCGGCCGCCATGGCGCCGCCGTCGACGCGGTACGTCTCGCCGTTGACGAACGCGGACTCGTCGGAAGCCAGGAACAGCACCATGTTGGCGATGTCCGACGGCAGCCCGGCGCGCGGCGAAGCCGTGGTCTCGAGCGATTTGGCCGGGAGGTCGGGCACGGCGTCGAGCAGCTGCTGCGTCTGGATCACGCCGGGCGCGATCGCGTTGCAGCGGATGCCCTGCCGCCCGTGCTGGGCGGCGAGGTAACGCGTCAGCCCGATCACGGCGGCCTTCGTGCTGCCGTACGCCGTGAGCCCCGCGCTGCCGCGCAGGCCGCCGACCGACGCCATGTTGACGATCGAGCCGCCGCGGCCGGCCTCGACCATGTGCGGCAGCGCGTACTTGCACGTCAAGAAGATGCTCCGCACGTTCGTCGCGAACGCCCGGTCCCACAGCGCGAGGTCGGTGTCGACCACGGTGGTGTCGCCGAACCACGCGTCGGGCCCGACGAGCGCGGCGTTGTTGTGGATGACGTCCACGCGCCCGTACCGGTCGATCACCGCGGCCACCAGGTCCTGAATGGACTGCTGGTCGGTCGCGTCGTAGCGCACGGCGCTCGCGTCGCCGCCGAGCTCGCCCGCCACCTGCTTCGCGCCGGCCTCGTTGATGTCGGCGACCACCACGGTCGCGCCCTCGCGCGCCAGCGTGTACGCGGTCTCGCGGCCGATGCCCGCCGCGCTCCCGGTGACCAGCGCGATCTTGCCGTCTACCCTGCCCATCTGCGGTGTCCTCTCAGGAGACTCAGGAATCCAGGAAAGCGGTGACCACGGACACGAACTCGTCCTCCCGCTCGACCATCGGGTAGTGGCCGGCCTCGTCGATCACGGTGACCTTCGCGTCGGGCACGAGCCGCGCGAACTCCTCGGCGTACGCGGTGGGCACGAGCCCGTCGGACGCGCCGTTGACGACCAGCGTCGGCGCGGAGACCAGCGGCAGCCGGCGCCGCAGGCCGCGGTCGGCGATCGGCCACATGAACTTCGTGGCCGAGCCGAGGTTGCGGGCGGAGAACAGGATGGCCCCGTGCGGGTCTTCGGGGTCCGGCACGAAGTTCGTCGGCTCCTGCTCCGGCGGCCCGGCGTGCCACTTGGCCGCCTTGACCTCGGCGGCGGCGCCGAACGGGTCGAGTGCCGGCTGGTCGTCGAGCCACAGCCCGAACGGGTCCACGAGCACGAGCCGCCGCACGAGCTGCGGCGCGACCGCGGCCAGTTCGGCGGCGAACATCCCGCCGAGCGAGTGCCCGACGACGTCGACCTGGTCCAGACCCCACGACCGGACCAGCTCGCGGTGGAACAGCGTCACGTCGAGCACGTCGCTGAAGTGCTCGAACCCGGTCGAGGTCCCCCAGCCCGGCAGCTCGGGCGCGAGCACACGGCGGACTTCGGCGAGGCGCTTCAGGAACCCGGCTCCGCCGGGGTGGCGCTCGTACCCGTGCAGGTAGAGCAGCGGCGATCCGGTGCCGTCCTCCCAGAGGTCGACCTCGAACCGCCCGATGTTGGCGATGTCCAGCGTTGTCATGCGGGTACCTCCTCCATCCTTCAGTCGGTGAACTGGCCGCCCGCCGGGTGCAGCATCTGGCCGGTGACGAACGAGGACTCGTCGGACGCGAGCCACAGCACCGCGTTCGCCTGCTCTTCGGGGGTGCCGAGGCGGTTCATGGGCGTGATGCTCATGGCCGAGCTGTAGGCCGCCACGTTGTCTTCGAGGCCGGCGATCATCGGCGTCGCCGTGTAGCCGGGGCCGACGGCGTTCACGCGCACGCCGGTGGTGGCGAGCTCGAGGCCGAGGACCTTGGTGAGCATCCACACGCCGGCCTTCGACGTGCAGTACGGCGCCGCGCCGGCCAGCGGGATCTTCGCCGCGCTGGACGCGATGTTGACGATCGAACCACCGTCGCCCTGCGCCAGCATCTGCCGCGCGAGCGCGCGGTCGGTCATCATCACGCCGAGGACGTTGACGTCCAGCACGCGCCGGAACGCGTCCGTCGGCAGGTTCACCAGGTGCGTCGCGTCGCCGCCGTCCGCGCGTGCTTCGGCGTTGCTCATCCCCGCCGCCGTGGCGATCCCGGCGGCCGCGACACCGACGTCGACCCGGCCGAACTCGCTCACGGCCGCGGCGACCAGCGCGTCGCAGTCGGCTTCGCTCGTGGTGTCGGTGTGCACGAACGTCGCCTTGCGGCCCGTTTCCTCGACCAGCCGGACGGTTTCGCCCGCGTCCTGCACGTCGCCGAGCACCACGTGGGCGCCTTCCCGTGCGAAGCGCACCGCGGTGGCCCGCCCGATGCCGCTCGCGCCGCCGGTGACGACGGCGATCTTGTTCTCCAATGCCAAAACCATGCGCTCGACTGTGACCGCCGACACGCGCGCGCGACAACGGAAGTTCGTGCGCCTTGCCGCCCCCCGGCATGTGCGGATTCCCATTGCCGGTGCGCGGTGCTCCCGCTGACGATGGGCAGGGCCAAGACAGCGGATGACGGGTGGTGGGTCGTGAAACAGCTGCACGTCGTGGGGCTCGGGGGAACCGTGCGTCCCGGGTCGTCGAGTGAACAGGCGCTGAGAGTGGCGCTGCGCCACGCGGAAGAGCTGGGGGCGAGCACGCGGGCGTTCGCCGGCGCGGAGCTGGCCCGGCTGCCGATGTACGCGCCGGGCGGCGACGGCGGTGGGGTCGCGCGCGAGCTCGTGGAGCACCTGCGCCGGGCCGACGGCGTGATCATCGCCTCGCCCGGCTACCACGGGTCGATGTCGGGCCTGGTGAAGAACGCCCTGGACTACGTGGAGGACATGCGGGAGGACGCGTTGTCCTACCTCGCCGACCGCGCCGTGGGGCTCGTCGTGGCGGCCCACGGCTGGCAGGCGGGGGTGACGACGCTGGGCGCGTTGCGGTCGGTCGTCCACGCGCTGCGCGGCTGGGCGACGCCGTACGGCGCGGTGGTGAACTCCCTGGAAGCGCGGTTCGCCGACGGGGTGTGCGACCAGCCGCGGGTCACGCAGCAGCTGCACCTGGTGGCCGACGAGGTGGTGCGGTTCGGGAGCCTCGTCGCCGGGGCCCGGGTCGCGTGATGGACGCGCTGTCGTTCGAACCGCTGACGCCACTGTCCTTTCTGGACCGGGCGGCCGCGGCGCACGGGTCGCGGATCGCCGTGGTCGACGGCGCCTCGCGCTGGACGTATGCGGAGCTGCACGACCGGTGCCACCGGCTGGCCGGTGCGCTGGCGCCGTTGGCCGAGGGGCGGCCGGTCGCGGTGCTGGCGCCGAACCCGCACGTGCTGCTGGAGGCGAACTTCGGTGTGGCACCTGTGGACGCTCCCGATGTTCCACTGCAACGGCTGCTGTTTCCCGTGGGCGGTGACCGCCGCGGCGGCGACGCACGTGTGTCTGCCCAAAGTGGACCCGGCCGAGGTGTGGCGGCTGATCCGAGAGGAGGGCATGACGCACCTGAACGGCGCGCGCCGACCGTGCTGTCGATGCTCGCGTACGCACCGGAAGCCGCGCCCGTCACGCCGACGGTGCGTGTCGCGACCGGCGGAGCGCCGCCGTAAGGCGTCGGGAACATGATCGCGTGCGTGGTGCGGGTGGTCGGCGAGGATGGTGCCGACGTGCCCGCCGACGGCGCGACGGTCGGCGAGATCGTGTTGCGCGGCAACAACGTGATGCTCGGCTACTTCAAAGACCCCGCGGCGACGCGCGAAGCGGCACCCGACGGCTGGTTCCGCACCGGCGACCTGGGCGTGCTGCACCCCGACGGCTACGTGGAACTGCGCGACCGCAAGCAAGGACGTGCTCATCTCGGGCGGCGAGAACATCGCGTCCGTCGAGGTGGAGCAGGCCATCGCCGACCACCCGGCGCTGCTGGAGGTGGCCGTGGTCGCGGCGCCGCACGAGCACTGGGGTGAGGTGCCGGCCGCGTGCGTGACCCTGCACGCGGGCGCGTCCGCCACGGAGGAGGAGATCGTCGAGCACGTGCGGTCGCGGCTGGCGCGGTTACCAATCCGGCCAAAAGTAGGCGGACACCAACCGGCGGCTATCCGCGTGTGCTAACGGTTTCCGCCGTGACTGTGGTCGGATTGGTGACAATCGGCACAGTAAGGCGCCTAAGTCGGTGGTGTTCGGTGAGCTGCCGAAGACGTCGACGGGGAAGGTGCAGAAGTTCGTGTTGCGCGAGCGGGCGCGGGAGACGCCGGCATGAGCCGGTAGAGCTGCAGGGCGACCTGGAGGTCGAGCGTGTGCTCGGGTTCGCGCCAGCCGGCGCCGTCGAGCACGCGGTCGATGCGGTCGAGGCGCTGGTAGAGCGTGTTGACGTGGATGCCGAGCGCGCGGGCGGCGGCGGGTGGGCTCTGGCCGCGGTCGAAGTAGCACTCGACGGTGGCCAGCAGGGCCGAGCGGTGCTCGGCGTCGTAGTCGAGCAGCGGCCCGAGCGCGCGGCGGACCACCCGGTGCAGCTGTTCGGGCCCGGCGTGCTCCAGCACCACGCCGACCACTCCGAGCTCGTCGAGGCCCATCCCGTCACCGGCGCGGCCGAGGGCGAGCAGGAGGCGGTGGCAGCGAACGGCTTCGCGGTGCGTGGCGCGCAGGCGTTCGAGATCGTGCGCGGGCCCGGCCGCGCCCGCGGTGACCGAGGTGTTCGTCTTCGCGGTGAGGTCCGCCGCGACCGCGCGCGCGGTGGCGCCGGCGTCGCAGCCGGGCAGGAGCAGCACGACGTGCCCGTCGACTTCGCTCGCGAGGCCGGAGCGCGCGGTGGCCGTGCATTCCGCCGTCGCGGCGAGGTCCGGGGCGTCGCCGGAAACGACCACGGCGACGTGGGGTTCGCCGGGCGTGAGGATGGTGAAGCGGTCCGCGCGCCGCCGCAGTGAGGCCCAGTCGGGTTCGCGGTCGCCGAGCAGGTCTTCGACGAGTTCGTGGCGCAGGTCCTGCTCGACGGTCGCGGTCTGGCGTTCGAGCAGCACCAGCAGCGTCGCGGTCTGCGCGGCGCGTTCGAGCGTGCCGAGTTCCGTTTCGGTGAGCGGCTCGGCGCGGCCGAAGTACAGCCGCCCGTGCGTTTCGCCGCCGGCGCGCAGGGGGACGACGGTGCCGCCGCGGAACACGGCCTCGACCGGGATGCCGCCGGGCGCGGTGGCCGCGACGCGGTCGGTGCCGGTCTCGAGGGCGACGGTGCCGTCGAGCAGCCGCGCCATCGTGTCGGCCACCTCGCCGAGGTCGGCGCCCGCGAGGGCGAGCGGCATGAGCAGTTCGTGGGCGGTGGCGGCGAGTTCGAGCGCGTGGCGCTGCGCGGACAGCTGGGCGTGGGCTTCGCGCAGCTCTTCGGTCGTGCTGCCGACCTGGCCGAACAGCCGGGCGTTGTCGATCACCACGGACGCGTGGTGCGCGAGCGAGGTCAGCAGCGCGATGTCGTGCTGGTCGAAGGTGCGCTCGTGGCGGTCGGCGGCGAACAGCGCGCCGATCACGCGGGAACCGAGTTTCATCGGCACGCCCGCGATGCTGACCACGCCGTCCTCCCCGACGGCGCTCGCGACCTGCGTTTCGCGGTGGATGCGCGGGTCGGCGAGGTAATTGGTGGTGGCGAACGGACGGCCGGTCGCGATCACGCGGCCGCCGACGCCGGAGCCGGGCCGCTGGCGCACCGAGCGGATGGGTTCGGTCACCGTGCCGGCGGTGACGCGCATGTACGCGTCGCCGGTGTCGTCGTCGATCAGGGCGATGTAGGTGGAGTCGGTGGCGAGCAGGCGGCGGACGCGGTCGACGATGGCGCTGAGCACGTCGTCGACGTCCCTCAGTGAGGTCAGATCGCGCGCGGTTTCGTACAGGGCTTGGGTTTCGCGTTCGCGCTGCGCGCGGCGGGCGAGGATGCCGCGGACGGTGCGGGCGTCCCGGACGGCCCGGCGCAGGAGCGTTTTCCGGTCGCCTTCGGGGAGGGTGTGCAGGCTCGTTTCGACGGCGTCGAAGTCGGCTTCGGGGGCTTCTTCGGCGAGCAGGAACGTGAGGTAGGCGAGGACTTCGACGGGTGTGTCCACTGTGGAGGGACGCAGGATCTCGGCGGTCACGACGCCACCGGGATCTGGTCGAGCACGCGGCGCAGCTGCAGCGCGATGCGCAGCGTCAGCGCCCCGGCCGGCTCGCGCCAGCGGCGGTGGCCGAGCACCTGGTCGACGCGGTCGAGGCGCTGGTAGACGGTGTTGGCGTGGACCTGCAGCAGGCGCGCGGCCGCGCGCGGGTTCTCGCCGGCGGCGAAGTAGCCGTCGAGGGTTTCGGCGAGCGGGGAACCGTGTTCGCGGTCGTAGTCGAGGATCGGGCCGGCGGCGGTTTCGACGAGCGTCTTCACGTGGTCGCGGGAGGCGCCGTCGAGCACGAGGCCGAGCACGCCGAGATCCTCCAGGCTGGCGGCCGTGCCGGCGCGGCCGAGCGCGACGAGCAGGCGGTGGCAGCGTTCGGCTTCGCGGTGGAGTTTCCGCACCACGGGGGCCGTCGCGGCGGGACCCGCGACGCCCGCGGTGACGGTGCCGCCGGTGGCGCGTTCGAGGTGGCGGCGCGCTTCGCGGACGGCGGCGGTCGCGTCGGCGCAGGGGAGCAGGAGCACGACGTGGCCGCCGTGTTCGGTCGCGACGCCGGCGTGGGCGCGCACGTAGTCGGCGGCCGCGCGCAGCAGCCGCCGGCGGGTGGTGCCCGTCGCCGAGACGACGAGGACGGTCTGGCGGGCGGCGAAGTCGATGACCCCGGAGACCTTCGCGCGGCGGCGCAGGGCGGCCCAGTCGGGTTCGCGTTCGGCGAGCAACTCGTCCACGAGCTGGCCGCGCACTTGTTGTTCGGCCGCGGACGTCTGGCGTTCGACCAACACCACGAGCGCAGCGGTCTGCGCGGCGCGTTCGAGAATGCGCTTGTCGGTGTCGAGCGGTTCGGCGCGGCCGGCGAAGAGCAGGTGGCCGAAGGTTTCGGCGCCGGCGCGGACGGGGACGGTCCACGCGGGGCCGAGGTCGCGGGCGCGGCCGGGTCCGGGTTCGTCCGGTGGGTTCGCGGGGAGCCGGTCGCGCAGCTCGGGTGGACCGGCTTGGGCGAGGGGAGTGCCGTCGGGTTCGACGGCGAGCACGGCGCCGTCGAGGGTTTCCGCGACGGCCTCGACGAGCTCGGCCAGGTCGGCGCGGCGCAGGACCATGGCCATGAGCTGTTCGTGGGCGGTCGCGGCTTGTTCGAGCGCCTTGTTGTGCCGGGCGAGCTGGTCGTTGGCAGCGAACAGCTCCTCGGCCGTCGCCTTGGTGGCGGCGAACAGCCGTGCGTTTTCCAACACGACCGCCGCGTGATCGGCCAGCGAGCCGAGGAGATCGATCTCGGATTGTGCGAATGTTCGCTCGTCGCGGTTCGCGCCGAACAACACGCCGATCACCTCGTCGCCGACCCGCATCGGCACGCCGAGGATGCTCACGATCCCGTCCTCCGCCACGGCGGAGGCGACGGAGTGCTTGCGCCGGATCCGCTCGTCGCGCAGGTAGTTGGCGGTGGCGAACGGCCGGCCGGTCTGGGCCACCCAGCCGCCCACGCCGTAGCCGGGCGGCTGGCGCAGCGACTCGATGGGCCGGGTGATCGTGCCGAGCGTGACGCGCATGTACGCGTCGCCAGTGCCGGCGTCGACCAGCGCCATGTACGCCGCGTCCGTGCCGAGCAGCCGCCGCACGCGGGCGACGATCGCGTCGAGCGCCGCGTCGACCTCGCGAACCGAAGCGAGGTCACTGGCCGTGTCCAGGAGCGCCTGCATCTCGCGCTCGCGGCGCTTGCGGTCGGCCAGGAGGCCGCGGATGCGCGCCGCCCTGGTCAGCGTGAGGGCGACGAGCTCGCCGTCACCCTCGCCGGCCAGATCCTCGCCGAGCCGGTCGAACTCGCCCGTCGCGCCCGTCTCGTCGGCGAGCAGGTGCAGCAGCCTGGCCAGGTCCCGTTCCGTGGTGGTCACACCGCCGTTGGTGTCCATCTCGTCTCCTCGGTGCCTGTTGACATCTTGACCACAGATGTCCGGCCGAGTCGACCAAAAGCCGCTGGATGGCGCAGTGCGTGTGGATCCGTCCATGGTTTTCGCGCCGGTGGTGTGCGGCTTCCCGTTGTCGGTGCGCGGCCGGTTCGCCGAGAGTGGTCCTGCGTTTCGGCGGAAGGAGCCCGCGTTGGCCACAGCAACCGTGAACGGCGTGTCCCTGCACTACGAGACCGCCGGCGAGGGCCCGCCGCTGCTGCTCATCGCCGGTCTGGGCGCGAACTCGGCCGCGTGGGCCGGCGCGGTGCCCGTGCTGAGCTCCCGCTTCACCGTGATCACCTTCGACAACCGCGGCGTCGGGCGCAGCTCGGTGCCGCCGGGCCCGTACCCGGTCGATCTCCTGGGCGACGACGCGGCGGCCTTGGTGACGTCGCTGGGCCTGGGCCCGGTCGCCGCCGTGGGCTGGTCGCTGGGCGCGTCGGTGCTCCAGTCCATGCTCGTCCGGCACGGCTCGCTGGTGACGAAAGCCGTGCTGCTCAACGGTTTCCCTTCGTACACGCCCATCCAGGACGCCTGGCTGGACGCCGGCCTGGCCCTGCGCCGCGCGGACGCGGACCCGCTGGCCGTCGGCGTGAGCGGCATGGCGTGGGTCTTCACCCCCCGCGTGCTGACCGACCACGAAACCCTGGTGGAACAAGCGAAACTCGCCGCCTCGGACCCGTACCCCACGTCGCTGGCGGGTTTCGAAGCGCAGGCCGCGGGCCTGCGCGGCTACGACTCCCGCGCCCTCTTGCCCACGGCCACCACCCCGACCCTCGTTCTCGCCGGCGCCGAAGACGTGCTGACGCCGGTGTCGCAATCCGCGGAGATGGCCGCGTTGCTCCCGCAGGGCTCCTTGCGGGTCCTGCCGCGCGGCGGCCACGCCATGCTGCTGGAGTACCCGGACGACACGCTCGCGGCGATCACCGCGTTCCTCTCATGACCCTCACCGCCCACCACCCCACCCCGCTGGCCCACGACGCCCCGGTCCTGATCGACGACCACCTCGTCCTGCCGGCCGCGTCGGTCACGACGGCCTCGATGGCGTTCCTCATCCGCCACACCAGCGGCTTCGCCTGCGTCGCGCTGCCCCGCGACCGCCTTCGCGCGCTACGCATCCCCCTGCTCCTGGCCGACGACCCGGACCGCCCCCCGTACGCCGTCTCCGTCGACGCCGCCGCGGGCATCACCACGGGCATCTCGGCACACGACCGCGCCCTGACCGCCCGCGTCCTCGCCACCCCGCGCTCCGACTGGACCGACCTCATCCGGCCCGGCCACGTCGTCCCCGTCCTCGCCCGCCCCGGCTCCACCGGCATCCCCGAGGCAGCGGTGACGCTGTGCCGCCGCACCGGCCTGCCGCCGGCCGCGGTTCTGGCCGCTGTCGCCGACCCCACGGATCCCGCCCTGGCCCACCTCCCACGCCTCTCGGCCGCCGACCTCTGCTGACGCGCTGCTCGCGTCGGCCAACCGCTTCGCCGCGCCCTGGCCCACCTCCCGCGCCTCTCGGCCGCCGACCTCTGCTGACGCGCTGCTCGCGTCGGCCAACCGCTTCGCCACGCCCTGGCGCCGGGTCCTGGCCGCCGTCCGGCGGCTCGGCCAGTCTGCTGCCCGGGTTTTTGTCGTCGGCCGCCGACCCGTGCCGTCGTGCTCGTCGACTGGCCGCTTTACCGGCGGGGGTGCCTGGGTCGCCGGCCACTCCGGTGAGTACCGCCCTGTTCTTGGTCGTCGGCTGGCTGCGGCTCCTCCGCGCCAGACCGCGGTTGCCGACTTGTGCTGGCGGGACTGGCCTGGGTTTTGGTTGCCGCGTTGCTCCGCTCTGCTGTGGGGCTGTTTCGTCGGCTGGTGTGGTTCATCCGCAGCCGGTCAGGGTCGCCGGCTTGTGCTGGCGCGTCGGGCCTGGGTTGTGGGTGGCCTGTAGGTCTGCTCCTCTGTGTGGCAGCTCCGTTGGCTGGCGTGGCTCGTCTACTGCCGGTTGGCGGGCTTGCGGGATTGGCCTGGGTTGTGGTTGGCGCGCGGGTCCGCTCTGCTGCGTGGCCGCTTCGTTGGCGGTCCTGGTTCGTCTGTCGCCGGTCAGGGTCGTCGGCTTGTGCTGGCGGGACTGGCCTGGGTTTTGGTTGCTGGCTAGGTCCGCTCTGCTGTGTGGCGGCTTCGTTGGCTGGCGTGGCTCGTCTACTGCCGGTCGGTGGGCTGGCGGGATTGGCTTGGGTTGTGGTTGGCGCGTGGGTCCGCTCTGCTGCGTGGCCGCTTCGTTGGCTGGCCTGGTTCGTCCGTCGCCGGTCAGGGTCGTCGGCCTGGCCGGGCGGGTGGGCCAGGGCCTTCATTGCCGGGCCGGTCCGCTCTAGCGTCCGGCAGCTGTGCCGGCTGGCGTGGTTCGTCGGCGGCCGGTCAGGGGTGCCGGCTCGTGCCGGCGGGCCGGGCCAGGGTCTTGGTCGCCGGGCAGTTCGGTCCGACTTGTGCAGGCCTCGTCGGCTGGGCTCTTGCGGCCCGGTGGCCCGTCACGCGGGTCCGTCGCTGAGCGGACTCGGCGTCGCGCTTGTGTCACCGCGTGGCGTGGTCTGCACCGCCCACGGTCTGTCCGAACCCCGGTGGCGCCCGCGGTAGGTTCCGGCTCCCCGCGGCCGCGGTTGCCGCCTCAGGCGGTGAAGTCGACGTCTTGCGTGGTCACCGTTCCGGCCGTTCGCCCGGGGGCGCGGTGGTAGTTCCAGTACAGGTTCGTGTGCGCGATGACCTTGTCGGGCGTCGGGGCGCCGTAGGCGGACAGGTCCTCCGTCGTGTGGGCGTCGCCGACCAGGGTGGCGTCGTAGCCGCGCGCGATGGCGCCGTGGAGGGTCGAGCGGATGCACTCGTCGGTCTGCGCGCCCGTGACGAACAGGCGTCCGATGCCGCGCGCCGACAGCACGGACTCGAGGTCGGTGTCCTCGAACGAGTCGCCGTACTCCTTCTGCACGAGCGCTTCCGATTCGCGCCGCTCGAGTTCCGGCACGTACTGCCACTGGGCGCTGTCGCGGGGCATCTCGTCGCTGTTGTGCTGGATCCACACCACGTCGACGCCGGCGGCGCGCGCCTTGTCCACGAGCGCGCCGATGTTGGCGACGACCTTGTCCCGCTCGTGGGCGTGGCCGACCACGCCGTTCTGCACGTCGATCACGAGCAGCCCGGTCTTCGGGCGGTTGACGAGCGTGGTCATGGCGCCTCCTGCACTCGGGTCGCTCGATGGTATGTCTTCGCACCGACAGTTTCGGGCGATTTCAGGGAGGACGCATGACACCGCTGCGCTGGGGGATCATGGGCACGGGCGGCATCGCGCGGTCGTTCGCCGAAGACCTGCGGCTCACCGACTCCGGCGTGGTCGCCGCCGTCGGCTCGCGCACCCGCGCCACCGCCGACGCCTTCGCCGACCGCCTCGGCATCCCCGGCCGCCACGGCAGCTACGAGGCGCTGGCCGCCGATCCGGACGTCGACGTCGTCTACGTCGCCACGCCCCACCCCATGCACCACGACAACGCGATGCTCGCGCTGTCCGCCGGCAAGCCGGTGCTGGTGGAGAAGCCGTTCACCATGAACGCCGACGAAGCCCGCTCACTGGTGAAGTTCGCCCGCGACCGCGGCCTGTTCCTCATGGAAGCCATGTGGACGCGTTTCCTCCCGCACATCCACCACGTCCGCTCCCTGCTCCCGCAGCTCGGCGACATCGTCACCGTCACCGCCGACCACGGCCAGTGGTTCCCCCAGGACGCCACCTCACGCCTCTTCGCCCCCTCCCTCGGCGGCGGCGCGCTCCTCGACCTGGGCATCTACCCGGTTTCGTTCGCCTCGATGATCCTCGGCACCCCCTCGCGCGTGGTGTCCATGACCTCCCCGGCTTTCACCGGCGTCGACGCCCAAACCTCCATGCTCTTCGGCTACGAAACCGGCGCCCACGCCGTCCTCACCTGCACCCTCCGCGCCGCCACCCCCGCCACGGCGTCCATCGTGGGCACCGACGCCCGCCTCGACCTCGCCGGCGCCTTCTACGCCCCGACCACGATCACCCTGACGCCCCGCGGCGGCACCCCCACACCCCACCCCCACCCCGACGCGGGCCGCGGCCTCCGCCACCAAGCCGACGAAATCGCCCGCCTCCTCGCCGCCGGCGAAACCGAAAGCCCCCTCATGCCCCTGGACGAAACCATCTCGATCATGGCGACGATGGACGAGGTCGTCGCTCAGGCCGGCTGACCACCGGGCCTTCGGGCCGCGTCGTGGCCCAGGCCGGCTGGCCGCGGGGCCTTCGGGCTGGGTCGTGGCCCAGGCCGGCTGGCCGCGGGGCCTTCGTGCCGGTTCACCCGGCCCCCACCTGCGCGGCCCGCCTACGCGCCTCCCGCCGTGCCGCCGCTTCCGCCGCACCGCCGCCGGGCCGCCGGGCCGCCGAGCCCCCGCGGCTCGGCGGCGGTGCGGCACCGAATCGGGGCCCCACCCCCACCCCTCCCAGCCTGCCGAGATCGAAACCGTCCCGTGTCCGGGTTTGAGTAGTGCTACGGATCCGATCGTCACCACTCATCCCCGACCCTGTCGGCATGACCACGGACGCCGCCACGCTCCAGCGCCTCGCCGACGAGCTCAACCACCTCGGCCGGCACCTCGCCGACGTCGGCGCAGAGCTCCGCACCGTCGGGTCCACGCTCGCCTCAACGGCCGCGCAACCGCAGGCCGAGCCGGTGAACCCGCTGGTCCAGCCGACGGCACAGCAGTCCCCGCGCCCGGGCGACGTCGCCTGGCAGCGGTCCGCGCCTGCCGTCCAGCCCGATGCCGTCCAGGCCGCCGCCACACCCTCAGCCGACGCCACTCTTCGCCCGACAACGACGCCGCAGTCGGAAACGTCAGCAGACGTGACTCCGCGCCCGACACCGGAAACCCAGCCGGAGACGTCGACGGGCGCCACTTCGCTCCCGTCATCGGCAACGCAGCCGGAGACGGCAACCGACGCCACGCTGCGCCCGGCATCGACCCCGCAGTCGGAGACGTCAGCGGAAGCGACTCCGCTCCAGACACCGGCAGCGCAACCGGAGACATCGAGGCAGTCCGCTTCCCAGCCAGGGCCGCACTTCAGCCAGCAGCCTGTTCCACCGCAAGCCACCCAGCCTTCCCAGCCCGGGGCAGCGCCGACCGCGGCGCAGGCAGCGTCACCGCAACCGTCCCAGCCCGGGGCCCACCCGGGCGTGGCACAAGCAGCACCGCCCCTGACGACTCAACCAGCCCCGCCCGGCGCCCAGCCGCGCATGGCACAAGCGCCACCCCAGCCGACTCAACCAGCCCAGGCACAACCTCAGCCGAGCCACCCGACCACACAGCCACTGCCACCCCACCCCTACTCCGGTTACCAGCCCAACTGGCCCTACGCCGCCGCCCACCAGCCCTACCCGGGCCAGTACGCCTACCCGTACCCGGCCCCGCAGCCGTACCTCCCGCCGCCCACGTTGGGCGAGCGCCTCGGCAAGGAAGGCGCCGGCTCGCGGTGGCTGGCGTGGATCGGCGGCGCGGTGACGTTGCTGGGCATCGTGCTGCTGCTGGTGCTCGCCGTGCAGCGCGGGTGGCTCGGGCCGTTGCCGCGGGTGCTCGTGGGAGCCGCGTTCGGCGCCGTGCTCGTCGGGGCCGGCGCGTGGCTGCACCGCAAACCGGCCGCGCGCACCGGTGCGTTCGCCCTCGCCGCCACGGGGATCGCGACGCTCTACCTCGACGCGATAGCCGCCACCTCCTTGTACGAATTCCTGCCCGTCCCCGCGGGCCTCGCCACCGGCCTCGTGCTCGCGGTGGGCGGTCTGCTGCTCGCCGTCAAGTGGGATTCCCCTCTGCTCGCCAGTTCCGTCGTCATCGCCTGCGGCGTGTGCGCACCCGTGATCACCCGGGGCTTCACGGCCGAGCTCGTGACGTTCCTCCTCATCCTCCAGATCGCCACGACACCCGTCCAGTTGCGACGGTCGTGGTGGTCCCTTTCGCTCGCCTCAGCGATTCCACCCTTGACAACGTCGATGATCGCCACTGCGCTGCACACGCAGCACACCGCCGTTGCCCTCGCCGTCAGCGTCGTGAGCGCCGCGCTCTCGCTGATCTTCTTGCGGCGCAACGAAAACAACCCCTACCTGCTCGCCGTTCTGGCCGCCGCGCCGCTGCCCGTCCTGGTCGCCGCGTTGACGCTGCCGAAGCACCAAGCGGCCCTCTTGGCGGGTGGGGCAGCGGTCGTTCTCGGCGCGACGTGGCCGTTCGTGCGTAACCAATCGGGTGCTGTTGCCGGCGTTGCCGCCCTCGTCGCCGCATTGCAGGCCACCGTCACGGAGTTCGACGGCGGCTCCGTCCTCCTCGGTGAAGCCGTGGCGCTCGCGTTCGCCGCCCGCTACACGAAAAACCGTTATCTGCTCGGCGGTTCACTCTTCTTCGGCGTGCTCGGCGGCTTCCTCGCGATGAGTTCCGACGTCACGCCCGCACTCCTCGTCATCCCGCGCCCCCACACCACAACCGACCTCCTGGCCGCGTTGGCCGCCGCAACGGTGCTGCTCGGCGCCGCGGTTGCGTGGCCGTGGGCAGCCGCGCGCCTCGAAGTCCTCAAGCCCGCCAAGCTCTTGCCGTGGATTCCCGCGGGGCTGGCCGCGCTCTACGGCGCGGCCGGTCTCGTCCTCAGCGCTTCGCTGCTCGCAGTTCCCGGGCGGTCGGGTTTCCTGCTGGGCCACGCGCTGATCACCGTCTCCTGGACGATCGCCGCCCTCGCCCTGTTGCTGCGCGGCATCGCGATCGTCGCGTTGCGCGTGATCGGGCTCGTGCTCGTCGCCGCGGCCCTCGCGAAGCTCGTGCTGTTCGACCTCGCGGCGCTCGACGGGCTCGCCCGAGTGGGTGCATTTCTCGGCGCCGGCGTGGTTCTTTTGGTTGCAGGGACACGATATGCGCGGCTGGTCGCGTCGCGGTAGCGGAAACTGTCGGTGCCTTGTGGTTCTCTGGTTCTCACCACAACCGAGGGGAGACCGACCATGGCCTACACACCCGACCCGAAGCTGATCGACCGCGCCGCCGAGCCGGTGGCGTGGCTGACCACCATCACGCCGAAGGGGCGTCCCGCACCGCGCCCGGTGTGGTTCGTCCTCGACGGCGACGACATCGTGGTGTTCAGCCAGCCCGACACCGCGAAGCTCCGCCACATCGCCGCCAACCCGGAGGTGAGCTTCCACCTCAACAGTGACGAACACGGCGGCAGCATCCTCGTGGTCAACGGCCGCGCCCAGGTCGAGGAGGGCAAGGCCTCCGACGCGCCGGGTTACCTGGACAAGTACCAGTCCCGGTTCGCCGGCATCGGTTTCGCCGACGCGGCCGGGTTCGACGCGTCGTACTCAGTCCGCCTGCGGATCGTCCCGGAGCGCTCCTGGGGATTCTGATCAGAAGCCGACGTCCAGGCAGGCCAGCCGGGCGCCCGCGGTTCCGGCGTGTCCGGGGTCGGTGTGCGTGTGCATTTCGTGGATCACCACGGAGTGTGCGCGCCGAGAGCCGAATGTCCAGTCCACAGTGGACGTCGCGCGCGCCGTGCCGAAGCGGTCGGTGCTGAAGTCGAGCCAGATCTCGTTGCGCGGGTTGGCGTAGGCGGGGTCCACCGACGGCTTGACCGGGTCCGGCGTGTGCTGGAAGTGGGGGCCCGCGTCGTCGCCGGTGGGGCCGCAGGCGTTGACGTGGGCGTGGGCGCCGTACTCATGGCTGGGGAGCAGGCCGGTCACGATGAGCGTGGTGGTGGTACCGGTCCCGCGCGCGGAGGTGCCGAACACGTGCGCCTGGGCGCCGCCGGGCACGAGGTCGGTGCGGTAAGTGACGGCGTGGGCGCCCGGGGCGTACCCGGTGAAGGTGCCGTGCGCCGAGGTGAAGTGGACGGGTGCCGCCTGGGCGGTGGTCGCGGTGAGGCCGGCCAGACCGGCGACGACAGCAGCGGAAAGGAGCGTGGGAACGATTCGCATGGTCATTCTCTAGCCAGAGCACGGGCCGGGCCGCCACGGGCGCCACCCGAAGGTGTGGCCAGGTGTGCCGAGCCGGGCGTCTTTCGGCACGGGCCGCACGGGGTACCCGGCGGGCTAAGTGTTCCCGACGTAACCGATCCGTGCTGGAGCCTCCCGATGACCGACAGCGACGAGCACGACAGGGCCACCTCGCTCCCCACAGCGTGGGCGTACCGCGCACCAGCGGTGGAAGCCGACGAGGTCAACGAGAACACCGACCGTGAGCCCACCGGCGAGACGCGCAACCAGAAGCTGCAGCGCAACATCGGCGAGCTGCTGCAGGAGCTGCGCGTCGCGCAGGCCGGGGTGCAGATCCTGTTCGGGTTCCTGTTGACGGTGGTGTTCACGCCGCGCTTCGAAGACGCCAGCGGCTTCGAGAAGGGGCTGCACATGGCTGCCGTGCTCCTGGCCGTCGCGGCGACGGCGCTGCTCACGGCCCCCGCCGCATGGCACCGGCTGCTCTTCCGCACGGGCCGCCGCGACGAGATCCTGCGCGTCGGCAACCGCGTCGTTCTCGTCGGCTTCGGTTGCCTCGCCGGGGCGGTCACGCTGACCGTCGCGCTCATCGCGAAGGTCGTCTTCGGCACCACGGCTCTCGTCGCCACCGGCGGCTTCGTCGTGCTGCTCTTCGGCCTGCTCTGGTTCGTCCTCCCGTTCCGCCTCCCCCACGACGGCCAGCTCCCGAGACACCCAGCCGACTCGGCCTCGCCACGACGGGGGCTCACCCGGAAACCCTGACGTCGAAAGGGGACGCTCATGCCGAGTCGGCGCGCGAGGGGTCCCTCGAGCCCGTGCCGGCCGTGCGAATGGGCCGTTCACGCGAGGGCCAGGCGTGGCCGTGGGACCGCTCGTTCGGGGAGCCTGTGCGCGGAGCGCCGTTCGTCGCGGAAGCGCTGCCGCGAGCGGATCGCTCGCGCCGCAACAGCGGCGGGGGCCGGGGTGCTGAACCGGGGCACGAGCGGTCCGTTCGCCCTGTGAACCGCGGCGCGAAGGGACCGTTCGCGCCACGCCACCACCACGAAAGGACCGTTCACCCCACACCCGCCAGGTCACCTCACACCCGCCAGGTCACCTCACAC
Organism: Amycolatopsis sp. NPDC051903; assembly: GCF_044452505.1. Taxonomy (NCBI): domain Bacteria; kingdom Bacillati; phylum Actinomycetota; class Actinomycetes; order Pseudonocardiales; family Pseudonocardiaceae; genus Amycolatopsis; species Amycolatopsis sp. NPDC051903. The sequence continues at coordinate 250,032 of NZ_JBITBT010000003.1, read as the reverse complement.
CCGCCAGGGCACCCCAAGCCGGCCGCAAACGTGTTGTTCACCGGGGCGTCGCGCGGTGTTGCCGTGGGCGTCGGGCCGTAGGTAGCTTCCGGCGCGTGGCTGATCCGTCCCGCCGGACCACGCTCGTCGTCATGCCCGACACCTACTACGTACCTGTTCGACGAGGACCGCGGGGATGCCGCGCCCGTCGACGCGTCGCTCGAGCACGTGCTCGACCACCAGATTGACAACGTTGTCTCTCTCGCCCACCTCGGCGACATCCAGAACGGCGAGCCCGGCGAGTTCGCGGGCATCAGCAAGTCGTTCCAGGCGCGCGACCGGCGCCGCTTCCCGTACAGCACGCTCGCCGGCAACTACGACATCAACGCGTCCACCGACGACCAGCGCGGCCAGACCCCGTACCTCGACGCGTTCGGCTCCCAGCGGCGGAAGAACTCGCTGACGTTCCGCGAAGCACAGCGCCCGCACCTAGCTGCAGCGCATCGAGGTCGAGCGCAGCACCGACGCCGACTACTTCAGCCTCGAGATCGACTTCGCCCGGCCGCTTCGAGGGCTTCGCGCCGATCCCGGTGCCACCGACCCGCGCGGCGAAGCAGGAGCTCGCGCCGGGCACCGTCGCGTACTGGCGGTTCGACGGCGGCAAGGACGGCGCGCCGGTCACCGACGCGGTCAAGGACCTCACCGGCCACGGGAACGACCTCCGAGTGGACCGGCCGTCACACTGTCCCTTTCGGACAGTGTCGCTGTGGGCCGTCTTCCCGCTCAACCAGAACGGCATCTCCACCAACTGGGGGGGGCATGAACTGCCGCTGGACGAGTGGTGGCACGTCACCGTCGTCAACGACGGCCGGCACACCACGATGTACGTCGACGGCTGCCCGCTGCTGCGCAACCCGAAGATGGCGGCGATCGGCCCGGCCAACCCGGGCGGCGGCTGGTTCGTCGGTGCGTACGCCTACGACAGCAAGGTCGAGCAGGGCTTCTACGGGCTGCTCGGTGACGTGCGCGTGGACCGGCCCCTGGCCGTCTGCGAATTCATGCTCGGCTGAGCCGCGAAAAATGGCGAGCCGTGAATCCGCGGCACCCTTTTCGTGCCCGAAAGATCCGACTTGACAAGGCCGGGAGAATGGAAAATCGGCGTCCAGCTCAATGGTGAGTTCGGAGCGCCGATCGTGCCATTATTCTAAACGCTGCGAGGGAACTTGTCAAATCAGGGGTACGACGAGGAATTGCGAGCGGAACGCGCCTACATCGCGGCGCTGTACGAGCGGCTGGTGGCCGAGCGAGGCCGCGCGACCGCCGCGCACGCCAAGGCGGTGCGGGAACCCGACGATCTGCTGTGGGAGCGCGACGTCCAGGCCGTGCAGCGGGCGGAGGCCGTCACGCAGCTGAGCGTGGCGTACAACGGATTGTGCTTCGGCCGTCTCGACGCGCTTTCCGGCGAACGGACGTACGTCGGCCGGCTCGGCATTTTCGACGAGGAGAACGAGTACGAACCCCTGCTCGTGGATTGGCGCGCGCCCGTCGCGCGCGCGTTCTACTGCGCCACAGGTGCGTCGCCGGAAAGAATCGCGCGGCGGCGCCAGTTCCACACCCGGGGACAGCGCGTCCTCGATTTCACCGACGAATTCCTCGGCGCCAGGGGCGAGGCGCGGGGAGACGCCGCGCTGCTGGCCGCCGTCGCCGCGCCGCGCGGCGAGGGCATGCGCGACATCGTCGCGACGATCCAGGCCGAGCAGGACGAGATCATCCGGCTCGCGCATCCGGGCGTCGTGGTGGTCGAGGGTGGGCCGGGGACGGGCAAGACGGCAGTCGCGCTGCACCGCGTCGCCTACCTGCTGTACGCGAAGCGCGCGACTCTGCAACGGCGCGGCGTGCTCGTCGTCGGGCCGAGCCCCGCGTTCCTCGACCACATCAGCCGCGTGCTGCCGTCGCTCGGCGAGACCGACGTCGTGTTCCGGACGCCCGGCGACCTCGTGCCTGGGCTGGCCGTGACGGCCGAGGACGAGCCGGAACTGCAGCGCGTCAAGGGTTCGCTGGCGATGCTCGACGTGCTGGCGGCTGCCGTCGAGGACCGGCAGGAGCTGCCGGTCGAGCCGGTGCCGCTGGACCTCTCGGACGGTCCCGTCGCGCTCGACGCCGCGCTGGTCCGCGTCGCGCGCGACGAAGCCCAGGCAAGCGGGTTGCCGCACAACGAGGCGCGGCCGGTCTTCCGCGCGGCCGTCCGGCGGCTCCTGGCTGGGCGCGTCGTCGACCGCATCGGGGAGGGCTGGCTGCCGGCGGCGGACGCGCTGCGCGACGACCTGCGCGCGGAGGTTCTCGACGAACTAGCCGACCACGAGCAGCTGGCCGCGGCGCTCGACCTGTTGTGGCCCTTACTGACGCCGCAGCGGTTGCTGGCGCAGCTGTACTCGTCGCGCACGCGCGTCGCGGCGGCCGGCGGCGAACCCGCGCTGTACCGGGAAAACGGCGCGGCCTGGAAGGTGTCGGACGTCCCCTTGCTCGATGAGGCCGTCGAGCTCCTCGGCGACGACGGCTCGGCGCAGCGGGCGGCCGCGCGCCGCGCGCGGGCAGAGGAGGACTACGCGGCGGGTGTGCTCGACGTGCTCGCGGTCGAGGAGCACCTGGACGACGAGGACCACCTTGTCGCGGCGGACCTGCTCGACGCGTCGGCGCTGGCCGACCGCCCGCGCGAACGGGACCACCGCGACCTCGCCGAACGCGCCGGCGCGGACCGCTCGTGGACGTACGGGCACGTCGTCGTCGACGAAGCCCAGGAACTGTCCGAAATGGACTGGCGGGTGCTGATGCGCCGCTGCCCGAGCCGGTCGTTCACGGTGGTGGGCGACCTGGCGCAACGCCGCTCTGCCGCGGGCGCGCGCTCGTGGGCGGCGATGTTGTCACGCTACGTGGCGGACCGGTGGCTGTACCGCCCACTCACGGTCAACTACCGCACGCCGGCGGAGATCATGGCCGTCGCGTCGCGGCTTCTGGCGGAATTCGCACCGGGAGTGCGGCCGCCGGAGTCGGTGCGCGCGTGCGGGACGCGGCCGTGGTCGCGACAGGTCCCTTCGTACGCCGCGGGGATCTCGGCGTTCCTGGCTTCCGAGGCCTCGCGTGAAGGGACTTCGGTGGTGATCGGCCCGCCGGGCGTGCCGGGCACCGTCCCGCCGTCGGCCACGAAGGGCCTTGAGTACGACTCGGTGCTCGTCGTGGACCCCGCCGGCATCCTCTCCGCCAGCCCGCGCGGCGCAGCTGAGCTGTACGTCGCCTTGACGCGCGCCACGCAGCGGCTGGGGTTGCTGCACACGGGGCCGTTGCCGGATGCGTTGTCGGCCGGGGTGCGGTTGGAGGGTGGTTGGGTGAGTCATCGTCGGTACGTGTGATCGGCGGGCTGGGCTGGCTCGGGGTCAGCTCAGCGTGGGCGTGGTGTGGGTTGTGTCGGCGGTGAAGGGCGGCTGGGTAACCAAATTCTGCTTCGGGGGTTGTAGCCGGCTGGTCCTGGGTGCGCTGTGCGATGCGCCGCCGGTGAAGGGCGGATGGGTGGCCATGTCCGGGCACGCGGGGACGGCGGGCACGCGGGGACTGCTGCGCGTTGCGCCAACGGTGAAAGCCAGCTTGCTGGCCATGTTTGGTGCGCGTGGTCGGCGGACTGGTCTGGACACGCTGCGCGTTGAGCCGTCGGTGGAGAGTGGCTCGGCGGGTGTCGTCATCGCAACGTGTGGCTGGCGAAGCTCGGCCCGGCATACCTCACGGGTTCGAGCGGTCTGAACCAGCCGATTTGATCACGCCTGGTTGCCTGCGGGTCGCATCGCTTCCCAGCGGCGATTCATCGGCTTTTGTCAACCCTCGCACCCGAGTTGTCCACATCCCACTCATCCGACACCGCACTTGTCCACAATTTTCGCTTTCCCCACTTTTCGGGGCCCGGTCGCGATAGAATGGGACGGGGACGCCCCCCTGGGAGCGGTGGGGGCTGTCCGGTGAGGTGCAGGGGAGCGCGCAAAGGAGGTGGGAGAGTGGCGTGACCTGCGAAGAGAGCTGAGAAATGTCAGCGAAAGCCCCATCGAGAGAATCGGTGCAGCGGCACTGTGAGGCAGGGACCGGGCCTCACGAAGCCCGACTCAAACCGTCAGATTGCCCCACGCGTAATTCTGCTTGGCCAGCTTCAGGTAAACGAACAACTCGGTCGAAGTGACTCCTGGAATGGGCCGCACCTGGTCACCCAGGACGGCGAGCAGGTGCTCGTCATCCCGGCAGATCAGGGCGGCCAGCAGGTCGAACCGCCCCGCGCAGAGCACCACCTGGTGCACGTCCGGGAGATCCGTGAGGCGGTTCGCGACCTCCCGCGGGTCGCCGTTGACGGTGATGCCGATCATGGCCTGGCGGGTCAGGTCGACGTGCTCGGGGGCTGTCACGGCGACGATCTGCATCATGTCGTCGCGCAGGAGGCGTTGCACGCGTTGGCGTACGGCGCCTTCGGAAAGCCCCACGGCCTTGGCCAACGCGGTGAACGAGGCTCGGCCGTCGTGCTGCAGCAGGGCAATCAAGGTTCTGTCCGTGCCATCCAGCGCCTTCGGCGAGCGCTGGTCCTCTATCTTCGTACGGTTTCCATCAACCATGCCGTCCCTCCCTGTGTTTCGGCATGTGATTCCTTAGGCGCGCAGCGTATCTGCCATCGCGCCGAAACAGGAGTCTCTTTCGGGATTCACGCGATTCTCCGAACGCAACGCTGCCCGCAGCGAAATCAGTGGTCAAGACGCCAGTGGAGTGAGGTTTTCGGGGTCTCGGAGTGCTGTCGCGCACGCGGAGTGTCTCCCTCGCCGCGTCGCCAGGTACCTTCTGGCGGCACAAAACCCCCGAATGCCCTAAAGGAGGACCGAATCGTGACCGAAGCCGTCGCACTGGACGTTCCCGCTGTGCAGGACAGGGGGCCTCCGGTCGGGGACTCGGCGTGGTTTCGGCGAAGGTTCGCAGTCGATCAACGGAGAATCGGCCGACCCGTGGCGAGCCACGGTGCGCTGCCCCGGGCGTTCGGCCTCGTGCACCCGAAGTATCAGACGCCTTCGGTGCCGATCTGGAGGTTCGGCCTCGTCTCGCTCGCCTTGTCCGTGCCGCTCGCGATCTGGTGCGACAACGTGCCGTCGGACGCTGTCGGTCTCACCATCGCGATCGAGTGGGCGAAGGCGGACGCCGGTGAGACCACCGTGTTCGGCTCGGCGTGGTGCCGATCCTGATCGGGATCCCGCTGATGTTCGCCGCGCACCGCGCGGGCCGGTTCGCGCGGCGGCCGGGCGATCGAGAGCCGCGGCTAGGCGTCGCGGCGCCGGTCCCGGATCTCGGCCAGCGGCCGGAAACCGGCCGACGTGTAGGTGGCGACGGCGGCGACGTTGCGGCTCGGGGTGTTGACGAGCGCGCTCGACGAGCCCAGCTCCCGCAGCGCGGCCGCCCCGGCGACGGTGATCGCCCGGCCGTGACCGCGGCCGCGGTGGTCGCGGTGCACGCCCATGGGTTCCACCAATCCGGGCCGGCCCGCGCCGGCCGACCACACCGTCACGGCCGCGACCGCGTTGCCCAGTTCGTCGTACGCGACCAGGCACCGGGCGTCGGCGTAGGGCACTCCGGCGGCCATCGCGTGCCAGGCCTCGACGGACAGGGTCGAGCGGCCGAAGGACGCCCCGTGGACCTCCGTACGAACGTTCGCCCGCTCCGGCCCGACGACCTCGATCCGCAGGCCCGGGTCCTCGACCGGCTCCGCCAGGTCGCGGCGCAGCGGCGTCCACGGCTCGTCGGTGTCCCACCCGGCTTCGGCCAGCAAGTCCTGCAGCAGCGCGGTTTTCGGCGCTTCGACGTAAACCTTCCCCGCCGGCAGCACGCCGCACTCCGGGTTCGCCAGGTCGTGGACGAGCCGGCGCGCCAGCTCCTCGTCCCGCAGCGCGCCGGGCGCGATCGTCATCCGCAGCAGGTCGGCTTCGTCCAGCATCCCGACGGCGACGAGTTCCCCGTCCCGGCTCCAGGTCCGGACGGCGGCGGCCGTCGCCGCCGCCCCGAACCGCCAGAACCAGCCCAGGTCACCCGGATGCAGGTGCATCGGCGCGCCGTCGTGCTGCCACTCCCGCAGCGCGCCCACCGCGTCGCCCAGCCCGTCGATGCCCGGTGTGCCCAGCACGATCGCCATCGGCCGAGCACACACCACCGCGGCGCCGGGCCGCACCTCAGTTTTCGCCTAGCAGCGGCGAAGCAGGTCTTCCTCGGTTTCACGCGGCACCAGCAGCTTCGCGAACCCGTCGCGCACGCCGACGAGCGGCGGCCGGCCCACGAGGTTGTAGTTCGACGCCAGCGAGTGGTGGTACGCACCGGTGCACGGCACGGCCAGCAGGTCACCGGCGTGGACGTCGCCGGGCAGGCAGACGTCGTCGGCCAGCACGTCGCCCGACTCGCAGTGGCGCCCGACCACGGTCATCGGGGTGCGCGCGGACTTCGAGTGGCGCCCGACGAGCCGGGCGGTGTAGCGCGCGCCGTAGAGCGCGGGGCGCGCGTTGTCGCTCATGCCGCCGTCGACGGCGACGAACGTCCGGCTCCCGCGTTTGACGGCGCACACGCGGTACACGGTGATCCCCGCGGGGCCGACGATCGCGCGACCCGGCTCGATCGTCAAGCGGGGCAAGGGGAAACCGTGCGACGAGCATTCGTACGCCAGCGCCACCCGCAGGCGGCGCGCGTACCCGCCGAGGTCGAAGCTTGATTCGCGGTCCAGGTACGGCACGGCGTGGCCACCGCCGAGGTCCAGCTCGCTCAGCGTGACGCCGTACTGGTCGCGCACGCGCACCAGCACCTCCACCATGCGCCGCGCGGCCTCTTCGTAGCGGTCGACGCGCGAGACCTGCGAACCGATGTGGCAGTGCAGCCCGACGAGCCGCAGCCCCGGCTGCGCGAGCACGGCGGCGACGGCGTGGTCCACGTTGTCGCGGACGTCGGCGCGCAGCGAGAAGCCGAACTTCTGGCCTTCCGTGCCGGTGGTGATCGCCGCGTGCGTGTCGCCGGAGACGCCGGGCGTCACGCGGATCATGACCTGCTGCCCGCCGTGCGCGAGCGCGCCGAGCTGCTCGATCTCGTCGAGCGAGTCGAGCACGATGCGGCGCACGCCGTACTCCAGCGCCGCCTTGAGGTCTTCGGGGGTTTTCGCGTTGCCGTGCAACAGGATCCGCTCGGCGGGGAAGCCGACGGACCGCGCGACGGCGATCTCGCCGGCTGAGCACGTGTCGAGCGACAGGCCTTCTTCCGCGATCCAGCGCAGCACCGCGCGGGTGCACAGCGCCTTGCTCGCGAAGGCGACTTCGGCCTCCGGCAGCGCGTGGCGGTAGGCGCGGGCGGTGTCGCGAACTTGCGCCTCGTCGAGGAGGTACGCCGGGGTCCCGAACCGGGCAGCCAGGTGGCTCACCGGAGCACCCGCGAAGATCAGGTCACCGCCTTCGAGGCGGGTGCTCCGCGGCCAGAGCCCCGGCTCGAGATGGTCGGCGGCCTCGCAGCCGAGGCTGGGGAGGAGCTCGCTGAGCGTCACGGTTACCTCCGTGCGGTGCTTCGTAAATCGGACACCGCCAGCACACTGCTGTGGTGCGCTTCACGCGCGCGCCACCAACACCACCCTGACGCTTCCCCCAGCTCCGCTGACGCCTTCTTAACGCACGGGTAACTTCGGCCACACCCGGGTTGACCTGCGAACTGCCGAATTTCCCGGCTGCAGGGAGTCTCATGGGACATGGTTGAAGAGATGACAGACTTCGCGACCTCGGCGGAAGCGCACCGGCGCGAGCTGCGGGTGCACTGCTACCGGCTCCTCGGCTCGTACGACGAAGCAGAGGACCTGGTGCAGGAAACGCTGCTGCGCGCGTGGCGCGGGCGGGCGACCTTCGACGGCCGGGCTTCGCTGCGCGCCTGGCTGTACCGCATCGCGACGAACGCGTGCCTCGACCACCTCGCGGCGCACCCGCGGGAGGTGCCGGTGGTGGGCCTGCCTCCGTCGGCCTCGCCGGACCTGGCGCCGCGGCCGGACGTCGCCGTGCCGTGGGTGCAGCCGGTGCCCGACGAGGTGCTCGGCCGCGAGACGGTGGAGCTGGCGTTCCTCGCGGCGATCCAGCACTTGTCGCCGCGCCGCCGCGCCGCGCTGGTGCTGCGGGACGTGCTGGGCTGGTCGGCGCGGGAGGCGGCGACGGCGCTGGAGACCACCCCGGCGTCGGTGAACAGCGCCGTGCTGCGCGGGCGCGCCGAGCTGAAGGAACACCTGCCCGCGCGGCGCGGCGAGTGGACGGCAGCGGGGAGCGAGGAGGAACGCGCGGTCGTCGCGCGCTACATGGCTGCGCTCACTGCCCACGACGAAGCGGAACTGGCGGCGCTGCTACGCGCCGACGTCCGCTGCAGCCACGCACCCGGCGCCGGCGGCCACACCGGCACGGAACCGACTTGGTACGCCGGGCGCGACGTCGTCCTCGAAGCCTGGGCCCCCGCGTTGCGCGGCGACGGCGCCGTGGCGTTCCACCTCGTGCCGACCCGCGCGAACGGCCTGCCCGCGCTCGCCACGTCCCTCCGAGCGGACGGGGTGCTGCATCCGTTCGGCCTCAACACCCTGCGCATCGCCGACGGCCGGGTCGCCGAGGTGACGACGTTCTCCGCTGACGTGTTCCCGCTGTTCGGGCTCGGCTGACAGCGGACGGCCGGGTCCTAGACTTGCCGTCGCGAGGGGTGACGGGAAGGAGCCGGATGGACGTCGCGATCGCCGGTCCGCACCCCGTGTCCGCGGCCGACGCGCAGCTGGCCCAGCTGCGTCAGGTGCGGCTGGCCAAGGACATGATGGACCGCCACTGGGCCGAGCCGATCGACGTCGCCGCGGTCGCCGCTCGTGCCGGGTATTCGCGGTACCACTTCATCCGCGCCTTCCGGGCGGTGTACGGGCAGACCCCAGGGCAGTACCTGAGCCGCCGGCGGATCGAGCGCGCCGAGGACCTGCTGCGCACCGCGGACCTGTCGGTCACCGAGGTCTGCGTGCTGGTGGGGTTCAGCAGTCTGGGGACGTTCTCGACGAGCTTCAAGAAGTACTCCGGCCTCACCCCGACCCAGTACCGCGCCCGGCACGTCGGAGCCGGGGCGGCGCTGGTGCCCGGGTGCTACGCGCTGCTGTGGCACGGCGGGTTCAAGGCGTTCGAGCGCACTGCGGGAAAGGACCGCAATTCTTGAGAAGCCGCTCGGCCCGGGGCCCGGTTACGGTCCGTGGTGCGGGCGAGCGGCGCCCGAACGAACGCGGGAGGCAACGTGATCAACGGTCTGTCCATCGCCAACGTCTGGGTTCTCGACCAGGACCGGGCGAAGGAGTTCTACACGGAGAAGCTGGGCCTCGAGGTCCGCAGCGACCTGACCATGGGCGAGGGCGGGTTCCGGTGGCTCACCGTCGGCGCCAAGAACCAGCCCGGCCTCGAGCTCACCCTGATGGTCCCGGGCCCGCCCGCGCTGGACCCCGAGTCCGCCGACGCGCTGAAGAAGCTGATCGCCAAGGGCGTGCTCGGCGCCGGCGTGTTCGTCACCGACGACATCCAGGCCGACTACCAGACGCTGACGGCGCGCGGCGTGGAGTTCGTGCAGGAACCCCAGGAACGCCCGTACGGCACCGAAGCCATCTTCCGCGACGACTCCGGCAACTGGTTCTCCTTCACCCAGCGCCTGGTGGACCTGGACTTCAGCAAGGACTGGGCCTGAACAACGCGTTCGCGGTAGCGCTGTCCGGCCCCGCAGACGCTACGGCGCGGCCCGCAGCGGTGCGCCGACGGCGTGCAGGTGCTCGAGGACGTAGCCGTACGAGCGCGCCCAGCTGCACTGCGCGTACGAAATCCCCCGGCGCGCGCAGAAGTCCTGCACGATCGCCTGGGCCCGCTTGAGGTTCGGCCGCGCCATGCCGGGGAACAGGTGGTGCTCGATCTGGTAGTTGAGGCCACCGAGCGCGAAGTCGACGAACGCGCCGCCGCGGATGTTGCGCGACGTCAGCACCTGCTTGCGCACGAAGTCGAGGTCGTGGCCGGGCTCGAGCATGGCCATGCCCTTGTGGTTGGGCGCGAACGAACAGCCCATGTACAGGCCCCAGAGGAACTGGTGGACGACGATGAACACGACACCCGTGAGCGGCGACAGCACCACGAACACCGCCACCAGGTACGCCACGAGGTGCCCGATCAGCAGCGCCGATTCGAGCTTGTGCCGCCGCAGGTCGCCGCGCCAGACGGCCCTCACGCTCGACACGTGCAGGTTGAGGCCTTCCAGCAGCAACAGCGGGAAGAACAGGAACGCCTGGTACTTCGCGACCCACCGCAGGAAGCCGCGTTTGCCGCGGGCCTGCGCGCGCGAGAACGCCAGTGCGGCGATGTCCACGTCGGGGTCTTCGGCCTCGTGGTTGGGGTTCGCGTGGTGCCGGTTGTGGGTGGCGATCCACCAGCCGTAACTGAGCCCGGTGAGCCCGCCGTGGACGAGCCCCGTGAGGTCATTGGCCTTGCGGGTGCGGAAGATCTGCTTGTGCCCGGCGTCGTGGCCGATGAAGGCCAGCTGCGCGAACATCATCGCGAAGAACGCGGCGAGGAACAGCTGCCACCAGGAGTCGCCGAGGAACGCGAAGGCGACCCAGCCGCCCGCGAAGGCCAGCAGGTTGGCACCGATCCGCGCGCTGTAGCGGAACCGGCGGCGGCCCAGCAGGCCGGCGGCTTTGACCAGTCGTGCTAGCTCGGCGAAATCCGTGCCGGTGGTCGAGGGAGTGGGCGACGAGGTCATGAGGTGACCACCGCTCTGGGTCAGGCGGATCGCTCGTCCAGAGACGGTTGCCGGCCACACCGAGGGCGGGTCCGGTTCCGGTCCGAAGAAGGGCGCTGGGGCCTCGCCGCGGTGGCACCGCAACGTGCGTTCACCCTCTCACCCCGGACCCCGCGAGGGCAATTCCCCGCCAGTCAGCTCTACGAAAGTCCCCACGTGGACAACAGACTGGAGAGCTGTTCCCGTTCCGCAGCCGTCAGCAGGCGGCTCGGCGGGCGCACGTCGGGACGGCAGAGGCCGAGCTGGGACAACGCGTCCTTCACGACGCTGACGTTGTTGGCGTTGCCGTCGGCCGAGCGCATCTGTTCGAAGGGGCGGATGCGCTCCCAGATCTCCATGGCACCGCCGAAGTCGTGGTCGCGCAGGCGCGCGAACAGGTCCAGCGAGATCCGCGGGGCGACGTTCACCAGCCCCGACGTGAACCCCTGCGCGCCCACGGCGAAGTAGCCCGGCGCCGACAGCTCGGCCAAGCCCGCGATCCACACGAACCGCTCGAAGCCCGCGTCGCGCGCGACGGTGGCGAAGCGCACGGGGTCGGGCACCGCGTACTTCACGCCGATGACGTTCGGCGCGGCGTCGGCGAGGCGCGCGAGTTCCTCGCCGCCGATGCCGGGGTTGCGCACGTACAGCACCACGCCCAGCTCCGGCACGGCGGTGGCGATCGCGCGGTGGTACTCGACCCAGCCGTCGAGGGCGACGTACGGGTGCACGGGCTGGTGGATCATCACCAGGTCGGCGCCGGTGTCGCGGGCGTGGCGCGCGGCTTTCACGGCCGTGCGCACGTCGTGCCCGACGCCCGCCAGCACGCTCGCGTCGCGCGCCGCCTTCACGGTGACGTCGAGGCACAGCCGGGTCTCGTGGTCGTCGAGCGCGTAGAACTCGCCGGTGTTGCCGTTGGGGGTGACGACCTCGACGCCGCTCGTCACGAGCCGATCCACGAGCCGCCCGTACGTGTCCGCCTCGACGCCGCCGCTGCCGTTGAACGGCGTCACCGGGATCGCGACGACGCCGGCCAGCCGCCGTTTCTGCACTTCGAACGCCACTGGTGTGTCCGATCTGATATATGATGTGTCGCGCCGGAGGGTAGCACGAAGGGTGTGGGCCGGTTGTCCTGATCTTCGGGTCAGGCGGTCCGGTAGACCTGGACCGAGACGCCCTTGCCCGTCTCGCGGTGCTCGGTCAGCCGCAGCGTGCGCGGCGGCGCGCCCGGCGGGAAGAGCCGGCGGCCGCGGCCCAGCACCACGGGGAACACCCACAGCCGGTACTCGTCGACCAGGTCGGCGGCCATCAGCGTCCGCAGCAGGTCGCCACTGCCGTGCACCTGCAGTTCGCGGCCCGGTTCGGCTTTCAGTTCGGCCACCGCTGCCACGACGTCGTCGCGCAGGAACGCTGTGCCCTGCCACGACGAACGCGTGAGCGTCCGCGAAGCGACGTACTTCGGCAGCGTGTTGAGCGGGCCCGCGATCGGATCCGACCCGCCGACGGACGGCCAGTAGTCCGCGAAGATCTCGTACGTCCGGCGGCCGAGCAGGAACGCGTCCGCGCGCGAGAACCAGTCGGCGGTGTACTCGGCCATCACCGCGTCGTAGTGCGGGTACAGCCAGCCACCGAGGTCGAAGCCGTCGCGCGGGTCCTCGGTCGGCGTGCCGGGCCCCTGGACCACGCCGTCGAGGGACACGTACGCGGTGACGGTGAGGGTGGTCATGCCATCGCCCCGAACGTCGGCGCGCCCGCGGCGGCGTACTCGTGGATGACGACGCCGGTGCTCGTCGCGGTCGTCGACAACGGGCTCAGCGCGAGCGGCAGGACGCCGGCGGGGAAGAGCCGGTGGCCCTCGCCGAGGACGACGGGGAAGACGAGCAGGCGGTACTCGTCGACGAGGTCCTCCAGCGCGGCGACCAGGCTGCCGGTGGAGTGCAGTTGCAGCTCGCCGTCGTAGCGGGCCTTGAGCTCCCGGACTTCGGTGGCGAGGTCGCCCGTGACGACGTGCCGCGGCAGGCCGCCCGCGCCGGGACAATCGTCGGCGATGCCCTTGACCTGCAGGAACGCCGACGCGCGGCGGTGCCAGCGGGCGAGCGCCGCGCGCATTTCTTCGTCGATGAGACCCGGTCCGCGCACCACGCCGTCCAGGGTCAGGAACGCCGTGACGGTCAGCTTGCCCATGGGAGACCTCCCTCGTTCGTCGGCCTTCGCAGAACCGTCGAACGAGGGGGCCGCCGAATCGACAAACCGGCGGGGCGGGTTTTTCAGCCGGCCAGGAACGCGGCGAGCTGCTCGACCACGAACGCGTGGTCGTCGGCCTGGGGCAGGCCCGAAACGCCGACGGTGCCGACGGGTCCGACGTCCGCGACCAGCACCGGGAAGACGCCGCCGTGGGCCGCGTACAGGTCGGGATCGAGGCGCGAGTCCTCTTCGAAACTCCCGCCCTTCTCGCGGAACTGCGTGCCGACGAGGAACGAGCTGTGCCCGTAGCGGTCGACGACGCGGCTCTTGCGGTCGATCCACGCGTCGTTGTCGGCCGACGTGCCGGGCAGGGCCGCGTGGAACAGGCGCTGACCGCCCCGGCGCACCGAGATCGTCACGGGCAGGGCGCGTTCGCGGGCCGCCGCGAGCAGGTGCTGGCCCAGGGCGAGGGCGGTCTCGTTGTCGAACCGGGTGAACACCAGCCGGCTCTCCTGCTCGAGGAGCTCCTGGACGAGCTCGGTTTCGGTCATCATGTCCGATATTAAATCAACACTGTTGTTTAATTGCCACCTTGTTCAGCCGCGGTTCACACCCGCCTGCTTGAAGTGGTCGCTGACCTGCGGAAGCCTGCTTCGGTGCGCGTGATCATCCCCAGCGCCGCACATTCCGGACGAGGAGGCACGGATGGGTCAGGCGGAAGGGCGGCTCAGCCGCCGCTCGGTGCTCGGCGGCGCGGCGGCCGCCGGGATGGCCGGCGCGGCGGCGGGTCTGGGCGGGGCGTTCGCCGAAGCGGCGGCCGGCCCGCGGCGGCGCGGCAGCCTCGACGACGTCGAGCACGTCGTGGTGCTCATGCAGGAGAATCGGTCGTTCGACCACTACTACGGCACGATGGCCGGCGTCCGCGGCTACGGCGACCCGGTCGCCAAGCGGGACGTGTTCCGCCAGCCCGACGCCAAGCGCACCGACGGGGGCCACTTGTTGCCGTTCCACGTCGACACCGCGCTCGTCGACGGGCAGGACCTCGGCGACCTCGCGCACGACTGGGGCACGACGCACCAGGCGTGGGCCAACGGCGCCTACGACGCGTGGGTCCCGGCCAAGACCGAGATGACCCTGAGCTACTTCAGCCGCGACGACCTGCCGTTCCACCGGGCGCTGGCGAGCGCGTTCACCTTGTGCGACAACTACTTCTGCTCGCTGCAGGGGCCGACCACGCCCAACCGCCTGTACCACTGGACGGGCACGATCAACCCGGACGGCGACCTCGGCGGACCGGCCACGTGGAACCCGGCGGACTACAACCCGGTGTACCGCTGGACGACCTACCCCGAGCGCCTGCAGGCCGCCGGCATCTCCTGGCAGGTCTACGCCAACGACGAGGTCGGCGACGGCGACGACGGCTTCGTCGGCGACTACGGCGACAACCCGCTGTGGCTGTTCCAGCAGTACCACGACGCGCTGGCCTCGGCCGACCCGAAGAAGCGCCAGCTGGCGGAGCGGGCGAGCCTGCGCGCGCAGTGGAAGCCGGATTCGGGGCAGGGCAAGGACGTCGACCACGTGCTGACGCAGTTCATCGCCGACTGCGAGGCGGGCACGCTGCCCGCCGTGTCGTGGGTCGTGGCGCCCTACGCGTACTGCGAACACCCGGCCGCGCGCCCCGTCGACGGCGCCGCGTACACGCAGCGGGTGCTGAAAGCGTTGTGGGACAACCCGAAACTGTGGGAATCCACCGTCGTGCTCATCAACTACGACGAGAACGACGGGTTCTTCGACCACGTCGTGCCGCCCTGCGCCCCGGCCGGGACGCCAGGTGAACTGCTGCCGGTGAACCAACCCTCGGGTCCCGGTGGCGTCGGCACGGGCGCGCCGGCGCCCATCGGGCTGGGCCCGCGCGTGCCGATGACGGTGATCTCGCCGTGGAGCCGCGGCGGGTGGGTGAACTCGCAGGTGTTCGACCACACGTCGGTGCTGCGGTTCCTGGAGGTCTGGACCGGGGTGCGCGAGCCGAACATCTCCGCGTGGCGCCGGATGATCTGCGGTGACCTCACGAGCTGCTTCGACTTCGGCCAGGCCGACCGGTCGTTCCCCCAGCTGCCGGACGCCTCGGCGCTGCGGGCCGAGGCGGACCGGACGCAGTCGAAACTGCCGAAGCCGGCGCCCCCGCTGCCCGGCCAGCAGTCGATGCCGGCCCAGGAGAAGGGGACGGCTCCGGCGCGGGCGCTGCCTTACCAGCCGGTGGCTTCGCTTTCGGTCGGCGCCGGCGCGCTGGCGCTGACGGCCGCGAACCACGGGTCGGCTGGGCTGCAGCTGTCTTCGTACGCCTACCACGCCGACGGGGCATCTCAGCGGTTCGACGTTCCCGGCGGCGGTTCTTGCTCGGGGAAGATCACTTTCGCCTCTTCGTACGACGTGGCGGTGCATGGACCGAACGGCTTCCTGGTGGAGGCCTCGGGCGATGAGAAGACTTCGGGCTTGGACGTCTCGGCTGCCGTGTCGGGACCCGCGGCGCACCCGGTGTTCGCGGTGACGGTGAAGAACTCGGACACCTCCCCGGCGACCCTGACGGTGAAGGGGCGCCCCGGCTTCGTCGTCGCCGCGCACGGCTCGCACACCCTGACGGTCGACGCCCTCGACGGCGCCGACGGCTGGTACGACGTCACGCTGTCGCTGGTGGGACACCCGGAGTGGCACCGGCGGTTCGCCGGCCACCTCGAAAACGGCAAGCCCAGCCGGACGGCTTGAGGTTCGGGTGAGGGGTCCCTTCGTGCGGCGGTGGTTGTGCGAGGGGACCTTTCGTGCTCGCTTGGTGGCGCGAACGGTCCCTTCGCGCTCGCTTGGTGGCGCGAACGGTCCCTTCGCGCTCGCTTGGTGGCGCGAACGGTCCCTTCGCGCGTGCTGACCTCGCGCGAACGGTCCTCTCGACACCGTCGCACGGTCGCGAGTGGACCGTTCGTGCCTTTGGCGCTGCGCGAGTGGACCGCTCGAACTGCGGCTTGTGTGTGAAGGGACCGTTCGCGCGGTAGTGGTAGTGCGAGTGGACCGTTTGTGCCGTTGCGGATGCGCGAGTGGACCGTTCGTGCCACCGCACCGGCGCCGTGGGACCAGTCGCGCCCTCAAGCGCGAAGGGACCGTTCGCGCGGTTGTCATAGTGCGAATGGACCGTTCGTGCTGTTGCGGATGCGCGTGCGGACTGTTCGTGCCACTACACGGGCGCCGTGGGACCAGTCGCGCCCTCAGGCGCGAAGGGTCCCTTCGCACCTGCCGCCGCGAAGGGACCGTTCGCGCCCTTGTGGATGCGCGAGTGGACCGTTCGTGCTGTTGGCACTGCGCGAGTGGACCGCTCGAACTGCGGGACCGTTCGCGCGGTTGTGGTAGTGCGAGTGGACCGTTTGTGCCGTCGCGGGTGCGCGAGTGGACGGTTCGTGCCGTTGGCGTGGCGCGAGTGGACCGTTCGCGACGCTGAACAGCATGACCTGACCGTTCGTGCGGCGGTGGTTGCGCGAGTGGATCTGTCGTGTCGCTTCGCCGGCATCAACGGTCCGTTCGTGCCAGGCGGCACGAACGGACCTTTCGCGCCCGCGCCGGCGCGCGAGCGGACCGCTCGAACTGCGGCTTGTGCGTGAAGGGACCGTTCGCGCGGTTGTCGTAGTGCGAATGGACCGTTCGTGCCGTTGGCGTGGCGCGAGTGGACCGTTCGCGCCATCGCACGGGCACCGTGGGACCAGTCACGCCCTCCGGTGCGAAGGGACCGTTCGCGCCAATGCAGCACCGCGAGTGGACCGTTCACACCCCAGACACGACCGGTCCCCTCACCGGCCCAAAGCGTCCAAAGCGAACGCCGCGTACATGGCCACCCCGGCGGGCATCGCGGCCTCGTCGAAGATCACGCGGTTCGAGTGGTTCGCGGGGGCCTCCGAGGGAACCAGGTCCGGCGGGCAGGCTCCCAGGAACGCGAACGCCCCCGGAATCCGCTGCAGCACATACGAAAAGTCCTCCGCTCCCATGATCGGGTGGGGGATCGCCTCGACGTTCGCGGCGCCGAGGACCGTCTGGCCGAGGGCGAGGACGTCCTGGGCCAGCGCGTGGTCGTTCACGGTCGGGGGGTAGCCCGGTTCGATGTCCGCCAGGACGCGGCAGCCGTGGGCGGCGCCGACGGACTCGCAGACGCGCGGGAGTTCCTCGCGGATCACCGCGCGCGTCGTTTCGGACAGGGTGCGGATGGTCCCTTCGAGCACGGCCGTCTCGGGGATGATGTTGGTCGTCGTCCCGGCGGCGATGCGGGTCACCGAGATCACGGCCGGGTCGAAGACACCGATGCGGCGCGTCACCATCGTCTGCAGGGCGCCCACCATCGCGGCGGCGGCCGGGACGGGGTCGATGGCTTCCTGCGGGGCGGAGCCGTGGCCGCCGCGGCCGATGACGTCGACGTGGAAGGTGTCGGCGGACGCCATGATGGTGCCGCCGCGGACCTGGAGGCGGCCGCTGGGCGTGTTGGCCATGACGTGGAGGCCGAAGGCGCGCGAGGCGCGCGGGCCGGCGGCGTCCAGCACGCCCTCGTGGATCATGAACCGCGCGCCGTGGTGGCCTTCTTCGCCCGGCTGGAACATGAAGACGACCGAACCGGCCAGCGATTCCACGCGCGAAGCGAGCAGGCGGGCGGCGGACGCGAGCATCGCGACGTGCAGGTCGTGGCCGCACGCGTGCATGGAGTCGGCGACGTCCGACGAGAACTCCAGGCCCGTGTCCTCGTGCAGCGGCAACGCGTCCATGTCGCCGCGCAGCAGGACGGCCGGGCCCGGGCGCGCGCCGCGCAGCACCGCGGTGAGCGACGTCGTGGCGCGGCCCGCCGTGAACTCGAGCGGCAGGTCGGCCAGCGCCGCGCGGATGGTCTGCTGCGTTTCGGGCAGCTGCAGCCCCTGCTCCGGCCGGCGGTGCAGCGCGCGGCGGAGCTCGACGGTGCGGTCCTGCAGCTCCCGCGCGGCGTCGAGCAGCCCGCTGTAGCGGGCGTCCGGGAGAGTCGGCAGGTCGGTGGGTCCGGTCATGGCCTCGATAGTGGCACTCCGGACGCTTCGGGTGCACCGTGCGTGCGTTCGCTTCCGCGGCGGAATACGGTGTGCGCATGGCGGTGCAAGAGCCGGTCACGGGCTTCGCGATGGCAGTGGTCCGAGAAGACGGTCGGTGGCGGTGCAGTGCGTTGGATCCCGCGGCGCTCACGGAGCTCGACGCGGCGATCACCGAGCTGGGGAAACTCCGGTCGACGGGTGCGGCGTTCGGGCTGCTGGCCGTGGACGACGAGTTCTTCGTGATCGTCCGGCCGAGTCCGCGCGGGCCGTCGCTGCTGCTGTCGGACGCGGCGGCGGCGCTGGACTACGACATCGCGGCCGACGTGCTCGACGTCCTGCGCGTCGACCCGCCCGACGAGGACGACGACGCCGTCTGGCCCGAGGGCGACCTCGACATCCTCGCCGATCTCGGGCTGCCGGGCGGCGAGCTTGAAGTTATCGTCGGTGAGGTGGATCTCTACCCCGACGAGCAGCTCCAGATGATCGCCCAGCGCTGCGGCTTTTCGGCCGAGTTCTCGAAACTGCTGGACGAGCTCTGAGACGCCCGGCCGACACCGAAGCCGTGCAGGCAGCGCTCGAAGCCGCCCGCGGCCCAGGCGCCGATGTGCCCATCGGCGCCGTGGTGTTCGGCCCGGACGGACGTCTTCTCGCCGCGGCGCGCAACGCGCGCGTCGAACTCGGTGACCCCACGGCGCACGCGGAGATCCTCGCGCTGCGCGCCGCGGCCCGCGTCCACGGCGACGGGTGGCGGCTGGAGGGCTGCACGCTCGCCGTCACGTTGGAACCCTGCACGATGTGCGCCGGGGCGCTCGTCCTCGCCCGCGTGGCCCGCCTGGTGTTCGGCGCGTGGGAACCCAAGACCGGCGCCGTGTCCTCTCTCTGGGACGTCGTGCGCGACCGCCGCCTGAACCACCGCCCGGAAGTCCACGGCGGCGTGCTGGCCGACGAGTGCGCCGCCCTGCTCGAGGCGTACTTCGCCGCCCGCCGCACCACGGCCGACAGCCCCCGCGACGTCGTCGGCGGGGGGTCCGGTATTGTTCTCGGCGGTGGCGTGTCCGAGCGGCCGAAGGAGCACGACTCGAAATCGTGTGACGGTTAACCCCGTCCGTGGGTTCAAATCCCACCGCCACCGCTCGCGAGTGGGCGAGGTATGTCGGCGGAAAGCGTCGACATACCTCGCTCGCTGTGTTTTCTGGGGGTGCAACCCCCAGACCCCGCCCGGGGGCTTCGCCCCCGGACCCCCGTGGTGGTCGGCCGGGCGGGCGTCAGTGGGAGTCACTCACCGCACGGGCTGGACGGCGTCGACCGCGTTCGCGATGAGGTGCAGCACGTCTTCGGGGTGGGAGACCATCGCCACGTGGTTCGTCGGGACCTCGACGGTCGTGGCGTTCATGCGAGCGGCGAACTGGCGCTGCGCCGCGGGCGGGATCGCCTGGTCGCCGTCGGCCACGAGGAACCACGACGGGTGCGACCGCCAGGCCGGCGCCCCCATCACCTCTTCGAGCGCCGAGCCCGCCAGCGGTTGCTGGACGGCGTACATGACCCGTGCCTTCGTCGGCTCGACGTCGGCCGCGAAGTGGTTCACGAAGTCGTCCTCGGGCAGCCACGCGAACCCCTGCGCGTCGAATTCGAGGTGCGCCAGCGCCGGGGTCGGCGGGCCCTGCGACAGGAGCGCGCCGATCGATTCGCCTTCGTCCAGACCGAACGCGGCGATGTAGACCAAGGCGACGACGTTCGGGGCGTCCTGGCCGAGCGCGGTGACGATCTGACCACCGTAGGAGTGCCCGACGACGACGGTCGGGCCGTCTTGGCGGTTCAGCACCTGCCGCAGCCGGGCGACGTCCGCGGCCAGCGAAGTTTCGGGGAACTGGGGCGCGGTGACCTTGAAGCCATCGGCTTGCAGCCGCTCGATCACGGCGCTCCAGCACGAGCCGTCGGCCCAAGCACCGTGGACGAGGACGATGTTCGGTCGGTGAGCCATGGGTGGTTCCTTCCCGGACAGTCGGTTCTGGACAGCTGAGCGTTCACGGTCGCGCGGGGGCCCGCTTCACCCGCGGGGGACGAACTTCGGCTCGGCGGCCGGGAAATCTCTACGCTGGACGCATGGCTGCCGCACCCGAAGATCTCCCGCCCGTCGGCAAGACCGCCGTCGGCGTCGCGGCGTTGCGGGCGCTGGAGTCGCGGCGACCGGACCGGTTGTTCGAGGATCCGTACGCCGGGGCGTTCTCCGTGGCCGGGCGGGCGGTGCTCGGTGGTTCGGACCGGCCCGACGGCGGGCTCCGGGAGGTGTTCGCGCAGCAGGTGGCGGTGCGCACGCGCTTCTTCGACGACTTCGTGCGCGGCGCGCGCCAGGTGGTGCTGCTCGCGGCCGGACTGGACGCGCGGGCGTTCCGGCTCGAGTGGGCGGCCGGGACGCGGCTGTTCGAGCTCGATCTACCGGATGTGTTGCGGTTCAAGGACGAAGTGCTCGACGGTGCCCAGCCCGCGTGCGAGCGGATCGAGGTGCCGGTCGATCTGCGGGACGACTGGGGCGCGAAGCTCGTCGAGGCCGGGTTCGACGCCGGCGTGCCCACCGCGTGGCTTGCCGAGGGGCTGCTGGTCTACCTCGAACACGCCGAGGCCGCGCGGCTGCTCGAAGAGGTCACCCGGCTGTCGGCGCCCGGGAGCCGCGTGTCGTTCGAACACCGGCCGGAGGGCGACGCCGACGGGCTGCTGCAACGCGCGCGCGAGGTCGGCGGCCGCGTGACCCAGCTGTGGCGCGGCGGGCTCGGCAGCGAAGCACCGGACTGGCTGACCCGGCACGGCTGGCACCCGGAGACGTTCACGATCAAGGCCCTCGCCACCGAATACGGTCGCCGGCCACTGGACACGTCGAACGGCGGCTTCGTCATCGGGACCCGGTAGCTCCACCCCGCGCCGTTCCGCGTGGCGCGGGCGGGACGACTGGCGGTCGAGATGATCTCCTGGCGCCCTGGTTGATCCGTGGGCAGGATCGGAACCATGACTGCCCATCCTGAGACCTCTGGCGGGGACGGCGACGTGGCCGTACAAAACGACTACGACGCCTTCGCCGAGGCGTACACGGCCGAGAACGAGACCAGTCTGATCAACGCCTACTACACCCGGCCCGCGATCGTGGACCTGGCCGGGGATGTGGCCGGCCGGCGGATTCTCGACGCCGGCTGCGGCGCCGGCCCCGTGTCGGCGGCGCTGCGCGACCGGGGCGCCGTCGTGACCGGCTTCGACCGCAGCGCCAAGATGGTGGAGCTGGCCCGGCAGCGGCTCGGCGACGACGCGGACCTGCGGGTCGCCGACCTGGCCGCTCCGCTGCCCTATCCCGACGGCGCGTTCGACGACGTCATCGCGGCCCTGGTGCTGCACTACCTGGAGGACTGGACCGCACCACTGGCCGAGCTACGGCGCGTGCTGAAGCCCGGCGGCCGGCTGATCGTGGTCGTCAACCACCCCATCCTCTTCAAGGTCGAGCATCCCGAAGCCAGCTACTTCGGCACCGCCAAGTGGTCCGAGGAGTACACCTTCAACGGCCAGCAGGCCGTGCTCACCTACTGGCACCGGCCGCTGCACGCGATGACCGACGCCTTCACCGCGGCCGGCTTCCGCACCGCCGTCATCAGCGAACCGCCCCCGGCGCCGGAAGCCCGCGAACTCTTCCCCGACGAGCTTGCGAACTTCCCCTCCGGGGCCTTCCTGAGCTTCCTGTTCTTCGTCCTGGAGGCCGGCCAGGGGTGAGACCCCGGGTGCTCAGTCGAACGGGAGGACCGGCGTGCCGAAGGGCTCCAGGAACGAGATCGTCTCCGCGATCGTCGTCACGCCGGCTTCCACGGCGCGCACCACGGCCGCGCACGCCGCCAGCACCGGCTCCACCACGTCCGTGGACCGGTCGCCGGCTTCGACGGCCACGGCGGCGGCCACGGCGGTGCCGGCGATGCGGGTGACCTCGGTGGCCGTTTCCGACGCCAGGCGGTCGAGTAAATCGGCCAGGTCCAAGCCGACGGCGGCGGTCCGGGCAGCGGCTTCGGCGGCCTGGCGGTAGTGCACGTCGAGCTCGTCCGCGCGGGCCCGGAACAGCGCGGCCGGCTCGCCGCCCCAGCGGCGTTCCGCGCGGTGGGCGCCGCTTTCGAAGGCGAGGCGCGCGGTGACGAGCACGTCGCGGCCGCTGGAGAGGGTGCGGGCGGACTCGCGGATGGCCGGCGGCGAGCAGTCGATCTGCCGGAGCGCGGCGACGGGGTCCGGGGCGCCCAGGCGCTCGCCGGCCGTGCGCAGCGGCCCGAGCGTCGCGGCGGCTTTTTCGAGCGCGGGGTGGAGGAAGGGCATCAGGTGAACAGCGCCGTCGCCACCGCCGGGCGGATCTTCTCCGCGTGACCACCCGCGGCCATGCGCAGGCGGCCGGCCAGGTCGGACGTCGCGTCGCCGAGGACGCGGGCGTCGACGTCGCGCGCGGCGAGCGCGGCTTCCCAGCGCGAGGCCAGCTCGCGCGCCGGCGCGGAGATCCCGAACGGCGTGGACTCCAGCCGCGCCTCCGCGAACCGGCCGGCCGCCTGGTCGGCGTCGGCCGCGGCGTTGTCCAGCGAATCGGCCGCGGCGCGCAGCCGCTCACTCGTCGAGCTCGCCAAAGGGAACCTCCCCGTTTGTGTGAGTGGCCAGGCCCCCACCTCGTCACCCTGTAGGGGGAGATCTAACCTCATCACGTCCTGTGTGGTCACTCGGCCGGGCGTAGGACGGGTCCACATCGTGAAGCGAGTTGCCCCCGGAGGCCCCCGCTCACGATCATCGGGCCCATGCCCGCGCTCCTCCCGCTCCCGTCCGCCGCGACGCCGGCCGGCGAAGGCGTGGCCGCGCTCCTGCTGCGCCGCGGCCGGCTCGGCTCCCCGCCAGCGTAGGCCGGATTCCGCTCAACCAAGCCGAAGCGCCGACCACGGGAGCCGTTCGTGACCCTCGACCTGCCCGCTCGCCCACGCACCGCCACGACCCCCGCCGACGGTCTCCTCGAAGGCCCGCGCGTGCTGCGCCGCCTGCCCGAAGGCGTCGAAGAACGCCCCTACGAGCTGTTCACGCTCCGTCCCCTCGGCCGGGTGATCGGGGCCGAGGTCGAGGGGGTCGACCTCGGAGCGTCATCGACCCCCCGGCTGCGCGCCGAGCTCAACCGCGCCCTCCTGGAGTGGAAGGTGCTGTTCTTCCGCGACCAGGACCTCACCCCGCGGCAGCAGCGAGCGTTCGCCCGCCACTGGGGTGAGCTGGAGACCAACCCGTTCATCGCGCGGGGCGACAGCGACGAGGTCGTCCGCTTCTCGCGCGGCGCCGCCACGCCCGGCTTCGAGAACATCTGGCACACGGACGTGACTTGGCGCCCCGAACCCGCGCTCGGCTCGGTGCTGCGCCTGATCGAGGTCCCGCCCACCGGCGGCGACACGATGTCGGCCGACATGGCCGCCGCCTACGACAACCTGCCCGCTGACGTGCGGGAACGCATCGACGGGCACACCGCCGTCCACGACTTCGTCCCCGGCTTCGCGCGCTTCGCCGACCCGGAGCTGCTGGCCGCGCACCAGGACCGCTTCCCACCGGTCGAGCACCCCGTCGTGCGCGTCCACCCGGAGACGGGCCGCCGGACGCTCTTCGTGAACCAAGCCTTCACGACCCGCATCGTCGGGCTGGAGGAAGCCGAGAGCGACCGGCTCCTGCGGTACCTGTTCCTGCAGGCCCACACACCCGAGTACCAGGTGCGGTTCCACTGGACCCCCGGCGCCGTCGCGTTCTGGGACAACCGCGCCACCCAGCACTACGCCGTGAACGACTACCTTCCCCACGCGCGGGTGGCCGAACGCGTCGCGATCGTCGGAGACCGCCCGTACGGGCTTAACCTGGAGCCATGAGCGAACCCAAGGCCGTGGTCACCGCTTTCCTGCACGCCCTCGAGGACCTGGACATCGACCGGGCGCTGAACCTCGTCGCCGTCGACATCACCTACCAGAACGTGCCGCTGCCGGCCGCGCGCGGGCTCGCGGCCGTGGAGAAGCAGCTGCGGCTGCTGACCCGGTTCGGCACCGGGTTCGAAGCGCGCACGCACCACATCGCCGCCGACGGCAACGTCGTCCTCACGGAGCGCACCGACGTGCTGCGCCGCGGTTCGTTCGAGGCGGAGTTCTGGGTGTGCGGCACGTTCGAGGTCGAGAACGGCCGGATCGTGCTGTGGCGCGACTACTTCGACTGGACCACGTTCTTCGCCGCGAGCGCGAAGGGCGCCGGCCGCGCCGCGGTCGCCGGGGCGAAGACGCTGATCGGCAAGTACCGCTCGTGAGTGGTGCGGCCGGAACCGACCCGGCCACACCACCCCGAGACCCCCGGGGCGAAGCTCCGGACGCCGCGGTCGCGGGAGAAGCGGAAGGATCCCGCGTCCGCGGCGTTCCCCAGCGAGGCGCGGCACCGCGCAAGCCGAGCACGATCAACCCCCATGTGATCGTGTCGCCTCCCCCACGCGGTAGCACCCCGTGAGCTGCCGGGGAAGTGGTCTGGGCCACTTTCTCGTCGGCTCGCGAGTAAAGGTACCCCCGGTGCAAACCACCCGCGCCAAAGCTTGACCTGCATTTAAGGCAGATGGGCCGTCCGGGTGACGACCGGCCCGGACGCCCTCACCGCTTCGGCGAGACGAGCCCTTCGACCGTGCCCATCCCGGCGCCCACCACCACGCGCGTCGACCGTCGCGCCGACAGTTCGGCCACGTGCCGCAGCGCCGTCGCGGCCGCTTCGCCCGCGAGCGGTTTGCACTCGTTGTCCTCACCGCGGCGCACCGGGATCAGCTCGAGCCGCGGCTGCTCGCCGAGCAGGCAGCCGGCGAGCAGGCCGTCGACGTGGCGGCCGTGCATCGCGGGCCAGTCGAACACGAGGTTGCCGAGGCTGTAGAGGATCGGGCGGCCGCGGTAGACCTCCACCGCCTGCACGCTGTGCGGGCCGTGGCCCACGACGAGGTCGGCGCCGGCGTCGATGATCGCGTGGGCGTAGGTCACCTGGTACTCGGTCAGCTCGTCGCCGGGCAGCCCCCAGTGCACGGACACGACCACGTGCTCGGCGCTCGCGCGGGCGCGGTGCACGTCGGCGACCAGGCGCTCCAGGTCCGCGGCGACCGGACTGGTGTGGACGATCGGCGGACGGCCCGGCACGTCGAGCACCCGCGGGTCCGGCTGGTACGACGTATACGCGGCGGCGACCGCGACGCCCGGCGAGTCGGCCTTCGCTTCCTGACCGACCGGCCAGCACAGCGACGTGTACGCGAGGAACGCGACGCGGCGCCCGGCCCGTTCGAGCACGGACGGCGTGTGCGCGGCGGTGAGGTTGGCGCCCGCGCCGCAGTAGGCGATCCCCGCCTGGTCGAGCACCGACAGGCTCGCGAGCGCGGCTCCCGACGGGTACGTCACGTCGTTCGCGACCGACACCACGTCGATCCCGGCCGCGGTGAGCGCGCCGACCATTTCCGGCGCGGAATGGCGCCAATTCGGCTTGTGCGGGATGTCCAGACCGCCGTGCTCGCTCATCGATCCGGACAGCGGTCCTTCGAGGTTGACGAACCGCAGGTCGGCCCCGTTCAGCAACGGGATCAGCGCCCGGAATGCCGTCTTCGGATCCGTTCTGCCTTGTACGTTGACGTCGCCGCCGAGTACGAGAGAGATCATTCTGTCAACCCGTCCCTCGGAGGTAATTCCGCAAACTCGTTACGAATCGTTGCCTCTTAGTCTTCCTTGCCTTCGCTTGTTCGGGGGACGATGCGTCGACCGTTCATGCAAAGGGGACTCAGGGTGACCATATCCGGTCGAAGAAAGGGCGTGCTGACCGCCGCCGCCGTTGCTGGTCTAGTCGTGAGTGGTGCGCCCGCCGCACTGGCCGCACCCAGCGCTGACGCGGTCATCGCCGAGGTGTACGGCGGTGGCGGCAACTCCGGCGCCACGCTCACCAACGACTTCATCGAGCTCGCCAACCGCGGCGGCGCGCCGCTCGCGCTCGACGACTACAGCGTTCAGTACCTGCCGGCTTCGCCCAGTGCGTCGAGCACCTGGCAGGTCACGAAGCTCGCCGGTTCGGTGGCCGCTGGGGGCCGCTACCTCGTCGGCGAGGGCAAGGGCAGCGGCGGCACCGTCGCGCTGCCGACGCCGGACGCGAGCGGGAACATCGCGATGTCCGCGACCGCCGGCACCGTCGCGCTCGTCACCGGAACCACCGCGCTCACCTGCAAGACCGCCGCCGACTGCGCCGCCGACCCCCAGGTCAAGGACCTCGTGGGCTTCGGCTCGGCCGTCGTGCGCGAAGGCTCGGACGCCCCGGCGCTGACGAACACCACGTCGGCTTCGCGCGCCGCTTCGCTCGCCGACACCGACGACAACAGCGCGGACTTCACCGCCGGCGACCCGACGCCGACCAACGCCAAGGGCGAGACCACGGGCGGCGACACCGGCCCCGTCGACCCGGGCACCCCCGCGAAGATCCACGACATCCAGGGCACCACCCGGATCTCCCCGTTCAAGGACAAGAAGGTCAGCGACGTCACGGGCATCGTGACGGCGGTGCGGACCTTCGGCTCGTCGCGCGGGTTCTGGCTCACCGACCCGAACCCCGACAGCGACCCGCGCACCAGCGAGGGCCTGTTCGTGTTCACCGGTTCGACCTCGCCCGCCGTCGCCGTCGGCGACGCGATCACCGCGACCGGCACGGTGAAGGAGTTCTACCCGGACGCCCCGGCGACGTCGAACTACCAGTCGCTCACCGAACTCTCCAGTGCACAGTGGACGGTCGGCTCGCACGAGAACCCCGTGCCCGCGCCGACGAAGATCACGCCGGACATGGTGCCGGACGTGCTCGCGCCCAACGCCGGCGGCAACATCGAGCCGCTGCCGCTGGAGCCGGCGAAGTACTCGCTGGACTTCTGGGAGTCGCACGAGAGCGAGATCATCAGCATCTCCGACGCCCGCGTGGTCGGCCCGAGCAACGACTTCGACGAGCTGTACGTGACCACGAAGCCGCAGCAGAACCCCACGCCGCGCGGCGGCACCGTCTACCTCGGTTACGACAAGATCAACACCGGGGTGCTGAAGGTCCAGTCGATCATCCCGTTCGACCAGCAGCCGTTCCCGAAGGTCAACACCGGTGACGTGCTCACCGGCGTCACCTCCGGCCCGGTGGAGTACAGCAGCTTCGGCGGCTACACGCTCTTCGCGTCGCAGCTGGGTCCGGCCAAGGACAACCACCTGCAGAAGGAAGTGACGGCGCGGCAGCGCCCGGGCCAGCTCGCGGTGGCGACGTACAACGTGGAGAACCTCGCACCGTCCGACCCGGACACGAAGTTCGCGCAGCTCGCGCACGGTGTCGTCGACAACCTGGCGGCCCCGGACGTCGTGAACCTGGAGGAGATCCAGGACAACGACGGCGCCACCGACGACGGTGTGGTCACCGCCGAAGTGACGCTCAAGAAGTTCACCGACGCGATCGTCGCGGCGGGCGGCCCGCACTACCAGTGGCGTGAGATCGACCCGGCCAACGACCAGGACGGCGGCGAACCGGGCGGCAACATCCGCGTGGGCTTCCTGTTCAACCCCGCGCGAGTGTCCTTCGTGGACCGTCCGGGCGGCAGCTCGACGTCGTCGGTCGGCGTCGTGAAGGACCACGGCAAGGTGCACCTGACGCAGTCCCCGGGCCGCGTCGACCCCACCAACGACGCGTGGACCGACAGCCGCAAGCCGCTGGCCGGTGAGTTCGTCTTCCAGGGCCGCACGGTCTTCGTGATCGCCAACCACTTCAACTCGAAGGGCGGCGACCAGCCGACGCACGGGCGGTTCCAGCCGCCGGTGCGCAGCTCGGAGGTCCAGCGCCAGAAGCAGGCGACGGTGCTGCGGGGCTTCGTCTCGCAGCTGCTTTCGGCCGACCGCAACGCGAACGTCGTGGTCGCCGGTGACCTGAACGACTACCAGTTCTCGCCGGCGCTGGCCCAGCTGACGTCCGGCGGGCTGAAGGACCTCATCTCGACGCTGCCGGCCGCCGAGCGGTACAGCTACGTCTTCGAGGGCCAGTCGCAGGTCCTGGACCACATCCTGGCCTCGCCGGCGCTGCGCGGCGTGGACTACGACGTGGTCCACATCAACGCGGAGTTCGCCGACCAGGCGAGCGACCACGACCCGCAGATCGTGCGCTTCCGGCCCTCGGCGGGGAACAAGCTGGAAGACGCGGCGTACGACGTGCTGGACTACCTCGACCAGCTGCTGGGGCGGACCGCTCCGCGCAAGTAGTTCCATCTTTTCCACACTGAAGGCCACCGTTTCCGCGAACGGTGGCCTTCGGCGTGTCCGGGGCTGGCTACAATCGGGCGGCTGGTGACGGATGGGGGCGTGGTGGCGGACGAGGACGAGGCCAAGGCCAAGAAAACCGGCTGGGGCACACTCGGGCACCAGTGGATCACCGCGATCGCCGCGCTGATCACGGCGTTGACCGGAGCCGGGTTCTTCGTCGGCCGGGCCAGCGCACCCAGCACCAGCCCGGCGCCGCCGACCGCGACGGTCACGGTCACGGCAGGCAGTGTCAACCACCCCGCCGCACCGGCGGCGACCACCAAGTCCCAGGCACCCGCGGACCCGGCCGTGTACTCGTCGGGCCCGGTCACGTTCGGCACCGTCAACCTCGACCTGAACCCACCCGCGACCGCGGACCAGAGCGACATCACGTCCATCGGCGTCGGCGACCTGCAGACCGCAGGCGGCACCCGGCTGCGCAACTGGGTCGACCACGGCCTCCCGGGCCGCGACGACTGCCACACCCTGGCCGCTGCCGACGGCGGCGCCGAATTGGGTTCCCTCCACGCCGGCAGCATCGTCTGCGGCCTCACGGCCCAGGGCCGTCCGTTCCGGCTGACCGTGAAGGTCGCGAGTGCCGACGGCTTGGTCACCGACGCGGTGGTGTGGAACAACTAGCCGATCGGCGCGCAACCGCTAGCCGAAAGGCGTACGGCGTGATCATTCCGGCGAGCGTTGTCCGCGGTGGGCCGGGATTCGTACGTTCGGACCAACGACGAAGGAGGTCCGATGCGGAGGATTCTGACCGTGTGCGCCGCGGTCCTGGCGGCCGGCACGGCGCTGGCGGTGCCCGCGCTGGCGGTGTCCGGCGGGGAGCCCGCGCCGAGCGGGGCGGCGCCGTGGATGGCGACGATCACGTTCAAGGGCGACCAGCCGCTGGTGCAGCGCGAGAGCTGCGGCGGCGCCCTGATCGCCCCCGATCGCGTGGCGACGGCGGCGCACTGCCTCGACCACGTGGACCCCACGCACCTCGAGGTGCACGTCGGGGACGGGGCGCTGTCGCAGGACCCCGGGCGGATCGTGCCGATCGCCGGGTGGTCGGTGGATCCGGCGTTCCGGCTGATCCCGTCGCCGCTCGACCCGCAGAGCTTCGAGGAGTCGAGCGCGGCCGACGACGCCGCGGTGATCAAGCTGGCGCACCCCGTGTTCGGCGTGCCGACGCTGCCCGTGGCGCGCACGGCGCCGAAACCCGGGTCCACTGTGGACGTCTACGGTCACGGTCTCACCCAGGCGCCGGACCCGAAGGACCCGACGGCCGCGCTGGGTGACCAGCTCAAGCACGCCCGGCTGAACGTGATCGACGACCGGGCGTGCGCCGCGGGCCTGGCCGACCCGGCGATGCTGGACGGCTCGTCGGTGCTGTGCACGCAGGGCACCGCGACCGTCTGCCCCGGCGACAGCGGTGGGCCGCTGGTCGAGAAGACCCCGCTCGGCGACCGGCTGGCCGGCATCGTCAGCTTCGCCGGCGAGACCGCGGGCAAGAAGTGCGGTGAGCCGACCGTCGACGGGTTCGCCGACGCGGCCGCGATGCGCTCGTTCCTGACGCAACCCCGGCCCCCGCTCGCGCCGATGGCGGACACGGAGCCGGCCATCACGGGCACCAAGGCCGCCGGCGAACAGCTCACTTGCGAGGCTCCGAAGTGGAGCACGCCGCCGGCGAAGGCGGACTACGCCTGGTACTACAACAAAGTCGACCCGTCGAACGGTTTCGAGTTCTACGTCCCGGTCGAGGGCGCGACGAGCCCCACGCTCACCGTCACCCCGGACCTGGCCGGTCACAAGCTCAACTGCGGGATCACCGCGAGCACGGCCGGCGGCACGGTCCTGCTCGACAGCAACATCGTCTGACCGTTCGGCCGCATCTCCTCAGCGCTTCGCTCGCCAGCCCAGAGCCAGCACAGCCTGCACCAGCTCCTGGTAGGACGGCTTCACTTCCTCCAGGTACCGGTCCAGGTACTGCGGCCGCGCGGTCGGCACCGGCTGCGGATCGTCGAGGGCCTCGATGAAGTTCAGGCGCGCGACGTTGTGCAGCGCCATCTTCCACCAGCGCGTCGCGCGCTCGGCGGCCTTCTCCTCGCGTTCCTTCGCGGCGGCGACGGCCGCGTGGGCGTCGGCGAGCTGGTGCTCGATCTCCTCGGCCCGGGCGAGCTCCCAGGCCCGCAGGTTGTCGGCCGAACCCCGGGCCAGTCCGACGATCTCCTTGTAGCGCATGGCCGCGCCGGCGCCGTCCGTCATGTCGTTTCTCCGGAGGTCTCGGGCCGCTGGAACGGGATGATCACCTCGGGCGCACCGTGCGTGGTGCGGTCGAAGAACAACGCGCGCCCCGGCCGGGGCGACCAGTGCACGACTTGCCCGGCGGCGAACGGCGAGAGCTCGTTGCCCTGCACGTCGAGCGCCGCCCAGGTGCCGATGTCGTCGGTGCCGCCGAAGCCGAGGGTGTCCTTGAGCCGCGCGATGCTGCGCCACCAGCCGATGGTGTGCACGCCGTGGCCCGGGCCGGTTTTCAGGACCGTGCGCAGGTGGTCGAGGCCGCTCTTGAGCTGGCCCGGCGCCTTCGCCTCCAACGCGGGCAGGGCCGCGTCCACGCCGTACAGCAGCAGGATTCGTGCCGCGCCGCCGAGCTCGCCGTCCACAATGGACGTCATCAGTGCCGTCGCGTCGTCGACCAGATCCGCCACGTGGCCCTCGGCCCGCAGCCGCTCCGTCAGCTCCAGCACGGCCGGTGCGCACGCTTCGATCGGGCAGTGCAGCACGAACTCGACCTCGCCGATCTCGAACTGACGGGCGAGCGACCGCGCCGCGGAGTCCATGATGGACAGTGCTTCGGCCGACGCGCCGCCCAGCACGGCGACGTTGCGGCCCGGTGCCCGCGGCAGCTCCACCCCCTGCGCCGCCTCCGTGACGTCGATCGACTGGCCCAGCAGCGCGCGCGGCCGCGAGTTCGGCTTGAGCTCGGTGTAGGCCGGGAACTGCTCCAGCACGGGCGAATGCGCGCCGTCGAACAGCCGGGGCCGCGGGAACCGGCCCGAGTAGAGCTCCCACAGCTTGTGCTGGAGCTCCACGAACACGTTGCGGCTGCTCGCGTCGGGGATGTGCGCCAACAGGTTGCCGTGCGCCACACCGGAATCGTGGTTGATCACGGCGTGCCACTTCGGGGCCGACACCGCCGCGTTGTTGGTCTCCGCCAGCACGCGCCGCGCCTTCGGCATCGCGATGCGCAGCGTGCACTGCTCGAACACGGCCGGCTTGCCCCAGAACGCTTCGATGCCGGCGACGTCCTGGCTCGCCAGCACGAGGTGGATGCCCTGCGAACGCCCGCGCCGCGCGATGTCCTCCAGCAGCTGCGTCGCCGTCGCCGTGACCTGGTCGCGGCCGGCGAACAGGTACTGGAACTCGTCGATCACGGCGACGATCCGCGGCCAGTGCCCGCCCGGGTCCTGCTCGCGCAGGTCGGCCAGGTTCGTGACCTCGTGCTCCTTCGCCGCCGCCGACCGGCGGCGCAGTTCGTCGGCCAGGAACCGCAGCAGCGCCAGGCCGAACTCGCGGTCGGTGTTCACGTTGACCCCCACGAGCCGCGCGTGCGGCAGCCAGCTCGCGTCCTTGCGGCCGGGCGCCAGCCCCGCGAACGACACGCCCTCCTTGAAGTCCAGCAGGTACAGCGACAGCTCGTCGGGCGAGTAGCGCGCGGCGAGGCTGCCCAGCAGCGCGTACAGGAAGTTCGTCTTGCCCGAACCGCTCGGGCCGCCGATCAGCGCGTGGGGGCTCGCGTCGCCGATCACGACCTCGATGGCCTCGCCCTCGTAGAACCCGACGGGCGCGCGCAGTTCCCGCGCCGAGCTCTCCCGACCGAACTCCGCGGGCAACAGGTCGGCGAACGACCGCGGCCCGCCCTGCTTGGCGATCAGCGCCTCGGCGATCCGGCCCGCCGCGCGGATCACCTGGCCCGACGGCAGCGGCGGATCGAGGTCCACGACGAGGTCGGTGCCCGTCATGCTGCTGACCGCGCGGCGCTCGTCCACGAGGCTGAGCGATTCGACCGACGCGCTCACGGCCGTCGGCACGTCGATCAGGATGAGGCAGATCCCAGCGGCGAGCGCGCCGCTGGCCACGCGCTTGAGGTCGCGCGCCAGCTCGGGTTCCAGCGTCTCGCCGTTGCCGTAGAGCACCGCGATCCGGTACGGCTCCACGCGCTGGCCGCTGGCCCGGCGCAGCTCGCGCAGCGACGTGTGGCCGGCCTGCATGCCCGTGGCGTGGATGCGGCGGATGTGCCCGGCGAGCTCGTCGAGCAGGTCCTCCAGCCGCGTCGGGTCGTACAGCGACAGTGCGCTGGTGCGGCTGAGCGGGTAGAGGTCGGGCAGGATCGCGGTGAGCTGCCCGACGTCCCACAGGTGGATCTTCACGGCGCCCGGCTCGAACGTCGAAAGCACCCGCATCAGGAGGTTCTGCACGATTCCGTCGATCACCGGCCGGGTCTTCGGCGCCGACGTGATCTGCAGGTGCGATTCGTCGAGCAGGGGCACGGCGACGTCGAACGTCCGCGAGATGTCGCGGCCGGCCGCCGTCGCCGAGCCCACGCGCCACAGCCCCGGCGCGGTGATGCCGGGGTTGGTCCCCACCCGGCCGAGCCACTCGCTCGGCGGCCGCCCCGCGGGCCCCGGGGCGGCCGCCGCCACCAGGTCCCGCAGGGCGCCCGGGCCCGAGCTCCAGTCGGTGTAGAACGCGTTGCGCACCCCGCCGAGCGACGCGAACACCTCGTGCGCGGCCGGGTGGCGCGCCCACTCGGTCTGCTGTTCGGTGTCGGCCTGGTTCATGCCGACCTTGACGATCTCCTGCTCGAGCGCGAGCCGCGCCACCTCGGCCTCGGCCGCTTCGCGGGCGCCGGCGGCAGCA
Source organism: Amycolatopsis sp. NPDC051903 (assembly GCF_044452505.1). Classification (NCBI taxonomy): domain Bacteria; kingdom Bacillati; phylum Actinomycetota; class Actinomycetes; order Pseudonocardiales; family Pseudonocardiaceae; genus Amycolatopsis; species Amycolatopsis sp. NPDC051903. The sequence goes on along the minus strand of NZ_JBITBT010000003.1, from coordinate 216,701 downwards.
CCGAGCACGAGCCCGATCTGGTGCCGGACCCGGTCCAGGGCCGTCTGCACGCGGTTGCGCTGCTCGGCGGACTTACTGGCCATCGGTGTCGCTCATACTGTGCCGTTCGTTACTAGTCCGGCCACAGTCACGGCCGCTTGACTTGCGTAGCAACGGTCACCTCTTCCCGAGGGGCCGGCCTGCTTTTGGCCGGATTAGTAACAGAGTCGTCTCTACAGGCGTGACTGGTATCCGCTCACCAGGTCGTCGGCGGCGGCTAGGTGGGTGAGGAGGTGGTCGAGTCCCTCGTCGGCCTGGTCCAGTTGCGTCGGCAGCCACGGATCGGCTTTCGCCTGCGCTTCGACGAGCGCCCGGCGGGCGTCCCCGAGCAGGGCCTTGGCTCGCTCGGTGTGCGCGCGGCCGTCGGTGAGCCCCGCTTGCGCGGCGGTCAGCAACTGGTGGATCTCGGCGAGTCCCGACATGGAGCTACAGCCGGCTCGAGTAGGAGTCGGCCGACGAGATCGAGGCCTGGATGGTGCTCTGCATCCCGGTGATCCCGTTCAGCGCTTCGGCCAGCAGGCCGTGGGCCTGGTTGACCTCGTGCTGGCTGCTGCCCTGCGTCGCCTGCGACAGCGACAGCTGGGCCTCTTCGAGAGATTGCGCTGCCTGCTGCAAGGCGGCGATGCTCGCGGACGCTTTCTCGTTCGCGAGTGCGATGCCAGCGCGGATCTCTTCCACTCCGGGCATGGGGGCGGACTCCTCGGTGCGTCGGGGCTGGAACGACCACGTACAAACTTAGCGTGATCAGGTGTCTTCGGTAAGTGAGGAAAAGGGGGAGAATCGACAAGGCCCCGGACGCGGGTGACGTCCGGGGCCTCGGGGGCGGGCCTCGCGTGAGTGAGCCTCGAGCCGTGTTCCAGCCTTGGTGACCTGCGGGTTTCGAGGTTCGCGCGCGAGCGGCCGCGCCCAGGTCAGGCCGGTATTCGTGACACCGATGAACCTCTCCGAACTTCTACGATCAAGTCTGCGAAGGAGCGTAGCGGGTCCCTTCGCGACGGCTTCCGCCAGTCCTCGGCTACCCCTTCGCTAGTCCTTCGAAGCGATCAGCAACGCTTCGGCCACGGCGTCGGGATGGGTCAGGAGTGCCTCGTGGGGGCCCGCGCACTCCACCCGCCGCGGGTCGCCGAGCCGGGCCGCCATGGCTTCGAACGAGGCGCGCGGCGCCGACCGGTCGTCGGTGAAAAACACGTAACTGGAAGGTAATTCGGCTTTCCAGAACCGCGGAAGGGTGACGCGGTCGGTGACCCAACGGGCGGGGATCGGCACGAGCGGCGCCGGGGTGGCGGCGCCGTTGGTGAAGAGTTCCGACCACATCCCGGGGTACATCGGAATGGTGCCGTCGGCGTTCTTCGCCGCCTCGCCCTCGGCTACGTTTTCCCGGGGCGCCAGGTCGTTCACGCACTCGCCGTCGCGCAGCACGAACGCGTCGGCGAACACCACGCGCTTGACCTTCTCCGCGAGCCGATCCGCTGCGAACTGCGCGACGGGACCGCCCGCGCTGTGCGCCACGAGCACGAACCGGCCCGGCTCCGCGGCCTGGATGTCCTCGACGAGCCCTTCGCCCATCGCGGCGAGCGTGACGGCCGCGCGCCCGGGGTGATCGGCTTCCGCGCCACGCAGCGTCGGCGCGAACACGCGGTGCCCCGCGTCCCGCAACCGGCCGGCCACTCCGGCCCACGCCCACCCGCCTTGCCACGCACCGTGGACGAGAACGAACTCCATCACGCACTCCTCGGACCGAGACGGTTGACCCACTACCGACAACGGAGGGCAGGAGCTGCCGGTTGCCGGTGTGCGGTGGGCCGGGACGATCGGGCAAGCGGGACGGGCGATCGCGGGCTGCGACGGCGGAGCACGGGACAGCGGCGGTCCGAAAAGCCGGCAGTTCGCCCGCCGGGCCGTGGTGCACCGGTCCGGCTGTTCGATCACCAAGGGGCGAATTTCGATCGGCGCGGTCGGTGAACCGGTTCCGCAGAACTGTGGCCCGCGGTCCACCTGCGCCGGACTCATTCCGTGACAACCGTAATGAGTGCTTTTCAGGTATTCGGTCCGGTCATTTTCAGACCGCGTATCACTCGTTTCGGGTGAGGGAACGCTGGTGGTCTGATGGCATAGTCGCAGGCTTCGCCAAGGGCGCGCGGACTGAGTTCCCGCTCCGCTTCCGGGTCGTTCGGCACCTCCGTCGCTTCCGTCGGCGACTCACCGATAAACCACTTCAACCGAGGAGACGCATGTCTGTCACGACCAAAAGGGCAGCGCACGACCAAGCCATCCGGCCGTTCAAGATCGAGACCCCCGAAGCGGACCTCGCTGATCTGCGGGCGCGTATCTTGGCCACCCGGTGGCCTGAAAAGGAGCCCGTCGCGGATATTTCTCAGGGTGTGCCGCTCGCGACGATGCAGGCGCTCGCGCGCTATTGGGCGAACGAGTACGACTGGCGCAGGTGCGAAGAGAAACTCAAGGCACTGCCCCATTTCATCACCGAGATCGACGGCCTCGACATTCATTTCATCCACGTTCGCTCGAAACACGAAGACGCGTTGCCGCTGCTCGTCGCGCACGGCTGGCCCGGTTCCGTCATCGAGCAGCTGAAGATCATCGCTCCGCTCACCGATCCGACGGCGCACGGCGCGAGCGAAGCGGACGCTTTCCACCTGGTGATCCCGTCGATGCCCGGCTACGGGTACTCGGGCAAGCCGGACACCACCGGCTGGGGCCCCGAGCACATCGCGCGGGCCTGGGCCGAGCTGATGGAGCGCCTGGGCTACGACCGCTACGTCGCCACGGGCGGCGATTGGGGCGGGCAGATCGTCGATCTGATGGGTGCGCAGGCGCCTGCGGGGTTGATCGCCATCCACACCAACTTCCCCGGAGCCGTCCGGCCCGACGTCGCCCGAGCCGTGCAGTCCGGTGGTCCGGCGCCGGCCGATCTGTCCGGCGAGGGAACGCGCCTGTACGAGAAGCTGAAGGAGTTCTTCACCACGGACGTGGCCTACGCCCTCGAGATGGGCACCCACCCGCAGACGCTGTACGGGATCGCGGATTCACCCATCGGCCTCGCCGCCTGGATGCTCGACCACGACTCGGCCAGTCTGGCGCTGATCGCCCGCGTCTTCGACGGACAGGCCGAGGGACTGACCCGAGACGACGTGCTCGACAACATCACCCACTACTGGCTGACGAACACGGGGGTCTCTTCCGGCCGGCTCTACCGGGAGAACAAGCTCGGCTTCTTCGACCCGAAGGGCGTCTCCGTGCCGGTCGCGGTGAGCGTCTTCCCGGACGAGCTGTACCAGGTGCCGCGGAGCTGGGCCGAGGACGCTTATCCCAACCTGATCCACTACAACCGGCTCGACAAGGGCGGCCACTTCGCCGCCTGGGAGCAGCCGAAGCTGTTCGCCTCCGAGGTCCGAGCCGGGCTGCGGCCGGTTCGTTAGACACCCCGAGATGCGGGACGCCGGCCTCGATGGCCGGGCCGTTCAGCCCAGCAGGCCCACCAGTCCCTTGACCGAAAGGTAAATCCCCACCACCCCGAACACCCCGGTGATCACGGGCCGGCTGTGGCGGACGGCCCAGTCGTGGATCGCGTCGATCACCGTGCGCGTGGTTTCGGGCCGCAGGGCGAGCAAGGCGAGCGCGGTGACCGGCACGGCGAACCGCAACAGGTTGAAGACGACGACTTGCACGACGCTGTTCAAGAGGGTGGGTGCGGTTTCCAGGATCGCGGCCAGCCCGGCGATGTAGAACAGGCCGGGCAGGTTCGTCAGCGCGCCGGTCGCCAGCGCGCCGGCGATCGTGGGTTTGCGCAGCCGCTGGGCGACGGCGCCGTCGGGGTTCGTCAGCCCGCGGCTGGGGCGGTCCGCGGAGCCGTTGCCGATCCGGCCGCTCCAGAAACCGCCCGCGTAGGACAGCGCCCCGACCCCGACCACGACGTAGACGACCTCGCGCGCGGTCGACGACCCGGCCGACGCGGCCCGCGCGTCGAGCCAGCCCACCACCGCGATGCCCACGCCGAGGCTGACGATCGCTCCGGCCGCGAGGTAGGCCGCCAGCAACCGCCGCGGGTTGCGCGCCCTCAGCAGTGCGTAGACCACCGCGAGCGGCACCGCCCGTACCGCGCAGAGCAGGCCCAGCACCACCGCTTCAGCACTCACAGCCCTCCCTGCGAACCGCGTGTCGGGATCGTCCCCGCGGTCGCCCATCCCCGGCCGGGTGACTCGAGCGGACTCGAATCACTGTGCCCCGGGCCCCCACGGGGCGCAATCCTCCCCGCGGCTGGGCGGGTTCCGGACCATTCGCACGGCGCCGAAAGACGCCGACTGAGACGGGAAAGGAGACTGAAACGGAAAACGCCGGGCTGCCCGTGAAGGCTGCCCGGCGTTTGCCTGGTAACTCGGCGGAGGATACAGGATTCGAACCTGCGAGGGCGTGAACCCAACACGCTTTCCAAGTCTGCACACGGCCGTACGCGAAGGTTCGGCGAACCATGAGCCGCAGGTCAGAGCCTTGCATGCCGTTCGGTGAACGCCGGTGGACTGGGGCGAATGAGACTAGAACTGAGACTAGCTCGTGGCTCTGCAAGTTGCTCCAATTGGGTGAATTTGGCGGGGTCGGTCGAGCTGTGCTGAGTGTGGAGGGGACGGTCCGGTGAGCGCAGCCTGGGTGACCTGCCGCGCGCCTCGAAACGTTCGGTAGCTGTCCGACGACTACCATCGACACGCGGCGTACTTGATCAGTGAGGACTACCTGGATGTCACTCTGGACGGCGATCGGATACTCGGGTAACCCGTATGGGGTCGAGCCCTTGAAGGCGACAGCCGTTGGAGCCGACCTCATGGTCGGACGCGAGCGTGAGCTTCGCACACTGACGAGCAAGTTGAGGTCGACCGACACGCATCCGACCATCGAGGGCGAGAATGGCGTCGGTAAGACCAGTCTCGTCTCGGTCGCCGCCTACCGTGCGCAAAGTGACTTCGAGGCCGGACGAGAAGGTTATCTGCTTCTGCCGACTGCGAACCCGCTGCAGATCGCCGACAGCGCGGAATCCTTCGAGCGCTCAGCGCTTCTGGAAATCATCGAGTCATACATCGCGCATGAGCAGTTTCTTCAAGAGCATCTAATGCCCACACCCCCGCTGGAAGACTTGAAGCGGTGGTTGACTGAACCGCTCATCAAAGCGGGCGGCATGGGGGCGTCGGTTCTTGGTTTCGGGGTAAACGGGTCAACTTCCGCCAGCGCAAACACGACGGCTGGTTTTGGTACAACTGGTCTTCGAATGCTTGTCAAAAGTTGGCTTGCTGAGACGTTCGATGCTGGCGAGAGCGGCGCTTTCGTTGCTGTCATCGATAACTTGGAGCTTCTTCAGACGTCGGTTGAGGCGCGCCGAGTGCTTGAAGAGATGCGTGATGGCATGTTGAGCATGTCGGGAATACGCTGGGTATTGTGTGGTTCTAAAGGTATCGTAAGGAGCGCTGCTTCGTCTCCTCGGATGTCTGGGAGACTGAGCAGTCCAATCGAACTTTCCCCAGTAGGCGACGACGACGTGCCAGAGCTTATCCGTCGTCGACTTGCACATTTTTCGAGCCGACCAGACCCGGAAGCTCCGGTTAGCCCCAAGAGCTTTAGTCACCTGTATCAGGTGGCAAACAAGAACCTTCGTAATGCCCTGAAGCACGCCCAGGATTTCGCGATATGGCTGGAATCGGAGGATGAACTTCACGCCTCTCAAGAGGACAAAGAAGCTTACTTAGAAGCGTGGATGGCGCAGGTTGCAGATGAATACACGCTAGCTGCAGACCTTCAGCCGGCGCAGTGGAGACTCTTTGACAAGATCGCTGATAAGGGCGGTTCGATTGCGCCCGGGGACTACGAGAGCTTCGGCTTCAACACGCCCCAGGCGATGCGCGCTCACCTTGTGAGGCTTGAGCAGGCCAACTTGATCGACAGTACGGTGGACGAGACGGATCAGCGTCGAAGGACCATCTCTATAACTAGTACTGGCTGGCTGGTCAGGTATCGCCGTCAGGGCTTTCAGTAGCCCGTTCGCGTTAAGTAGGCGGCACGACGAGACAGTGGTGACGTAGGGCTATCAGGTCGGGCTGGGCGGATTTTGAACGCGCTCGGAAAGGTGCCCTCGACCTGGCCTAATGCGCTGAATTCTCTGGCGTGGGGGGTGAATGGGGGGCTACTTGTCAACCTTTCGCATTGGCACGCTGCCAAGCAGCATCAGCCTGACGTTGCCCTTCTCGCCGAAGTCAACGGTGGCAGTTGTCCGCGAGCCTGTGCCCTCGACGATGCGGACCGTGCCGAAGCCGTACTTGGCGTGCTCGACCCTGTCTCCTACGCTCAGCTTGAGACTAGGGCTTGATTGCCACGGGTCCCGGTCCCGTGCGACTTGCGGCCGTTTCCGACGGAGTTCCAGCTCGCGAGCTTTGGAGTTGGTTGTGCGCCCAGATTGCTCGATTGCGTCACTGGTTGGTTGCTCAGGCGCTTCGTCTGCCTGTTCGTCGGTAACTCGATGGGTGACGATCGACTTGGGAATGATCCGCATGGTCCTTCGCCGTAGCAGCCATGTGAAGCCCAACACGGAAAGTACGGCGAGTAGGGCGAACACGTAGACGGTGGGTATTGGGCCAATGGAATCGTTGATTCGGTTTATGGCTCCCGCAAAGTCTTTCTGTCCATCTAAGGTTTGCAGGTTGTATTTACTTACCGGAACCAGGGAGTCTTTTGGCGAATTAACGTAGTTGGCGATGTAGTAAGCAAGCACGGCTGTGATGAACGCGATCTGCGTTGATCCGGAAATTAGGAATCCTACGCCTTGGCGGGAAAACCAGTTCTTGATTCGAGTGATTCGCGACTTCTCCGTCATGTAATCCAAGGTTGCTGCTGTCAACGTGCCATTGCCGATGGATACGAGGCGCGCACCCCGCATTGTGCCTTCCATGGTGGGCTTGTCAGGGCCGGGGTGGATCACTTCTACAATGAAGCCATCACTAGGGTCGAGAAAATCAAAGTCCAGGATGACCTGGTTGGCTTTATGCTGCGCTCCTGTTGTCAGCGTTGCCTTAATCTGCGGGCGGCTGAACGCGACGATTCGAGCCCGTAGCACGATGTCTTTGTCGCCTAGCTGCAGGCGGAGCTTATCTTCGGGTACGACGTCTGTCCCTAGGAGTGTGCTACCGCGACGGTTCCAGACTGCGAAGATTGTGCGGCTGACGGTATTGATATTTCGACCATTGAACTGTAGTTCCAACCCGCGATTTAGCAAGGCATCTTCGGGGCTGATGACGACGTCGAAATCTTCCAGATGGCGAATTTCTGGTCTCTCTCGCCCCCTTTTGGCAAGGAAGAAGGATATAATGATTCCGACAACGCCTAGTGCGGTGCCGATTATGCCAATCAGTCTGTCAAATGGCAATGTAGTCTACCTTGTATGAGGAGTGATATCGAGTTTGACGTTATCGTTGCGGCTTGGCTAGGAGAAGTATTGTCCGGGTGCGGCGACGTTATTGGATTGGCTAAGTAGCCGGTTGGAGCGGCATCTGTTTCATGCGTGGCCGAGTAGTTGACGTCCGTCAATGTCCGTGGCGTCCGTGGCGTCCGTGGCGTCGTCAGGCAGTCGACGCGTTGTCGCGGTGACCACGTGAAGCAACCTTTACGATGCGCGACACACTTGGCTGAGGTGGCGCGAAGTCATCCCCCGAGATGGTCGTCACCTCGCTGACGTCAAACTGCCTTCCAAGCTTGCTCACGTCTGTGTGCTCGCCGACGGCTAGCACGGCCGTCCGGAAGTCGAGGTCCGGTAAGATCGGTAGGAGCTCCTCCGTGATGGTGTTGGGTAGGTTCGCGATCAGGACATCGAATTGCAGATCGCGGATTACATGCAAGGCGTCTCCGTGGATCAACTTGGCGTTCGCTGGGGCATGGCGACGCAGTAGATCCAGCAGGCGGTCGTCTAGCTCGACTACGGTCAAGGATTTCGTTGGGGGCATCTCATGGGAAACTGTCCCTGCGCCAGCGCCGACCTCGACCACCCGATCCTCCGCCGTGATGGCTGCGGCGTCATATATCTTGGAAAGCTTCTCGGGTGACACGAGGAAATACTGATCCATGGCCGCGTCCGCTATCGAGTGCAACTCTTCTCGGCTCACCGGGTGCTTCATCATACCGCCGCCCTGTCCATTTCGAGGCTCAAACGAGTCATGCTGGTCTGTGCGTCGTCTGGTACCGATTTGAGTACTACCACCTTTTCGATTACGTTACGCAAAATCAGCACTGTGCGTGGAGATGCTACTTGGGAAACGAGTGGAATGAGTGAATCGACAGTGCTTACGACATCGACCCACGAGCCGACCTCAACCTGAGCCTGAAGTAGATAAGCGCGGTGGAGGTACTGGCTGCGAGTCTCCGTGTTCGGGGTCGCCTCCACGGAATGCTCAAATTCACTTATCGCGATGTTCTCCTGCTGTAGGTCACGTTTCGCCATCGCCTCGTGCCATGCCAATTCGCGCTCGTCGATCCACCAAGCCCACGCCGGATCGTTGTCCTGTACGCCCTCTAGAAAAAGGGATCGAACCTCATCGAATCGGCCGATCGAAGACGGGTCACCGGCCTGAGCTAGCGCCCGAGATTCGCGGGTTAGGAAAAGTGCTCGTAACCGTGGTGACAATTTCTCGCGGCCGTTGAGAACTGATCGAGCAAGTTGGAGTGCTTCGCGTGGTCTTCCCATTGCACCCGCGTGCATGCTCGCGTTCTGAATGGTGAGTAGTTCGATGGTTCGATCTCCGGCGAGGCGGGTGTAGTAGAGGGACTCCTGATTCATTCGGCGTACCAAGTCATGCTGTTCGGCATCATAAGCGAGCCAGCCCACGACCTCAGCCAGCTCGCCCGCGGCGGCGTTCAGGTCGTTTTCGATGCCTACATCGTATGCGCCAGTGCCGATGAGATCGTGGAGTGAATTGAAGAACCTGACTGACAGCCTCACGAGGTCCGCGCCGCCGAATCGGTTGTCGAGCGAGACCAGATTCTGAATGTAGCCCCGGACTGATTCAAGGTAGGCATCGTCGCCGTACCCGGTCACGGCTGGTGGGGTGGCGGGCAGGATCAGCGGCGATGGCGGTTGTTCGTCGCCGGCGAGCCCCAGCTCTCCGGCGGTCACGCCGAACACTTCACACAGTTCGTCGCGCCAGTCTGTCGGTGCGACCTCGCCTGTCTCCCATGACGTGTACATCCGCTTGAGGCTGGAGTCTTTGGGGGGCATCTTGTTGCGGGCTGCTCGGGCTCGCGTCAAGCGCTGGCGAACTTCCCCCTGGGTTAAGCCTGCCGCCATGCGAACGCGTCGGAGGTCCGTGGTCGGACGCCCCTCTGCTGTCACGGCCAGTACCTCCGCAATCACGTTTTGCCTGGTCAAACCTGGTGAGCCGATCGACTCACCTCCGACTCACCAGCGACTCATCTCCCGGATCAAGGTCATCTCGCCGATTCTTGAAGCACGGGCAGCGAACCGCCGGCCCCACGAGATCGGAAGGGAGGAGAAGCGATGGTGACGGGATGGTTCTCAGGTAGTTTCGCCGGCCACGCGACGACTCAGGTCCGACACGCGCGACTCGAGCGTGCTGATGTCGGTCGCGAGTCGCTGTGCGGATGTTCGCAGTTCGGACAGGTCGTTTTCCATGACTGCCAGTTCAGCGGCGACGTCTGTGTGTTCGGCAGCAGAACGGTCAAGCACGCGGGCTCCGGAGTTGGGCTTGATCGAGACGTAGCCCTCGTCGCGCAGGAGTCGGACGGCAGCCATGGCGGTATTCGGCACGACACCGTAAGCGTTCGCGATCTGGCGATATGGCGGCAGAGGCTCGCCCGGCTGCAGCGTCCCGGCCTGGATCTGCCGTAGGAGCAGGTCGGCGACGCGGCGGCTCGCTCGTCTGCTGTCGGGTTGTGCTTCCTCGATGTCGCTCACAGGCACAGCGTAATCCCAATCGTCTTAAGACGGAGGCTTGACAGGGGTAGCCCTGTCTCATAATGTCTTGAGACACCAGGATGTCTTAAGACATTCCCGACCTGAAGGGCTCTCAATGAATTCCGCACGAATCACGAACCGCGTCGTCCGGACCGCCGTTGACGGCGTTCCTGCTGGTCAGGGCTTCTGCCCGGATGGGCTGGACGAGTCGGCCATTGATGCGTTGCTGGCGGAGGTGGACCAGGAGTTGACCGCCGCAACGGCGGTGGCGGAGGTCCGTACTCGGCACGCGTTCACCGACGCGCAGCACGCCCACCGCACCCGCCGCCGGGCCGACCGAGCCACGTTGCGGGTGCTGCCGACCCGGCTGGACACCACCGCTCCGGCCCGAGGGGAGGCCGCGTGAGCGAGAGCGATTCCGGCGCCTTTCACCGCGAGGTGCAGCGCCAGCAGGAAGAGATCGAGCGAGTACGCCGCGAAGCCGCCGCCAAGGAGGAGAACCGATGACCTACGCCGACGCGATGCCGCATGTGCACATGGCCCACGAACAGGCTCGGAGCGAGCTGGGCAAGGCGGATACGAAGGTGACCACGCTGCTCGGGCTGGTCGGTCTGGCCTTCTCCGGGGTGGTGGCCTTGACGACCCGGCAGATGTCGGTTCCGGCGACGGTCGGGCTGTGGCTCGCCGCTGCGCCGATCTTCGCCTCGGTGCTGGTGCTGCTGTCCGCGGTCCGGCCGCGGCTGACCCAGTTCCCCACGCCGGGCTCGTGGCTGCACGCCGCCTACAACGGCCCGGCCGCGCTGCTGGAAGCCGGCAGCGTCCCCGTTACCGAGACGCTGGCCGACGACACCGCCCACCTGGGTGGCATCGCGGTCCGCAAGTACCGGCAGATCTCCACCGCGATGGGACTGCTGGTGGTTGGGCTGTCGCTGCTGGCCGTGGCGCTGCTGCTGGCGGTGCTGACATGACCGCCCCGCACGGCATCCCCACCGTATCCGCCGTTTCTGACCCCAGCCTGGGCGGCTCGAACCGCCAAGAACGCTCCGACCAGGCCGGGACTCCCCACCACCACGCAGGTAGCAACTCGGAGAGGTTTCCCATGGTAGGCACGACCACCGCGCTCAGCGCGGGACAGTACAAGGACATCACCGCTCTGCTGGCCCAGCGGCCGGGCTCGGTGTCGAGCTTCCGCAACGAGAGCGACTACGTGGCCGCGCGGGTGACGTGGCTGTTCGCGATGGCCGACGCCCTGGACGACGCGTGCCTCAGCGACGACGCGCAGGACGTCCGCGAAGCCGCGCTCACGCTGGTCCGTGAGTCGGTCGAGCTGGTCTCCGGCGGTGTGGCATGACCGCCCGCACGCTGCTGCGCCGGCGGCTGACCGCCGGGACGGTGATCTGCCCGGCCGGCGGACCGGCCCTGGACGGCGGGCATCGTACGGTCACGCTGACCTACCGGGCGTCGGACCCGTTCGCGGTCGAGCTGGACGTGCCGGACGGCGCGATCTCGGTGGTGTGGCTGCTGTCTCGGGACCTCCTGGCCGACGGGCTCAACGCGCCGGCCGGGATCGGGGACGTCGAGGTCACCCCCGCGACGAAGGATGACGCGGTGATCTGGGTGTCGCTGTTCGACCCCAAGGGCTCCGGTTCCTGCAACCTCGCGTTCAAGCGCGCCGAGCTGGAACGGTTCCTGGACGACTCGGACGCGATGGTCCCGGCCGGCACCGAAGCCACCCGGATCAACTGGGACCGGGAACTCGCGCTGTTGGCGGGTGATCGGTGATGGCCCGTCGATTCCCGTGGGTGCTCGCGGCCGTCGCGTGGTCGCAGGACCTGGAGTACACCCGGGGCCGCTGGCACGGCCGGCCGCTGCTTTCCCGCAACACCGCCCCGCGTCACCTTCTCGCGACGCGTCGGCAGTTGCGGGCTCGGGACCTGCGTCCGGGTGGTCAGGACCCGGTGGCGTTCCTGTACTTCCGGTGCCGCAAGGCCGGGAAGCTCGTGTACGCCAACCTCTACCTGATCGCCGATGCGAAGCCGGTCCGGCCGATGACTCCGGCCCGTCAGTCCGCTTTGGACAAGGCGCTGGCCGCGCGCCGGACCTGCCGGCAGTGCGGCGAGATCGGGTGGGCGGAGCTGCCGAAGTTGCACCGCACGTGCGAAGCCTGCCTCTACTCCGTTGGGCTCGCCCCGGATTCCTACCTGCACGAGTACGTGATCGGCGAACCCACCGTGTCGCCGACCGACCTTCCCGTCTACTCCGCCGGGCTGGCCCCGGTGATCCCGCTTCCGACCGCGCACACCGCGCGCGTCGACGTCCCGAAGGTGGTGGCCTGATGCCCGCGACAACCCTCTACGTCCTCGGTGGACTCGCCCTGATCGGCGCGTTCTCGGTGTGGCGCGCCGGCCGCAAGTCCGCCACCAAGAGCCTGCGCGGGGTCCGCGAGGTCACCCGCATGACCGCGAACCTGGTCCGACTGGTGCTGTGCACCGCGGGCATCGCGTTCGTCCAGTGGCTCGTGGTCGTCAAGATCGGCAACACCACGGCCACCTGGATCACGCTCATCGTCCCGGCCCTGCTCGCCGCCAACACGATCGTGCGGCTGATGGCCATCACCGAAATCGTCACGCACCACGGGGGTGGTCGCCGATGACCAGCACGGAACTTGCCACGACGTCGACCGACGCGCGGCACGTGCCGCTCACGCAGGCGGACAAGCTCGCGCAGGACGCCGCCACCGCCGCGCAGGTCCGCCGGCTCTCGAACCACCCGGACGTGGTGGCCCTGCGGGTGGAGAAGGTCCGCACGCAGATCGACGCGGTGATCTGGCTCGGGATCGCCCTCGGGTTGGCGTTCACGATGGTCAACGTCCAGAGCTTTGCTGCTGCCGGCGCGGCCACCTGGTCGGCCGGGTGGGTCGCGGGGTGGCTGCTGGACCCGATGGTCTCGCTGGTCCTGGTCGCGGTGCTGCGGGCAGAGCAGGTGACCGCCCGCTACCAGGTCTCCACCGGGATGTGGGCGCACCGGACGAAGTGGTTCGCGTTCCTGGCCACCTACGTGATGAACACCTGGAAGTCCTGGACGCACTTCGACGTGGCCGGGGTGGTGCTGCACTCGGTTCCGCCGGTGCTTGTGTTCCTCGCCGCGGAGACCGCGCCGGTGCTGCGGGACAAGCTCACCGAGGCGGTCAAGGCCGCCGCCGGCACCGCGTTCACGGGCCAGGCGGACACGGCCGACGACCACCCGGCCACCCCCGCCGCCGAGTCGGCACCCGCCGCGCCCGGCGACACCGAGGCCGCCCCGGTCGTCGAGCCGCCGGCCCCGGCCCGGCCGCCGCGGCGACGCCCGGCCGCACGCAAGGCCACGGCGAAGCCGGTCCGCAAGCTCCGGACCGACTACCTCGCCGAAGCGCGCGCAGCGTGGGGGCCCGGAGTCGAGATCACCCCGGCATGGGTCCGCAGCGTCTGCCCGGACATCTCCCGCGGCACGAGCAAGAACGTCGCCGACGACCTGACCGCCGAAACCGCCACCCGCCCGGCTGTCGCGCCGGTGCCTGCCGACCAGCCCGCCACCACCGAGAGGGAGGCCGCCTGATGTCCACCACCGCCGACCACACGCCCGACCCCGTGAACGACACCAACCCCGAAGGGCTCACTTCCGTGAACACCACACCCAACCCGTCCACGAACACCCCGGCCGGCCCGGCCGTGAACACCCACGCCGACGCGTCCATGAACGGCGACGACACCGCGGCCACCGACACGGCCGTCACCCGCTCCGGCACCGTCGTCCCGATCCGCCCGGACACCGCCCGCACCGCCGACGACATCCCCGCCCAAGACCGCACCGACACCGCCCCGGACGTGGTGGACGGCATCGTGGTCAAGGGGGTCATCGTCGACGACGAGGACCCGGCCGCCCCGGTGAACCCGCTGATGGTCGACCAGCCCGCGCCGAAGGCCGCACCCTCGTGGTGGGCCGGGGCGCGGGAAGCCAAGACCCGCGAGGTGATCCCCGGGTGGGCCCGCTCGCGCAACGAGCTGCTCTCGCGGGCGAAATGGCTGGCCGGCTACGCCGGACACACCTGCGCCTACCACGCCGTCCGGACGCCGCGCTACGTCGGCGTGCTGGTGCTGCACTCGCCGCGCGGTGCGGCGCGGATCGTCGTGAACACCCACCGCTGGGTGTTCGACGCGGAGGCGAAGCCGTTGCGCGCGAACGCGGTGGCCACGGGCAACACCGAGGAGTACCGCAAGCTCGCGGAGATCCGTGAACAGCGGGTGCGCAAGCGCTCCGCCGCGGTGTTCCTCGCGTTCCTGCTCCTGGTGGCCGGGCTGTACCTGTTCGTCGGCGCGGTGACCGGGTGGGGCTGGTACCTCGCCGCGGGCACCACCGCCGCGGCGCTGCTGGGCACCGTCGGCGGCCGGGCGGACAAGCCGATCGTGTCCCGCGCGGTCATCGCCGCCCGGGTGCCGAAGCTGACCTCCGACGTGGTCCTGAACGCGCTCGGGTCACTCGGCATCGCCAAGATCGACCAGGCCATGGCCGGCAAGGGCGAGAAGATCCACTTCCCGGCGCCCATCGTGCGTGACGGCGACGGCTGGCGCGCCGAAGTCGAACTCCCGTACGGCGTCACCGTGGACATGGTGATGGAACGCCGGGACAAGCTCGCCTCCGGTCTGCGCCGTCCGCTCGGGTGCGTGTGGCCCGAGCCGGTCTCCGACGAACACCCCGGGCGGCTGGTGATCTGGGTCGGGGACAAGCCGCTGAACAAGCAGAAGGCCCCGACGTGGCCGCTCGCGCGCCGCGGCCGGGTGAACCTGTTCGAGCCGATCCCGTTCGGCACCGACCAGCGCGGCCGGCCGGTCACAGTAACCCTGATGTTCGTCGCGATGCTGATCGGCGCTATGCCGCGCATGGGCAAGACGTTCGCGCTGCGCATCCTGGTGCTCGCCGCCGCTTTGGACCCGATGGCCGAACTGCTGCTGTTCGAGCTCAAGGGCACCGGTGACCTGGGCATGTGCAAGCCGGTCGCGCACCGCTACGCCTCCGGCGCGGACACCGCCACCCTGGAAGAGGTGATGGACGGGCTGCGGTACTTGGTCAAGGAGATGGACCGCCGCGCCAAGGTGCTCTCCCGCATCGCCGAGTCCGACCCGAAGCTGTGCCCGGAAAACAAGGTCACCCCGCACCTGTCGAGCACCCGTGACCTGGGGCTTCACCCGATCTTCGCGGTGATCGACGAGTGCCAGGAAGTGTTCTCCCACGAGGACTTCAAGGAGGAAGCCAACAAGCTCGCCGAGGCCATCACCAAGCGCGGTCCGGCGATGGGGCTGATGCTGGTTCTCGCGACGCAGCGCCCGGACGCGTCCAGCCTGCCCAAGGGCATCTCCGCCAACGCCGGGCTGCGGTTCTGCCTGCGGGTGATGGCACAACCCGAAAACGACATGATCCTCGGGACCGGCGCGTACAAGCGCGGGATCAACGCGGCGCTGTTCTCGTTCAACGACAAGGGAATCGGCTACCTCGTGGGCGAGAGCGACGACCCGAAGATCACCCGCACCTACCTGATCGACGGCCCGGCCGCTGAAGCGATCGTGCAGCGCGCCCGCGTCGCGCGCGAGGCCGCCGGCACCATCACCGGCTACGCCGCCGGGCAGGTCGAGACGGACGGCGAGGACACCAAGGCCGGGCACGTGCTGATCCTGGACGTGGCCGCGGTGCTCAAGCCCGGCGAGAAGAAGGTCTGGTCCGAGTCCATCGTGGACCGGCTCGCCGCGCTGCGCCCCGACGTCTACGGCGCGTGGGGCACGCTGGACGGCCGCGGCAAGGCCAACCAGCTCGCACAGTCCCTCGCCCCGTGGGGCGTCGACACGATCCAGGTCTACGGCAAGGACGAGACCGGCAAGCCCGCCAACCGGCGCGGCGTCAACCGCGTCGACGTGTTCACCGCGGTCGACAAGCACAACCAGAAGTAGCACAGAGTGTAATCGGCGCGGGGGTTAGCGTTGATCACCGACCTAGCGTCACCCGATGCTAGATCTAGCATCCCCGCTAGCACCCCGCGCCGGCCCTGACCAGGACACTAGCAACCTAGCGCCCACCTGCAGAAACACCCACCGAGCCCTCGAAAACCCGGGATCGAGACAGCTCCGGATTTCTAGGGCTAGGTTCCGCGCACTCCAAAGCTGTCACACAGTGTGACTGACGTGAGGACTCGTCTTGACCACGCACACCACCGTCCGCGCCCTGCTCACTGCCGCACCCATTGCCCTCGCGACCGCCACCACCCCGGCCGCCTGCCACGTTCCCGATCACACCACCGTCACCCCGGCGGCTGGCACCGCGCCGACCGCCACGGCTGTCGACGTCGCCGGCGCGCGGCGACAGCTCGCCGGGCTGCGCGTCGCGCCGGCCGACACCGGAGCGCACTACTCCCGCGCCGACTGGCCACACTGGAGCATCGTCGCCGGCGACTGCGACGCCCGCGAAACCGTCCTGCGCAACCAGGGCCGCGGCGTGACGACCGGTGCGCACTGCACCGTCACCGCCGGCACCTGGACCAGCCCCTACGACGGGACCACCGTCACCCGCCCAGGCGCGCTCGACATCGACCACATGGTCCCCCTTGCCGAAGCCGCCCGCTCCGGCACCCGCGGCTGGACCCGAGCCCAGCGGGAACGCTACCCCAACGACACCCGCCTGGTCCTGGTCGCGGTGACCGCGAAGTCCAACCGCAGCAAGGGCGACCAGGATCCTGCCCACTGGCTCCCGGCTCGGGACCGGTGCGGCTATGTCGCCCACTGGGTCGCGGTCAAAGCCACCTACGGCATGACCGTCGACACCGCCGAACACGACGCCATCGCCTCCGTACTCACCCACTGCTGACCGGCCGGAAGGACTGTCCACTATGGAACGCAACGACTTGCTTGAATGGGCGCTCTACCTCGCCGGGATGGGCTGGCCGATCTTCCCGCTCGCCCCCGGCACCAAGAACCGCCCGATGGTCAAAGACTGGGAGAACCGCGCCCACCGCGACACCGACCGCATCCGCCGATGCTGGAACACCGGACGGTTCAACATCGCCGTGGCGACCGGCCCGGCAGGGCTGGTGGTGCTGGACCCGGACGTGCCCGACGAAGGCAAGCCCGGCCCGGACGGCTGGACCAACCTCACCGCGCTCGCGGCGGAGCGGGGCGGACCGCTGCCGACCACCTACACCGTGGCCACCCCGTCCGGCGGCCGGCACCTGTACTACCTCACCCCGGCCGGCACGAGCCTGCGCAACTCGCAGAGCGCCATCGCGGCCTATGTGGACGTTCGGGCGGGCGGCGGATACGCGGTAGGACCGGGGTCGGTCACCGCCGCCGGCGCGTACGAACTGCTCGACGACACCGACCCGGTGGAGCTGCCGGGATGGTTGGTCCAGGCTGCCGCCGAACGGGCGTCTACGGCCAACTCAGCGCCCGTTCAGATCCGCTCTGTCGACACCACCCGCTACGGGTCGGCCGCACTCGCAGGGGAATGCGACCGCGTCCGTAGGGCCGGACCAGACACCCACAACGCCGTCCTGTCGGCCGCGGCCTACACCATCGGCCGCAAGGTCGGGGCCAACCTGATCGACCACGCCACCGCCCGCGCCGCGCTGATCGACGCGGCCGGACACATGGTCACCGCCGGATGCGACTGCACCGCACGGGAAGTCGCCCGCGTGGTCGACGCCGGGCTGTCCGCCGGCGCCCGCAACCCCGTCGCCCACCGGGCCGCGTGACCACCGCGCCGGCCCTCGCCTGACCGCCCACCGATCGGAAGGGACGCCACGCCGATGACCAGCCCCGCCCGGCCCCTGCGGTCGGTCCCACCCCAACCCGCCTCCGAAGGAGGTGACATGCCCGCGACCGCCGACCTGACCGACCTCGAACGCCGCGAGCGTGAGCAGGTCACCCACGCCCGCAAGGCGTTGCCCGGTCTGGACTCCGTCGTCTACGACACCTATCTGGGGTGGATCACCCACCAGATCGCCCCGACCACCGAGGCGGACCCGATCGGCATCCTCGCGTCGCTGCTCTGCGCCGCGGGTGTCCACTTGGGACGCTCGCCGCACGTGCGGGCCGGGGACGACTCGCACCCACTGTTGGTGTGGCCGCTGATCGTCGGCCGCACCGGGGGCGGGCGGAAAGGGGCCGGGTGGGGCTCGGCACGGCGGGTGCTCACCGCCGCCGATGCCGAGTTCATGACGGTCAACGTCCGCTCCGGGCTCACCTCCGGGGAAGGGCTCGCTGCGATGTTCGCCGCCGACGAAGACGGCCCCGACGACGATGGCAAGCGCGCACCCGGCGCGCTGCCGCCGGGGGACAAGCGGCTGTTGGTGTTCGAAGCGGAGTGGGCCGGGGTCATGCAGCGCATGAAGCGCGAGGGCAACTCGCTCTCCGCCACCCTGCGCAACGCGTGGGACGGCGGGGACCTGTCCACCCTCGCCGTGTCCGCCCGCATCGCTAAGGACACCCACGTCGGCATCCTCGGCCACATCACCCCGAAGGAGTTCCGCGCCAAGGTGTCCGCCTCCGACCTCGCCGGCGGCACCTACAACCGGTTCCTGCCCATCGCCGTCGCCCAATGCCAGTTCCTGCCCTTCTCCCAAGGCGCGGACCCCAACCTGATCGAGCGACTCGGCTCCGAGCTGCGCAAGCGGCTCACCGAAGGGGCGCGGTTCGGGACTCTCGGGTTCACCGACGACGCGATCCAACTGTGGCGACGGCTCTACATCGAACTCGGCGGCGACCACGGCGACGCCGAAGGTGGACCGGTGGAGGAGTTCTCCTCCCGTGCGGCCCCGAACTGCCTGCGCATCGCCGGCATCCACGCCGCTCTCGACGGCACCCCCACGATTGGGGTCGCGCACCTCACCGCGGCCGCCGCGCTGGTCCGCTACTCCATCGCCTCCGCCCGCGCCGTCTTCACCGACACGTCGGCCCTCGCGAAGCTTGCCGCGTGGATCGGCGCGGCCGGCGCGGACGGACGGACCCGGAAGGCGATTACGGCGGAGTACTTCCGCGGCAACACCCCCGCCGCCGAGATCACCACTCTGCTCGACCAGCTCAAAGCCGCCGGGCAGATCACCGTCACGACCCGACCGCCGGCCAGCGGCCGGGGCCGTCCGAGCGAGATCTACACGGCCCGCGCCCCCGACGCGCCGACGAACCAAACGAACTAACGAACAAACTCGCTGACCAGCACAAACGCCCTCGACCCGACCGACTTAGTTCGTTCCGTACGAACTAAGGACCCAGAGAAAACCCAGGTCAGGCACTTCCTTCGTTCCTTCGTTTCCTACGTACAGAGGAGGACTCATGGCCATCGCTGCCACCCGCACCGCGACCCGAAGGGCTCACCACCCATGGCTACCGCCAACGACATCGCCCAACTCGCCGCCGGCCTCGCCCAACTCGCCGAACGCCTCGCAGCCCAGCGCCCCGACGACGCGCAGCCGACACCCCGGCCGCTACCACCGCGCGTTCTCCTGACCGTCGAAGAAGCCGGGGAACGGCTCGGCATCGGCCGCACCACCGCCTACAGCCTGGTCCGCTCCGGAGAACTGCAATCCGTCCGCATCGGCCGACTCCGCCGCATCTCCGTATCCGCCATCGACGAATTCGCCGCCCGCCTGGTCGCCGAGTCCAGCGGCAAGGCTGCCGCCTGAGGGGAGGACATTCAATGGCAAGGAAAAAGCGTCCCGAGGGCACGCGCGCGCCGAACGGCCAGAGCAGCGTCTACTTCAGCGAATCCGACGGTCACTGGCACGGCCGCGTGACGGTCGGCAAGAAGGACAACGGGGACCCGGACCGTCGGCACACCATGTCCAAGGACGAAACCAAGGTCCGGAACCGAGTTCGTGAGTGGGAGAACGAGCGCAATGAAGGACGCGTTCGCACGGCGGGGCAGAACTGGACCGTTGAAAAGTGGCTGAACCACTGGCTGTACGAGATCGTGGCGCCGCCGACGATCACCGAGAATGCATGGGAGGCGTACGAGGTCGCGTGCCGGGTGCACCTGATCCCTGGTGTTGGGGCGCACCGCCTCCAGCGTTCGCACGCCGAAGACAAGCTGGAGCCCGAACACTTGGAGAAGCTCTACCGGAAGATGATCCGGGCGGGCGCCGCGCCCGGGCGAGTGCATCAGGTTCACCGCACGATCCGTACGGCGCTGAAGGAGGCGAAGAAGCGCACGATCATCACGGACAGCCCGGCGGAGCTCGCCCGCGCTCCGAAGGTGGAGGAGCAGGACTACGAGCCGTACGACGTCGATGAGATTCAGCGCATTCTGGAGACCGCCGACTGCAAGCGGAACAGCGCCCGTTGGGCCATCGCTCTCGCCCTGGGGCTCCGCCAGGGCGAGGCGCTCGGCATCCAGTGGGCGGACGTGAACTGGGACCGCTGGGACCGGCCGTGCGAGACGCACGGGTCCCCGTTCTGCGCCAGGTGTTTCGAGCACCACGCACCCGAAATCGGCGTGCGACGGAACCGGCTCCGGCCGAAGTACAAGCACGGATGCGCGAATCCGTGCGGCCGGAAGTTCGCGGGCTACTGCCCGCAGCGCGTTTCGACACGGCGGGAGACCGCGCCCACGAAGTCGCGGGCCGGTAAGCGGTACATCGGGCTCCCCAAGCAACTCGCGCTTCTGCTGGTGCGGCACCAGGCGGCCCAGGCCCAGGAACGCGCCCTGGCGGCCGACCTATGGGAGGAGACCGGCTACGTCTTCACCAAGCCGACCGGTCAACCGCTCGTGCCCAACACGGACTACCACCACTGGAAGGAGCTGCTGCGCGACGCCAAGCTGGGAGAGCGACGCCTGCACGATGCCCGGCACACCGCTGCGACGGTTCTCCTACTTTTGGAGGTCCCGGAGCGGACCGTCATGTCCATCATGGGGTGGTCGAGCACGGCCATGGCCGCGAGGTATCAGCACGTGACCGACCGCATCAGGCGGGGCGTGGCCGGCCGGGTCGACGGGCTGCTCTGGGCACCCCCGAGCGACGCATCGGACGACGGCGACGAGGCGCCAGAGGTGGCCTAACCAGGGGCGAATGAGACTAGAACTGAGACTAAGACGGAAAACGCCGGGTGTCCCGAAGCGGGGCACCCGGCGTTTTGCCTGGTTACTGCGGCGGAGGATACAGGATTCGAACCTGCGAGGGCGTGAACCCAACACGCTTTCCAAGCGTGCGCCTTAGGCCGCTCGGCCAATCCTCCGTGGGGAAGAGTACCGGATGGGGTGCTGTGGCTTCGCAGGTGGGCCGTCAGGCGGGGAGGACGTCGGCGACCACGATGGTGATGTTGTCGGGCCCGCCGCCGTCGTTGGCGAGGGTGATCAGGGCCGGGACGGTTTCCTCGGGGGTGCCGGTGGCGAGCACCTCGGCGATGGCGGGTTCGGCGGCGCCGGCGGTGAGGCCGTCGGAGCAGAGCAGGAGGCGGTCGCCGGCGGCGGGGGTGAACTCCCAGACGTCGGGCTCGCCCGAGCCGGTGCTCTGCAGCGCCTTCATGAGCAGCGAGCGGCGCGGGTGGTCGGCGGCGTCGGCCTGCGAGATGCGGCCGTCTTCGACGAGAGCCTGCACGAGGGTGTGGTCACGCGTGATGCGGTGGAGTTCGCCGTCGCGCAGGAGGTAGCCGCGGGAGTCGCCGATGTGGGCGGCGGCGAAGCGGACGCCGTCGAAGAGCAACGTGGTGAGCGTGGTCCCCATGCCGTGCGTGGCCGGGTCCTGCTCGGCGATCTCGGCGAGGCGCTCGCCGATGCGCCGGACGCCGTCGGCGAGGGTGGCCTGCAGGTCGAGCGACTCGAGGTCGAGCGAGCGCAGTTCCGAGTCGAGGCTCGCGAGCACGCCGACCGCCGTGGCACTGGCCACTTCCCCGTGGGGCTGACCACCGATACCGTCGGCGACGGCGAGCAGCCGCCCGCTGGCGTAGACGGAGTCCTCGTTGATCGAGCGTCGTCGCCCGGTGTCGGAGCCCGCGGCGTACCGCAGGGTGAACCGGGTCTGGTTGGTGACCATGCCACCATGAAACCATTGGTTGACTGAGTTAACAAGCAAAACGATGGAAACCCCAGGCGTCAGCTATCGTGCTGACCATGGACGACTCCGCGACGGTCAACGCCGCCGACATCGCCCGGCTCGCGGGGGTGCGCCGCGCCGCGGTGAGCAACTGGCGCCGCCGCCACGGCGACTTCCCGCGGCCCGTCGGCGGCACCGCGTCCAGCCCGCTGTTCTCGCTGCCCGAGGTGCAGGAGTGGCTCAGCAGCCGCGGCCGGCCCGTCGAACTCGCCCCGGTCGACCGCGCGTGGCAGCGCCTGCGCGCCCTCGGCGACGACCTTGAACTGGGCGAACGGCTCGCCGCCGCCGGCGAGTACCTGGAACGCCTCGCCGCAGCCGGCGGTGGCCGTGGCCCGGGCGGCAACGGGGGTCGCAGCGCTGCCGGCGATGTGCGCGTTGACGACGGCGTCACCTCTGGTCGATACGGCGCCGATGGGGACAACGCCGGAGGTACCGCCGAAGGTGGCGACCGCGGTTCGGCCGGCGGTGGTGCCGGCGGCGCGGACGCTGTCGGCAGTCGCGGCAGGAGCGGCGGTGCTGCCGGTGGTGTGGACCTGGCCCGTGGCACCGCCGGGGCCGGTCGCGGGGTGGGTGGTGGTGTGGACCTCTCCGATGGCACTGCCGGCGATGGCCGCGGTGGTGATGGCCGTACTGCCGGCGATGAGCGCCTCGCCGGTGGCACGGCCGGTGCCGGCCGTGGGGTGGGTGGTCGTGCGGCTGGTGGTGTGGACCCCTCTGATGGCACTGCCGGCGATGGCCGCGGTGGTGATGGCCGTACTGCCGGCGATGAGCGCCTCGCCGGTGGCACCGTCGCCCCCGGCCCGGGGTCGGGTGGCAACGCCGCCGGCGGTGCCGTCGTCAGCAGCGGCCCCGGCGTGGCGAACCGCGGTGACGACTTCGGAGACGCTGGTGACGGCCACCGGCCGGTGGCCGGTGCCGCCGCGGTGTTCGTGCGGGCCGCCGCGGCGCTGGCCGCCGACGCCGAGCTGCGGGCGTTCCTGGCCGAAGCGGCCGAAGACGACGGCGCTGCCACTGTGTTCGAGCAGCTCTGCGAGCGCTTCTTCGAAGCCCACTCCCGCCGCGTCTCGCCGACGGCTCCCGCGCACGCGCGCCTGATGGTCAGCCTCACCGGCGCGAAGGGGACCACCGTGCTCGACCCCGCGTGCGGCTTCGGTTCCCTCCTGCTCGCCAGCGGAGCGGCCCGCGCGCAGGGAGAGGACCGGGACCTCACCACGGCCCGCATCGCCGCGCTTCGGCTGCGGCTGGGCGGCGCCGACACCGAAGTCCACGCCGGGGATTCCCTGCGCGAAGACGCTTTCGCCGGTCAGCAGGCCGACGTCGTCCTCTGCGACCCGCCGTTCAACGCCCGCGCCTGGGGCCACGAAGAGCTCGTCGGCGACGCGCGCTGGGAGTACGGCCTGCCGCCGCGCGGTGAATCGGAGCTCGCGTGGGTGCAGCACTGCCTGGCGCACGCCAAACCCGGCGGCACCGTCGCGATCCTGATGCCCGGTGCGGCCGCCGGACGGCGCAGCGGCAAGCGCATCCGCGCGAACCTCCTGCGCGCCGGTGCCCTGCGCGCCGTCTTCACCCTCGCCCCCGGCGCCGACCTGTGGCTGCTCACCAGACCCGGGCCCGGTGCGCGCCCGCCCGCCACCGTCCTGCTCGCCGAGTCCACCGTGGACGCCGCGGAAGAACTCTGGCGCGAGCACGTCGAAACCGGCGCCGGTGAACGGATCATCGACCTCCTCGACGACGACGTCGACCTCACCCCGGCCCAGCGCCGCACCGCGCGCGAGGACCCCGGTCAGGCTTTCCTGGCCGCACAACGGCTCTTCGGCAGCGTCGGCCTCGACCTCCCGCCGCTGGAACCCACCGGCGAGGAACCCGCGCACACCACCGTCGGTGAGCTCGTGAAGGCGGGCGCGCTCGAGATCCACCACGCGCCCGCGCGCACCGCCGAGGGCGACGAACCCGTTCTCACCCCCGACGACGTCCTCGCCGGCGGCCCGCCCACCGGGCGCGCCGCGCCCGACGACGCGGCGGTGATCGCCGAAGCAGGCGACGTGATCGCGTCCGTCACCGGCGCCGTCGCTGTCCACAGTGGACCACCGGTTCGCCTCGGCTCCGCGCTTTCGCTCTACCGCGTGGATCCCGCCCGGCTCGACGCCGAATTCCTCGCCGGGTGCCTGCGCGCCGCCGACTTCCCGGTGCACTCCGCGTCGACCCGCATCGACGCGCGCCGGCTGAAGGTGCCGCGCTACCCGTTGGCCGAACAACGCGCGTACGGTGCCGCTTTCGCCGCGCTCGCGGAGTTCGACCGGGCCCTGCGGCAGACGGCCGAAATCGGCCGTGACCTGGTCCGGCTAGGCTTTGCCGCGCTCGCCGAAGGACGGCTCCGGCCCGGCGCCTGAAGGGAACCCATGCTGATCGCCGATCGCTACGAGGTCGACGAGCTGCCGCTGGGCCGCGGCGGTATGGGAGCGGTGCACCGCGGGCACGACCGGCTCCTCGGCCGCCGCGTCGCCCTCAAGCTGCTGCGGCTGCCCGGCCGTGACGAAGAGCTCGAAGAGCGCTTCGCCCGCGAAGCCCGCATCCTCGCGACGCTCGATCACGCCGGCGTGCCGACGCTGTACGACTTCGGCACCCACGACGACCGGTTGTTCCAGGTCATGCAGTTCGTCGACGGCGTCACCGTCGCCGACCTGCTCGCCGAGCACGGCCCGCTGCCCGTGCCGTGGGCGGCGGCCATCGCAGCCCAGACGGCGGCCGTGCTCGCCGCGGCCCACGCCCGCGCCATCTGCCACCGCGACCTCAAACCCGCCAACCTCATGCTGTGCCCCGACGGCAGCGTCAAGGTGATGGACTTCGGCCTCGCCGTGCTGCGCGAAGCCGACGTCGCCCGCTTCACCCGTGCCGGCCAGCTGCTCGGCACCCCGTCGTACATGGCGCCGGAGCAGATCCAGCGCGGTCAGTCGGAGCCGCGCAGCGACCTGTACGCGCTGGGGTGCGTGCTGCACGAGATGCTCACCGGTCGTCAGCTGTTCACCGGGCCCACCGCGTACGCCGTGTTCGACAAGCAGGTGAAGGACGCGCCGCCCGCCGTGTTCGGGGTGCCGGCCGCGCTGAACGGAGTGCTCGCCGCCACGCTCGCGAAGGACCCGGCGGCCCGCCCGGCCGGCGCCGACGTGCTCTACGACCAGTTGTGCCCCTTCGTCGGCGACTTGCCGCCGTTGCCCGGGTTCCTCCACCCGTCGCCGGCCCCGAGCCCGGCGCGGATGTACGCCCGCGTCGTCGGACTGGTCCCGGGATGACGAAATCCTCCCGGTCCGAGCGGACCGGGAGGATGGTTGTGAAAACGGTCAGGCGCGCACCGCCGGCCGGCTCTGCTCGGCGAGCGGCAGGCCGCGCTGCTGGATGCGGTAGTAGGTGAGCGCGTTCTGGACGCCGATGCTCAGTCCCAGCGTCAGCATGATCGAGGCCGAGGTCAGGCTGCCGTCGACGCCCAGGTAGCCGCCGAGGAAACCGAAGCCGACGCGGGCGCCGATCGTCGCGAGCCACAGCACGAGGGTGAGCGCCGAGCCCTTCTGGAACGTGGTGTTGCCCTGCTTCGAGAGGGTGGTGCTCGCGCTGCGGCCCAGGCCCAGCACGACCAGCACCGCGATGTCGGCGCCGAGCAGTGCCAGCTCGCCGGTGCTCGCATTCGGCAGCGCGTCGGCGATGGTCACCACGCCGATCGCGGTCAGCAGCAGCGGCAGCGTCACGAGCGACTTGCGGCTCAGCAGCGTGCCGCGCAGTTGCTTGTAGACGACCCGGTACAGGACGAGGGCGGCGAGAGCGACGTAGACGACGAGGGTCAGCGGGCCGAAGTTCATCGGGACTCCTTGTTCGGTGGTGTCTCCAGACTCGCCGGTTCCGCTCCCGATCTCGTCGGCTCCCGGGCGGGTTCCGGGTGGATCCCGGACTCCACCCGGGGGTGGAGGAGCCCGCTCCACCCGAATCGTGACCTTCGGTCCGCAACCACCGCAGGGGGCCGCTCGTCTATCCCGGTGACCGTTCGACCCGACCGATTTCGCTGGGGGTACCTGATCGTGAAGAGGCTTCTCGTGGGCCGGCTCTCGGTGGCCGCGGTGGCGGCCGCCGGCGCGTTCCTGCTGGCCGCGTGCTCCGGCGGTTCGGCCGCCCCCGAACCGGTGACCGGCGGTGGCGCCGTGGCCGCGGGGGCCGAGGCCCCGGTGACGACCACGTCGAGCAGCGCCCCCGCCACGACGTCGACGACCCCGACGACCGCGTCTTCCCCGGCCACCTCGACGTCGAAACCGGCGAGCACCAAGCCGAAGCCGTCGACGACCACCAGCAAGCCCAAGCCGAAGACCACGTCCGCGAACGTGCCGTGCGCGAAGGCCGCCGCGGCGTCCGGCACCGCCGCGTGTGTGGACATCTCCGCGCACAGGGCGTGGCTGCTGCAGGACGGCAAGGTCATCTACGGCCCCGTCTCCATGCTGCCGGGCCGCAAGGGAAACCCGACGCCGACGGGCACCTTCTCCGTCCTCAGCAAGGAGAAGATGCACTACAGCCGCGAGTTCGACAACGCGGAGATGCCGAACTCCGTCTTCTTCTACCCCGGCGACGCCTTCCACACCGGCAGCCTGAAGACGTACTCGCACGGCTGCGTGCACCTGTCGGCGACGTCGTCGCTGCGGTTCTTCAACACCCTCCACGTCGGCGACGTCGTGCAGGTCGTGCCCTGACCCGGGGGTGAGCGCGAAGCGGGGGTGCCGGAGAGCCGGCGCCCCCGCTTTCTGCCCCTTGATCACGGTTTGGTCCGGACTTCACTGGCTTCACCCGGATGAGGTAACGACGTCCCCTTTTCGAGCGATATCCGGTCGCTCACGAGAGGGGGCCTTGATGGCCTGGAAGAAGTTCCGTTCACTGGTCACGGCCGCGATCTTGGCCGTCGCGCTGGCCCCCGTCGCCGCGGTTCCCGCGGTGGCCGACGACGCGGCGCCGACGCTGCCCGCCGGGTTCGTGCTGCGCGACACGCCCACCGGGCTCGCGCCGTACGACTTCACCGACTTCGCCTGGCTCCCCGACGACAGCGTGCTCGCGCTCGGCAAGACCGGGGTCGTCAACTGGGTGCCGGCCGCCGGGTCGGGTGCGCCGGTGAAGATCGCGACCTTCGCGGTCGAGACGCAGGGCGACATGGGACTCACGAGCATCGCGCTCGCCGCGGACTACGCGACGACGCACCAGATCTACCTCAACCGGTCCGTGAGCACGGGTGACGGCAAGTACGTGCTGCGCGCCGCCCGCTTCACCGTGACCTTCGACGGCGCGGGCCACCCCGACGGCCTCACCGGCGAGAAGGTGCTGTTCGACCTGCCGGGCAGCGCGTATTACATCCACGGCCTCGACACCGTGATCCCCGCGCCCGACGGCACGCTGTGGTACTCCGTCGGCGACAACGGCGACGCGGGCAAGACCAACGAGGTCGCCTTCGCGGCGCAAGACCTCGACTCGCCGCACGGCAAGATCCTGCACATCACGCCGGACGGCAAGGGTGTGCCGAGCAACCCGTACTACAACGCCGCGGCGCCGGATTCGACGCGCAGCAAGGTGTTCGCGAGCGGCTTCCGCAACCCGTTCCGCTTCTCGCTCGACCCGAAGAGCGGCTTGCCCGTGGTCGGTGACGTCGGCTGGTACCTCTGGGAGGAGGTCGACGTCGTGCAGCCCGGCGCGAACCTCGCGTGGCCGTGCTTCGAGGGCAACCACCCGACGCCCGGCTACTCGACCGACGCGCGCTGCGCCAGCGTCGTGAACACCCCGCCGCTGTGGGAGTACCAGCACGGCACGGGGCCGGCGAACGGCAACAGCATCACCGGCGGTGTTGTCTACAGTGGAACGTCGTACCCGGCGGAGTACCAGGGCGCGTACTTCTTCGGTGACTACGCGGGCGAGAAGCTGTGGACGCTCAAGTACGACGCGCAGGGCAAGCTCGCGCAGCAGCCGGCGAACCCACCGCCGTTCGCGAACATCGGCGGGGTCACGCGGATCTCGGCGGCGCCGAACGGCGACATCGTCTTCGCCGACCTCAACGGCAGCCGCCTGCGCCGTCTGAGCTACTCCACCGCCAACTCCGCGCCGGTCGCGAAGGCGACGTCGTCGACGGACCCCGGCACGCGCACGGTTTCCTTCGACGCCAGTGATTCCTACGACTTCGACGGCGACGCCCTCACCTACACCTGGGACTTCGGCGACGGCACCACCGCGACCGGCGCCACCGCCGTCCACCAGTACGGCGCCGGCTCGTCGTTCACCGCAACCCTGACCGTGCAGGACCCGTTGGGCGCCAAGGGGACCACGACCGTCGCGGTCGCGCCCGGCAACCACTCGCCGGAGCTGACGCTGTCCACTCCGGACACGACGTTCGCCGTCGGCGAGCCGGTGTCGCTCACCGCAACGGCGACCGACGCCGAGGACGGCACCTTGCCCGTCACGTGGACGTCGCTCATCCGGCACTGCCCGGACCTCGGCACGTGCCACGTGCACCCGGACGACGGCGCGACCGGTCCTTCGATCTCCGTGCCGTTCACCGATCACACCGATTCACGCATGGAGTTCACCGCGACGGTCACCGACAGCGCCGGCGTGCAGGCGAGCAAGACGTACGTCGCGTTGCCGCGCCAGCACCGGCTCACGCTCGTGAGCACGCAGCCCGCCGCGCTCAGCATCCCGAGTGAGGGTGGCGTGAGCAGTGCCCTGGTCACCGAGGGCGCGACGTTCGACGTCGCCGCGGCGCCAGTGGGCAGCGACGGCGCGTCGAAGTTCACCGGCTGGCAGGACGGGCCGGCCGCCGCGTCGTGGTCGATCACCGTGCCCGCGGGCGACGTGACGCTGACCGCGAACTACGCGAGCGCCATCGACCAGCGCTACGCCGCGGAACCCGCGCTGCGGGCGCTGGTGGGCACGGCGACCGGCCCCGAGGTCGTCGACGGCCCGGTGCACTACCGCGGTTACGCCGACGCCCGGCTGTACTGGTCGGCGGCGACCGGCGTGCACGAGATCGGCGGCCCGATCCTGGCCGAGTACCTGGCGATCGGCGGCCACCAGGCGTACGGGACGCCGGTGACCGACGAGACGCGCACCCCCGACGGCGTCGGCCGGTTCAACCACCTGCAGGGCACGCCGGGCACGATGGCGGCGTCGATCTACTGGACGCCGAGCACGGGCGCCCACGAGATCCAGGGCCTGATCCGGGCGAAGTGGGCGGCGCTGGGCTGGGAACGCTCGATCGGCTACCCGACCACCGACGAATCCGGCACCCCGGACGGGACCGGCCGCTACAACCACTTCACCGGCGGCGCTTCGATCTACTACACCGTGGCCACCGGCGTGCACGAGATCGGCGGCGCCATCCGGCAGAAGTGGGCGGCGTACGGCTGGGAACGCGGCCTGGGGTACCCGGCCACGGACGAGTCGACCACGCCCGACGGCGTCGGCCGCTACAACCACTTCACCGGCGGTGCCTCGATCTACTGGACGCCGGGCACGGGCGCGCACGAGATCGGCGGCGCGATCAAGCAGAAGTGGGCCGCGTACGGCTGGGAACGCGGGTTCGGGTACCCGACCACCGACGAATCCGTGACCCCCAACGGGATCGGGCGCTACAACCACTTCACCGGCAACGTGTCGATCTACTGGAGCGCCGCGACGGGCGCGCACAACGTGCAGGGCGAGATCCGCAAGCGCTGGGCCGCGCTCGGGTGGGAGAAGTCGTACCTGGGGCTGCCGACGTCGGACGAGTACCGCTACGGCAGCGGGTACCGCAGTGACTTCCAGGGCGGGTACATCGTCTGGACCACTGCCGGTCCGGTCGACCGGCGCTGGTGACGTGAGCTGAGGGAGCGGGGCGCGGGGGTACCCCGCTCCCTCGGTGTCCACTGTGGCCGAACCGGGGTTCCCGCGTGGTGAGAACTGCCCCGATGATCATGAACTCGGGACCTTTCGTACAGCGGCCGGTGCGGTAGCTTCACGGAAGATCACGAGAGGGGTCTTCCATGCGCAAGCTCGCCCTGGCGGTCGTCGCCGGTGCCGCCACGCTCACCACACTGCTCACCCCGGCCGTCGCGTCGGCTACCCCCGCGCGCGGCGTCAGCGCGACCGTCCTGGCCCAGTGGACGGCCGGCGACACCGACTACGTGCTCCGCGAGATCACCATCGACCCCGGTGGCTCCACCGGCTGGCACTTCCACGAGGGCACCCTCCACGGCTGGGTCCGCTCCGGCACGCTCACGCACTACCGGGCCGACTGCTCCGTCGACGGCGTCTACCACCGCGGCGACAGCATCACCGAACCCCCCGGCGACGACCACATCCACGTCGGCCGCAACGAAGGCCCGACCCCGATGATCCTCGACGTCCTCTACGTGCTGCCCCACGGCGCCCCCCTCGCGGACGACGCACCGAACCCGGGCTGCAGCTTCGACTGACCGAACCGGCGCGTGACGCTGCTCGGCCGAGCCGGCTCTGCCGTCCGCCCGTCAGAGGCGGTCGGCGGGGCGCGTGCCTGCGGCGGTGAGCGGCAGGCCGAGCGCGACGCGCTCCGTCAGCCAGCTGCTCGGCCGGGCCGGGCCGCGAGTGTCGAACTGGCGCGCACGGCTGTGGTTTTCGCGCGGCGCAATGGCCAGGCCCGGGCCGGATCAGTTCGCCCGAGATACCACGCCTGCACCGCTGCGGGCCGGCTTCGGCGCGACACCGGTGAGGTGGCCGCCATGCGTGTCTTCGCACGGGAGCCCGGCTTGGCCCGAACCGGTTCGGGGGGCCTGACCGGACGGGCGACGCCGATGCGCGGTTCCCGTCAGGCTCGCCCTCAACCCGACTGCATCCACGCCACCGCCGATCGGCCGAGCGCGACGCCGCGTGACGCTGCTCGGCCGAGCCGGCCCTGCCGTCCGCCCGTCAGAGGAGGTCGGCGGGGCGCGTGCCCTGAGCCGTGAGCGGCAGGCCGAGCGCGACGCGTTCCGTCAGCCAGCTGCTCGGCCGGTACCGGGGATCGCCGGTGGTGGCGCCGAGGCCGGTGAGGACGCGGAGGATTTTTTCGGGCCCGACGAAGTCGCCCCATTCCAGGGGGCCGCGGGGGTAGCCGAGGCCGAGGCGGACGGCGGTGTCGATGTCGGCGGGGTCGGCGAGGCCCTGGGCGGCGATGGAGCAGGCCGTGTTGACGATGGAGGCCAGGAGGCGCTGCGCGATGGGCGCGGGGCCGTCCTTGACGATCGTCACCGGGCGGCCCGTGGCGGCCAGCGCGCCCCACGCGGCGCGGCCCGCGGCGGGGTCCAGTCCGGGGTGGACGGACAGCGTCAGGCGTCCTTCGTAGCCGCCGAGGGCGTCGACGCCGGCGACGCGGGCGGCGGGCAGGCCCTGGCGTGCGGCGACGTCCACTGTGGACTCTCCGCGGAGTGACACGAGGAGCAGCGCGTCCGGGTACGCGTCGGGGACGATCTGCACCCGCGCGGCCGTCAGGAGGCGCGCGAGGCGTTCGTCGGCGGTGTACACGGGGGTGTCGGGCACGGGTGGCGCGGCGGGTTCCGGCGCCACTTCCTGCTTGCCGTCGACGTAGCGGTAGAAGCCCTCGCCGTTCTTGCGGCCGAACAGCCCGGCCGCCACGCGCGGGCGCGTGAGCCACGACGGGCGCAGCCGCGGCTCGGAGTGGAAGCCGCTCCAGATGCTTTCGAGCACGGCGTGCGACACGTCCAGGCCGGTGAGGTCCAGCAGCTCGAACGGCCCGAGCTTGAGCCCCAGGACGTCGCGCGCGATGCGGTCGACGTCGGCCGGTTCGGCGAGCGATTCGGACAGGATCTGCAGGGCCTCGGTGTTCAGGCCGCGCCCCGCGTGGTTGACGAGGAAACCCGGCGCGTCCTTGGCCAGCACCGGCACGTGGCCCCACCGCCGCACCAGCGCGGCGGCCTCGTCGGGCAGCCACGCCGCCGTGCGGACGCCCGGCACCACCTCGACCAGGCGCATCAGCGGCACGGGGTTGAAGAAGTGCAGTCCGATCACGCGCGTCGGGTCGCTCAGGCCCGCGGCGATCTCCGTGACCGACAGCGAACTCGTGTTCGTCGCGAACACCGTGCCGGGCCGGCAGTGCTGCTCCAGCTTGCCGAACAGCACGCGTTTGGCTTCGAGGTCCTCGCGCACGGCCTCGACCACGAGGTCGACGTCGTCGGCCGGCGCCATCGGCGAGTCGACCATCACGAGCCGCTCCTTGGCGGCGCGGCCGGCGTCGCCGTCGAGCTTGCCCTTGGCCACGAGCTTGTCGACCATGCCGTGGACGTGTTCGAGCGCGGAGCGCACGGCCTCGGCGTCGAGGTCCGCCAGCTCCACCGTGACACCCCCGGTCGCCGCCAGCTGCGCGATTCCGCGCCCCATCACGCCGGTCCCGACCACCCGGATCCTGCTGACCCGCTCGGCCCATCCCGCCACGTCGAACCACCTTCCCCGCGAAGTCGTCACCGGCGAACGTACCGCCTCACCGCCCCGACCGGCCCGGCTCGCACGACTAGTTCACAGCCCCACGAAGTCCGCCATCTGCCCGGTCAGGTGCTCGAAGTACGCGTCGGTGGGGTCGACGCTGCCCACGTACTGCCCGAACAGTTCGAAGCTGATCGCACCGAACAGCTGCGTCCACGCGCCGATCAGGCGCGTCACGATCTCCGGCGGCGTGGTGGCGCCCAGCGCCACGGCGAGCTCTTCGGCCTGCGTGCGCAGCTCGGCCGACATCGGCGCGGTCACCGCCGGCTGGTGCGGATCGGCTTCGAGCAGCACCTTCACCAGCGCCTGCGCGACGCGCGCGGCCGGCACGACGGTGTCCCGCGGCGCTTCGTACCCGGGGATCGGCGAGCCGTAGATCAGTGCGTACTCGTGTGGGTGCGCCTTCGCCCACGCGCGGGTCGCGTGCCACACCTCGCGCCAGCGCACGCGCGGGTCGCCGTTGCCCGGGTCGGCCTTCTCGGCGGCTTCGCCGACGGCGTCGTACGCGTCGATGATCAGCTCGGTGAGCAGGCGGTCGCGGCTGGGGAAGTAGCGGTAGAGCGCCGAGGAGACCATGCCCAGCTCGCGGGCCACCGCGCGCAGCGACAGCCCGTGCGCGCCGACCTCGGCCAGCTGGCGGCGGGCTTCGTCCTTGATCTCCTGGGTCAGCTCGGCCCGGGCTCGTTCGCGGGCGGTCCTCGTGGCGGTCATTGGGTCAGTGTGCCACTTCTGAGAACGCTGCACCAAATAGAGAGCACCGCTCTTGACTCTTCGGGCAAGGAGGTGTTCACTGATCTCAACAGAGAGCACCGCTCTCGAAACCTGGGAGGCAGACCATGAACACCGAACAGCCCCGCTACATCAAGCCCGCCAAGGCCACCAACGCGTTCAACAACCTGGTCCAGCGGCTCACCAAGATGGGCGTCAGCGTGCTGGGCAGCCGCGTGTTGCGGGTCCGCGGCCGCAAGACCGGCGAGATCCGCGAGGTGCCGGTGAACCTGCTGCCGTTCGAAGGCCGGCAGTACCTGGTCGCCCCGCGCGGCGAGACGCAGTGGGTGCGCAACCTGCGCGCCGCCGGCCAGGGCGAGCTGCGCGTCGGCAAGCGCGTGGCGGGATTCACCTACCGCGAGCTGACCGACGACGAGAAGCCGGTGCTGCTGCGCGCGTACCTCAAGCGCTGGAAGTTCGAGGTGGGCGTGTTCTTCGACGGTGTGGACGCGAAGGCGCCGGAGGCGAAGCTGCGCGAGATCGCGCCGGGTTACCCCGTCTTCGAAGTCCTGCCGGCCTGAGTCACTTCCGCCGCGACGTGCGCCGGGCCGTGGCCGCCACGAGCACGACCCCGACGAGGAACGCGACCAGCCCGATCAGGAACCACAGCTTCTGCCCCGTCATGAAGCTGCCGGTGAGCACCCCGGCGCCCTGCAACACCCAGACGGCGCCGACCAGCACCAGCACCGCCCCGACGGCGAGCGAGATCCAGCGTTTCACCGACGTTCCTCCTCCGTTGTCACCAACCCGTTGCGGTACGCGTAGACGACGGCGTGGACGCGGTCGCGCAGGCCGAGCTTGGCCAGCACGCGGGAGACGTGCGTCTTCACAGTCTCCTCGCCGACGTGAAGGTGGCGTGCGATTTCGGCGTTGCTGCGCGCGTCGGCGATGAGGAGCAGCACCTCGCGTTCGCGGGACGTGAGCCGGGCCAGCTCCGGGGGTTCGGCGGCGCGGGGTTCGAGGCTCGTCGCGAAACTGGCGACGAGCCGGCGGGTGACCGACGGGTCGATCAGCGCGTCACCCCTCGCCGCGACGCGCATCGCGGCCACGAGCTCCTCCGGCGCGAGGCTCTTGAGCAGGAAGCCGCTGGCTCCGGCGCGCAGGGCGCGGTAGACGTACTCGTCGGCGTCGTAGGTGGTCAGCACGAGCACGCGGGTGTCGTTGCCGGGGGTGGCGAGGATCGCTTCGGTCGCGGCGAGGCCGTCGAGGCGCGGCATGCGCACGTCGAGCACCGCGACGTCCGGCTTGAGCCGCTTCGTCTCGGCGACGGCTTCGCGGCCGTCGGCTGCTTCGCCGACGCACTCGAAGTCGGGCTGCGTGTCGAGGAGGGCGCGCATGCCGGAGCGGAACATCGCGTGGTCGTCGGCGAGCAGCACGCGGATCATGCGACCTCCAGGGGGAATTGGGCTTTGACGCGCCACTGCTCGCCGTCGGGGAGCTGACCGTATTCGACTTCGCCGCCGAAGAGCGTCACGCGCTGGCGGATCCCGGCCAGACCCCGGTGGGCACCGTCCCGGCGCGGGGCGGGCCGGCCGGTTTCGTTGGTGACGGTGAGGACGATCTCGGTGCGCCGCCGGTTGAGTTCGAGTTCGACGGGGCCGGTGCCGTGGCGCAGCGCGTTGGTGAGGGCTTCCTGCGCGATGCGGTAGAGCGCGATGTCGAGGGAGCCGGGGATTTCGCGGATGTCCCCGTGCACCGTCAGGCGCGCGGGCAGGCCGGCGGCGCGGACGGTGTCGAGCAGCTCGTCGAGGTTGTCCAGACCGGGCTGGGCGGCTTCGTCGCCGCGGGCGTGCAGCAGGTCGAGCAGCCGGCGCAGATCGGCCATCGCCGAGCGGCTCGCCGACTCCACGGCACCGAGCGACTTGTGGACGGCGCCGTCGCCCCCGGGCAACCCGAGCCGCGCCGCGCCCGCGTGGACGCCGATCGCGCTGACGTGGTGGGAGATCACGTCGTGCAGGTCCCGCGCGATCGTCTCGCGCTCTTCGAGCACGGCGCGCCGCACGGCCTCCGCTTCGTGGCGCCGGCGCTCCTCCGCTTCGCGCTCCAGGTCGGCGATGTAGGCGCCCCGGGCCGTCGTGTACCGCCCGACGAGCCACGGCAGGACGCTCGACACACCCACGCTGATCGCGATGAGCGCCGGGTTCGCGCCGCGGCCCCCGCCGAGCAACTCTCCGGTCCCGACGCCCGCCATCGTCGCCACCAGCGCCACCACCCCGGGCCCCGTCCGCAACCACGCCCCGGCCCGATACCCGGCGACGAGGATGCCCGCGTTGTTGGCCACGACGTACCCCGTGCAGGTGCAGAGCAGCAGCGGCGCCACGGTGAAGAGGACCGCGTGCGCGCCCGCCACCCACCCCGCGTACCGCGCCGCCCCCGCGAGCGCCGCGTCGACCAGCACCCCGGCCCCCAGCACCACCCACGCCCGCCACCCACCCTCCGGCACCGGCCCCCGCAACGCGAACAGCGCGGCGTCACAGACCAGACAGACGACCGCGACCAGCAGGGATTGCCGTGCCAGTGATCCGCTGATGTCCCGCACCCGGTCACCTAAGCAGGTGTGGGTGGGTTCGGGGGTGGGTTTCGGGGCGGTGGCACGTTCGGTTGTGTGAGTGGACCTGTGGCGTCGGGTGTTGTGGTGCGCGGGTCCTTTCGTGCCGGACTGGTAGCGCGAGCGGTCCCTTCGTGCCGGGTGTGCGGCGCGAGTGGGCCGATGGTGCCGGGTGCGAGTGGGCCGGTGGTGCCGGGTGTGCGGCGCGAGTGGGCCGATGGTGCCGGGTGCGAGTGGGCCGGTGGTGCCGGGTGCGCGGCGCGAGTGGGCCGATGGTGCCGGGCTCGAGTGGGCCGATGGTGCCGGGCGCGAGTGGGCCGGTGGTGCCGGGTGCGCGGCGCGAGTGGGCCGATGGCGCTGGGCGCGAGTGGGCCGGTGGTGCCGGGTGCGCGGCGCGAATGGACCGAATAGCGCCGGGCGCGAGTGGACCTGTGGTGCCGGGCCGAGGGCGCGAGTGGACCTGTGGCGTCGCGGTTGGTGGCGCGAGTGGACCGACGAAGCCGCACCCGCGGCGCGAGTGGACCGGTCGAGCGCCGACCCACGCACCCGCGGGACCACTCACACCCCGGAAACGACACCGCCGGCTCCCGATCGTGAAGCGGGAGCCGGCGGCGGAGCCAGGCGAGGCGAGCCGGGTCAGTTGCCGTAGTGGCGGCGGCCCTGGCCGGGCTGGCCGGTGCCCCCGAATTGGCCGCCGCGCTGGGTGGCGGCGGTGGCGGATTCGAGGGAGGTGGCGGTGGCGGTGGTGCCGTTGACCTTCGCGATGACCGTGACGTTGTCGCCGGTCTTCGGGGTGGTGGCGGACTTCTGGGTGGACGCGTCGAGGGTGTAGGTCTGCTTGTAGCCGTCCTTGCTGGTGAGCGTGACGGACGTGGCGCTGATCTCCGTGATGGCGCCGGTCTGCAGGCGCTCGGTGACGTAGCCGCCATTGGGGTCGCTGACGACGAAGTCGCCGTGCAGGGCGTCGCGCAAGGCGGCCGCGCCGCCGAAGCCGCCGCGGGCGAAGCCGCCCGGACCGCCCGGGCCTTGGCCGGGGCCGCCGAAACCGCCCGGGCCCTGCTGCTGCGCCGACGCGTTGTTGGAGCTCGTCCCCGCCCAGATCGCGAGCCCGCCGCCCACGGCGATCACCACGGCGACGCCCGCGGCGATCGCGGTCTTGCGGCCCGACCACCCCTTCTTGGGAGCAGGGGCGCCCGGCGTCGCAAGCGAGGGAGCGGGAGCACCCGGCGTCGGCTCGCCCCACGTGGCGCCCTGTGCTGGATCGGTCGTCATGGTTTCCTCCGGGTCTTGACGGACGACCCGAGCGTCGCGGCCGCCGCTGTGCGCGAGCTGTGTCCGTGGTGGGTTCCCGCTGTGCACCCACCCCGATCGGCTGACCGCCGGGCGCACAGGAAACCCACAGCCACCGCACAGCTCGGGCTGAAAGGCGGACCGCAGGATGGCACCATGAGCAGTATGAACGCGACGTCACCCGGCCGGGGCAAGGACGAGCTGCGCCGAGCCGACGGCAGCGCGGTCCGGGTGCTCGTGGTCGACGACGAGGCGACGCTGGCCGAACTCGTCGCCATGGCGCTGCGCATGGAGGGCTGGGAAGTGCGCAGCGCGGGCAACGGCACCGAGGCCGTCCGCGTCGCGCGCGACTTCCGGCCCGACGCGGTGGTGCTCGACGTGATGCTGCCCGACTTCGACGGCCTCGAGGTGCTGCGCCGCATGCGGGCGGAGGCGCCGTACCTGCCCGTGTTGTTCCTGACGGCCAAGGACGCGGTCGAGGACCGCATCGCCGGGCTCACCGCGGGCGGCGACGACTACGTCACCAAACCCTTCAGCCTCGAAGAGGTCGCGCTCCGGCTGCGGGCGCTGCTGCGGCGCGCCAGCGGCGTCACGGGCGCGAGCGGCTCCCAGCTCGTCGTCGGCGACCTGACGCTCGACGAGGACAGCCGCGAGGTCCACCGCGGCGGCGAGCTCGTCTCCCTCACCGCCACGGAGTTCGAGCTGCTGCGCTACCTCATGCGCAACCCGAAGCGCGTGCTGTCGAAGGCCCAGATCCTCGACCGCGTCTGGAGCTACGACTTCGGCGGTCAGGCCAACATCGTCGAGCTCTACATCTCCTACCTGCGCAAGAAGATCGACGCGGACCGCGAGCCGATGATCCACACGATGCGCGGCGCGGGGTATGTCCTCAAGCCCGCCGGCTGATCCGGCCCCGCGGCCGGTGCGACGGCCGTGGTCGCTGCGCCGCCGGCTGATCGTGCAGCTGGCGGCGCTGCTCGCGCTCGTCTGCCTGGTCGTCGGCGTGGTCACGGAGTTCGCGCTCAACGACTTCCTCGTCGGCCAGCTCGACAAGCGCCTCGCCGCGACGACCGACCGCGGGTTCCGCTCCGGCGACCGGCCCCCGTGGATCTACGGCGACAAACCGCCGCCCGACCCGCTGCGAGTGCTCGGCCAGGGCGACGGCACGCTCGCCGTCCAGGTCCACAACGGCACGGTCCGCGCGGCCGTGCTGAACTTCGGTTCGGTGCCGCCGTCGAAGGCGAAGCCGCCGCTGGAGCAGATCAGCACGGCGCAGCAGAAGCTCCTGCTGAGCCTGCCGCCCGACGGGCACCGCCGCACGATCGACCTCGGTGGCGAGCTCGGCGAGTACCGGGTGATCGCGTCGTTCGCGCCGAGCGGGGACTTCTCGGTGGTCGGCCTGCCGCTTTCGGACGTCTCGGACACGTTGTGGCGCTTGGGGTTCATCTTCGGCGGCGTCGCGCTCGGTGGCATCTTCGTGGCCGGGATCGCGGGTGCGGTCACGATCCGCCGCACGATGGCGCCGCTCGACCGGCTGGCCGCCACCGCGTCACGCGTGTCGGAGCTGCAGCTCGACCGCGGCGAAGTCGCGCTGTCCGAACGCGTGCCCGAAGTGGACACCGATCCGCGCACGGAGGTCGGCAAGGTCGGCTTCGCGCTCAACCGCATGCTGGGCCACATCGCCAACGCGCTGAAGGCCCGGCACGCCAGCGAGAGCCGCGTGCGCCAGTTCGTCGCCGACGCGAGCCACGAGCTCCGCACACCGCTGGCCGCGATCCGCGGCTACGCGGAGCTCACGCGGCGCAGCGGCGAGCAGGTGCCGCCCGACGTCGCGTTCGCCATGAGCCGCGTCGAATCCGAGTCGGCGCGCATGACGACGCTGGTGGAGGACCTGCTGCTGCTCGCGCGGCTCGACGCCGGCCGGCCGGTCGTGCCGGAGCCGGTGGACCTCTCGCGCCTGGTGGCCGACGCGGTCGCCGACTCCCACGTCGCCGGACCCGACCACAAGTGGCGCCTCGAGCTGCCGGGCGAGCCGATCAGCGTGCTCGGCGACGCGGGCCAGCTGCACCAGGTGGTGCTCAACCTGCTCGGCAACGCCCGCACCCACACCCCGGCGGGCACCACCGTGACCACCGCACTGTCCACACAGGACGGCTGGGTGCGGCTGTCGGTGCTCGACGACGGCCCCGGCATCCCGCCGGAGATCCTCCCGGACGTCTTCGAACGCTTCGCGCGTGGCGACACCTCACGCTCCCGCGCGGCCGGCAGCACGGGCCTGGGCCTGGCGATCGTCGCCGCCGTGGTGGCCGCGCACCGCGGCCGCGTCTCGGTGTTCAGCGAGCCCGGCCGCACGGAGTTCGTCGCGGTGTTCCCGGAGTACCGAGACCCGGCTCTCACCCGGTCGTGAATTTCTCACAGGCCGCGCACAGCGAGCGCACACCGCGACCACAAACGGCGTCGTGAGCATGGCGCCATGACGAGTGCCGCCACCGCGCCCGGACCGACCACTGTGGACCCCGTGAAGGAGGCGCCACCGGCGCCGGGACCGAGGTGGGTGCGGCCCGCGGTCGCTT
The DNA here is from genome assembly GCF_044452505.1 of Amycolatopsis sp. NPDC051903. Classification (NCBI taxonomy): domain Bacteria; kingdom Bacillati; phylum Actinomycetota; class Actinomycetes; order Pseudonocardiales; family Pseudonocardiaceae; genus Amycolatopsis; species Amycolatopsis sp. NPDC051903. Next base: position 176,916 of record NZ_JBITBT010000003.1, on the reverse strand, counting down.
TGCTCCTCCTCGCGACGGCCGCTCTGTACGTCACGGATGTCGCGATTTCCGGCTGGGGCAACGACTTCTACGCGATGGCCGTGCAAGCGGGCACGGAGAGCTGGAAGGCGTGGTTCTTCGGGGCACTGGATCCGGGCAACATCGTCACGGTCGACAAACCGCCGTTTTCGCTGTGGGTCATGGGGCTTTCCGGCCGGCTCTTCGGGTTCTCCAGCTGGAGCCTGCTCGTACCGGACGCGCTGGCGGGCGTCGCGTCCGTGGGCCTGCTGTACCTCGCGGTGCGCCGGCTCTCCGGTCCCGGCGCCGGCCTGCTCGCCGGTGCGGCGCTCGCGCTGACGCCCGTCGCCGCGCTGATGTTCCGGTTCGACAACCCCGACGCGTTCCTCGTGCTGCTGCTGGTCGCCGGCGGCTACTGCGTCGTGCGCGCGCTCGAAGCGGCGAGCACGAAGTGGCTGGTGCTCGCGGGCGTCGCGATCGGGTTCGGGTTCCTCGACAAGATGCTGCAGGCGTTCCTGGTGCTGCCCGCGTTCGTGCTCGCGTACGCCGTGGCGGCACCGACGTCGCTCGGCCGCCGCGTGTGGCAGCTGCTCGCCGCCGCGGGTGCGGTGGTCGTGTCGGCGGGCTGGTGGGTGCTCGCCGTCGCGCTCTGGCCCGCCGCGGACCGGCCGTACATCAGCGGCTCGACGGACAACAGCGTGCTGCAGCTGGCCTTCGGCTACAACGGACTCGGCCGGATCTTCGGGCAGGGCCGCGGCGGCGGTGGGGGCGGGCGTCCGGACCTCCCGGCGGGCCTCGACCTGCCCGCGCGCACCGGCGGAGGCGGCGGGTTCCGCGGCTTCGGTGGCGGCACCGGCCTGACGCGGCTGTTCACCGAGCAGTTCGGCGGCGAGGCGTCGTGGCTGCTGCCCGCCGCGCTGATCGGGCTCGTCGCCGGGCTCTGGTTCACCCGCCGCGCGCCGCGCACCGATCGCACGCGCGCCGCACTGCTGTTGTGGGGCGGCTGGACCGTGGTGACGGTCGTGGTCTTCAGCTACATGAGCGGGATCATCCACCCGTACTACACGGTGGCGCTCGCCCCCGGCGTCGCCGCGACGCTCGGTATCGCGACCCGCGAGCTGTGGCGCGGCCGAGTCCACCTCGGCCCGCGCGCGGTGCTCTCGCTGATGCTCGCGGCCACGGCCGTGTGGGCGTTCATCCTGCTCTCCCGCACGCCCGAGTTGGCAGCCGTGGCTGCGCTTCCTCGTGCTCGCGCTGGGGGCGATCGGCACCGCGGCGCTGCTCTTCGGCGCCGACGCGCTGCGGGGCGCGGCTCCGGTCGTGGCCGTGTTCACGCTGGTCGCGGCGCTGCTGGGCACGGCGTCGTTCACGATCGTCACGGCCGCGTCGGCGCACACGGGCGGCCAGCCGTCGTCGGGTCCGGCCAGCCAGCGCGGTGCCGGCCGTGGCGGGTTCGGTGGGCTCGGTGGGTTCGGAGGCGACACAGAATCCACAATGGAGCTCGATCACCTGCTCCAGGCGACCACCACGAAGTGGGCCGCGGCGCAGACCGGTGCCATGCAGTCCGCCGGCCTCGCGCTCGCCAGCGGCAAGCCGGTCATGGCCATCGGCGGGTTCAGCGGCAGCGACCCGGCGCCGACGCTCGCGCAGTTCCAGCAGTACGTGAGCGCCGGCGACATCCACTATTTCGTCGCGGGCGGCCGCGGCGGCTTCGGCGGTAACCGCGGCACAGCCGGCCAGATCACCACCTGGGTCGAGCAGCACTTCCCGGCGACGACCGTCGGCGGGACGACCGTCTACGACCTCACGCGAAACTGACGGTGGTGTTCGCTCCACAGAGGACGAAACAGGGCCGCGCGGCCGGCACCCGCCCGGCGAGCCACGCCGCAAGCGGGACAGCCGCGGCCGGCTCCACGGCCAGCCGGAACTCGGCCCACAGCCAGTCGCGCGCGGCGAGCAGCTCGGTGTCGCTGACCAGCACGGACGTGACGTTCGGGGCCGTCAGGATCCGGAAGGGCACGTCGCCCACGCGGGTCGCGCCGAGCGCCGACGCGGCGACCGAGTCGAGCTCGACGTCCACCGGCTGCCCGGCCTCGAGCGCGGCGTGCAGGGCCTGGCAGCGCTCTGGCTCGACGGCGAACACCCGCCGGCCGCCGGCGGCGAGCGTGGTGCCCGCGGCGAGCCCGCCGCCGCCGACGGCGACCACCACGGCGTCGACGTCCGGGTCGTCGGCGACGATCTCCGCGGTGACCGTGCCCTGGCCGGCCACGACGTCGGGGTCGTCGTAGGCGGAGAGGTAGCGCGTGCCCGGTTCGTCGCCGACGGCCAGTGCCGCGGCCGCCGCTTCCGCGTACGTCGCGCCGTGGCGGATCAGCTTCGCGCCCGCGGCCTCGATGCCGGCCGCCTTCGCCTCCGGGACGGACTCGGGCACGTACACGACCGCGGGCAGGCCCAGCGCGTGCGCGGCCGTGGCGACACCGAGCCCGTGGTTGCCGCCGGACGCCGTGACGACGCGGCGCGGAGCCGGGCCGGCGAGCAGTGCGTTGACCGCGCCGCGCAGCTTGAACGAGCCGCTGCGCTGGAGGTGCTCGAGCTTGAGCACCACGGGACGGCCGTCGATTTCGGTCCGTAGCTGCGGCGTCCTCCGAACGTGTGGCCGGATGCGGTTCGCGGCCGCGGCCACGTCGGCGGGCTTCGGAGTGCGCGGTGGTGTGGTCATGCCGTCCATCTTCGTCCGGGGACACGCGGTCTTGAAGCGTTGTCGGGATCTTGTGCCAGTCGCTAAGCTCTCGCGCGGAAGAGCCAGGGTCCGGCCAACCTCGTGCACAACGGTACGGGTCTCACTGTTCGTGTTGGGTTCCGTGCACTGTCCTCCTTCCTGATGTCCACCGTTCGGTGAGCTCCTTTGTGTACAGAGCGCGCCCGCGGTGCCGTGAGCGGACTGGAACGGAAGGTGACGCTGATGCGGCACGGCAGGACCCGGCCCTCGTGGGCCGGTGCGCGGGTGCTGGCCAAGCTGGGCATCCGGGGCAAGCTCAACCTGCTGCTCGTGCCGCCGCTCGCCGCGGTGCTGCTCGTGTCCGTGCCGTTCGTGATCAAACAGGCCGAAAGCGCCTCGGGCGCGGCGGACACCGCGCAGGCCGCGCGCAACACGCAGGCCGTCGGCGGGCTGATCTCCCAGGTGCAGCGCGAAGGCCTGCTCGCCGCCGCGTTCGTCGCGGCGCCGGGTTCGTCCGACGCGGACCTGGTCCGCCAGCAGCAGACCGTCGACGCGACCGCGGACCGGGTGCGCGCCCAGCTCGGCCCGGCCGCGCCCGACGAGCTGACGACGGCGCTCGCGCGCGTCGCCTCGCTGCGCGACGAGCGGCAGAACACCCTGCACCGCAGCATTTCCGCCGAACGCGTCGCGCGCACGTACGACACGGTGGTGAGCTCCGTGATCGACGCGCTGCGGCTCGTGCCGCGCAGCACCGACGACGCCGAGGGCGTCCGCCAGCTCACCGCGCTCGAAGCGCTGCTGCGCGCGGACGAGGAGGAGTCACTGCGGGTCACGGCGCTGGTCGTGGCCGCCCAGTCGCAGCCGGCCGGCCAGAGCCTGCTGGCCGAAACCACCCAGCGCGCAGAAGTCCACACCGACCGCTTCACGCGGCTGGCCGAGGACGACCAGGCCGCGCTCGTCGTCAACGTCGACTCCGGCGCCGCCGCGCACCGCGTCGACCAGCTCGCCACGCAGCTGCCCGGACCGGACCAGGCCGACGCGTTCGTGCGCGACGTGCTCGCGGCCGGGCAGCGGCAGGCGGACGAACGCCGCACCGTGCAGGACCGGGTGACCGGCGAGATCACCGACGCCGCCGGCGGCCGGGCGGCCGCGGGAGCCCGGCTGGCGTGGCTCGTGGGGACCGGCGCGGCCGTCCTCTTCGGACTCGTCGCGTTCCTGGCGATCGCCGTCAGCCGCTCGATCGCCGACCCGCTGCGCCGCCTGACGTCCGCGGCCACGTCGGTCGCCGACCTCGCCGACGCCGAGCTCGTGCGCGTCGGCGACACCGAAGCCGTCGATGACCACACGCCGCGCCTGGCGACCATCGACGTCGCGTCCGACGACGAGCTCGGCGCGCTCGCCACCGCGTTCAACCGGGTCCAGACCACTGCCGCCGCGCTGGTCGAGCGCCAGATGCTGACGCGGCGCAACACCAGCCTGATGTTCGCGAACGTCGCGAAGCGCACGCAGAACCTCGTCGGCCGCCAGCTCGCGCTCGTCGACGAACTCGAGCGCCACGAACAGGACGAGGGTGCGCTCACCGGCTTGTTCCGGCTCGACCACCTGTCCGCCCAGCTGCGCCGCACGGCCGACAACCTCCTCGTCGTCTCCGGCATCCGTGACGACAACCCGATCGGCGGCCCGATCCACCTGACCACGGCCGTGCGCGCGGCGCTGGCGGAGATCGAGGACTTCCCGCGCGTGCAGCTGGGGGAGATCCCCGACGTGCAGCTCGCTTCGTCGCTCGGTGCCGATCTCGTGCGGCTGTTCGCGGAGCTGCTGGAGAACGCGACGTCGTTCTCCGCGCCGACCACGACCGTCGAGGTCGAGACGGCCTTCCTCGACGACGGCGACCTCGTGGTGAGCGTCGTCGACCACGGCATCGGCATGGCGGCGGAAACGCTCGGGCAGGAGAACCGGCGCCTGGTGGAGCGCGAACGCCTCGAGCTGGCGCCGACGAGCGCGCTCGGCCTGTTCGTCGCCGGCCGGCTCGCCCGGCGGCACTCGCTGCGCGTCGAGCTGACCACGACGGAGGACACCGGCGGCGTCACCGCGCGGGTCACGGTGCCGCGGGAGTTCTTCAGCCGCACGGACGCGCCGGCCAAACCGGCGCCGGTCGAGACCGCGCCCGCCGCGGAAGCCGCGGGCCTGTTCGACTCCGCGCGGCAGCCGGAGCCCCTCCCGGCGCCCGCGATCGCCGCCCTCGTCGTGACGGCGGAGGGCGAATTCACGTGGTTCAGGGACCCGGAGCCCGAACCGGAGTGGCCGGCCGCGGAACCGGCGAATCCCGCGAAGCCGGCGGACTCGGCCGAACTGGAAGAGGCTGCGGAAGCGGCTGAGCCGGAGGCTCGGCCCAAGCCGGCCGAGCCCGCGGAGTCGTTCAGCGGCAGCCTCGACGGTGACGACCTGGCCACCGAACTGTTCGCCGACCCGTCGCAGGCCGTGCCGGAGCAGCAGACGGTGGAGCAGGTCGTCGCCCGCGCCAAGGCGCTGGCCGAGCGGCTGGGCCGGGGGAAACCGGACGCCGCGACGCAGCAGTTCGCGCCCGTCCGCCGCGTTCCCGGCGCCCAGCTGGCGCCCGGGCTGCGCGCCCAGCAGACGATCCGCATGCCGGTCCGGGCACTCACCCGGCGCGGTTTGCGTGATCCGGCCGCGGAACGGGCAGTCTTCGATTCGTACAGCGACGGCGTGGCCAAAGCGGACGCGATCGCCGGTGCTGGTGTCGCCTGTGTCGACCAAAGAGGAGAGAACTCAGCATGACGGTTCCCGCAGTCAGCGCCGAGGCGCAGAACTTCAACTGGCTGGTCAACCGCTTCGCGCTCCACACCGCCGGCGCGATCGCCGCGCTCGCGGTGTCGTCCGACGGGCTGCTGATCGCCATGTCGCAGGAGCTCGAACGCGCCAACGCCGACCGCCTCGCCGCCATCTCCTCCGCGATGCTCGGCCTCGCCCAGGGAGTTGCCGACAGCCACCCGCTGGGCGCCCCGGACAAGGTCGTCGTCGAGCTCGAGCGCGGGTACCTGCTGGTCTGCACCATCAGCATCGGCTGCTCGCTGGGCGTGCTGGCGAACAAGCAGGCGAGCCTGGGCACGATCGCGTACGAGATGGCCATGTTCGCCAACCGCGCGACCGAGGTGCTGACCCCGAGCCTCATCGAGGAGCTCAAGAACGTGGTCGGCAGCTAGCGGCCGGACCGCCTCCGGTACACTCGACGACGGACCCCGCGCGGCGTCCACCCTGTGAACTTCCCCAGGGCCGGAAGGCAGCAAGGATAAGCAGGCTCTGACGGGTGCGCGGGGTCCCCTTCTTTTCCCGGGCTGTCCTCAGAAGAGCCCGAGCAGGTCCTCCGGCGGCTGCGGCACCGCGACCTCTTCGCCGTCGCGGATCGGCGCGGCCTTGCCGCGGAGCTTCTCCACGTCGGCGCCGGCCACGCAGCGGGCCGGGTAAGCCGCCGAAGCCGCTTTGCGCGTCAGCACGTCCACCGGCAGCTCGACCTTCGCCGCGGCCACCACGAGGTTCCCGAACCGCCGGCCCCGCAGCACGCCGGGTTCGGCCAGCAGCACGACCTGGGGGAAGACCTCCGCCACCGTCGCCAGGAACCGCCGGACGAACGGCAGCCCCCGGCCGTCCGTCACGTTCGCCAGCAGCACGCCGCCGCCGCGCAGCACCCGGGCCACGTCCGTGATGAACTCGACCGAAGCCAGCCCGCCCGCGAACGACGCCCGCTCGAACGCGTCGAGCACGACCAGGTCCGCCGACGCGTCGCGGCGGGACCGCACGCCCTCGCGGCCGCCCTCGATCCGCACCTTCAGCCGCGGCACGCTGCGCAGGTCGAGCTGTTCGCGCACGAGGTCGATCAGCGGGCCGTCCGCGTCGAACACCAGCTGCCGCGAGCCGGGCCGCGTCGCCGCGACGTACCGGGCGAGCGTGCAGCCGGCGCCGCCGACGTGCAGCGCGTCGAGCGGACCGGCCGGCAGGGAGTCGACGACGTCGCCCAGCCGCCGGACGTAGTCGAACTCCAGGTTGGTCGGGTCGTCGAGGTCGACGTACGACTGCGCGACCCCGTCGACGGAGATCAGCCACGCGTTCGGCCGGTCGGCGTCGGCGAGCAGCTCGGCGGTGCCGAAGCGCACGGGGTACTGCCCGGGCCTCGGCCCGCCCTTGTCGCGGCCTCGGGCGGAGCGGCTCACGGGCGTCCTTTCGTCAGGGGTCCGTTCGAGCGTACTTGCGCGGAATCGGCGAAGGCGCGAAACGGTCGTTTCCCCCGATCGATACCTCTTCGGAAGATCCTTTACCGAAGTGGGGGAACCCTGTGAACGGGACAAGACTGCTCGTCGCCGGAGCCGTGCTCGCGCTCGGCCTGGGCGTCGCGGTGCCGGCGAGCGCCGACGTGCCGAGCGACCGCGCCCAGGCCGTCTCGCTGTACGAAACCGGCGGCCCGGTGGTGTCGGCCGCGGCGGGCAAGGCACTGCTCGGCACCGCCGGCGAGCTGCGGGAGTTCCTGGCCACCGGACGGCAGAGCGCGCAGGAAACGGACGAGCGGCTGCTGGTCGACCAGGCCATGGCGGCCGGCGGACCGGTGGTGAAGCAGGAAGCGCAGCGGGCCCTCGACGGCACCCCCGACGACATCCGCGCGTTCCTGGCCACCGGTCTGCGGAAGGCCCGCGAGATCGACGAGAACCTCCTGGTCAACCAGGCCATGTCGGCGGGCGGCCCGGGCGTGAAGCGGGCCGCGCAGATCGCGCTCGACGGCACCCCGGCCGACGTCCACGAGTTCTTGCAGACCGGCCTCGCCCAGGCGCAGGCCGACGACGACCGCGTGCGTGCCACCCAGGTCATGTCCGCCGGCGGGCCCGAGGTGCGGGCCGCGGGGCAGCAGGCGCTGAACGGCACGATCGAGGACGTCCGTTACTACCTGTCGGTCTGGAGCGGCGTCGCCGCGGCGGGGGACACCGAACTCACGGCCGTCACGCACCAGCGCGACCTCGCGCTCCAGGCGTTCGTGCACCGGGGCAAGGCCGAGGCGCTGGCGGCGGCGGACGCGGCGGCGAAGCTCGCGCGCGACGCCCGCCAGGCCAACGCCGATCGGCTCACCACCCAGCTGGCGGCGGGCCAGACCGCCGGGCAGGCCGCGTCGGCGGCCGACGCCAAGGCGAAGGCGGACGCACAGGCCAAGGCCGACGAAGCCGCCCGGCTGCTGGCCGAGAAGGACCGGCAGCTGGCCGAGGCCGTGGCGCCGCGCACCGACCCCGCCCTCTCGCTGACCGACGGCCGCTCGGCCGCGCTGTACCTGCTGCGAAACGGCGGCACGGCCGTGCGCACCGCCGCCCGCGCGGCGCTGAGCGGCACCGATGGGGACGTCACCGCGTTCGTCCGCACCGGGCTGGACACCTCGCAGGAGGCCGACGACCGCGCCGCCGTCACGGCCATCGCCAACGGGGACGGCAAGCCCGCGCTGAAGCAGGCCGCGGCCGACGCGCTGGCCGGGACCTGGGCCGACGTCAAGGAGTTCCTGCGCACCGAGCAGTACCCGGGCAAGGACACCGACGACCGCGTCGCGGTCGACCAGATCATGGCCGCCGGTGGCCCGGCCACGCGCGACGCGGCGCAGCGCGCGCTCGACGGCACGCCCGAGGACATCCGCGAGTTCTTGGCGACCGGGCAGTACGCCGCGAAGCTGATCGACCAGCGCATCGCGGTCGACCAGGCCATCTCGGCGGGCGGGCCGGAGGTCAACGCCGTCGCGCAGGGCGTGCTCGACGGGCCCGACTCGGGTCTCGCGCCGTTCCTGGTGGGCGAGCTGCCGCGCGCGCAGCAGCGGGACGCGTTCACCACTGACCACGTGACGAAGGTGAACGCGCTGGTCGCGGACGCGGCGCGGATCGCGGCCGCGGTGCGCTGAGCTGGCCCGGCGAAGGTTGTCGGCCGGTGCCGGTAGTCTCGCGGGGTGGCTCTCGCGCTGTACCGCAAGTACCGTCCGGCGACCTTCGCCGAGGTCGTCGGCCAGGAGCATGTGACCGAACCGCTGCGGACCGCGCTCAAAGCGGGCCGCATCAACCACGCGTACCTGTTCTCCGGTCCGCGCGGCTGCGGCAAGACGTCGAGCGCGCGCATCATGGCGCGATCGCTCAACTGCGTCGAAGGGCCCACGCCGGACCCGTGCGGCAAGTGCAACTCGTGCCGCGCGCTGGCGCCCGAGGGCCCCGGCAGCGTCGACGTCACCGAGCTCGACGCCGCCAGCCACGGTGGTGTCGACGACGCCCGCGAGCTGCGGGACAAGGCGTTCTACGCGCCCGCCGAATCGCGCTACCGCGTGTTCATCATCGACGAGGCGCACATGGTCACCACGCAGGGCTTCAACGCTCTGCTGAAGATCGTGGAAGAGCCGCCCGAGCACCTGATCTTCATCTTCGCGACGACCGAGCCGGACAAGGTGCTCACCACCATCCGCTCGCGCACGCACCACTACCCGTTCCGCCTCATCCCGCCGAGCTCGATGCGGGAGCTGCTGGAGCGCAACGTCGCGGCCGAAGGCGCACAGGTCGAGCCCGCCGTCTACCCGCTGGTGATCCGCGCGGGCGGCGGCTCCGCCCGCGACACGCAGTCGGTGCTCGACCAGCTGCTGGCGGGGGCGGGGCCGGAGGGCGTCACGTACCAGCGGGCGGTGTCGCTGCTGGGCGTCACCGACGTCGCGCTGATCGACGACATGGTCGACGCGCTGTCGGCCGAGGATTCGGCCACGGTGTTCAGCACGGTCGAAAAGCTGGCCGAAGCGGGCCACGACCCGCGCCGGTTCGCGACGGACCTGCTCGACCGGCTGCGCGACCTCGTGCTGATGCGGTCGGTGCCCGAAGCCGGCGAACGCGGCCTGGTGTCCGCGCCCGCCGAAGAGCTGGCGCGCATGGTCGCGCAGGCCGAGCGCATCGGGCTGGCCACGCTGTCGCGCTACGCGGACATCGTCCACAACGGACTCCTGGAGATGCGCGGCGCCACCTCGCCCCGGCTCGTGCTCGAGCTGCTGTGCGCGCGGATGCTGCTGCCGTCGGTCACGGAGGCCGAAAAGGCTTTGCTGGCAAGGATCGAACGTCTCGAACGCCGCGCCGTGGTGACCGGCGGCGGGGGCGAGGCGGGGGTCGAACCGCCGGTGCGTCCGGCGGCGGAGCGGGAGTTCCAGCGACCTTCGCAGCGGGCTGCCGTGCCGGAACCGGCTGCTGCTGCTTCGCCGGTTCGGGAGCAGGCGCCGGTTCGGGAGCAGGCGCCTGCTCGGGACCAAGCGCCGGTTCGGGACCAGGCGCTGACTCGGGAGCAGGCGCCGGTTCGGGACCAGGCGCCGGTTCGGGCTCAGGCGGCCGCCGCGCCGCCGACGACTGAGGCTGCTGCGCCGGCCGCCCGTCAGGCCGGCGTGCCGGCCGGTCAGGCGCCGGCCGCGAGCCAGTCCGGTGCCCCGCAAGGACAACCGGCGAGCCGGCCCGCACCGGCGGCCCAGACGCCGGCCGACGACGGCTGGAGCACCCCGCGGACCCCGGGCGGTGGCGAGCCTTCCGGTGGCGCGGCCCAGCCCGAACAGTCCCCGGAGCCGGCAGCCGCGGTCGGTGGCATCGACGCAGCCGGGATCCGCAACGTCTGGCCCCAGCTGCTCACCGCGTTGCGCAAGTTCACCGGCGGCCGCAGCCTCGAAGCCATGCTCACGCAGGCGACCGTCGCCGAGGTCGACGGCTCGCACGTGACGCTCACACACAAGTCCGAGCCCCTCGCCCGGCGCCTCTCCGACCAGGACAACGCCCGCAAGATCGCCGGCGCCCTCACCGACGTGCTCGGGGGCGAGTGGCAGGTCCGCTGCGTGCACGGCACCGGCGCCGCCGCGGCCCCGGCCCGCTCGGCTCCGCAGCGCCAGCAAGCCGCGCCCGCGCCCGAGCGGTCCTTCACGCGCCCGTCCGCGGCCCCGGCCCAGCAGCCGCCCGCCGCGGCCCCGCAGCCGGCCGCCCCAGAGCCCCCGCGCGCGCCGGAGCCGCCCGCGCGCCCCAAGGTCACCACGTCCGAGCCGGACATCCCGCTCCCGCCGGAACCCACCGACGAGGACGACGACATCTACTCGGAGGACTCGAGCCCGGTCCCGCCGCCCCCTCCGCCCGCCCCGGAGGAAGACCCGGACGAGATCGCCCGCAAGCTCATCTCCGACCACCTGGGCGCCCGCCCGCTCGACTGACCCCGCGCCGCCGCCGGGACGATGACGGGTCGCCGCCACCGGGCCCGCCGCCCCGTGCGCCGCGCCGTCGCGGCGGGGCCGGCCAGGACGGCGTCCTGCCCTCGCCGCCGCGCCGCGGGCGCCCACCCGCCGGACGACTTCACCTCGCGAAGGCCCCGCTGTGGTGATCTGCCGCCGCTACCGGGCCCACCGCCCTGTGCGTCGCGGGCGCCCGCTCGCCGGGCTACTTCACGCCGCGAGGGCCCAGTACGGTGATCAGCCCCGCCACCTTGCCCGCCGCCCAGTGCGTCGCGCCGTCGCGGCGGGGCCGACCAGAGCGGCGTCCTGCCCTCGCCGCCGCACCTCGGGCGCCCACCCGCCGGACGACTTCACCCGCGAGGGCCCCGCTGGGGTGATCTGCCGTCGCCACCGGGCTCGCCGCGCCGTCGCCGCCGGGCCGACCAGGACGGCGTCCCGTCCTCGCCGCTGCGCTGCGGGTGCCCGCTCGCCGGGCTGCTTCACCTGCGAAGGCCCCGCTGTGGTGATCTGCCGCTGCCACCGGGCTCGCCTCGCCGCCAGGCCGACCCGGGCGACATCCCGCCGCGCCGCTGTCCGCGCCCGGGCATCGTTGACGTCCCGATGCCCGAACCCAGGCCCGTGTCGGCAGGGCAGATCGCCGCACGAATGGCCCGTTCGCGCGGCGAACAGACCCGGCCGCGCCTGAGTCGTGTCGCGGTTCCGGGGTGCCGATCGAAACCCGGTCTCGGGCCGTTCGATGCCCGGACATCTGCCCGCCGCATCGGCCGACCGGCATCCTTTTCCCGTCGTGGGAACGAGTTACCGGCCGGGTCAGGCTTGTGCGTGAATGGTTCCCGGCCCCTCGGCCGGACAGACGCGTCAGCCGAGGTAGGTCTCGATCGCCTCCGCGATGGCGGCCGCGTACTTCGCGCGGCCCGCGGCGGACGTCATCAGCGCCGCTTCGGCCGAGTTGCGCATGTTGCCGCACTCGACGAGGACGGTGGGGCGGGTCGAGAGGTTCAGGCCGGCCAGGTCGGAGCGCGGTGAGAGGCCCGCGCTGCCGATGTAGGTCGACGTGGTGAAGCCGGCGGAGCGGAGGCCGTCGCGGAGGGCGTGGGCGAGTTGCGTGGACGGGGCACCCTGGGCGGCGTTCAGGGGCGGCGACGAGTAGGCGACGTGGAAGCCGTGCGCGCCCGCGGACGTGGCGCCGTCGGCGTGGATGGACACGACCGCGTCGGCGTGGGCGTCGTTGCCGATTTCGGCGCGGCGGTCGACGCAGGGGCCCACGCCGGTGTCGTTCGTGCGCGTGTAGACGACCTTGATCCCCTTGGCGGCCAGCGCGGTTCCGACCTCCTGGGCCACCGTGAAGGTGAACGTGTGCTCGGCGTAACCGGCGTTGGTGGCCGTGCCGGTGGTGTTGCACGGCTTCGTCTCGCCGCGGCCGGCCGGGACCTTGCGGTTGATCTCGGCCGGGTGCGCCGCGTTGCCGCCGTTGTGGCCCGGGTCCAGGACCACGACCTTGCCGGTCGCGGCGGGAGCGACGGACGACGCGGACGTCGAAGGCACCGGCGGCGGAGCCGGCACCGGTGACGACGTGGCCGGGGCGGTGGACGACGGCGGGGCCGGAGCGGCCGCCGGTGTCCCGCCGGCCGAGCACGCCGTGAGCAGCAGGACGCCGGCCAGCAGCGGGAGGGGGTTCGCGCGCACGGCGACCACCGTGCCACAGCGAAGCGCGTGGCGCCTGAGCAGGCAACCGGACAACGCGGCTACGCTGGGGAGGAACACCCAGTGGCGGAAGGATCGAGAGCGATCATGGTGCAACCCGGCGGCGGCTTCGACCTGTCGCAGATCATGCAGCAGGCGCAGCAGATGCAGCAGAAGCTCGTCCAGGCGCAGGAAGAGCTCGCGAGCACGGAGGTCACGGGCACGGCGGGCGGCGGCATGGTCACGGCGACCGTGTCCGGCGACAGCCAGCTGAAGAGCCTCGTCATCGACCCGAAGGTGGTCGACCCCGACGACGTCGAGACGCTGGCCGATCTCGTGGTCGCCGCGGTGCGCGACGCGAGCGCGAACGCGCAGAAGCTCACCGAGCAGAAGCTCGGCCCCCTGGCCGGCGGCCTCGGCGGCGGGATGCCGGACCTCGGCAGCCTCGGGTTCGGCGGCTGACCCTTGTACGAGGGTGTGGTCCAGGACCTGATCGACGAACTCGGGCGGCTGCCCGGGGTCGGGCCGAAGAGCGCGCAGCGCATCGCTTTCCACCTGCTGGCAACGGATCCCGCGGACATCGGGCGCCTGCAGGACGTGCTCGGCAAGGTCAAGGAAGGCGTGCAGTTCTGCGAGATCTGCGGCAACGTCTCCGAGCAGCAGACCTGCCGCATCTGCCGGGACGAGCGCCGCGACCTCACGGTGATCTGCGTGGTCGAGGAGCCGAAGGACGTCCTGGCCGTCGAGCGCACCCGCGAGTTCAAAGGCCGCTACCACGTCCTGGGCGGCGCGCTCGACCCGCTGTCGGGCATCGGGCCGGAGCAGCTGCGCATGCGTGAGCTGCTCAAGCGCATCGGCGAGGCCGACGTGCGCGAGATCATCATCGCCACCGACCCCAACACCGAGGGCGAAGCCACGGCCACCTACCTGGTCCGCATGCTGCGCGACTTCCCCGGCCTCACCGTCACCCGCCTCGCCTCGGGCCTGCCCATGGGCGGCGACCTGGAGTTCGCGGACGAACTGACGCTGGGCCGCGCCCTCTCGGGCCGCCGCGCCCTCTGACCCACAACGACAACGGCCCCGCCGCCCGACCGACGGTGGCGGGGCCGTCGTGGGTCCCGCGGTGGCGCCACGCCAAGACGGCTGGTCACGTTTACCCAGCACGGCTCACCACGTTGGCGCACGAGCCCTGTCCGCCAACCACCCCGGCGGTGACAGCGCCGCTGGCCCACTGTGGCGGGGCTGCTGGGTCCGGTTTCCGGGAATTTCCGGTGGGGCTCCGCCAAGGCGGCCTGCCACACCGCAGCTACTCGCCGGCGCACCTCGCCCTCTCGGGCCGCCGCGCCCTCTGACCCACCACGGCCCGAACTACAACGGCCCTGAAAACGACAACGGCCCTGAAAACGACAACGGCCCCGCCACCCGAACCCGGGTGACGGGGCCGTTTCGGCGTGCGGTCAGCAGTAACCCAGCTGCGCCAACGTGTCCACGATGATGTCGGACGGGTGGTACTTGTCCATCCAGGACTCGCCGCGGCGGTTCTGGTACGTGTCCAGGAAGTTCTGCAGCTTGTCGCCGCGCATTTCGGTGAGGACGACGGTTTCGCCGAGGTGCTGGGGGGTTTCCGTGCGCTCGCGGTGGACCGCGCAGGGCAGGCCGAGGTAGTAGCACTCGGCGGACAGGCCGCCCGAGTCGGTGACGACGTACTCGGCGCGCGCGACCAGCGGCAGGAACTTCAGGTAACGCATCTTCGGCTGGGCGATGAACTTGTCGTCGAACAGGTTGTCCAGGCCCAGTGACCGGATCTTCTCGCGCTCGGGCGCGCCGGCCATGTACAGGATCGGCATCGTGCGGCTCTGCTCGCGCAGGATCTCCAGCGCCTCGCGGTACTTGTCCGCCCGCGACACCAGTTCGAAGCGGTGCAGCGTGGCGAGCCCGAAGCGCTCCGGCAGGTTCGGCACGTCCAGCGGCTGGCCGATCGCCAGGCGCATCGCGTCGATGGCCGTGTTCGCCTCGGTGTCGACGACGACGCCGCGCGCGTGGCGCAGGTTGTTCACCTCGCGCGCGCTCGGCGCGAAGTGGATGTCGACGATCTTCGCCGCGATCTTGCGGTTCAGCTCCTCCGGCAGCGGCGACAGGATGCTGCCCGACCGCGCGCCCGCCTCCACGTGCCCGACGCGCGACTTCAGGATGCGCTTGCCGATCAGCGAACCGTACGGCGTGGTGAACGTGTCGCCGTGCACCAGCACGAGCGGGGGACGCCCGTCCTCGGTCAGCGCGGCGCGCAGTTCGGCGCGGCGGCTCCACGCGGTGCGCAGCACCTGCGCGGCCCAGCCCGGCACCTGCGCCGGCGACTCCAGGTTGTGGGCCTTGTCCTCCGGGACGAGCCACACGTCGGGCTCGGGCAGGTTCAGGTCTGCCAGCACGTCGGCGACCTCGTCCACGTGCTGCGCGGTGAACCAGATCTTCGGCCTCATGCCGCGTTCGGCGATCCCGTGGTAGACCGGCGCGATCTTGATCAGTTCCGCGGTGGTGCCGAGAATGAAGGAAATCACCGTGAGGCCCATTTCTGGTCGGTTTGCGGTGCCCGAAGGATACTGGGCACGTCCGGCCGGGCGGCACAGGGTAGCCTCGCCCCGTGAGTGCGAACCCGCTCCTCCCCTCGCTCAGCGTCGTGATTCCCGTCTACAACGAGCAGGACTGGATCGAACGCAGCGTCGGCGCACTGGTCACGGCCGCGGGCGCCGCGGGGTGGCCGGTGGAGATCGTCGTGGTCGACGACGGCAGCACCGACGCGACCCCCGAGAAGCTGGCCGCACTCCAGCGGCGCCACGGCATCACCGTGCTGGTCCAGCCCAACAGCGGCCGGTTCGAAGCCCGGCGCGCGGGGCTGGCCAAGGCGTCCGGGCAGCAGGTCTTGCTGGTCGACAGCCGCGTGATCGTGGACGAGACCTCGCTCGCCTTCTTGCGCGACCAGCTCGTGGCGCACCCGGAGCGCACGGTCTGGAACGGGCACATCAACGTCGAGTCCGCCCACAATCCGTACGCGGGCTTCCTCGCCGGCATGGTGAAGATTCCGTGGCGGCGCTACTGCGCGAATCCGAGACTGATGTCGTTCGGCATCGAGGAATTCGACGTGTTCCCCAAGGGCACCGGATTCTTTTCCGCGCCGCGTGAAGTTCTGGAGAACGCGAGCGCCGCATTCGAATCGCTGTTCGACGATTCCCGCCTCGCGAGCGACGACACGGGCGTGCTGCGCTGGATCGCCGAGCGCCACCGCATCTTCCTCGCCCCGCAGCTGTCGGCGACCTACCACGGGCGCGACTCCTTCAAGAAGTTCGCCGCCCAGTCGTACTTCCGCGGTACCACTTTCGTGGACTCCTACCTCGCTTCCCCCGGCCCGGCCCGCAACGGCCTGTTCGCCGCGCTCGCCGTCGGCGTCCTCGGCCTGGGGCTGGCCGCGCGCCGCCCCAAGACGGCCGCCGCGCTGGCCGCCGCCGGTTCCGCCGCCGCGGGCGCCGCGGTGACCCGCTTCGGCGCCACGAAGTCCGAAGCGCGCGCCGTGGCGCTGCTCGCCCCGGTCTTCGGCGCCGGCTTCGGCGCGGGCGCCGTGCGCGGCCTGGTCCTGGCGCTGCGCACCCGCCTCGGCCGGTCCGCCCGATGAGCACGCCGGTGACCGACGAGGACCAGCGCGAGCTCGCGAAGGAGACCGGCAAGTCGGCGGGGAAGATCGGCATCTCCCTGCTGGTCGCCATCGCCCTCGGCTATGTGCTGACCCTGCTGGTCGGTCGCTGGCTGGGCCCGGTCAACAGCAAGGTCTTCCTGTCGTTCTGGGGCATCCTGATGGGGCTCGGCAGCGCGCTGTCGCCCCTGGAGCAGGAGCTCTCCCGGCAATCGGCGGTCGCCCGGCTGGCGGGCGCCAAACCCGGTAAGGCGGCGCTGCGCGCGCTCACCGTCGGCGCCGTGATCGTCGCGGTCATCGCCGCGCTGACGCTCGTCGTTCCGGTGCTCACCGACCGGCTCTACGACGGCCGCACCGAGCTCGGCTTCATCGTGCTGCTCGGCGCGCTGTCGTTCGCCTGCCAGTTCTCGGCCCGCGGCCTGCTGGTCGGCGCGCAGCGGATCGGCGAGTACTCATGGCTGGTGCTCGCCGAGGCCGCCGTCCGCGTGCTCGTGCTCCTCGGAGTGTTCCTCGCCGGCCTCACCGGGGTCGTGTCGTTCGCGATCGCCGCCGCGGTGGGCTCGTTCGCCTGGCTGCTGTTCGTGCGGCCGGTCAGCGGTCTGGTCGACCCGCACGTCGAGGGTGAGGCGTGGCGGCCCATCACGGCGCGGATCGTGCTGCTCCTGATCGGCGCGGGCCTCACCGCGAGCGTGATCACGGGGTACCCGGCGATGGTCAGCCTGCTCGCGCCCGGCGGCGACCCGGCCCAGGTCGGCGTGCTGTTCAACACGCTCACGGTCTCGCGGGTGCCGCTGCTGCTCCTCTCGCCGCTGCAGGCGCTGGCCGTGCCGACCGTGGTGCGGCTCTCGGGTTCCGCGGCGGGCATGCACCGCCTTCGCCGGCTGCTGGCCCTCGGCACGCTCGGCACGCTCGTCGTCGCCGCCGTCGGCTTCGTGGTCGGGTGGCTGATCGGGCCGTGGCTCGTGAAGCTGCTCTACGGCGCCGCCTTCGTGGCGCAGGGCTGGTGGGTGGCCGGCATGGTCTGGGGCGCGGTACTGCTGACCGCGCTGCAGCTCATGACGGCGGTGCTCGTCGCGCGCACGCAGGCGAACAAGGTGCTCGTCACCTGGGCCGTGGTCGCTGTTTCGACGGCGTTGGTGCTCCTGTTGCTGCCGGGTGACACGATCTTGCGCGCGGTGGTCGGACTGGCCGCCGGGCCGACGGTCGGGCTCGTGGTCGCCGCCGCGTTCGTTCTGCGTCGTCCGGGCAACGTGCGGGCCGGTTCGGACGTCTGAGTATCGTGCAGGCGTCTCGGGCCGATGGCGAAGTCGGTGTGAAGTGCCGGTAAGGGTTGGACAGCGAATCCGATGAACGTAGTACTGATCTTGCTCGCCTTCTGGGTGCCCGGACTGGTCTTCGGCGCCGCGATCGGCCTGCGTGGCTGGACGCTGGCCGCGGCCGGCCCGCTGCTGACGTTCGGCGTCGTCGCGCTCGGCGTGCCGGTCCTCGGTGACCTCGGGATCCGCTGGAACCTGCTCGACGTGGCACTGTGGACGGTGCTGCTCGCGATCGTCGGCTTCGCGCTCGGGTTCGCCGTGCGCCGCTGGACCGCCCGCCGGCACCCGGACCGCGAGCCCCAGGCCCCGGAACGGGTCTACTCCCTCCGCGACCACGTGCTGATGGGCCTCGGCGTCGCCGTCGGCATGGCCGTCGGCACCGCGGTGTTCTTCCGGGGCACCAACGGCATCGACCGGGTGCAGCAGGGCTGGGACGCGCCGTTCCACGGGAACCTGGTGCGCTGGATCGCCGAGCACGGCGACGCGCGGCCGTCCACTGTGGGCACCATCGCCAACCTGCCGAACCAGGCGAACTACTTCTACCCCGACACCTACCACGCGCTGCTCGCCCTCGTGTTCGGCAAGGGCGGCCTCACGATGATGCCGACGCTGAACCTCGCGGTGCTCGCCGTGATCCTCAGCGTGCCGCTCGGCGTCGCCGCGATGTGCCGCGCCTGGAACATGCCCGCGCTGGGCGTCGCCGCCGCGGCGGCCGTCACCACGTGGTTCACCGCCTTCCCGTACGACTCGCTGTGGCGCGGTCCGCTGTGGCCGTACGTGGCGGGCGTCGCGATGATCCCCGCGATGCTCGCGATCGCGAAGCTGCTGCTTCGGCCGCGCGGCATCGCCGGTCCCGTCGCGATCGGCGTCGGCGTGGCGGGGCTGACGGGCCTGCACACGAGCATCGTGTTCGTGATCGCCGTCTACTTCATCCTGATCCTCGTCGCGGTGCTGCTGCGCTGGGAGAAGATCGAGTGGCGGCGCTCGGCGCCCTCGCTCATCGCGACCGTCGTGCTCGCCGCGGTGCTGGGTGTGCCGCTCGTGCTGCCGTCCCTGTACAACGCGGGCGGCGTGACGAGCGCCACTTGGGCCTCGGAGGCCACGGTCACCGGTGGTCTGGGCGAGACCATCACCTTCTCGCCGATGGCCGATTTCCCGCAGTGGTGGATCGGCATCCCGGCCATCATCGGCATCTTCTTCATGGTGCGCCACCGCCGGATGATGTGGATGGTCGGCGCGTACATCGTGTTCGGCGGGCTGTTCGCGGCCACCGTCTCCCTCGAAACGCCGCTGATCCACACGCTCACGGGCATCTTCTACAACGACCACTGGCGCATCGCGGCGCTCGTGCCGCTGGCCGGCAGCGTCGCGTTCGGCGAGTTCGTCCACACCTTCGGGAGCTGGTTCGCCCGCAAGCTCGGCACCCGCGTGAAGCTGCAGCCGGCCACGCTCGCCCTGCTCGGCGCGGTCCTGGTGGCGGTCGTGGTGGGTGGTCTGAGCCGCGGTGGCTACATCGGGCGCAACACCGCGCGCCTGGAGATCAACTACAGCGACGGGCCCACCGTGTCCAAGGCCGAAGAAGCCGCCTACCAGTGGCTCGCCCAGCACACCGCGCCCGGTGAGCGCGTGATGAACGACAAGGCCGATGGTTCCGTGTGGATGTACGCACTGGCCGGGGTCACCCCGGTGGAGTGGACTTTCTACGGCGCCGAACCGAACACCGAAGCCGGGTACCTGTCGGTGTGGCTGGACGACATCGAAAAGTACCCGCAGGTGCGCAAGGACCTCACCGACCTGCACGTGCGCTACGTCATCGTCGGCAAGGGCAAAGCGACGCCCACCGCCGAGGAGTCGGTGGGCGTCGCCGACATCGTCGCCGGTCCGGACTTCCACGAGGTGTTCCACAACGACGGCGCCACCATCTACCAGATCGAAGGCCAGCAGGGCGTCATCGCCGCCGGCGCGTCACCCGGGTCCGCCGACCCTCACGGTCAGTGAGAAGTTAAGGTGATCTCCGTGTCCACCACGCCCGTGAGCACTCGACGCGTTCTGATCGTGATGCCCGCCCTCAACGAGCAGGCCAGCGTCGGCTCCGTCATCACCCAGGTCAAGTCCTCGCTCCCGGGCATGGACGTGCTGGTCGTCGACGACGGATCGGTGGACGCCACGGCCCAGCTGGCCCGCGCCGCGGGCGCCGAAGTCGCGCGCCTCGCCGTGAACCTCGGGGTCGGCGGCGCGATGCGCACCGGCTTCCGCTACGCCGCCGCGCGCCGCTACGACGTCGTGGTGCAAGTGGACGCCGACGGGCAGCACGACCCCGAAGAGGTCGGCGCGCTGCTCGCCGCCATCGACGAGGGCGCCGACATCGCGATCGGCTCCCGGTTCGCGGGCAAGGGGGCCTACCGGGCCGTCGGCCCGCGCAAGTACGCGATGGTCGCGCTCTCGCTGGTCTTCTCGCGCCTGGCCGGGCGCAAGCTCACCGACGTCACGTCGGGCTTCAAGGCCATGGGGCCGCGCGCGATCGCGATGTTCGCCAACTACTACCCGGCCGAGTACCTGGGCGACACCGTCGAATCGCTCGTGATGGCGATCCGGGCGAAGCTCACCATCGCCGAGGTGCCGGTCGTGATGCGCGAACGCGCGGGCGGCACACCCAGCCATTCGCCGGTGAAATCGGCGGTCTACCTCTCCCGGGCCGGGCTCGCGCTGCTGCTGGCGCTCGTCCGGCGCCGTCCGTCCCTCGACTCGTCCGACGCAGCGTAAAGGGGATTTCATGGCCGGCTGGCGCGTACTCAGCATCGTCGTCGCGTGCCTCGTGCTGTTCGTCGTCGTCGAGATGATGCGACGGCGGAAGCTGCGCGAGAAGTACGCGGGCGTGTGGCTCGTCGTCGCCGTCGGTGTCGTGGTGCTCGCGGTGATCCCCCAGGCCGCGGAGTTCCTGGCGAAGATCACGGGCGTGCAGACGCCGTCCAACTTCGTGTTCCTCCTGGCCGGTGTCGTGCTGGCACTGGTCGCGCTGCACCTGTCCACCGAGGTCGGGCACCTGGAGGAAGAGGTCCGGACCGCTGTCGAGGAGACGGCGCTGTTGCGCTGCGAGCTCGAAGACAGCAAGACGGAACTCGAGGCCCGCATCGCGGCGCTCGAGGCCAAGATCGGTGCGCCGGACGACGTCGAGGGCCTGCCCGAAGTGAGTCCCGCACGCGTTCGCTGATCTCCGCGCTGCTCGCCGCCCCGCCTCGGCTGGGCGGCGTTCGCGTTCTCGCGGTCGACGGGCCCTCCGGGGCCGGCAAGTCGACCTTCGCCGCCCGGGTGGTCGCCGAGCTCGGCGCGCGCACGGCCCTGGTGAGCACGGACGCGTTCGCCACGTGGGAGTGTCCTGTCGCGTGGTGGCCGCAGCTGGAGCGCGGGGTGCTGGAGCCGTTGGCGCACGGGCGCTCCGGGGAGTACCGGAAGGTGGACTGGACCTCCGGGGCACCGCGGCCCGGCGAAGTGGTGCGCCTGCCCGTGCCGGACGTTCTGGTGCTGGAAGGCGTCTCCAGCGGCCGCCGCTCGATCCGGTCGCGGTTGTCGCACCTGTGCTGGCTCGACGGCGGCACGGAGGCCGAACGCCTCGAGCGCGCCGTCGCCCGCGACGGTGAAGCGGCGCGCGAAGAGCTCCGCCGCTGGCAGGCCTTCGAGCGCGGCTGGTTCGCCGTCGACGAGACCCGCGAAGCAGCGCAAACGCGCTTGCCGTAAGGGAAAGACCCACTTCCCGGTTCGGTCTCCCACCTCGGTGGAACTGCTGCTCGAAAGCGGTTTCACCGGATCCGCGGAATGGACTGGACCGCGCTCACCCGACTTCGAGAACCTGGGCAAATCGGGCTGTCGTGATCGTCACCCGGCGTCCGGTACGACCCGAAAACCACCTTCAGGACTAGGCCATTGGAGTGGCGATAGTGCCACTCTCCGTACCAAAGCGACAAAATTCGTCACGTTCAGTGCACATTTCTCAACACATTGCGGTGAGTTTGGCCCTTACGTAGTGCGATCGTAACCTCACGTGCTTAAGTGCGGGCCGAGTTCCCGCTAGTGTCGGCGAGCACACCGATCGTCCGAGTTGTTCCTGACCGACCGGACGGTTTAGACCAGAACATCTCCCAAGGGGTGCCAGATGCAGCAATTGCGCCTGACCCGAACACGTCGAGCGGCCCTGATCGGGTTCGCCGGTGTGCTCGCGGTCTCGCTCACCGCGTGCGCGGAGTCGAAGCGCGACGAGGCCGGAGGCGGTGGCACCGGCGGCACGATGGTCTTCGGCGACACCGGCAACCCGAAGATGTTCGACCCCGCCTTCAACGACGACGGCGAAACGTTCCGGATCACCCGGCAGATGCTCGACACGCTGATCCAGAACAAGGCCGGCACCGCCGAGCTCGAACCGTCGCTCGCCACGAAGTGGGAGCCGAGCAACGACGGCAAGACCTGGACCTTCACCCTCAAGCAGGGCGTGAAGTTCAGCGACGGCACGGCCTTCGACGCCAGCGCGGTCTGCTTCAACTTCGACCGCTGGTACAACATGAAGGGCGCCGCGGCCCAGAGCCAGATGATCTACTACGGCGACGTCTTCGAGGGCTTCGCGCACAACGAGGGCGATGCGGGCGGCGACCCCGTCTACAAGAGCTGCGAGGCGAAGGACCCGTCGACCGCGGTCATCAACCTGAACAAGGCCAAGGGTGCGTTCCCCGCCGCGTTCACGCTGCCGTCGTTCGCGATCCAGAGCCCGACCGCGCTGAAGCAGTACGACGCGGACAAGGTCACGCAGTCCGGTGATTCCTTCACCTACAGCGACTACGCGTACAAGCACGTGACCGGCACCGGCCCGTTCAAGTTCTCCAGCTGGGACCAGGGCAAGGGCGAGATCACGCTGGTGCGCAACGACACCAGCTACGCGCCGGCGAAGCTCGACAAGCTCGTCTTCAAGGTCATCCCCGACGAGAACGCCCGCAAGCAGGCCCTGAAGGCCGGCGACATCCAGGGTTACGACTTCCCGGCCCCGGCCGACTACGGGCTGCTGCGCAACGAGGGTGAGCAGGTCCTCATCCGCCCGTCGTTCAACGTGCTGTACCTGGGCATCAACCAGTCCGGCAACCCGAAGCTCAAGGACCCGCGCGTGCGCCAGGCGCTGGCCTACGGCATCAACCGCGAGCAGTTCGTGAAGTCGAAGCTGGCCGAGGGTTCCGAGGTCGCCACCGAGTTCGTGCCGAAGGCCATCTCGGGCTACACCGACGACGTCACCAAGTACCCGTACGACCCGAACAAGGCCAAGCAGCTCCTGCAGCAGGCCGGCGCCACGGGTCTGACGCTGAAGTTCTACTACCCGACCGAGGTCACCCGGCCCTACATGCCGAACCCGGCCGACACGTTCACCTCGATCTCCGAGGACCTGAAGAACATCGGCATCACCATCCAGCCGGTCGCCGAGCCGTGGAACGGTGGCTACAAGGACGACGTGCAGAAGTTCGGCAAGCAGGACCTGCACCTGCTGGGCTGGACCGGTGACTACAACGACGCCGGCAACTTCGTCGGCACGTTCTTCGGCCGGGAGAAGAAGGAGTTCGGCTTCAACAACCCCGACCTGTTCAACGCTCTCGCGCAGGCGGACGGTTCGCCGGCCGGTGACGCGCACGCCAAGGCGTACCAGAACGTGAACAAGATGATCATGGACTACCTGCCCGCCATCCCGATCGCCTACCCGACGCCGGCGATCGTGGTCGGTCCGAAGATCAAGGGTGTGGTGGCCAGCCCGCTCACCGACGAACGCTTCAACAACGTCACGATCGGCTGACGTGGACTTCTGAGCAGCCGGGCTGGGGGGCAGGTGCTACCGCGCCTGCCCCCTTTGCCCACGTTCCCGGGCTGTACACAAAGGACTACAAGTGCTCCGTTTCCTCGTGCGTCGGGTGCTACAAGCGATTCCGACGCTTCTCATCCTGTCCATCCTGGTCTTCGCGTGGTTGCGCTCGCTGCCCGGTGGCCCGGCCGCCGCGCTGCTGGGTGACAAGGCGACCCCGGAGAAGATCGCCAGCCTCAACCACGTGCTCGGGCTGGACCAGCCGATCATCTTGCAGTACTTCAAGTTCCTCGGCCGCGCCGCGACCGGGGACTTCGGCAACTCGCTCGTCTCCGCGCAGCCGGTGATGTCGGAGATCGGCACGTTCCTGCCGGCCACCATCGAACTCGGCCTGTCGGCGATGATCATCGCGGTCGTCCTCGGCGTGCCCTTCGGCTACCTCGCCGCCCGCTTCCGCGGCGGCATCCCGGACAACATCATCATCGTGCTGACGCTGATCGGCGTCGCCGTGCCGGTGTTCTTCCTCGGCTACATGATGCAGGACCTGCTCGCCGCCCCGCTCGGGCTGCCGTCGCAGGGCCGCCAGGCGCCCGGCATCGACGCCACCAGCATCACCAACTTCGCCATCCTCGACGGCATCATGACGAGCGAGTGGGACGCCGTCTGGGACGCGATCAAGCACCTGATCCTGCCGGCGTTCGCGCTGGCGACCATCCCGCTCGCGGTGATCACGCGCATCACGCGTGCCTCGGTGCTCGAGGTGTTCAACGAAGACTTCCTCCGCACGGCCAACTCCAAGGGCCTCACGCAGCCGGTGATCCGGCGGCGGCACGTGCTGCGCAACGCGTTGCTCCCGGTGGTCACGACCATCGGCCTGCAGACGGGCGCGCTGCTCGGCGGCGCGGTGCTGACCGAGCGGGTCTTCAACTTCCGCGGCCTCGGGTTCCTGCTGGCCGAAGGCATCGAACGGCGTGACTACCCCCGGCTGCAGGCGCTGCTGCTGTTCGGGGCTCTGGTGTACGTGCTGGTGAACATGCTGGTCGACATCTCGTACGGGATCATCGACCCGAGGGTGCGTGTGCGATGAACACTTTGCTTGCCAAGAAGAAAGAGCCGATCGACAAGCTCGCGAAGTCGTCGGCGAGCGGCCGGAGCCTCGGCGCTGAAGCGCTGCGGCGCATGCTGCGCAGCCCGGTCGCGATCACCGGTGGCGTGATCACGCTGCTGTTCCTGCTGCTGGCGATCTTCGCGCCGCTGCTCGCGCCGAAGGACCCGCAGGTGCGTTACCTGCAGGACCAGGTCGAGCTCGGCCGCGGCATCATCCCGGGCCCGCAGCCCGGGTTCCCGCTGGGTGTCGACGACTTCGGCCGCGACTTCCTGTCGCGGCTCATCGTCGGAGCGCAGCAGACGCTGATCGTCGGTGTGCTCGCGACCGTGATCGGTGTGCTGATCGGGGTGCTCATCGGCGGTCTCGCCGGTGCGTTCGGCGGCTGGGTCGACACCGTCCTCATGCGACTGGTCGACGTGCTGCTGTCGTTCCCCTCGCTGCTGCTGGCGATCTCCATCGCGGCCCTGTTCGCGAAGCCGAGCCAGTGGACGGTGATCCTCGCCGTGTCGATCATCGGGGTGCCGATCTTCGCCCGGCTGCTGCGCGGATCCATGCTGGCGCAACGGGAAGCGGACCACGTGCTGGCCGCGACGTCCCTGGGCGTCAGGCGCACGACGATCGTGTTCCGCCACATGCTGCCGAACTCGGTCGGCCCCGTGATCGTGCAGGCCACGCTGACGCTGGCCACCGCGATCCTGGAAGCCGCCGCGCTGTCGTTCCTCGGCCTGGGTGATCCGGACCCGACGCGGGCGGAGTGGGGGCTGATGCTGGGCAACGCCTCGCGCCAGTTCCTCGACATCCGCCCGGAGCTCGCGTACTACCCGGCCATCGCGATCATCGTGGTGGCACTCGGGTTCACGCTGCTCGGCGAGTCCCTGCGCGAAGCCCTCGACCCGAAGAACCGGCGGTAAACCATGGCACTCCTCGAAGTCCGCGACCTCTCGGTCGTGTTCCAGCGCCGCGGTGAGCAGCCGTTCACCGCGGTCGACGGCGTCAGCTTCGACGTCGAACCGGGCCAGACGGTCGGGCTCGTCGGCGAATCCGGCTGCGGCAAGTCCGTGACGTCGCTGGCGATCATGCGGCTGCTCGCCAAGCGCGGCAACAAGGTCAGCGGCTCGGTGTCGTTCGAGGGCACCGACCTGCTGAAGATCTCCGACCGCGAGATGCGCGACCGGCGCGGGCGCGACCTGGGCATGGTGTTCCAGGACCCGCTGTCCTCGCTCAACCCCGTGATCTCGATCGGCCTGCAGATCACCGAGGTGCTCGAACGCCACCGCGGGCTTTCGCGCAACAAGGCCCGGCTCGAGGCCGTGGACCTGCTCGACAAGGTCGGCATCCCCGACCCGAACCGGCGGCTTTCCGAGTACCCGCACCAGCTTTCGGGCGGGATGCGCCAGCGCGCGCTGATCGCGATCGCGCTCGCGTGCCGGCCGCGGCTGCTCATCGCCGACGAGCCGACCACCGCGCTCGACGTGACCATCCAGGCGCAGATCCTCGCGCTGCTGCGGGAACTCGTGCAGGACACGGGCACCGCGCTGATCATGATCACCCACGACCTCGGGGTCGTCGCCGGCCTGTGCGACGAGGTCAACGTGCTCTACGGCGGCAAGATCGTGGAGCGCAACGAACGGCACGCGCTGTTCGCCGAGCCCCGGCACCCGTACACCCACGGGCTGCTGGCCTCGATCCCGCGCCTCGACGAGGGCCGGGGCGAGAAGCTCGTGCCGATCCGCGGCTCCGTGGCCGACAACATCCCGTGGGAGGGCGGGTGCGCGTTCGCGCCCCGCTGCCCGAACGCGCTGCAGGTCTGCCTGGAGCGCGCGCCGCAGCTGGTTCCCGATCGGACCGGGCTGCTGCGCTGCCACAACCCGGTGCAGCCCGCCGTGGCCGCCGCAGGAGGGACGCGATGACCGAGGTGACCACCGAGGACACCCCCGACGTGCTGCTCGAGGTCACCGGCCTCAAGGTGCACTTCCCGATCAAGCGCGGCATCGTCGTCGACCGCACCATCGGGCACGTGTACGCCGTCGACGGGGTCGACCTGTCGATCCGCCGCGGCGAGACCTACGGCCTGGTCGGCGAATCGGGCTGCGGCAAGTCGACGCTGGGCCGCGCGATCCTGCGACTCAACCAGCCGACGGCGGGCAAGGTCGTGTTCGACGGCACCGACGTGGCCCACCTCAAGGGCGAGAAGCTGCGCAAGGCCCGCCGCCGGATGCAGATGATCTTCCAGGACCCGATGTCGAGCCTGGACCCGCGCCAGTCGGTGGAGTCGATCCTGCTCGAAGGCATGCGCGCGCACGGCCTCGACCAGGACAAGGCGGCCACCGGCCAGCGGCTGCGTGAGCTGCTGGGTGCCGTCGGCCTGCCGGAGACGGCGCTGCGCAAGTACCCGCACGAGTTCTCGGGCGGGCAGCGCCAGCGCATCGGCATCGCGCGGGCGCTGGCCGTGGAGCCGGACCTGATCGTGGCCGACGAGCCGGTGTCGGCGCTCGACGTGTCGGTGCAGGCGCAGGTCGTGAACCTGCTGGAGGACCTGCAGAACGAGCTGGGCCTCACGTACGTGGTGATCGCCCACGACCTCGCCGTCGTCCGGCACATCTCCGACCGCATCGGCGTGATGTACCTGGGCGCGCTGGTCGAGGAGACGACGTCGGCCGAGCTGTACGAGAACCCGCTGCACCCGTACACGCGGGCGCTGCTCTCGGCGATCCCGGTCCCGGACCCGGTCGTGGAGGACACCCGCGAGCAGATCCTGCTGGCGGGCGACCTGCCCTCGCCGGCCAACCCGCCGACGGGCTGCCGGTTCCACACGCGCTGCCCGTGGCGGCAGGCGAGCCTGTGCGACACCGATCGCCCGGAGCTGCGGGAGATCGGCGCCGGGCACCGCGTGGCCTGCCACTACGCCGAGGACATCCGCGACGGCCGCATCCAGCCGCACGACGTGGAGCCCGAGCTCGTGGAGCTCACGCTGAGCGCCGACGCGGGTGCCCCGGACGTCGGCTCGGTGACGGAGATCCTGTAACCCCCGATCGGCGGCGAGTCCACTTCGGACTCGCCGCCGATCGCTTTTTCAGGGCTGCAGGTCGATCGCGGCGCGGAAGCCGCCGTCCATGTGGAACGGTGTGGAGTTGTGCTCGTGCACGATCCGCCACGCATCGCCGGCGCGGCGCAGGCACAGCGTCGAGCGGAACCACAACGTGAACGGCTCGCTCATCCCGGCGGGCACGGCCGACATCTTGGTGAGGCTGGTGACGAAGGCCAGGTCGCCGGACACCGTCACCTCCGGGTCGCGGTACTCGTAGGTCACGGGGCTGGTGAACCCGCCGAACCACTTCGTCAGGAACTCCGCCGACGCGCCGGTGGTGCGCAGCGGCGGGGCGAGGTCGAACTTCACGGCGCCCTCGGCGTAGCCCGCCACCAGCCGCTCGGGGTCCTTGGCGTGCATCGCGGACGTGCGTTCGGCCAGCAGGTCGCGGATCTCGGTTTCGGACATTTTGTGCTCTCCTTGTGTTCGCCGTGGTTGCGTTCACTGGGGACGTCGAAGCCCGGCCGGCGGCTTCGACATCCGGGGTGAAGACGATTTCGAGGAGGCACCCGATGAAGTACCTGGTCCTGATCTACGGCAACCCGGCGTCGCGCTCGGTGTGGGCGAGCATGAGCGACGAGCAGAAGGCCGCGGGCCTGCGCGCGTACGTCGAGTTCAACGAAGAGCTCGACAGCTCCGGCGAACGCATCGTGTCCGAGCGGCTGGCCGCGCCCGAGCTCACGAAGCAGGTCATCGTGCGCGACGAGCAGGTCAGCACCACCGACGGGCCGTTCGCGGAGATCAAGGAGCAACTGGCGGGGTTCTACCTGCTGGAGTGCGAGACGGAGGAACGCGCGCTCGCGATCGCGGCGCGCATCCCGGAAGCGCCGTACGCGACGATCGAGGTCCGGCCCGTGATGGGCTTGACCGGCGACGTGGACTTCGAGCTGTGATCGAGGGCCTCCTGCGCGAGCTGGCGCCGCAGGTCCTCACCGCGCTCGTACGCCGCTACGGCGGGTTCGACACGTGTGAGGACGCCGTGCAGGAGGCCCTGCTCGCGGCCGCGCTGCAGTGGCCCCGCGACGGCGTGCCGGACAAACCCAAGGCGTGGCTCATCACCACGGCCTCGCGTCGGCGGATCGAGCTGTTCCGGAGTGAAACCGCACGGCAGCGGCGTGAGGAAACGGTGGCCGCGCTGGCACCCTCCGTTCCGGACCCGGCGCCGGCCGTGGACGACACGCTCACGTTGCTGCTGCTGTGCTGCCACCCGGCGCTGACGCGGCCTTCGCAGGTCGCGTTGACGCTGCGGGCCGTCGGTGGCCTGACGACGGCCGAGATCGCGCGGGAGTTCCTCGTGCCGGAGGCGACGATCGGCCAGCGCATCAGCCGCGCGAAGCAGAAGGTGAAGGGCACGTCGTTCAGCCTGCCGCCGGCGGACGAGCGGCCCGCTCGCGTCGCGGCCGTGCTGCAGGTGCTGTACCTGATCTTCACCGAGGGCCACACGGCGAGCGCGGGCACCGCCGTCGACCGCGTGGAGCTCACGGCCGAGGCGATCCGGCTCACGCGGCAGCTGCACGCCGAGCTGCCCGAAGACGGCGAGGTCACGGGTCTGCTGGCCCTCATGCTGCTCACCGGCGCGCGACGGGCCGCCCGGCTCGGTCCGGACGGCACGATGGTCCCGCTCGCGGAGCAGGACCGGACGCGGTGGGACGCGGCCGCCGTCGCCGAGGGCACCGCACTCATCACCCACGCGCTCGCGACCGCGCCCGTCGGCCCGTACCAGTTGCAGGCCGCGATCGCCGCCGTCCACGACGAGGCGCCGGCCGCCGAGGACACGGACTGGCCGCAGATCCTGCTGCTCTACGACCTGCTGGGCCAGGTCGCGCCCGGCCCGATGGTCACGCTCAATCGGCTCGTCGCGCTGGCGATGGTCGAGGGCCCGGCCGTCGCGCTCGCCGAACTCGACTCGGCGGAGCAGCCGGACCACTACCGCGTGGACGTCGTCCGCGCGCACCTGCTCGAGCTGTCCGGCGACGCCGAGGGCGCCCGCGAGCACTACGCCGCGGCCGCGCGCCGGACGTTGAGCCTGCCCGAGCGCCGCCACCTCGAGTCGCGTGCTTTGCGTGATATGTCCGGGAAACCCCGACTCAAGTCGGGCCCCACCCCCGACTGAAGGCTGACGCCGGTGCACGACGGCCCCGGTACGCTGCGAGGAAGGCGTACGAATCCGGCAAGCTGCAGGGGGTAGGGGTAGTGAACATCGACCACGTGCTGGAGGCGATCCCTCCGCTGTCGGTCTACCTCCTCGTGGGGCTCGTCGTGATGGTCGAAAGCCTCGGCATTCCGCTGCCGGGCGAGATCGTGCTCGTCAGCGCGGCCCTGCTCGCCTCGTCGCACGACGGTCTCAACCCGCTGTGGATCGGCATCCTGGCCAGCGCGGGCGCCATCATCGGCGACAGCATCGGCTACCTCATCGGCCGCAAGGGCGGCAAACGGCTCTTCGATTGGGCCGGCCGGAAGTTCCCCAAGCACTTCGGCCCCCAGCACATCGCGAACGCCGAGCGGATGTTCCACAAACGCGGCATGTGGGCCGTGTTCTTCGGCCGGTTCGTCGCCGTGCTGCGCATCCTGGCCGGCCCGCTCGCGGGCTCGCTCAACATGCACTACCCGCGCTTCCTGCTGGCCAACGCCCTCGGCGGCATCGTCTGGGCCGGCGGCACGACCGCGCTCATCTACTACCTGGGCGTCGTCGCGGACAAGTGGCTCAAGGGCTTCCAGTGGGCGGGCCTCGGCGCCGCGCTGGTGATCGGCGTGGTCGTCACGCTGGTGCTGAAGAAGCGGATGGCCCGCAACCACGAAACCCACGCGGTGGAGCAGAAGGACGACGCCGTCGCCTGAGCGCTACAGCTAGGCGCCGGCGGGCAGCATGTCCTCGTCCGGCAGCACCTTCGCGTCGGTGTGTCGCCTGGAGCCAGAACCGATCAGCGGCTGCCCAATCGATGACGTCGTCTCTGCGGGTTGTTCACATTTTGTGAACGTCGGTTATAGCCGCACTGGTGAGCTACGCCCTCTGTCGGGATGACACATCGCTCTGAACTGGGTATTTTCTGGAGTTGAGCACGGAGCGGTGGCTCAAGCCGGCCCTCGCGCGGCTAGTTCACAAAATTTGAGTACCTGAAGTACTTGCGTGGGGTCAGGCTTGCCCTTAAGCTGACGGCAGAGCGGTGCGGAAGGCTTTGCGCATGTTGCCGGCGCTTGGCGAAGAAAAAGCGATGCCCCGGGCGGCGTGCCGAAGCAGGGGCGACCCGGGGCGTACCCACGCAATGTAGCACATCTTTGTGCTGCCCATCAGCAGACGGAGACACAGAGATGAGTACCGAGCCCGCTTGGATCCGTGACACGTTGTCTGCGCCACGGTTCGCCCCTTATCAGGCCAGGACCGGTGACCTAATCGAGGCGATCCGGCTGTACTGGTGGAACGTCGATGTCTCCGGTGCGTTCTACACCTCGCTGCATTGTCTCGAGCTGGCGTTGCGCAACAGCCTTCACTCTCGGCTGACCATCGCCTACGGACGACCCGACTGGTGGACGGTGGCACCGTTGAGCAAGCACGGGCTCCAGAAGGTGGGCGCGGCTTTGGACAAGCTCAAATTCCGGCCCCGGCAAATCACCGCCGACGACATCGTAGCCGAACTGACCTTCGGGTTTTGGGTGTCACTGGTCAGTGGCGCCCATGCCCGAGGTCTCTGGGAGCCCTTCCTGCACAAGGCATTCCCGTTCTTTCGCGGCAAGCGCCGGGACCTGCACAACGACCTGCACACTGTTCTGCTGTTCCGTAACCGGATCATGCACCATGAGCCGATCCACCATCGACACCTGGAGGCTGACCACGCGACGATCCTCCGCTTACTCGGCTACCTGTCGTCCGACATGGTCAGCCAGTTGACGGCATACGACCGGGCCGACGCGGTGCTCAAGCAGCGTCCCGGACGCCGGCCGGCGCTGAGTTGAGGAGCGGGATCGTGACGGACCGAGACCCTCATGTGTCGCTGTCGGACATCGCGAGTGCAGTGGAAGTAAGGCTGAGCGCGGTCAGCAACTGGCGGTCCCGGCATGACGACTTCCCGCGCCCGGTGGTCGTTGATGGCCACGAGCGGTTCGACGCTGGGGAAATCGCGGCGTGGCTGCAGAGACGGAAGATCCCCCGGAACAGGCTCAGGCCCGCCGAGTCGGCCGGCGCGAGTTACGGCGAGCGCTTCGTGGCGATAGTCGACTTCGCGATCCCACACGTCGCGGTTGACGTGCCGGCTCCCCCCGTCCACCAGGAAAGTCCTTGGGCGCGGCAGCTCTGGGATGCCGTCAGCCGTTTGCGTGACACGCAGGATGTCGGTATCGCACGCGACTACGTGTTCAGACTGCTTTACCTGCGGGTTAGCTTGCCTGCCGTGTGGGCCGAACTGATGGCCGCATCGGATTGGGCCGAAGCCCGGCAGCGGATCACCAAACTCACTGTCCCCCGCGACGATGGGACGGACGTACCGCTGTTCGATCTGGTTGCGCGCACTGACGACTCACAGCTGCTTGAGGCCGCTCGGCTCCTCGACCGGATCGATTTCGGGGAAGGCGGCATCGAATCCGGCGCGCCGCTGCTGGGTGACAGTCTCCTGGACAACACCGAGCGTGCTCTGGGACGAAGCGGGGGATTCTTCACTCCGGTCGACGTCGCTCGTTGCCTGATCGAACTGCTGAACCCGAACGTGACGGACCACATATACGACCCGTTCACCGGATCCGGCGAGCTGCTGGTTGCTGCTGCTGCGTACGTGCATCGTCGAGGGGAATCGCCGTCGGGTTGGACGGTCTTCGGCCAGACGGCCCATGAGTCGTCATGGCTGACGGCCAAAATGAACCTGACGTTGCACCGCGTAAACGCTGAAATCCGCCTGGCGCGCAACGTTTTCGAGGACGATGCCTTTCCCGACCGGACGTTCGACTGCGTAGTTGCGAATCCTCCGTTCAACGTTCACGTGCACCTCCCGCCGGGCAAGACCTGGCGGTTCGGCGAACCACCGGAACGCAGCGCGAACTTCGCCTGGTTGCAGCACGCGGTATCCAAGCTGGCCCCCGGCGGTCGAGCGGCTGTGATCATGCCCGACGGTGCAGGCTTCAGCGAGGAGAAGCGTGCACAGGCCATTCGTGCGGAGATGGTGAATGCCGGTGTCGTCGAGTGTGTGATCGGATTGCCCGCTCAGCTGTTTCGTTTCACTGGAATTCGGACCACGATCTGGATCCTGCGTCGAAGGGGCGCTGAGCCACCTGCCGGTGAGGTTCTGTTCATCGACGCTCTCGACCTGGGTGCGATGGTCGATCGCAGTAGGCGCCAGCTGAGTACCGACGAGACCGGCCGGATAGCCGCCGAGTACCACCGGTGGCTGAGCTCCCGGGCTTCTGGCGAGTTCGGCGACTCAGTGGGGTTCTCACGAGCTGTCGCTTACCAGGACATCGTGAGGGACGGCTCGATTCTCCAACCGTCGCGATACGTTCGAGCGGCTGCTGCCGCCGACGCCGCGAGAGATGCGGCCCGACTAGCTCAACTGCGAGACGAGCTCGCAGACCTCGACAGGCAGGCTGACCAAGCACGTGGCGCACTCGCTCGGCAATGGGCGGCGATTGCCGAGCACCAACCGAGCGCTGGAGGGTGCATCGTCGCGCTCTCAGACGTGTGTCAAGTTCTTCCGGGGCCCGGAAGCATCGAACGGAGTGGCCAGAATCAAATCGGGACACCGTTGGTGCTGCCGCGCAACATCAGGGACGACCGTGTCGGGCATCAGGACCTCGACATCGTCTCTCGGGACATCGCTGCCGGGCTGGCCAGGTATCGCCTGCAGGCAGGTGACATCGTCAGTGCTCGCGTCGGAACCCTCGGGCGGTACGGGTTGATCACTAATGATCAGTCCGGATGGCTGCTCGGACCAGGTTGTGTGTGCTTCCGGCCAAGAGGTCAGATTGTTCCGGGCTACTTGACTTTCTACCTCAACAGCCCTCAGGCCTACCGATGGCTTGTCGACCACGCGAGGGGTTCGGCCATTCAGCACGTCACCGCCGCCACCCTTCGGGAGCTGCCGATATGGCTTCCCTCGATCGAAGAACAGCTCGCGGTCGCCGAAACGCTGGACCTGTTCCGGTCCGCGGCGATGACTCATGCCGAGATCAGCTCGACGACGAAGGAGCTGGGCGGACTGCTGGCTTCAATGCTGACGTCAGGTCCTGGCCGGCAGTAGGTCCTCGTCCGGCAGCTCGGCGGGCTTGCGGCGCAGCGAACCGAGCAGCACCCCGCCGATGACGACGGCCGCGGCGACGATCTCGAGCACCGAGGGCACCTCGTCGAGCACGAAGTACGACGCGGTGAGCCCGACCACCGGCACGAGCAGCGAGAACGGCGCGACGACACCCGCGGGGTGGTGCTTCATGAGCGTCGTCCAGATGCCGGAGCCGACGAGGGTGCCGAAGATGATCACGTAGGCCATACCGGCGACGCCGATGAGGCCGGTGCTGGTGCCCAGCGTCGTGAGTGAGGTCCAGCCGGCCGCGGGGCCTTCGAAGACGAACGACAGCGCGAGCATCGGCAGCGGCGGCACCACCGACATCCACAGCATGAGGTGCATCGGGGTGTCCGGCGTCGCGCGGCGCACCGCGAGGTTGCCGAACGCCCAGCTCAGCGCGGCCAGCAGCGTCAGGATCACCGGCAGCAGCGCGGCGTGGCCCGACTGCTGCCACGCGATCGCCGTCATGCCCGCGACCGCGAGCAGGATGCCGGCGAGCTGCCGTCCGGAGACGCGCTCGCGCAGGAAGAGCGCGCCCAGCAGCACGGTGAACGGCGCGGACGCCTGCAGCACCAGCGACGCCAGGCCCGTCGGCATGCCGAGATCCATCGCCACGAACAGGAACGCGAACTGGCCCGTGCCGAAGCCCAGGCCGTAGCCGATGAGGTAGCGCAGCTTCACCTTCGGCCACGGCACGAACAGCATCGTCGGGATCGCGATCAGCCCGAAGCGCAGCGCACCGGCGAACATCGGCGGGAACTGGCCCAGCGCGGCGTGGATGGCGAGGAAGTTGCAGCCCCACAGGACGGCGACGAGCACAGCGAGCAGACGGTCACGGGCGGGCATGACCTCCACTGTGCATTCGGCGACCGTGAAGGACCAGCGAGAAAAACTGCACCGACCTTGTAGCCGTACTTCACATAAGGTGGACATCGTGGACCTCGGAAGACTCCGGACGTTGCGGGAGTTCGCGGACCGCGGCAGCGTCACGGCCGCCGCGACGGCGCTGCACTGCACCCCTTCGGCCGTTTCGCAGCAGCTGCGCGCGCTGCAGGCGGAAGTCGGCTTGCCGCTGACGGAACCCGACGGCCGCGGGCTGCGGCTCACGGACGCGGGCCGGGCGCTCGTCACGCGCGCCGACGAGGTGCTCGCGGCGCTCGACCGCGCCGAATCCGAGCTGGACACGTACCGCAGCGCCCCGCGCGGGCGGGTGCGGATCGCGATCTTCCAGTCGGCGGGCCTGATGCTGCTGCCGGGCCTGCTGACCCGCGTCGCGCAGTTCGACGGCCTTGAGGTGGACGTCCGCGACGTCGACATGACGCCTTCGGACGTGCCGTCGCTCGTCGCGGACTACGACGTGGTCGTGGCCCACCGCGACGAGCACGCGCCGGAGTTCTCGTCCGACCGGCTCGAGATCGTGCCGCTGCTGCGCGAGCCGCTCGACGTCGCGCTGCCCGCGGGCCACGTCCTCGCGCGCCGCCGCCGCGTGGACCTCGCCGATCTCGCGGACGAGCGCTGGATCTCCGTCGACCACGGCTTCCCCGTCGACGACGTGCTGCGCTCGCTCACCGTCCGCACGGGCGTGCGGCCGCAGATCGTCCAGCGCATCAACGACTTCCGCATCACCGAACGGCTCGTCGCCGCCGGTCACGGCATCGCCCTGCTGCCCCGCTACACGATGGACACGCGCCGGGGCAGTGGTCTGGTCGGCCGTCCGCTCGCCGGTATCCGCGCGGCGCGGCTGGTCGAGGTCGTGTGCCGGCGCGGCGCGTTGTCGCGTCCGGCGGTGTCGACGGTGATCGCGGAGCTGCGGGCGGAAGTCGCGGTGCTGACGGATCAGGGTTAGCTCTCGCTGCGCGCGCCCCGGCGGATGCCGAACGTGATGGCGATGCCGAGCAACGTCGCGACGACGAACGACAGCAGCATGCTGACCAGCGGTTCGTCGATGAGCTCGCCGCCGGCGTAGCCGAGGAAGGCGACGTACGACACCCACAGCGCGCCGCCGATCGCGGACGCGGAGAAAAACTCGCCCATCGGCCAGCGCAACGAACCGGCGAGCAGGGCACCGACCGTGCCGCCGGACGGCAGCCAGCGCGCGAGGACCAGGATGGGGCGCGGGTGGCGTTGCAGGCGGCCGTCGAGCCAGGCCAGGCCGGCCGCCATCTTGCGGCGGCGGCCCAGTCGCTCCAGCATGCGCGCGCCGCCGAAGCGGCCCAGTGCGTAGAGGACCTGGTCGGACAGGAGGCAGCCGGCGGTGGCGACCGCGATCACCACGGCCAGCGACGTCCCGCCCTGCGCCGCGGCGATGCCCATGCCGAGGATCGTCACCTCGGTGGGCAGCATGGGCACCAGCGAGACGACGAAGAGCACCACGAGTCCTGCCGTCGTTGCGTCCACTCCTCCATTAACCGTCCCGCGGGCGCGGATGTGGCCCGTTCACCGGGTACTCACAGCAAGGCACAGGAAGGGCACAGGATGCCCGAACCTTCCTCGAACCTCATCCGAACGTTGACAGGTGTTGTCATGGTTTCGCGTGACCGTGGTCCACATGAACCTTTCGGGAAAGATCGCACTGGTCGCCGGCGGAACGCGCGGGGCGAGCCGGGCCATCGCGGTGGAGCTGGGGCGCGCGGGTGCGTTCGTTTACGTGACGGGGCGCAGCAGCCGGGCAGGACGGTCCGAAGTGGACCGTCCGGAGACGATCGAGGAGACCGTGTCGCTCATCGAGCGGGCGGGCGGCCGGGGCGAGGCGGTCCGGGTCGACCACCTGGAGCCCGGCGAGGTGGCCGCGCTGGCCGAGCGGATCGACCGGCTCGACGTCCTCGTTGACGGCCTCTGGGGCGGTGACCGGCACCTCGAGTGGGGCAAACCGGTGTGGGAGCACTCGCTGGAGGCGGGCCTGCGCATGATCCGCCTGGCGATCGACGCGCACCTGATCACCAGCCACCACCTGCTGCCGCTGCTGATCCGGCGGCGGGGCGGCCTGCTCGTCGAACTCACCGACGGCACGGCCGAGTACAACGCGAAGTACCGCGCGGGCACGTCGTTGCCCTTCTACGTCGCGAAGGCCTCGGCGCACCTGCTGGCCATCGGTGAAGCCGCCGAACTCGAGCCGCACGGGTGCACGGCCGTCGCGTTCACCCCGGGTTACCTGCGGTCGGAGGCGATGCTGGAGAGCTACGGCGTCACCGAGGACAACTGGCGCGACGCGTGCGAACGCGTGCCGCACTTCGAGATCTCCGAGACGCCCACGTTCTGCGGCCGCACGATCGCCGCGCTGGCCGCGGACCCGGACCGGCACCGCTGGTCGGGGCAGACGGTGAGCAGCGGGCAGCTCGCGCGGGCCTACGAGGTCGACGACGTCGACGGCAGCCGGCCCGACGCGTGGCGCTACCTCGTGGAAGTGGCCGACGCCGGCAAGCCCGCGGACCCCACCGGCTACCGCTGACCGTTGCGGGCGGCGAGCTCGGCCCCGATCTTCGCCAGCTCCGCGCGCAGTTCCGGCGGGTCCAGCACTTCGACGCCGGGGCTGAGCGCGACGAGCTGGCCGAGGCCGATCTCGCCGCCTTCCAGCGCCAGCTCGGCCTCGGCCCAGCCGTCGGCGCCGGGTTCGCCCAGTGCCACCACCGTGTCCGCCAAGTGCTCACCGCCGAACACCCGGCGCAGCTCTCGCACGGCGAGGCGGCTCAGCCGCGCCTTCACGCGCAACGACCGGTCCACCTGCTCGAACGTCGCCGACGACGCCCGCCACCACTGCGCCAGGTCGAAGCCGGCGGGGCGCTCGAAGACCTCGGCCGACTCGGCGACGCGCAGGATCCGGGACACGCGGTACGTGCGGAAACTGCCGTCGACGCGGGCCACGACGTACCAGACCCCGGCCTTGAGCACGAGCCCCAGCGGGTCCAGCTCACGCTCGAACTCCTTGTCGCGACGCCGGTACGTGATCGCGAGCCGTCGCTGCGCCCACACCGCGCGGGCCGCCGCACTCAACGCCGGCGGCTCGTCCGCCGTACCCCACCAGCCCGGCGCGTCGAGGTGGAACCGGCCCGCGACGAGGGCGGCGTGCTCCCGCAGCTCCGCCGGCATCCCGGCGGACACCTTCGCGCGCGCCGCGCTGCCGGCGGTGTCGAGCCCGAGCCCGGCGAGCGCGTCGGGCACCCCGAGCGCGAACAGCGCCACGGCTTCGCGCGCGGTGAGGCCGTCGAGCCCCGCCCGCCAGCCGTCGATGAGCCGGAAGCCGCCGTACCGGCCCTGCTCCGTCCACAGTGGAACGCCGGCGTCGCGCAACGCCGCCAGGTCGCGGTGCATCGTGCGCTCGGACACGCCCAGCTCTTCGGCGAGCTCGGCCGCGGTCGCGCTGCGGCGCCGCTGCAACGTGAACAGCAGCGCGACCAGCCTCTCCGCCTTCATGTCCCCAGAATGCCGTGAAGGCCACCTCCCGCGCGGGAGGTGGCCTTCACCGGAACTCGTCGGCTCAGCGCTGGGCCCGGTTCACCGCGCTCACCACCGCGCGCAGCGAAGACGTCACGATCGACGGGTCGATGCCCACGCCCCAGTACACGCGGTCGGAGATCGCGCACTCGATGTACGCCGCGGCGCGCGAGTCGTCGCCCGGGGTCAGGGTGTGCTCGCTGTAGTCCAGGAGCCGCAGGTCGAACCCGACGGTGGACAGCGCGTCGAAGAACGCCGCGATGGGACCGTTGCCGCGGCCGGTGATGTCGTGCTCGTCGCCCTCGACAGTCACGGTGGCCTCGATGTCGTACTCGCCGCCGCCGTTGTCGGTCACGCGCTGGCGCACCAGCTCCAGCGGCGTGCGCTGCTCCAGGTACTCCTTGGCGAACGCGTTCCACATCGTCGCCGGGTCGACCTCGCCGCCCTCGGTGTCGGTGTAGGCCTGGACCACCTTCGAGAACTCGATCTGCAGGCGCCGCGGCAGGTCGAGCTGGTGCTCGGCCTTCATGATGTAGGCGACGCCGCCCTTGCCCGACTGCGAGTTCACGCGGATCACGGCCTCGTACGTGCGGCCGACGTCCTTCGGGTCGATCGGCAGGTACGGGACCTCCCACGGGTACTCCTCGACCGGCACGCCCGCCTTGTCGGCGGCGTCCTTCAGCGCGTCGAGGCCCTTGTTGATCGCGTCCTGGTGGCTGCCGGAGAACGCGGTGAACACCAGGTCGCCGCCCCACGGCGTGCGCTCGGCCACGGGCAGCTGGTTGCAGTACTCGACGGTGCGCTTGATCTCGTCGATGTCGGAGAAGTCGATCTGCGGGTCGATGCCCTGGCTGAACAGGTTCATGCCCAGCGCGACGAGGTCGACGTTGCCGGTGCGCTCGCCGTTGCCGAACAGGCAGCCCTCGATGCGGTCGGCGCCGGCCTGGTAGCCCAGCTCGGCGGCGGCGATGCCGGTGCCGCGGTCGTTGTGCGGGTGCAGCGACAGGATCACCGAGTCGCGGCGTTCGAGGTTGCGGCTCATCCACTCGATCGAGTCGGCGTAGACGTTCGGGGTCGCCATCTCGACGGTCGCCGGCAGGTTCAGGATCACCGGCTTCTCGGGCGTCGGCTGCCAGATCTGGGTGACGGCGTTGCACACCTCGAGCGCGTACGACAGCTCGGTGCCGGTGTAGGACTCGGGCGAGTACTGGAAGCGGAACTCCGTGTCGGGCTGCTTCGCGGCCAGGTCGACGACCATCTCCGCGCCCTGCGTCGCGATCTTCTTGATGCCCTCGCGCTCCTCGCGGAACACCACGCGCCGCTGCAGGATCGACGTCGAGTTGTAGATGTGCACGATCGCGCGCGGCGCGCCCTCCAGCGCCTTGAACGTGCGCTCGATGAGCTCGGGCCGGCACTGCGTCAGCACCTGGATGTGCACGTCGTCGGGGATCGCGCCCTCTTCGATGATCTCGCGCACGAAATCGAAGTCGGTCTGCGACGCGGCGGGGAAGCCGACCTCGATCTCCTTGTAGCCCATGCGGACGAGCAGGTCGAAGAACTTGCGCTTGCGCGCCGGCGACATCGGGTCGATCAGGGCCTGGTTGCCGTCACGCAGGTCCACGGCGCACCACAGCGGCGCGCGGTCGATGCGCTTGCCGGGCCAGGTGCGGTCGGGCAGGTCGATGTTCTCGACCAGCTGGTACCAGGGCTTGTAGCGGTGGACGGGCATCGACGTGCCGCGTTGGGGGTTCCACACGGGCTGGCCCTCGGGCGCCGGACGAGACGGGGTGCGGACGCGGGATGAGGCCGTGCGGGGGTCGGTTGTGCTCATGGGTGAAGACGTCTCCTGACGAGGTGGGTGCGAAGACCGGCACCACGAAGCCCCGCGACGAGGAGCCGGTCCGGTCAGGCCCCGTCGCGGCAGCGAAGCAGGAGAGCACGCGCCACGCAGCCACCTTAACCGCGGACCGCGGCGGTTGTGAAGTCACCTCCGCGATCGAACTGTTACGTGCGGTGCGCACTACGTGTTACCAGCGGGTAGCGGCCAGGGGTGTGACGTGCCAGAC
This sequence comes from Amycolatopsis sp. NPDC051903, assembly GCF_044452505.1. Lineage (NCBI taxonomy): Bacteria > Bacillati > Actinomycetota > Actinomycetes > Pseudonocardiales > Pseudonocardiaceae > Amycolatopsis > Amycolatopsis sp. NPDC051903. The sequence continues at coordinate 136,473 of NZ_JBITBT010000003.1, read as the reverse complement.
TGCCGAACATGGCCGAGCACGCCGAACAAGCCTCCGAGAAGGACACCGAGCCGCGGCCCAAGCGCGCCGAGGTCGACTGGCGGCGCGTCCGTGAGCAGGGGTTTTCGTTCGTGGCCACGGTCGTGCGGTGGATCGGGCTGCTCTTCGCAGCGATCCTCGTGCTGCACGTGATCTTCGTCGTCGGCGAGGCGAATCCGGCCAACGGGATCGTCTCGTTCGTCCGGAACTGGGCCGATTGGCTGTCCCTCGGCTTCAAGGACCTGTTCACCCCGAGTGACGCAAAACTCAGGGTCCTCGTGAACTACGGCATCGCCGCGATCTTCTGGCTCGTGGTGTCCGCGATCGTCGCGAAGATCCTGCGCCGCGTCGGTGGTGCGGTCTCCTGACCCGGTGGCGGGCCGCCTCGCGGACGGCCCGCGCACTCGCCGGGTTCGGTCAGGACTGCCAGGTGATCGGCTTGTCGCCGTAATCCGTGTCCGGCGCCTGGTCCTGGTACGAGCTCTCGTCGTACTCGGCGCCGGTCACCGAAGTGCCCGGGCCGGCGAGCGCCAGGACGCAGCTCTTGAAGGTCGAGCCCTTCGTGGTGAAGTCCTTGCCCGCGTCGCCGCTGTCGCACTTGTCGAACGTGCCGATCACGGACACGCCCTGCGCCTGGGAACCGTCGGGCAGCAACGCGTTCATCAGGCCGAGCGAGGTGTACGAGAAGTCCGCGCCGCTCTCGTTCGAGACGGTGACGCGCACGTAGTACGGCGTCATGCCCTTGGCCTTGTCGCCGAGGTCGAGCGGTGCGAGGTCCGCCTCAGTGCCCTTGTCGATCGACGTGACCGTGACGCCGAGCGAGCCCGGGTGCCCCTCGGACTTGAACGGCACGACGGCTTTCTGGCCCAGCTTGAGCTTGGTGCCCTGCTGCGTGAACCCGCCGGTCGACGTGGTGTCCGCCGTTCCGGCCGTGCTGCTCTCGGGCGCGCTGCTGCTGGTGTTGCTGCTGCTCGCGCTCGGCGCCGCGGCGCCGGCCACGGCCGAAGGCGTGCCGCTCGTCTCTCCCGAGCAGCCGGCCAGAGCCAGCGCTGCCGCGGAGACCCCCAGGACCGCCAGCACACGACTACGCATTTCGTTCTCTCCTCGTGTCCACCCAGTGTGTGCCGGCTTCGATGCGGCCTTTCGACCAGCGGTTCCGTAGTCCGGCGACGTTACTCAGCGACGCGAAGTGAGCGCAGTCAGTCGTCCAGCGCGGGTGTGCCCCATTCGCCGCTGAAGGCGAACTCGGCCAACGGGATGCGGTGGCGCGGTTTGTGCTCGCGTTCGATGCGCTGTTCGTCTTCGAGCACGTTCGCGTCGGTCGCGTGCCCGACGGCGATGGCCACCCGGGCCACCGCGTTGTCCGGCAGCCCGAACGACGAGCGCACAGCTTCGGCGGAGAAGCCGGCCATCTGGTGCGCGATCAGGCCGAGCTCGACGGCCTGCAGCACGAGGTTTTCACTCGCCAGCCCGAGGCCGTAGTCGGCGTAGGGCACTTCGCCCTTCTCGTTCTCGACCACCGTCACGCCGATCAGCAGCGCGCCCGCGCGGAACGCCCACGCCTGGTTGCCGGTGTTGAGCGTCGCGAGGATGCGGGCGAACGTCGGGTCGCCACGCCGCCCGACGAGGTAGCGCGCCGGCTGCGTGTTGCCGAACGACGGCGCCCAGCGCGCGGCTTCGAGGAGGGTTACCAGTTGGTGGGACGTGACTTCCGCGGCGGCGTCGTAGGCGCGGGGGCTCCAGCGCTCGGCGATGGCCGGCAGGACGGGTACACGGGTCTCGGCGGGTTTGCGCACGTTCCGCACCGTAGTACGGGGGAAGTGCTCTCCATCACTCCGGCGGAAGGGCTTCGAACATTTCCGTGGTGTTAAGGAAAATTTACTTCGAGCACACCCCCGATCGGTGTGCGCCGCCACTCGATTGAGTGGCGAGCGCTGCCCGCCCCGGTAGAGTTTCGCCCAAGTGAAGGGACGCGGGGGCTCCTCGGTGCCCACCAGGAGCAGACCCGGCCCGTCAAGGAGGTTCGGGCTGTGGCCCTCGTGGTCCAGAAGTACGGCGGTTCGTCGCTGGAAAGTGCCGACCGGATCAAGCGTGTCGCCGAGCGGATCGTCGCCACCAAGAAGGCCGGCAACGATGTCGTGGTCGTGTGCTCGGCGATGGGTGACACCACCGACGAGCTGCTCGACCTGGCGCAGCAGGTGAACCCGGCGCCGCCGGAGCGCGAGATGGACATGCTGCTCACGGCCGGTGAGCGCATTTCGAACGCGCTCGTGGCCATGGCGATCTCGGCGCACGGCGCGGAGGCGTGGTCGTTCACCGGTTCGCAGGCCGGTGTCGTCACGACGTCGGTGCACGGCAACGCGCGCATCATCGACGTGACGCCGAGCCGCGTGACGGAAGCGCTGGAACAGGGCTACGTCGCGCTGGTCGCCGGTTTCCAGGGCGTGTCGCAGGACACCAAGGACATCACGACGCTCGGCCGCGGTGGTTCGGACACCACCGCCGTCGCGCTCGCCGCGGCGCTGGGCGCCGACGTGTGCGAGATCTACTCCGATGTGGACGGTGTGTACTCCGCCGACCCGCGGATCGTGCCGGACGCCAGGAAACTCGACACCATCCCGTACGAGGAGATGCTGGAGCTCGCCGCGAGCGGCTCGAAGATCCTGCACCTGCGTTCGGTCGAGTACGCGCGCCGCTACGGCGTGCCGATCCGAGTCCGCTCTTCCTACAGTGACAAGCCGGGCACCACCGTGACCGGCTCAATCGAGGAGATCCCCGTGGAACAAGCGCTGATCACCGGTGTGGCACACGACCGCTCGGAGGCCAAGATCACGGTCACGGGCGTGCCGGACCACGCCGGGGCCGCCGCCCGGATCTTCCGCGTGATCGCCGACGCGGAGATCGACATCGACATGGTGCTGCAGAACGTGTCCAGCACCGTTTCGGGTCGCACCGACATCACGTTCACGCTGTCGAAGGCCAACGGCGCCAAGGCCGTGCAGGAACTCGAGAAGGTCAAGACCGAGATCGGGTTCGAGACCGTGCTCTACGACGACCACGTCGGCAAGGTCTCGCTCGTCGGCGCGGGGATGCGCTCGCACCCCGGAGTCACGGCGACGTTCTGCGAGGCGCTCGCGCAGTCGGGTGTCAACATCGAAATCATCAACACCTCGGAGATCCGCATTTCGGTGCTGATTCGCGACGCGCAGCTCGACGACGCCGTGCGCGCGATCCACGAGGCGTTCGAACTCGGCGGCGACGAAGAAGCCGTCGTCTACGCGGGGAGTGGTCGCTGATGGGCAACGGTCTGCGCGTCGGGGTGGTCGGGGCGACCGGCCAGGTCGGCGCTGTGATGCGGAAGCTGCTGGAGGAGCGCAACTTCCCGGTCGACGAGATCCGCTACTTCGCGTCGTCGCGTTCGGCCGGCTCCAAGTTGCCTTGGCGCGGCGCGGAGATCACGGTCGAGGACGCCGCGACGGCGGATCCGTCCGGTTTGGACGTCGCGCTGTTTTCCGCGGGCGCCACGACTTCGCGTGAGCAGTCGCCGCGGTTCTCCGCCGCGGGGGTGACCGTGATCGACAACTCGTCGGCGTTCCGCCGCGACCCGGACGTGCCGCTGGTCGTCAGCGAGGTCAACCCGGAAGCCATCAAGGAAGCGCGCAAGGGGATCATCGCGAACCCCAACTGCACCACCATGGCGGCCATGCCGGTGCTCAAGCCGCTGCACGACGAGGCGGGCCTCACGCGCCTGGTCGTGAGCACCTACCAGGCGGTGTCCGGCAGCGGGCTCGCCGGCGTGGACGAACTGGCGGCCCAGGTGAGCGCCGTCGCGTCGCGCGCCGCGGCGCTGACGCACGACGGGTCCGCAGTGGACTTCCCGGCGCCGGCCAAGTACGTCGCGCCCATCGCGTTCAACGTCCTGCCGATGGCCGGGTCCGTTGTGAACGACGGTTCGGCCGAGACGGACGAGGAACAGAAGCTGCGCAACGAAAGCCGGAAGATCCTCTCGCTGCCTTCGCTGCTGGTGTCGGGAACCTGCGTCCGGGTGCCCGTGTTCTCGGGCCACGCGTTGTCGATCAACGCCGAGTTCTCGTCGCCGCTCTCGGCTGCCCGCGCCACGGAACTGCTTTCCGGCGCGCCCGGCGTGCAGCTGTCGGACGTGCCGACGCCGCTGCAGGCCGCGGGCAAGGACCCGAGCTTCGTGGGCCGCATCCGCGCCGACCAGAGCGCCCCGGAGGGCCACGGGCTCGCGCTGTTCGTGGCGACGGACAACCTGCGCAAGGGCGCCGCGCTGAACGCGGTCCAGATCGCGGAGCTGGTGGCCGCGAACCGCTGAGCTCCCGCCCGGCCCCCACGTTCCGGGGGCCGGGCGGTGATCACTTCTTGACCCGCGCGGTGATCACGGGGAGCCCGAACGCCACCCTCAGCTCGGGCTTCTGCAACGGCCGCAGCACCGCCTGGATCAGGAACCCCCACACGAACACGGCCGGCACACCCACCGTCCCGCTCGAACTCGACGTGAACGCGACGATCAGGCCGATCAAGAGCACCGCCGCGAACGCGCACTCGAGGCCCAGGATCGCCTTCACCACCCCACCCCGCCGCTGTCCGAGGCGCACGGCGCACCCGACGAGCGCGACGGTCAGCGCCGCGTTGACGGACACCAGCACCAGCGGCCAGACGAGGTCACCGGCGCCCCCGTGGCCCGCGACGAGGAACCACACGAAGCCCGCGAGCACCAGGTAGAGCGCCGCCTGCCCGGCGATCGCCCAGCGCACCGAGCGGATCCCCTTCCGCACCTCCTCCTCGGCATTGGCCCCCGTCATGGGCACCGGCCGGTACGGCCCGGGATTCGGGTTGAACACGGCGTCCACCACCTCTCGTCGCTCGCTCGCCGCCGTGGCAGGTCAAGACCACCACGGAGGGGCCGGGACCGGTCCCCGGGTGGGTGCGCGCTGGGCCGTCACGAAGATCGCAAACGAACGTCGCCGCCGGCAGCAGCAGCCCGGCCGAAGCCAGGCCTCAACCACGCACCGCAGCTCTCGGCACCGGCCGGTACTCCGGTGACACCCCCGCGACCACCAGCACCATCCGCAGCGGCAGCACTTCCGGCGACGCGGCCGCCGCGGCGTCGAGGGCCGCGGTGATCTCCTCGGCGCCCGGGTCGCCGACCACCATCTCCGGAGGGCCGGGCCAGGCCATGCGCCAGTGGACCACGCGGGCGTCCGCGAGGGCCGCCGTCACCACGAGGGACAGGCGCTGGCGGACGGAGGCCACGACGTCGGCCGCGCCGCGTTTGGCGAGGGAGGCGAGGTCGCCGGAGGCGAGGCGGTCCAGGGCGTCGCCCAGGGAGAGGCCGCCGAGGACTTCCCGGGCGGACCGCGTGACGGCGTGGCGCTGCGACAGGTCGGCGAGGGTGTCCCAGTCGGCGCGGGGCATGGCGCGCTGCTCGTCGGTGAGCAGGTCCGAGAAGGCCTGGTCGAGCGTCGATTCGGCGGCCAGCAGGGCGCTGGCCCGGGGTTCGTCGCCCAGGGGCAGTTCGGCGTCGAGCAGCCGGCGGAAACCGGCCATGGGCCGCGACGGCAGGTAGCCCGCGCGCAGGCCGAGCGCGGCGTAGCGGCGGAGGAACCGTTCCCACAGCTCCTCGAGCACCTCGCGCTCCCACTGCACGTCCACGGGATCCCGCGAAGCCCACACCCGCTCCGCGAGCCGCACGTAGTACCCGGTGAACGCCCGCACCGCCGGCCGCGGCAATGCGCCGAGGCCACGCGCGCGGGCCAGCTCGTCCCGCGCCCGCGAGAGCACGCGCACGCCCCACGCGATCACGCGCCCGAAGCGGATGTCCTGCAGGAACGCGGTGCGCAGCAGCGCCCGCAGCTGGTCCGGGTTCACCGCGGCCAGCAGCGGGACACCGATCACGAGCCGCCGCCGCGACAGCAGCCGCACGGCGACGCCCGCGTCGAGGTGCACCGACGTCGGCTCGCGGGCCCCGGCGTCGGCGGCCACCGAGCGCACGAGCGCCCACACCTTCGCCGACGACGCGTCGAGGCTGACCTTCGGCGCGCGGTCGTCGTCCGAGCAGAGCGCCTTGACCAGTACGGCGAGCCCCGGCGCGACGAGCAGCGGCAGCAACGAGAACGGCGACACCGCGGCGATCAGCAGCACCTCCACCGCGACGAACCCGCCGACGGCGACGAACACCGCCAGCGCGAACGCACCCAGGAGACCCACCGCGAGCAGCGCCACCCGACCTCCCTCGTGCGCAGCAATCGTCGTGCCGGATATCGCTGGAGGGACCGATCACGTTTCTGCGATGCCCGCGACCAGTGTGGCGGAGCAGACCACTCGCCACACCGGTACTCACCACCGGCCCGCGCGGACCGGGGTCAGGCCTTGGTCGCCTGGTAGCAGGCGAGGTACCGGATCTTGCGGAACTCCACGATCCGTCCCTTGCCGCTGTACGCCCACACCGCGGCGTCCGCGTGCACACCGAGGTGCCGGAACTGCTCCACGGCCTCGCGGCCGCGCCCGAGCTCCACGAGCGCCCGCGCCGCGTACGCCCGGCTGTTCGGCGTTCCCGGCGCGTTGCGGCCTTCGCCTTCGAGCCACGGCAGCAGCCGGTCGACGGCCGGCCCGATCCGCGGGTCCTGCCACGCCCCGGCGACCCCGGCGAACTCCGCCTCGTGCGCCGCCACCAGCAGCAGGAAGGCCAGCTTCGGGTGCTTCGCCGCGCCTTCCTCGGCGAACGCCCACATCAGCTCGTGCGAGCCGCCCCACTTCTCGCACCAGTACTGCAGCGCCGAGTCGTGCGCGGGGAGGTTCACCGGGTCGCGGGCGACCAGCTGGGCCCACACGTCGCGGAACGCGTTGTTGTCGTACTGCCGGCCGCGCGCGACCGTCAGCATCGTCACCCACGGCGTGGGATCGGCGGGCGCCAGCGCGGCCGCTTCACGGACCGCCGGCTCGGCGGACTCGAGGATCGCGAAGAACCGCTGGAACTGCTCCCGGGACACGTGCTGGGCCTGCAACCCGCTGCGCACCTGCCAGGCCAGCTGCAGCAGGCCGCGGGCGTTGACGGCGGCGGCGTCCGGATCGCCCGGCCGCTCGGCCCGCCAGCGCTCGAGCCCGGTCTCGTCGTTCGCGACGACCTCACCGAGCAGGCTGATGAGGACAGCGCGCCGGTCCCAGTGGGTACCGATCGTGGGCAGCAGGTGCGCCGCCGGCCGCCAGTCGTCGTTCGCGAACGCCTGCCGCGCCGCGTCGAGTTCGGGGTCGGGCACGAAGTCGGCCGCCGTGACCTCGGCGTCCGGCGGCAGGCCGAACTGCGCCACGTCCGGCATCACGACCTTCGGGCCGTTCTCGGCCTCCGGCTTGTTCTTGGCCTTGTTCTTGGCCGGCGGCACGTACCGCGCGAGTTCCTCGCGGCTGAGCGACGAGGCGAACTGCTCGACGGTCATCCCGCGTTCGCGGGCGGCCTTGGCCAGGGCGATCGCCGTTTTCCGGCGTCTCGAATCGAACAGCACGCTGAGGATTCCCACGGTGGCACGGTTCCTTTCAGGACAGAACGGGGTTGGTGACGGCCAGCAGCGCCCGCAGCGCGCCGGTGTTCCCGGCGACGGCGGCGTCGAGTGCCGGGGTGAGCGACGTGGCGAACGGTTCGGCGAGCAGCAGCTCGGCGGGCCCGGACCACGACAGCTGCCAGCGCGCGGCACCCGAGCCGGCGAGCGCCGACGTGACCACAGTGGACAGCCGGGCGTGCGCGGAGGCCCCGAGCAGCTCGCGGCGGGCCCGCGGTCCGGCGCCGGCCGGAACCTTGACAGCGGGGTCGGCGAGCTCCTCGAGCCTCCCGGCGTCGAGTGCGTCGAGCAAGGACGAAATCGACCGGCCATGCGCGATCTTTCCGGCGTTTTCGAAGAATTCATTTCGCATGGAGACGTCGACGAGCGTCTGCCAGTCCGTGCGCTGCTTCTTCCGGGCCTCGTCGGACAGGCCGGTGAGCATCGCCGCGTCGAGCACGGCTTCGGCGTTGCGCAGGATCGCGGCGGCCGGCCGGGCGCCGCCCGGCAGCACCGGCACCCTCGGAGCGGCCTCGAGGACCGCGATGCGCTCGGGTGTGGCGGGGTGGCTGTCGTACCGGGAAACCTCGTGCTGGGGCGGGTTGCGCCGCACCTCGGCCAGCTCCTCGGCCCGGTGCTCGTCGGCCAGCAGCTGCCGGTAGCCCTCGGCCAGCCGGGCGGGCACGTAGCCGGCTCGCCAGCCCATGGTCGCGTACGTGGTGAGGAAGAACCGCCACAGGACCGCGAGCGCTTCGATCTCGCGCAACGCGCTCGTTGCCGCGGTAGTGCCCGCGACCCGCGCGGCCGCGGCGTCGGCGGCGAGCTCCTGATCGCGGCTCACGCGCATGGACACCGTGAAGTACAGCTTCGCGTAGCCGTTGAGCAGCGGATGCAGGTACCGGCCGAGGCCACCGGTGTTGGTCAGTCCGCTCACGACCCGGCCGATCGCCTGGCGGCCGCGGTAGGTCGCGCCACCGAAGCGGGTGTCGCGGTTGCTGTAGTGGCCCAGTTCGTGGCCGAGCACCGAGCGGAGCTGGTCCGCCCGCAGTCCGGCGAACAGTTGCGCGCCGATGAACATCCGGCGACGTTTCACCCGCAGCCCGAGCCAGCGCGTCTGCTCCTGGACGGCGGCGTTCACCTCCGGCACCAGGTAGATCTCGTCGGGCGGCCGGGTGCCGACGGCGTCGGCGAGTTCGCGGACGACCGCCCACAACTCGGGTTGCGCTTCGGGCGTGAGCGGCAGGCCGGAGACGTCGTCGTCACGGGCGCGTTCGATGGTGAACAGCGCCTGCAGCAGCACGTAGACCGCGGGCACGGCGAAGATCGCCAGGCGCAGCCCGGTTGCCGGCCGGTCCTGGACCGCGTAGATCTCCAGCGCCACGATCGCCGCGACGATCACCAGCACCAACACGGGAAAACCGGCCAGCAGCACGACAGAGAGCAAAGCTCGTGAAGAGTTCTTCATGGAAAAGCGAAATCCTCCCAGGCGGCGCGTCGAGCGCCGGGCTCGATCATCCTGCCGGATATCGACGGGTGCCTCGATTTCGTTTCGCTCACGAAGTCGCTTTTGATGCGAAGATCGGGCAAAAGTGTACTATTCGGACGGTCGGTTTTACCGTCGGCTAATCCACTGTGGACTGTGGCCGGTCCTGTTCGGCCAGTTCGCGGGCCTGGCGTTGGGTCTTGAGAAGAAATCGACCGGTCCGTGGACGGGAATTTTCCCCCGCGGTCGCGAAAGCAGTCGGCTACTCTCCGCGCCCGGCACCTGACGAACCGCGCTGCCGGAACAAGACCACGACCTCCGGCTCACTCACGAGCGGCGCGGGCGTGCGGCGGCGCAGGATCCCCACAGTCGTCCCCTCCAGACGGCACGCCGCTGGTTTCAGGCAGCAGCGCGCGCAGCGACGTGGTCTCCCCGGCCGCCGCGGCCTTGAGCGCCGGGAAGAGCTCGTCGGTGTACCGCGGGGTGAGCAGCAGCTCCGTCGATTTCGACCACGAGATCCTCCACTGCGCACGTCCTTCGGTGGCGAGGTGCGCCAGGACCACAATGGACAGTCGGGTCCGGGCGGACTCACGGAGCGGCTCCCGGCGGGCCGCCGGATCGGCGTCCGCCGGAACCCGCAGGTCAGGGTCGGCCAGGTCCTCGGGGCGGCCCGCGTCCAGTGCGTCGAGCAGCTCACCCATCGATCGGCCCCGGGCGATCTTCGCCGCCGTCTCGTTGAAGTCGTGGCGCATCGACACCTCGGCGAGCGTCTGCCAGTCCGTCCGCTCCTTCGCGAGCGCCTCGTCCGGCAGGAGGCTGAGCCACGCGGCGTCGAGGACGGCGTCGGCGTCGCGCAGGAGCTCGGTCGCCGGCCGATCGCCGCCGTCGGCCGTGAGCACGACGGGAGCCGCTTCGAGGAGCCGGATGCGGTCGGGTGTGGCGGGGTGGCTGTCGAACGGTGACGTCTCGCGCTCGCGGGGGTTCCGCCGCAGCTCCGCCAGCTCCCGGGCCCGGCTTTCGTCGGCCAGCAGCAGCCGGTACCCCTCGGCCGGGTGTTCGGGCAGGTAACCGGCGCCCCAGCCCAGCATCAGGTAGTCGGCGACGAAGGACCGCCACCCGGCCGACAGCGCCGCGATCTGGCGCAGCGCACCGGTCGCCGCAGCGGTCCCGCCGACGCGCGCGGACGCGGCGTCGGCGGCAAGCTCCTGAGCCCGGCTGATCCGCGCCGACACGGAGAAGTACAGCCAGCCGTACGCCTGGAAGAGCGGATGCGCCAGCCGGCCGAACCACGAAGCTCCGTCGAGTCCACTCAGGACCCGCATGATCACGACCCGCCCGCGGTAGGTGGCGACCGCGAAGCGGGTGTCGCGATTGCTGTAGTGCGCGAGTTCGTGGCCGAGCACGGCCCGGAACTCGTCGACGCGCAGCCCCGCGAACAGCGGCGCGCCGATGGCCAGCCGGCGCCCGGCGACCCGCAGCCCGAACCACCGCGTCCGCTCGAGCACGCCCGCGTTCACCCGCGCCACGACGCGGACCTCGTCGGGCGGCGCGGTGCCGACGGCTTCGGCCAGTTCGTGGACCAGCGCCCACAACTCGGGTTGTGCTTCTGCGGTGACCGGCACGCCCTCGTCGTCGCGCAAGCGGCCGAAGGTGAGCAGCGCCCGCAGCAACACGAACGCCGCGGGCGCGGCGAAGACGGCGAACTCGAGCCCGTGGGAGAGCCGGCTGCGGAACGCGATCACCTCGACGACCACGATCGCGGCGACGAGCGCCAGCACCAGCACCGGGAACCCGGCCGGCAAACCGACGGCGAGCAGCGCTCGAGCGGAGTTCTTCACGGATCCTCCAGCGGGCAGCGGCCGGGCTCGCACATCCCGCCCGACGCCCGGCCGAAGCTCGATCGCGATTCGCTCACGAATCGGCGGCAGTCGAAAACCCGTTGTCCTCTCCCCGTCGCGCGGGGATGCTGAACCGGAGAAAATCCAGTCAGGAAAGGGAAAGTCATGTACACGGCGGTTGACGGTGCTCGGGTTCCGATCCGGATGTGGGCGGACCCCACTTCGGTCGAGGAGCAAGCGATGCGCCAGCTGCACAACGTCGCCAACCTGCCGTGGGTGCACGGCGTCGCGGTCATGCCCGACGTCCACTACGGCAAGGGCGCCACGGTGGGCAGCGTGATCGCCATGCGTGACGCGGTGTCGCCGGCCGCGGTGGGGGTCGACATCGGGTGCGGGATGAGCGCGGTGCGCACCTCGCTCACCGCGGCGGAGCTGCCCGACGACCTCGGCCGGTTGCGGCGGCGCATCGAATCGGCCGTGCCAGTGGGTTTCGGGCTGCACAAGACGCCCGTGAACCCGGCGAAGGTCCACGGAGTGGGCGGCTGGGACGCGTTCTGGAAGTCGTTCGGCGACCTCCACGAGGGCGTGCAGGGCCTGCACGACCGCGCGGCGCGTCAGATCGGCAGCCTCGGCGGCGGGAACCACTTCATCGAGGTGTGCCTCGAGCAGGGTGGCGCCGACGAGGGCCGCGTGTGGCTGATGCTGCATTCGGGGTCGCGCAACATCGGCAAGGAGCTCGCGGAGCGGCACATGGCCGTGGCGCGAAAGCTCCCGCACAACGCCGGCCTGCCCGACCGCGACCTCGCGGTGTTCGTGGCGGGCACGCCGCAGATGGCGGCGTACCGGCGCGACCTGTTCTGGGCGCAGGACTACGCGGCGCGCAACCGCGCGACGATGGTCGCCCTGATCAAGCTCGCCGTCGCCGAGGTGATCCCGGGGACGACGTTCGACGACGCCATCAGTTGCCACCACAACTACGTCGCCGAGGAGACCTACGACGGCGTCGACCTGCTCGTGACCCGAAAGGGCGCGATCCGGGCCGGCGCGGGTGACCTCGGGATCATCCCGGGCAGCATGGGTACCGGCTCGTACATCGTGCGTGGGCTCGGCAACCGGGATTCGTTCGAATCGGCTTCGCACGGCGCGGGGCGGCGGATGTCGCGGACGAAGGCGCGCAAGACCTTCACCGCCGCGGACCTCGCCGTGCAGACCGACGGCGTCGAATGCCGCAAGGACTCGGGCGTCGTGGACGAGATCCCGGCCGCGTACAAGGACATCGACGCGGTGCTGCGGGCGCAGACCGACCTCGTGCAGGTCGTCGCGCACCTCAAGCAGGTCGTTTGCGTGAAGGGGTGAACGTGCTCGCGGGGCGGTTTTCCGCCCCGCGAGCCCGCTACCCTGGCGCCATGACGAGGTGGGGAGCGGTGGCCGCGCTGGCGGCCGCCGGAGTGCTGCTGGCCGGGTGCGACCAGGTCAACTCGGCCGTGGACACGGCGAACTCGACGGCCGACAAGGTCAGCGCGTGCACGCAAGCGCTGGGCCTGGCGGACCTCAATCCGCTGGTCGACCCGGACAAGCTGAAGGCGCGTGCGCAGGACAAGGAACAGCGGCTGCGCGCGCTGGCGGCCGACGTGCAGGAGCAGGACGTGAAGAACGCCCTGCTCGGCATGGCCGACTCCTACGTCGAGGTCCAGAAGGAGCACATCCAGGACGCCGGCGTGGTCGCCGCGTGGGCCAAGCGCAACGTCGCGAAGCTCGACGCGCTGCGCAAGGCCTGCAGCTAGCGCCGCGCCCGTACGGCGGCGGCCAGCGAGGGCTGCGTGGACCCCGCCACGCCGGTCCGGCGCCGCAGCGTCCAGAGCAGCCCGAGGCTCGCGAGGACCAGACCACCGGCCCCGGCGGCGGCGAAGCCCCAGGCCGGAGCCGAGTGGTCGATCACGAAGCCGACCACGGGGCTGCCCACGGCCAGCCCGAGGCGCGCCGACGCGTCCTGCAGGCCCATCGCCTCCCCGCGCACGGCGGGCGGCGCGAGCGTGCTCACCGTCTCCGTGGTGGCCGCCAGGGTCGGCGCGCACAGCAGGTTCGTCGGGATCAGCAGGAGCATCAGCAGCCACCACGGCTGGACCGCGAGGCCGACGGGCAGCACGAGCGCCGCCAGCAGCAGCATCAGCACCCCCTGCGGCAACGACCGCTTCACGGCGCCGTGCACGATCCCGCCGAGCATCGACGCCGCGCACATCACCGCGATGACCAGGCCCGTCCAGCCGACGTCGCCGTGGGCGCGCAGCGCCGCGAGCGTCGCGACCTCCGTGCCGACCAGGCAGAACAGCGCGCTCGCGGCCACCAGCAGCGTCGCGAGCAGCCTGCCGGTGAGCCACGACCGCAGCGGCGGCCGCACGGACCCGACGGGTGCGAGCTCGTCCTCGTTGCGGATCGGCGGGTTGAACAGGAAGGTCAGCAGCGCCGTGCTCCCGAACAGCAGGCCGATGCCGGTGAGCGTCGGCGTCGCCGACAGCGAGGTGAGCGCCGCGATGCCGGCCGCCGGGCCGATCATGAACGACGCCTCGACGAGGATCGTGTCGAGGGAGAACGCCGCGCGCCGGTGCTCGGCGGGCACGAGCGCGGCCAGGATCTGGCGCGCCAGCGAACCCGCGGGCACGGACAGGAACCCGGCCGGCAGCGCGCACGCCACCAGCACGGGGTAGGACAGGTGCGGCGCGGTCACCCAGAACGCCGTGGACGCGGTCCCGCACACGGCGACCACCGGGCGCAGGCCGTAGCGGTCGATCGTCCGGCCGAGCAGCGGCGCGCCCAGCGCCATGCCCAGCGTGGTGGCGGCGCCGACGATCCCCGCGGCGCCGTAGCCGTGGCCGAGGTCGGCGACCACGTACAGGGTGAGCGTGACGCCGGTCATCGTCATCGGCACGCGCGCGAAGAACATCAGCGCCATGGACGGTCGGACTCGGGGCAGGGTCAGCACCTGGCGGTACGGCTCGAAAGGCACGTACCCGATGAGAGCAAATCCTGGTACGCGCGTGCAACTTCTTTTGGGGCGACGTCGGTGACACCCGCCGGGGCCGGCCTCGTCCACGGGTGGGTTTCGCGGGCGCGTTCGTCCATCTCGAAGACGGTTTCCGGTCCTGGTTCTCCTCGATTCCGAAAGGCGTTCACGAACCTTTTCCGCGTTCGGCCGGCCTGCGGTGCGGTGCGCATTCGAGCGCGAGCCCGGGTTTCCTATTTCGGCGCTCTTTCACGCCCAGGTCGGGGCGGAAAACGGGGTTCCCGGGGACTACTCCACCTGTGGCGGTGCGTGCGTGGGGGACACCCCGTCCGGAGCAGTGGCGACACGCGGTCCGACGGAGTGATGAGGGTAAACGATCACGAACTACGCCCGTGTGGGTGAGCGACGTGGCCATTCGTGGAGTACTGCTACTCCGAGTCTGGTTCACGATCGATCAGGATGATCTTCAGGGGGATGGGCAAGCCGCCCACGTTAATCAATTGCGGGCATGTTCACCTCGGACGGATTCGGCACGTAAGGGTTAGAAAACGTCCCTATCCGGTGATCGGCTGGTGCTGGGTCGACACGGCGGGTATCGATTTAACGCGTCAGGTCCCCAGAGGCCAGGAGGTAAGGAATGAAAGGCAAGATTGGGCGGATCATCGCCTTGGTAGCCGCCGGCAGTCTGCTGGCCGTCGGCACCTCGGGGATGGCCTCGGCGAGCCCGGCGGGTGGCAAGGGCTCGTCGGCAACCGAAGCCGTGGGTGCGCAGGTGCTCCAGATGCGGGACGACCTGACCAAGGCCGCCTACGCGGGCAACGTCAACGTGACGCGCGCCGATCTGGGCAAGCTCAGCCCGGTGCTCGGAGACCTCGCCGCGGGCAAGCGCTACCAGATCCAGTCGGAGACGCAGCAGCTCTCGGGTGCGGCCAAGACCCGGGCGGACGAGTCCAGCCGGCTGCTCGCCGACCCGACCGCCACGCCGCGCCAGCTGCCGCCGCTGCCGCTGCCGCCCATCCCGGACCTGCCCGGTCCGCTGAAGATCGTGAGCGACCTGCTCAAGGCCCTGCTGGGCGCGGTGACCGGCATCCTCGGCGGCCTGCTGGGCGCCGTGCCGGTACCGCCACTGCCGGTGCCGCCACTGCCTGCCCCGGGGGCGTAACACACCCGGAACAGGGGGGATCCGAGGCCTGGTGCGGTTCGCCGCACCAGGCCTCGGTCATTTCCGCGCCAGTCCGAGCCGCAACGCCCCGGCCAGTTCGGCCACGGCCTCGCGGAACCGGCTGCCCACGCCGGTGAAGTTCAGGAACCCGTGGATGAGGTCCGGCTGGCGGCTCACCGCCACGGCAACACCCGCCTCGCGAAGCTTCTGCGCGTAGGCCTCGCCTTCGTCGCGCAGCGGGTCGAAGCCCGCGGTCATGATGAACGCCGGCGGGAGTCCACTGTGGTCGGTCGCGACGAGCGGCGACAGGCGCGGGTCGGCCTTGTCGGTGCCCGCGGGCACGTAGTGGCCTTCGAACCAGTTCATCGACGCGTCGGTGAGGAACAGCTTCTCGCCGAAGATCTCCCGCGAGCGCCGCCGGACCGTGAAGTCGACGGCGGGGTAGATCAGCAGCTGGAACGCCGGTTTCGCGCCGCCGCGCCGCGTCGTCTCCAGTGCGACGACGGCGGAGAGGTTGCCGCCCGCGCTGTCGCCGCCGACGGCGATGCGGTCCGGGTCCGCGCCGAGTTCGGCGGCCTTGGCGTGGGCGTAGTCGAACGCGGCGAGCGCGTCGTCGACCGGCGTCGGGAACGGGTGTTCCGGCGCCATCCGGTACTCCACCGAAAGCACGCGCACGCCGGCGTGCTTCGCGAGGTAGCGCGCGGCGTTGTCGTGCGTCGCGCGGGAGCCGACGACCCACCCGCCGCCGTGGAAGAACACGAGCAGCCCGGACGGCTCGGGCAGTCCGGCCGGCGTGTAGAGCGTGGCGTCGAGCGACGCGTCGCCGGAGGGGATCACGACGTCGCGCACCGACACCGGCTCGATCGACTTGCCGCTGACCAGGTGCCGGCCCAGCTCGAGCCCGAGGCGCGAACCCTCGACGGTGTCGCCGACGAGCGCGGTGCCCGTGAGCTGCTGCAACCGCAGGAGCAGCTGGGCGTCGAGGGCGAGCTCCTGGCCGTCGCGGCGCAGGGGCGGGCCGGCGATGAGCCGCCGGACCGGCCGGGGCAGCCAGAACACGAGCTGCGCGGCGGCGGCCTGCGCGCGGACCTGGAGCGGGATCGCCATCGTTCCTCCTCGGCTGAGGGCCCCGACGTTACCCGTGAGTAGGTAGTGGGTCCAGATGTGAGCGAGGACTCCGTCCCAAATCCTGGTCCTCCAGTTAAGTGGAGGGGCTAGCCTCGAATGCGTGACTTCAGCCAAGACGGTCAGGGTGCTCGGGATCGGCGGATCGCTCCGCGAGGGGTCGCAGTCCGAGCGGGCCCTGAAGATCGCACTCGCCGCCGCGGCCGAGCTCGGGGTCAGCACCGAGCTGATCCCCGGACCGGAGCTGGTCCTGCCGTTCTACGACACGGCGGCCCGCGAGCGCGACGACCGCGCGAAGCGGCTGATCGAGAGCATCCGCCGCGCCGACGGGCTGATCGTCGTCTCGCCCGGTTACCACGGGGCCCTGTCCGGGCTGGTCAAGAACGCCCTGGACTACGTCGAAGACCTGCGCGAGGACACCCGCCCCTACCTCGACGGCCGCGCGGTCGGCCTCGCCGCCGTCGCCTACGGGTGGCAGGCCGCCGTCACCACGCTCGACCAGCTGCGCACGATCACGCACGCGCTGCGCGGCTGGGCCACTCCGCTGGGTGGTTCGATCAACTCCGCCGAGACGAAGTTCGACGAAGCCGGCGGCGCGTCCGACGAGAAGAGCGTGCGCACGTTGCGCCTGATCGGCCGCCAGGTGGCCGAGTTCACCCTTTCGCGCTGAGGTTTCATCGGCTGTTCGCCGGGTATACCGGCCGTGATGCCTGCCATGCGGTGGCAAGGTTCCGCTGATGTGGAACGTTGTTATCGATGAGACGCTGAGCCAGGCGTCCCGACAGGAGGTAGGCAGAGGAATGGCTGATCCGATCTACACCGCGACCGCGACCTCACGCGGCGAGGGCCGCAACGGCGAAGTGACCTCGTCCGACGGGGTCATCGACGAATCGCTGGCGATTCCCAAGGAGATGGGGGGCCCTGGCGGCGACAAGACCAACCCCGAGCAGCTGTTCGCCGCCGGCTACTCCGCGTGCTTCCACAGCGCGCTGCAGGCCGTCGCCCGCGGGGCGAAGGTGACTCTGCCGGAGTCGACCGTGACGGCCGACGTGAGCCTCTACAAGCAGGAAGTGGGCTTCCAGCTCGGCGTCGCGCTGCACGTGACGCTGCCCGGCCTGGACCAGGCGCAGGCCGACCAGCTGGTCGAACAGGCTCATCAGGTGTGCCCCTACTCCAACGCGACCCGAGGCAACATCGAGGTCACGCTCTCGGCCGCGGTCTGACCCGAACCCGCCTGGTTCCGCTCACCACGCACAGGAAGGACACCTCGAGATGGCCAACTCACCCATCAAGAGCCCGCTGAGCGAGGCCGACAAGGAGATCACGGGCAACGCCCTCCAGGCGACGCTCGTCGATCTCGTGGACCTGTCGCTGATCGCGAAGCAGGCGCACTGGAACGTCGTGGGCAAGAACTTCCGCAGCGCCCACCTGCAGCTCGACGAGCTCACCGCCACGGCCCGCCAATACGTCGACGAGGTCGCCGAGCGCGCCAACGCGATCGGCGTCTCCCCGAACGGCAAGGCGAAGACCGTGGTGGAGTCCTCGGGCGCCCCGGAGTACCCCGACAACTGGCAGTCGGTGGAAGCCACGGTCGCCGCCATCGTCGACATCCTCGCGTCGCTCATCGAGCGCCTCCGCAAGCGCATCGACGAGACCGACAAGAGCGACCTCGTCACGCAGGACCTGCTGATCGAGATCACGCGGGCGCTGGAAGAGGCGCACTGGATGTGGCAGGCGCAGCAAGCCTGACGCGTTCCGCTTCGGCCGGGCCGCTCACCTCCGGGTGGGCGGCCCGTTCGTTTCCGGTCGGATGCGGGCCTGCGGGGCGCACCACCCGGTCAGCCGGTCCATGATCTCCAGCACCCGCTCGCCGGCCGGATCTTCGTCCGCCTCGCCAGTTTCGACTTCGAGCTCGGCGAGGGCTGCGTAACAGGTGCGCAGCACGTCGTCGCGGTCGGTGCCGGCGGCGACCGCCGTGGTGGCGACCTCCTCGAGCTCGTTCGCATCGCCGCGGCGGGTCGCGGCGAGGACGGCCGCGGCCAGCTCCGGGTCCGCGCCTCGGGCCGGTTCCCGGTAGCGGTTGTCTGGTGGATCGGTTTCGGTCATCAGGCGGATTGCCACGGATGCGGGCCGTGGACCGCGCGGTGTTTTCGGGCGGCTGCCCTGGTTCTCGGCGGGCTCGGGGTTTTCCGTTGTGCGCTTCGCAGCACGCGCGTCGCTTCGCGCCCCTGCACGACTGGCCCGTTCGTGCGTTTTCCGCACGAGGGGACCGTTCGCACCACCGAGCACGGGCTTTTCGCACCGCTTCCGTGTTCACTTGAACGCATGGCAGCACTCCGCCCGCCGATGGACCGGCTCCAGCTCGGCCACCTGAGGCACTTCGACAACCTCTCGCGCCAGTTCCGCAACGACTGGTCCCTCATGCAGGGCAAGGGAACCGGCCAGGACGACTTCGGCGGTTACCGCTTCCAGCTCGCGTACATGGCCTACGCGCTGGCCCTCACGCACCGGCACCGGCTGCCCGCCGCGCCCGGGCTGTTCCGGCCGATCCTGCGGCGGCTCATCGACAAGATCCTGATGCCCGAGGTGTGGCTGTACTGGCGCGACGTCAGCCGCGGCGGCGCGGTGTTCAACGCGCACCTGGCGGAGCTCCACGAGGAGTGGGATCCCGTCGTGCGCGACAACATCATGTACAGCGCGTACGTCCAGTCCATGGCGCTGCTGCACGACTACCTGTTCGCCACCGACGAATTCAGCCGGCCGGGTTCGCTGACGTTCCAGCACTGGTCGTACTTCTGGGGCGGTGAGGAGAAGCGCTTCGAGTACGACCGCGAGTCGCTCAACGAGCACATCTACTGGCAGATGGTGGAAAACGGCTACCTGGGTGTCGCGTGTGAACCCAACTGCGTGTTCCAGATCTGCAACCAGCCCGCCATCCTCGGCTTCCGCCTCCACGACCTGATCACCGGCGGCAACCGCGCCGAGGAGGTGGTGGCCGGGTACGAACGCGCGTGGGCCGACTTCGGCCGGCTCGACGAAACGGGCCACTACAACATGATGATCCTGTCCGATTCGAAACGCGTGCGGCCGAACGAAGCGCCGTCGCCGTGGGTGGACGCGTGGTGCGGCGCGCTGATGAACATGTGGAACCGCGACTTCGTCCACGCGGGCTACCCGGAGCAGGTGCGCAAGTTCCTCGTGGCCGGCCCGGACGGCACGCGGTCCGTCCGCTCGGCGCCCACGCGCCAGGTGATGGGCCAGCCCGTCATCACCGACACGTGCGACTTCGGCTGGGTTTCGGTGTGGGCGTCCGAAATGGGCGACACCGACACGCTCGACAGCCTGCTCGCCCACGCCGACCGCTTCATGAACCCGACTTGGCGGGACGGCGGCCTCTTCTACCCGCGCAACGACGTCCCCGCCGACGCCGACGGCAACCGCACCGACATCGAACCCATGAGCGGCAACGTTTTGCTCGGCTACGCGCGGCTCAACACCCCGGACGGTTTGTGGGGTCTCTACAACGACCCGTGGCCGGCGAGTCACTTCGAGGAACCGGCGCTCACGGTCGTCGACCGCGACGTCGAGGTGAGCCAGGCCGAGGTCGTCGACGGCGTGCTGCGCACCCGGCTGCGCCGCACCCCGGACGTCCCGGGCGAGGGCACGGTGACGATCGGCCGCGTGCCCGGCCGGTGGCGCGCCTGCCTCGACGGAGCGGATCTCGATGAGAACGCGCTCGAGCGGACGGAAGAGGGTCTCGTCTTCCGGTGCGGTCCCGAAGCTCAGGTCCTGGAGGTGACGCCGCTGAAATAGAGGGGCCCACCGGGCGGGTGGCATGCGCTGTCGCGGGCGGGGGCGCGGCAGTACGGTCGCAGACATGGTGCTGCATCAGGGGACACAGGACGCGTCAAAGCGGCAATCGGGCACGAATCCCATGTACGCCGGGGCGGATCCGGCGGTGGCGGCGGATTTCGTGATGCCGCACGTGCGGCTGCGCGACACTTCGCTGCCGCCCGATGCGGCGTTGCAGCTCGTGCGCGACGAGCTGATGCTCGACGGCAACGCGCGGCTCAACCTGGCCACGTTCGTCACCACGTGGATGGAACCGCAGGCGCGTGACCTGATGGCCGAGTGCGTCGACAAGAACATGATCGACAAGGACGAGTACCCGCAGACGGCGGAGCTGGAGCGCCGCTGCGTGAACATCCTCGCGGACCTGTGGCACGCGCCCGACCCCACGGACATCATGGGCTGCTCGACCACCGGTTCGTCCGAGGCCTGCATGCTCGCCGGCATGGCGCTCAAGCGACGCTGGTCGAAGCTCGGCCGCACCGGGAAGCCGAACCTGGTGATGGGCGTGAACGTGCAGGTGTGCTGGGAAAAGTTCTGCGAGTACTGGGAAGTCGAACCGCGCCTGGTGCCGATGGACGGCGACCGCTACCACCTCTCCGCCGAAGAGGCGGTGAAGCGGTGCGACGAGAACACCATCGGCGTCGTCGCGATCCTCGGGTCCACTTTCGACGGCAGCTACGAGCCGGTGGCCGAGATCGCCGCGGCGCTCGACGAGCTGCAGTCGCGCACCGGGTGGGACATCCCCGTGCACGTCGACGGCGCGTCGGGCGCGATGATCGCGCCGTTCCTCGACGAGGACGTGGTGTGGGACTTCCGGCTGCCGCGGGTCGCGTCGATCAACACGTCCGGGCACAAGTACGGCTTGGTGTACCCCGGCGTGGGCTGGGTCGTGTGGCGCAACCGCGCGGCGCTGCCCTCGGAGCTGGTGTTCAACGTCAACTACCTCGGCGGCGACATGCCGACGTTCGCGCTGAACTTCTCGCGCCCGGGCGCCGAAGTGGCCGCGCAGTACTACACGTTCGTGCGCCTCGGCCGGGAAGGCTTCCGCGCCGTGCAGCAGGCCTCGCGCGACGTGGCCCTGCACCTGTCCGACGCGATCGCCGAGCTGGGCCCGTTCCAGCTGCTCACGCGCGGCGACCAGCTGCCGGTCTTCGCCTTCACGACGAAGCCCGACATCACCGCCTACGACGTCTTCGACGTCTCCCGCCGACTCCGCGAACGCGGCTGGCTCGTCCCGGCCTACACCTTCCCGGACAACCGGACGGACCTGGCGGTGCTCCGGGTCGTCATCCGCAACGGCTTCACCCACGACCTGGCCGACCTCCTGCTCGACGACCTCCGGCGCACCCTCCCCGAACTGGAACGCCAACCCGCCCCCCAACACGAAGCCTCGACCTCGACCGCCTTCCACCACTGACCCTGGCTTCGCCGCACACGGGCCGGACTCCGCGATGCGGCGCCTCGTCCGACTCCAGCCCCGCGCTTGCGATCCGGCGGCTTCGGTCTGCCGGCGCGTTCGCGTGCGCGGATCTGTTGGCCGATCTTTGGGGCCGAGGGGCAGGCGTTGGATGGGCGCGCCTCCCGATTCGGCCCGACTTCGCCAGCCCACGGACTGCGTTGCGGCCGGCAGGAACCCGGCCGCCTGCGTCGATTTCGGTAACCAAGAGATTCCGCGGGTAGAGGACAAGGCGTCATGGTCGCCGGGCCGGGTGTCCCAGCGTTGGCTGGTCCAGGCTTCGCGGACGAGGCGTCGGATCACGATGATCGCGGTCATCAACGCGAGCAGTGCGTTGATGACGACCGCTCGACGTTCCGTGCGGGACAGGGTGAAGTTGAAGCCGCTACCCGCGAAATCTCTTACCCATTGACCAATCTCAGTCGGTGGACGTCAGCTACTCCGGTGCCCACGGGCACGTTCCGCTGGCCCTGCTGCCGGCCGCGGTGGCGGGCGTCCTACCTCACCGGGCTGTCGGGCAGTGCGCGGATCATGCAGTTGCGCGCGACCGCCCGCAAGCACCGCCGGGCCGACCGCAGGGCTGTGAAGGCCGAGGCCAAGGACTCGTCGAAGGCCCGGCGGTAGCCCGGACTACCGGGAGCCCGCCACAGGGTGCGGCTTGTAGAAGGACTCCTCCAGGTAGGCGGCCTCGTGCGGCTGGTAGGGCTCCGCCAAGTAGGCGGCCTCGTCTTCGTCGAGTTCGACATCGACCGCGGCGAGGGCGTCGGCCAGCTGGGCCGGCTTGGTGACCCCGACGATGGGCGAGGTCACCGCCGGGTTGCGCATGACCCAGGCCAGGGCGACCTGGGCCGGGGACAGACCCCGCTTGCCCGCGATCTCGTGGACGCGCTCGGCCACTGCCTGGTCCCCGTCGCGGTAGAGGATCTTGCCGCCCTCGTCGGTCTCGGCCCGCGCCGTGGCGGTGTCCCGGGTCCGCGTCAGCCTGCCCCGCGCCAGCGGGCTCCACGGGATCACGCCGATGCCCTGGTCGGTGCAGAGCGGGAGCATCTCCCGCTCTGCTTCTCGGTGGATGAGGTTGTAGTGGTCCTGCATCGACACGAACCGGGTCCAGCCGTTCAGGTCAGCCAGGTACAGGGCCTTGGCGAACTGCCAGGCGTGCATGGAAGAGGCTCCGAGGTAGCGGACCTTGCCGGACTTGACCGCGTCGTGCAGCGCCTCGAGGGTTTCCTCGATCGGGGTGTCGTAGTCCCAGCGGTGGATCTGGTACAGGTCGATGTAGTCGGTCCCCAGTCGCTTCAGGGAAGCGTCGAGCTCGGCGAAGATCGCCTTGCGGGACAGCCCGGCGCCGTTCGGGCCGGGGCGCATCCGCATCCAGACCTTGGTGGAGAGGACGACCTCCTCGCGCCGGGTGAAGTCCTTGACCGCCTGGCCGACGATCTCCTCGCTGCTTCCGGCGCTGTACCCATTGGCCGTGTCGAGGAAGTTGACGCCGCCCTCGAGGGCCTGCTTGATGATGTCCCGGCTGGCGTCCGCGCCCAGCGACCAGGGCTCGCCGCCCCGGTCCGGCTCGCCGAAGCTCATGCAGCCGAGGGTGATGGCGGAGACTTCCAGTCCGGTCGTTCCGAGTTTGATGTATCGCATGCTGCCGAACCTAGGAGCTGGAGTGCGCTCTAACGCAACACGTCTCGGTCCGGAATTCGGAGGCGTGGGGCATGTGTGCCCCTGTCAGGTTTCGTCCGTTTCGGCCAGAAGCACCAGAGAACCCCGTGGTAGCGAGTGACAAACTGTCGATTCTCGGCCGAGCGCGTGGGGCACTACTCAGCCCCCCGACGGCAAATCGCCCTCGCGGGTCCGTCGCCACGACCGATCATCGCTCGATCACCCAGGGATTCCGATGGTCCGGGCGGCGGTATCGCGGCGCTCGCGACGGCACCCCACCCGCGGGATCTCCAAGACTCCGACGGCTTTCCGCCACCCGCACCGGCTTCGCACGGGCGGAGACGATTGTCCGGACCGGGCGTGCGGGGTCGAGGGGTGCACCGTGCCATGGGCTTCGAGCCGGCGGCGGGCTGGGTGTCCCGACCCGCCGTATCCGTCGGTTCGGTCAGCCGCGACGTCGGCGGCTTTCCGCCACCCATACCGGCTTCGTACGGGCGGAGACGATTGTCCGGACCGGGCTTGCGGGGTCGAGGGTGCACCGTGCCATGGGCTTCGAGCCGGCGATGGCGGGCCGGGCGTCCCGACCCGCCGTATCCGTCGGTTCGGTCAGCCGCGACGTCGGCGGCTTTCCGCCACCCGCACCGGCTTCGGAGAACCGTGGCCGGGCCGGGTTTCGGAGCACAGCGTGCATCGCGGGCATGGGCCACGTCGGCGGAGTCGACGTGTCGGCCCCGAAGCTCGTGCATAGCTGGTTGTCCGGACCGGGCCCGCCGGGGGTCGGGGCGAGCGCACCCGCGGCGTCGGCCCGGAAAGCCAGGCCGGGCTGCGCTGCGGGCAGCCCGGCCGACGAGGTGGCGGCCGCGGGTCAGCGGCGGGGCTTCGCCCGCAGGTACTGGTCCGGCCAGGTGACCTCGCCGCCCAGGGTGTGGGCGGCGCGCTGGGGCCAGTGGGGGTCGCGCAGGAGGGCGCGGGCGAGGAACACCGCGTCGGCCGCGCCGGTGGCGACGATCTGCTCCGCCTGCTCCGGTTCGGTGATCATGCCGACCGCGCCGACGGGCACGGCGGTCTCGCGGCGGATCCGCTCGGCGAACGGCACCTGGTACCCCGGGCCGATGGGGATCTTGGGGTGGGGCACGTTGCCGCCGGAGGAGACGTCGACGAGGTCGGTGCCGCGGTCGGCGAGCAGTTTCACCAGGTGCACGGAGTCCTCGACGGACCAGCCGCCGTCGGCCCAGTCGCTGGCTGAGATGCGGGCGAGCAGCGGCACGTCGGGGCCGATCTCCTCGCGGACGGCATCCGTGATCTCCAGCGCGAGCCGCGTGCGGCCCTCGAAGTCGCCGCCGTAGCGGTCGGTGCGGGAGTTCGACAGCGGGGACAGGAACTGGTGGCCCAGGTAGCCGTGCGCGAGGTGCAGCTCGACCAGGTCGAACCCGGCGGCGAGGGCGCGGCGGGCGCCGGCGGCGAAGTCGGCGGGGATGCGGGCGACCTCGTCGGTGCTCAGCGGGCGCGCCGGGGCGTAGTCGCCGAACGGCTGGTCGTCGGCGCCCACGCTCTGCCAGCCGCCCTGGTCGGCGGGCACGGTGCCGGTGCCCTCCCACGGCCGGTGCGTCGACGCCTTGCGCCCGGCGTGCGCGAGCTGCGTGCCGATCACCGTGCCGCGCGCGTGCACGAACTCGGTGATCCGGCGCCAGGCGGCGACCTGGTCGTCGTTCCAGATTCCCGCGTCCTGCGGGCTGATGCGGCCTTCGGGCGTGACGGCGTTGGCCTCGGTGAGGATCAGCCCGGCGCCGCCGGTGGCGAACTGGCCCAGGTGGACGAGGTGCCAGTCGTTCGGCAGCCCGTCGGTGGCGGAGTACTGGCACATCGGCGAGACCCACACGCGGTTGGGCAGCGTGACGCCTCGCAACGAGATCGGGGTGAAGAGTCGGCTCACGATTCGATGTAACACCCAGTGGTGGTGGTCTCGTCCCGGTGCGGTGGCGATACTCACGAGTAATGTCAGTGACATGGGTCTTGCGGCAGACGAGCGCCAGGCGCTGAGCGCGCTGTTCGAAGAGGTCGGCCCCGAAGCGCCGACGCTGTGCGAGGGCTGGACCGCCCGCGATCTCGCGGCGCACCTCGTCGTGCGCGAACACCGGTTCGACGCCGCGCCGGGCATCATGGTGCCCGCGCTCGCCGGGTACACGCAGCGCGTGCAGGACCGCTACGCCGCCAAACCGTGGCCGGTGCTGGTGGACCAGGTCCGCCGCGGCCCGTCGCCCTGGTGGCCGACGGCCATCGGCCCGCTGAACGAGCTCACCAACGGCGCCGAGTTCCTCGTCCACCACGAGGACGTCCGCCGCGCCCAGCCGGACTGGCAGCCGCGCCCCGCGGACCCCGCCCGTGACGAAGCCGCGTGGCGCCTCGTGCGCCAGTCCGCGAAGCTCAACCTGCGCAAGGCGCCCGTCGGCGTCGTCCTCAAGCACACCGACGGCCGCACCGCGCAGGTGAAGTCCGGCACCCCCGTCGTCACGATCACGGGCGATCCTGTGGATTTGCTGCTGTTCGCCTTCGGCCGCGACGCCGTCCACGTCTCGTTCGACGGTGACCCCTCCGCGGTCGACCGCTTGAAGGCCATGAGCCGCGGCCTCTGACCCGGTGGTCTGGAGTTCGTGAGCACCCGTCCGGATCGGGCTGATCACGGCGTCAGTACGATCCGTCCCGATGCTCATCAACGCGCGCCGTGCTCCCGGCTGGGTCAACGGGACCGGCTGGAAGGTGCGGCTGCGGGAGGTCCGCCCGTCGGACCGGCGCACCCTCACCGGCTTCGACCGCGACGCGGACAACCCGGGCGGCTACCGCCACTGGGCCCGCCACCGCCGCGGCGCCGATCTCCACTTCGCCATCGAGGCGCTGCACAACCGCACGCTCGTCGGCTCCATCTGGGTCTCGGCGGACCCCACCACGGGCACCTTCAGCTACGGCATCGGCGTCGGCGCGCAGCACCGCCGCTGCGGCTACGCCGCCGACGCCGTCACCATCCTGCTCACGCACATGTTCGGCCGCTGCGGGTACCGCAAGTGCGAAGTCAGCGTCAGCGGCAGCAACTTCGCCTCGTTGTCCCTGCACGGCGAACTGGGCTTCCGCGAGGAAGGCCGCCCCCGCGACACCGAACTGCTGCTCGGCGAGGTCAAGTTCCCCGTGCTGATGGGCCTCACCGCCGCCGGCTTCGCCGCGCACCACCCGGCCTTCACCGCCTCCCGCGTCCCCCCGCGCCCCACCCGGGGCCGCCACTGGCGCACCCCCCGCCGCGGCCGGCACTGGCGCGCCCGCACCGCCGCGGCCTGAACCACGCCCTGGCCCGCCCTTCGCTCGACGAGCAGAACGGCGCCGGCTTCTCACGCCTCGGCTGGTGCCTGGCGCGGGTGTGCCTTCGCGCGCGGTGGCAGTACCCACCCTCCCGGGGCCTGCCCATGATCCATTTTACCGCCGAGCACCGACAAAACCCGCTGCTCAGCCGACCTGTCCACACCCGACGCGAGTTGTGGACAAGCCCGCAGCGCTGGAATCCGGACGAGGCGGCTGCGAAGGAGTCTCGACAGCCCCGCCGCGAGTTGGGCACGGGCCCGCAGCGCTGGAATCCGGACGAGGCGGCTGCGAAGGAGTCTCGACAGCCCCGCCGCGAGTTGGGCACAGGCCCGCAGCGCTGGAATCCGGACGAGCCGGCCGTGAAGGAATCTCGACAGCCCCGCCGCGAGTTCGGCACAGGCCCACAGTGCTGGAACCCTGACGAGTCGACTGCGAAGGAATCTGGACAACCCGCCGGCGGGGAGACCTGGAATGGCCTTGCACAAAGGAATCCGGACAAGCCCGCGGCGAAGGAATCCGGACAATCTGCCGCGTGGCGAATCGGGCGAGCGCTCCTCGGCGGCTGCCCGGTGACTATGCGCTTCGCGCGTCGGCAGCACAGCGCTGCCTGCTCATGCCTCGCCGGACGCCAGGCGAATGTGACCTTTGCGCGAGGGCAAAACGGCGCCAGCTGCTCGTGCCTCATCGCCTCCTGGGCGGGTGTGCCCCGCGCGCGATGTCAGCACCCACCCTCCCGGGGGCCGCCCATGATCCAGTGTACCGCCCCACACCGACAAAACCTGCTGCTCAGCCGACCTATCCACACCCACCACAAGTTGTGGACAACCCCACCAAACCCCCACCTAACCCGCCCGCAACCGCTCCGGCCACCGCAACTCCAGCGGCTCGGCCGAAGACGCCCACTCACCACCCAGCTCCGCCAAAATCGAAGCCACCCGCCGCACGTCCGCTTCCGCGTACGGGCACGGCTCGGCGCGCAGGATGCCCCAAGCTTCGCGCACGTCGCGCAGCAATAGCCGCCGGTGGGTTTCCGCGGCGGAGTGGGCGACGCCGACCAGGGATTCCGCCAGGGAGATCGACCGACGGGCCGCGCGGAGCACCGACGTGCTTCGCGCGCGGGCGTCGCGCCGGGGGCGGCCGGACAGGACGGTCATGTTCGAGAACACCGCGCCCGCGGCGATGCAGCCGAAGATGCCACCCGGGAGGTCCAGCGCGCGTTCCACGGCGAAGTGCGCGAGGTCGTGCGGTAACCGGAACTTGCGCGACACCGAGGGCAGCCCGAGGACAACGCCGTCGACTCGGGTGAGCCGCGTGTACGACTCGCCGCGCGGGTCGTGGGAGAAGGTCACCAGCACCACCCGAGGATCGCGCCCCGGGTGGTGCGGTGCCAGCGAATTTAGCCGATGGCGCGCAGCGCGAAGTGCACTTCGATCGACGTCTGCTTGATCGTCTCGGCGATCACGAGCGAACCGTGGCCGGCGTCGTAGCGGTAGAACTCGTGCGGGGCGCCGCGGGAGCCCAGGCGGTCGAGGTAGTTCTCGATCTGCCGGATCGGGCAGCGCGGGTCGTTGTCGCCGGCCAGGATGAGGACCGGGGCGGCGACGGCGTCCACGTAGGTGATCGGCGAGCACTCGCGGTAGACGGCCGGCACGTCGGCGGGCGCGCCGCCGAACAGCGCGCGGTCGAAGGAGCGCAGCTGCTCCATCTCGTCCTCGTACGCGGCCACGTAATCGGCCACCGGAACGCCCGCGACGCCCGCCGCCCAGCGCGTGGGCTGCGTGCCCAGCGCGAGCAGCGACAGGTAGCCGCCCCACGAGGCGCCGTTGACGACGCACTTGTCCTTGTCGGACAGTCCACTTTCGACTGCCCAGTCCTGCACCGCGGCGACGTCCTCGAGCTCCGTCAGTCCCGGCCGGCCCTCGATCGCGTCGCGCCACGCCGAGCCGTAGCCCGTGGATCCGCGGTAGTTCACCTCGACCACCGCGAACCCGGCGTCGAGCCAGGTCGCGCGGTACGCGGAGAAACGGTCCTCGTCGGCGGCGTGCGGGCCGCCGTGCAGGGAGAACACCGTCGGCAGCGGACCGTCGGGCGCGTCGACCGGACGCGAAACCAGCGCGTGGATCTGCCCGCCGATGCCTTCGACGAACGCGTCGGTCACCGACGCCGAACCCGGCGCCTGCTCACCCGGCGGCGCCAGCAGCACGGCGTCGGCACCGTCGGCCGCTCGCCGGCGCACCGCCGTCGGCTCTGCGGCGCTGGACCACGAGTACTCGATCGTCCCGTCGGGCCGCACGCTCGCACCGCCGATCCGGCCGGGCGGAGTGTCCAAAGAGGACAGCTCGCTCTTGTCGAGATCGTAGCGGTACAGCGAACTCCGGCCCTGGTGGAAGTGCACCACCAGCAACGCGCGGCCGTCCGGGTACCACTCGGCCACGACCTCGCCGGGCAGGTCGATCTTGAGCTCGGTCTCGGTGTCCGCGCGCACGTCCCAGATCAGCAACTCCTCGCGACCGCGCCGCTCGTGCAGGACGAGCAGCCGCTGATCGCCCGGCAGGGGAGAGAACTCCAGCGCCGACAGGCCCTTGCCGTCGCCGTCCCACTTGTCGGCGACGGTCGCGAAGCCGTCCGTCGACAGCACGCGCAGCGCGGGGTGGCGCGAGTCGCCGTGCTCGGAGTGGGAGATGGCAACCAGGCTCTCGTCCCGCGAGAGCGACGCGACGCCGGCGTCGTCGGAGTGGCTGTAGAACCGCTTGGTCTCGTCGCCGATCTTCGCGAACAGTTCGCTGCCGTCGTCGGTCGAAACGCCGACGGCGATCACGCGCTGGCCGAGTTCGAGGCCGGCCGGGTAGCCGTCGTGCACTTCCGGCAACGGCTTGACCGCGGCGGTGCTGTCGCCGTCGAAGGGCTGGCTCACCCACGACCCGAACTCGTCGCCGTCGGTGTCGTCGAACCACCAGATCGCGGAGCCGTCGGGGGCGGGGGTGGCGTGGAGGGTGCCGTTGGGCCGGTCGGTGACGCGGCGGTGACTGTCGGTGGCGCGATCCCACGCGTAGACCTCCCAAACGCCGCTGGCGTTGGAGACGTACACGTTGGCGTCGGGGGCGTCGCGGGCCCATTCGGGCACGGAGATGCGGGCCGCGTGGAAGCGGGCTCGCCAGCGGGACTCGGCGTCGGCGTCGGCGAACAGGCGGTCGGGGACCACCGCGGGCGGATATTCGTTGCCTGACTGCGTGCTCACCCCTCGATCCTGCCACCTCCGGGGCCGTACTGTGTGCCGGGTGGTGGAGGGAAACCCGCGGGACGCGGAGTCGAGGCGAGCGGCACGCACGGCGGTGGAGCGGGCGGCGTTCGCCCAGCCGCTCTTCGCGC
Organism: Amycolatopsis sp. NPDC051903; assembly: GCF_044452505.1. NCBI lineage: Bacteria > Bacillati > Actinomycetota > Actinomycetes > Pseudonocardiales > Pseudonocardiaceae > Amycolatopsis > Amycolatopsis sp. NPDC051903. The sequence continues at coordinate 106,606 of NZ_JBITBT010000003.1, read as the reverse complement.
CGGGCATGCGGGTGGTCGACCTGGGCTGTGGCCCCGGCGCCATCACGCTGGGTTTCGAAGCCGACGGTTCCACAGTGGACTACTTCGAAGCGTCCCCGCTCGACCTCCCCTTTCCCGACGCCTCGGCCGCCGTCGCCTTCTCGCACGGTCTCCTCGAACGCGTCGCGGACCCCGTGGCCGTCCTGGCCGAGCTGCGCCGGGTGCTGCGCCCCGGCGGCAGGCTCGCGCTGTCCACTTCGGACTGGAGCCGCGCCCGGCTGCGGCCAAAGACCGCCAACGTCGACGCCGCCCTCCGCGGTTACTACCTCCTCCTGCGCCGCACCGGCGCCAACCCGTTCGCGGGCCGCGCCATCGCGGACCAGGTCTCCGACGCCGGCTTCACCGCCGTCGTCCCGCGCACCCGCCACCGCTCCGATCTGGCCTACCGCGACCTGGCCACCTTCGTCGAAAACGCACTGGCCACCGCCTTGGCCGACCCCGCGCACCCCGACCGCGACCAGCTGACCTCCGCCGCCCGCTCCGCCTACTCCTGGACGCGCACCGCCGGCCCCGGCGACTTCCTCCAGTGCTGGACGGAGCTCACCGCCACCCGGTAGCCCGCTCGCACCCGCGGCGCCGAAAACGGGGCTCACCACCAGCGCTCCCAGGCCACCGTCGACCTTCGGCTATCGCCACAACCCCGGCTGCACCGAGTTCGGCGTCGTATACACGCACCTCAACATCGCCAACGCGATCCGCCAAACGCCCTCACGGCCTTCCTCCCCCCATACCTCACCGATCCGCACCTCACGACCATGACCGCCGCGCAGGTCACGCGCCTGACCTTCGAGTTCGGGCAACACCAACACACCGTCACTGATGATCGACGACCGCTGCGACCGGCTGATCTTCGATACCCGACGTTGCCAACGCAACCACGCGCCGGGGGTCCAGGGGGCGAAGCCCACCTGGCGGGGGTCTGGGGGTTCGACCCCCAGAAGACACACGAGGAAGGCCCCTAGTCCGCGCTTTCCGCGGACAAGGGGCCTCCGGACTTACTCGTCGGGGTGGCGGGATTTGAACCCACGACCTCCTCGACCCGAACGAGGCACGCTACCAAGCTGCGCCACACCCCGAGGTACTGCTTAACGGGTCGTGGAGAAGTTTAGCGGATGGTCTTGGCGGCTTTGCGCGGGGCTGTCGTTACGGCGTCTTCCGCGCTGACGCCGCGCGGGACCAGCGTCAACAGGCTGGCTTCCGGCGGGCAGGCGAAGCGCGCGGGCGCGTACGGCGAGGTGCCCAGACCCGCGGAGACGTGCAGCCACATGTGCGCGCCCCAGCGAGAGGCGCCGCGGGCGCGGGTGCGGTCGAGCTCGCAGTTGGTGACCAGCGCGCCGTAGCCGGGCACGCGCAGCTGGCCGCCGTGGGTGTGGCCGGCGAGGACGAGGTCGTAGCCGTCCGTGGCGAACGGGTCGAGCACGCGCGGCTCGGGCGAGTGCGTGACGCCGAGCCGCACCACGGCGCTCGCGTCGGCCGCGCCCGCGATCTCGCCGTAGCGGTCGCGGTGCAGGTGCGGGTCGTCGAGACCGGCGGCGAACACGGCCCGGCCGCCGACGTCGATGGTGCGGCGCACGTGCGTGAGGTCGGTCCAGCCGTGCTCGACGAACGCGGCGCGCAGGTCGCGCCACGGCAGCTTGGTGCCGTGGATGCGCTTCTTCTTGCCCTTCGGCATGAGGTAGCGCGCGGGGTTCTTGGGCTTGGGCGCGTAGTAGTCGTTGCTGCCGAAGACGAACACGCCGGGCCGGTCGAGCAGCGGGCCGAGCGCGCGCAGCACCGACGGCACGGCCGTGCGGTGCGACAGGTTGTCGCCGGTGTTCACGACCAGGTCGGGTTCGAGCTGGTCGAGCGCCGCGACCCAGCGCTGCTTCGCGCGGTGTCCGGGCAGCATGTGCAGATCGGAGACGTGCAGGATCGTGAACGGCTTCGAGCCCGGCGCGAGGACCGGGAGCTCGGCCGTCCGGAGGGTGAACCGCCGCCGCTCCACCCCCACGGCGTAACCGAGGGTCGCGGTCCCGAGGGCGAGCGTCCCCACCGTGAGCTTCTTGACGGTGCTGGTGTTACTGAGCGTGCGCACGACCGCGAGGATACGTGTTCGACGGTGGTCCGCGTCGGCGCGGGGACACCGGGCTGCGGTGATCACGCAGCGTGCGCGCGAGCCTCCGGTTGCGTGCTCAACAGGTGGCTGAAGGCGGCCGGTTCGGGGGAACGGGCTGGTTGGCATCCGCGTCGGCTCGGTGACAGGTGGGCAAGCCGGGGCGAGCACGATGGAACAGTCCGGGCAGCACCGGATCGAGGCGTTGCTGGGCCTCTCGTACGACAACCTCGCACGACCGCGTGGTGGCGCTGAAGTGGCTTTCGGAGGCGTACATGGCCGACGAGAGGTACCGCGCGCGGTTCCGCCGGGAGTCGCGGGTGGTGGCGCGGCTGCGCGAGCCACACGTGATCCCCAGACACGCCTACGGCGAGATCGACGGCTACCTCTACCTCGACCTGCGGCTGGTCGAGGTAGAGGACCTCAAGGACATGATCGCGGCGGGACCGCTGGCGCCTTCGCGCGCGGCTGCCTTGGTGACGCAGCTGGCCAGCGTGCTCCTGCAGCTCGCCACCAAAAAACGCCGGCCGGGAGTCGAGGCTCCCGGCCGGCGTTCGGATCAACGTCCGGTGTACTTCGGATCCTCCGGTGGCAACGGGGCGATCGGCTGGCCGGCCATGATCTTCGACATCGCGCCGAACCAGGTTTGCGCGGGGGTTTTGCCGCCGAACATGTTGCCGGTGCCGCAGGTCGTGACGGTGCCGACGGAGCGGAAGCAGAGGCCACCGGAGCCGCCTTCGGGGCGGAAGACCATGGCGACGCCGGCCATCTGGGGCGTGCCGCCGACGAAGGTCGCGGAGCCGTTGTTCTGGGTGGTGCCCGTCTTGCCGAGGATCGGGCGGTTCCAGCCGACGGCCGCGGCCGCCGCGGCGGAGGTGCCACCCGGCTGGTCGTCCTTGCTCATGCCGACGACCATCGAGTTGGCCAGCCCCTCGGGAACGGCCTGCTGACACGCTTCTTCCTTGTACGACACGGGTTTCCCGTTGCGGTCGCTGATTCCCGCCAGCGGGGTGGGCGGGCACCAGACACCGCCGCTCAGCAGCGTCGCGGCGACGTTCGCCAGTTCCAGACCACTGGTCGGGCTGAAGCCCAGCGTGAACGCGCCGAAGCCGGGGCTCTTGTCAGTCGGGCCGTACGCCTTCGACTGCGACACGCTCTTCGGGTCCTTGGGGTCGACCGGGTTGCCGCCGGTGTCGCTGGCCATCGTGTTCTTCATCCCGAGCCGGCTGGCCATGTCGATGCCCGGGCCGGTGCTGCCCAGCCTGTCTTCGAGAGCCACGAACGCAGTGTTCGGCGAAGTCGCCAGCGCGCCCTGCAGCGTGTTGGAAGCGCCGTAGTGTCCGGCGTTTCCAACGCAATACCACCGCGACCGCAGCGGCGGGCCCGTCGGCGGACATTGGTCACCACCACCGGGGAACACGTGCGACACGTAGCCGTCGCCGACCGGGATGTTGCTGTAGATCCCCGCGATCCCCCGGTCCAGCACCGCCGCCGTGGTGAAGATCTTGTAGCTCGACCCCGCGCCGCCGGTGTTGTAGACGCCCGAAGGCAGCGCGTAAGTGGTCTGGCCCTCGTCCGCGTCGATCCCGTAGTCGCGGTTCGCCGCCAGCGCGACGACTTCGTGCCGCGTTTTCCCGGGCCGCACCAGGGAAAGCGTGTTGGCCACGTTCTTCTGCGTCTTCTTGACCTGCGTCTCGGCCGAGACCTTGGCTTCGTGGTTGGCTTTTTCGTCCAGCGTGGTCTTGATCGTGTAGCCGCCGGTGTACAGGTCGTCCTTCGAGAAGCCCGCCTTCAGCAGGTAATCCTCGACGTACTGGCAGAAGAAGCCGTTCTCCGGGCCGGCGCCGGTGCAGTTCGAGGCGGGCTTCGCGGGCGCGTCGGGGACCACGTTCAGCGGTTCGGCCTTGAAGCGCTCGGCGTCGGCCTTCGCGAGCTTGCGGTTGTCGACCATGCGGTCCAGCACGAGGTTGCGCCGCGCGGTCGCCTTGTCCGGGTGCTTCCACGGGTCGTCGCCGATCGGGTTGTTCACCAGGCCGGCGAGCAGCGCCGCCTGCGGCACGGTCAGCGCTTCCGGCGTGGTGTTGAAGTACGCGTGCGCGGCCGCGCCGATGCCGAAGATCTGGCGCGAGAACTCGACGACGTTGAGGTACCCGGCGAGGATCTGCTGCTTCGACAACTTCGTCTCGAGCTGGATCGCGATCCGCGCTTCCTTGAGCTTGCGCGCGAGCGTCTGCTCCTGCGCCTTCTCCTGGCCGGCCTTGTCGCCGCGGTAGACGACGTTGATCAAGTAGTTCTTGACGTACTGCTGCGTCAGCGTCGAGGCGCCCTGCGTGTCGCCGCCGGTGCTGTTGGACACCGCGGCGCGCAGCGTGCCCTGCCAGTCGACGCCGTGGTGCTCGTAGAAGCGCTTGTCCTCCACCGAGACCAGTGCCCACTTCATGGCCTCGTTGATCTGGTCCGCCGCGACCGGGATGCGGTACTGGTCGTACAGCGTCGCGATCGGTTTGCCACCCGAGTCGGTGATGGTCGTGACCAGCGGCGGCGGGATGTCGGCGAGGTCGGACGACGTCTTCTCCACCGTCTCGCTCGCCTGGTTCGAAGCCACCCCGGCCGCGCCCACCACGGGGAACAGGATTCCGGCGACGAGCACCCCCGCGAGCAGACAGAGGCCGATGAGCTTGAAGAGACCGTCCGTTTTGCGCACGCAGCCAGGGTACTGAAGACCGGTGGTGCCGCCGTGACCCTCACACCCGAGCGTGGCGGTCAGCGCCGGCCGGCGTCGGTCAACGGTGACAAAACGGACCCCAAGAGGTGACTTCCGGTAACGGAATGCATGCTAGGGCTTGGCGAGGGGAACCGACGACCCCTACAGTCCGTCAACGTCTCACGAAGAATTGCCGACGGACGGACCAGCGCGAGAGGGAGCTGTGCTGGGCTGAACGGAGGCAGCGGCACCGGGGAGGTGCCGTCACCGACGTGGGACGCAGAGGGAGACACGCTCGCGGGGGTGGGAGCGGGAGCTTCGCCTCCGCTGGTGTCGAACACCAGGGTAGGGAGCTGGGGGTATGGAGACCAACCAGTCGAGCTGGCGCGTGAGCGCTTCGTGCCGGGACGCCGATCCCGACGGGCTCTTCGTGCGCGGCGCCGAGCAGAACCGGGCGAAGGCCGTGTGCCTCGGGTGCCCGGTCCGCACGGAGTGCCTGGCCGAGGCGCTCGACGGCCGGATCAACTTCGGGGTCTGGGGCGGGATGACCGAACGGGAGCGTCGCGCGCTGCTGCGCCGGCGCCCGGACGTGATCAGCTGGACCGAACTGCTGGAAGCGGCGAAGCGCGACGCGTTGGAAAGCGCCCGCGTCAGCTGATCAGACGTGAGGGTCGCGCGCCGGACACCCGGCGCGCGGCGCTCACGAACTCTTCGCCAGTTTCGCCCCGATGTCGCGCAGGCCCTCGAGGTCGTGCACGTCGCCGGCCAGCGCCGGCACCCGCACCAGCGGCACCTCCGGGTGCGCCTTCGTGAACCGCGAAAGCAGCCGGTTCTCGCGTTCGGCCAGCGCCACTCGGTCGGCGTGCAACCGCAGCACGGCCTCGGCCAGCGGCGCGCTCGTGTCGCCCTTGTGCAACGACTCCGCGGCCGCGAGCGCCTCCGAAGCCGACAGCGGCGCCAGCACCGGGTGCGTCCGGTTCGCGACGAGCCCCGCCAGCGGCATCGACTCACTCGCCAGCCGCTCGACGAAGTACGACGCCTCGCGCAGCGCATCGGGCTCCGGCGCGGCGATCACGAGGAACGACGTGCCGCTGGACGCCAGCAGCTCGGCCGTTTTGCGCGCGCGTTCGCGGAACCCGCCGAACATGCTGTCGAAGGCCTGCATGAACGCCGACGCGTCGGCCAGCAGCTGGCCGCCGATGATCGTCGACACGGCCTTGGCGAACATCGAGAACCCGGCGCTCACGACCTTGCGCAGGCCCCAGCCGCCGGCCTTCGCGGGTCCGGTGAGCAGGCGGATCATGCGCCCGTCGAGCGCGCTGGACAGGCGCGTCGGCGCGTCCAGGAAGTCGAGCGCCGAACGGCTCGGCGGCGTGTCGACGATGATCAGGTCCCACTCGTCGGTGGCGGCGAGCTGGCCCAGCTTCTCCATCGCCATGTACTCCTGCGTACCGGAGAACGACGTGGAAATGGTCTGGTAGAAGGGGTTCTGCAGAAGCTGCTCGGCCCGCTCGGGCCCGGCGTGCACGCGCACCATGTCGTCGAACGTGCGGCGCATGTCGAGCATCATCGCCCACAGCTCGCCCTTGGGGTCGAACCCGTCGACCTGCACCTGCCGCGGGTGGTTGCCCAGCTCCCGCAGGCCCAGCGCCTGCGCCAGGCGGCGCGCCGGGTCGATCGTGAGCACCACGGTCTGCCGGCCGCGTTCGGCGGCGCGCAACGCGAGCGCCGCGGCGGTGGTCGTCTTGCCGACGCCCCCGGAGCCGCAGCACACGACCACGCGGTTGGCCGGGTCGTCGAGCAGGGCGTCGACGTCGATCGCGCTCTCGGCGGTGGTCATCAGCGCACCCCCTGAGCCAGCAGCGCTTCGGCGAGGTCGTAGAGCGCGGCCACGTCGACGCCCTCGGTGACCTCCGGTAGCTCCAGCGTCGGCAGGTCGGCTTCGGCGAGTTGCTCGCGCGCCCGCTGCTCGGCGGCCACGCGTACGGCGTGCTCCACGGTCTCCTCGACGAGCGCGTCGAGGGTCTCGTCGGGCAACTTCAGCCCGGCCGACGCGAGGCCGGAGCGCACGCGGCCGGCGTCGACGCGGCCGTCGGCGGCCGCGGTCACCGACCGCGCGGGCAGCCGCGGCGGGCGCACGCGGTTGACCATCACCGCGCCGGGCCGCAGGTCGGCGCCGTCGAGCTCGGCCACGGCCTCCACGGTCTCGCGCACCGGCATCTCCTCCAGCAGCGTCGTGAGGTGCACGACGGTCTCGCCGGAGTGCAGGAGCCGCACCACGCCGTCGGCCTGGCCGCGGATCGGGCCGGTCTTGGCGAGGTCGGTGAGCGCCTTGGTGACGTCGAGGAACTTGACCACGCGGCCGGTGGGCGGGGAGTCGACGACCACCGCGTCGTAGGTGTGGCGGCCGTCGGACTCCGTGCGGCCCACGCACTCCTTGATCTTCCCGGTGAGCAGGACGTCGCGCAGGCCCGGCGCGAGCGTGGTCGCGAACTCGATCGCGCCCATCCGCCGCAGCGTCCGGCCGGCGAAGCCCAGGTTGTAGAACATCTCGAAGTACTCGAGCAGCGCCGCCTCGACGTCGATGTGCAGCGCGCGCAGTTCGCCCCCGCCGGGGACGGACGCGATGCGCTGCTCCGCGTACGGCAGCGGCTCCGTGTCGAAGAGCTGGGCGATGCCCTGGCGGCCCTCGACCTCGATCAGCAGCACCCGGTGGCCCTCGCGGGCGAGAGCCAGCCCCAGCGCCGCGGCGAGAGTGGTCTTGCCGGTGCCGCCCTTGCCGGTGACGAAGTGCAGCCGGGCCCGGGTGAGCTCGTCGGGCCAGCCGGCGGAGGGTGTGGTCACGCCGTCAACACTAAACCGGCCCTCAGCTGGCGAGCACCATGACGCCGACCGCAGCCGCGGTCGCCGCGACGAGGGTCCAGGTGAGCGCGGCGGGCAGCACCGTCAGCGTGAGCACGCCCACCACCACGAGGGCCGTGAACGTCACGGCGCCGCCGATCGCGACCTGCGCCGAGCTGTTCACGCGGTCGCGCACCTTGGCCATCACCACGAGCACGAGCGGCAGCCCGGCCGCGGCGAGCAGGGCGGTCGCGACGATCCGCCACGTCTCCACCCCGCCAACCGTAACGGCTGTGACGGCCCTTCACAGACGCAAATTCCTTCAGTGCACTCTTCGCGGAACCAGCCGCCAAAACCAGCCGACCTTTGCCGACCAAAGCGCGAGATCGCGCCGGTGCTCAAAGGCGATCTCGCACGCCCCGGCGGAGCCGGGGCCAAAAATACAGCTACGCTCCCCGGTCATGAGCGCCACCAAATGGGAGTACGCCACCGTCCCCCTGCTGATCCACGCGACGAAGCAGATCCTCGACCAGTGGGGTGAGGACGGCTGGGAGCTCGTCACCGTGCTCCCGAACCCGAGCGGCGAACAGCACGTCGCGTACCTCAAGCGCCCGAAAGACTGAGGGGGAAACACACGTGACCTGGAGTTCCCGGCTCGCCGAGCTCGGCATCGAGCTGCCCGGTGTCGCCGCGCCGCTGGCCGCGTACGTGCCGGCTGTGCAGAGCGGCGCGCACGTGTACACGTCCGGGCAGCTGCCGTTCGTCGACGGCACGCTCGCCGCGACCGGCAAGGTCGGCGCGGAGGTCAGCCCCGAGGAGGCCAAGGGCCACGCCCGCACGTCGGTGCTCAACGCGCTGGCGGCGGTGCACGCCCTCGTCGGCATCGACTCGGTGGTGCGGATCGTGAAGGTGGTCGGCTTCGTCGCGTCCGCGGAGGGCTTCACCGGCCAGCCCGCCGTGATCAACGGTGCGTCCGAGCTGCTCGGTGAGGTCTTCGGCGACGCGGGCAAGCACGCCCGCTCGGCCGTCGGCGTCGCGGAGCTGCCCATCGGGGCGCCCGTGGAGGTCGAACTGATCGTGGAGGTGAAGTGATGGACCCCGACATCGAACAGTCCCTGCACGAGCTGCTGATCCGGCTGGCGGGCCGTACGCCCGACCAGTTGCTGTGGCGGTTCCGCGACTGGCTCGGCGAAGGCGCCATGGGGACGCTCGCGCGCACCCTGCCCAGGTCTTTGCTTAAGCACAGGATCGATTTGGACCAAACCGAGTACCGCCTGCTCGTCGCGGGTCTCATCCCGCACGGCGCCGACTGGCACCAGGTGAGTTCCACGCTGGGGGTAGACGACGTCACCGAGACCAGGTACACATTCACGCAGAGTGCGCCCGAATGGGTGAACTCCGTCGACTCTGTGTCCGTCTTGCTCCACGCAACGTTGCGGGGACGCGCGGATGTGGGGGAAGTGCGGCAAAGCTGGCGACACCTCGGTGTGGTCGGTGAGGGTGGGGCCAAGCGTGTCCTGCTGGTGACGGCGACGTCGGGCCTGCCGAGGCTCACCGGCGAGCTGCAGCGGGTGCTGCGGGTGCTGGGGGACGAGGAACCCAGCGTCGAGGTCATCCCGCCGCGCTTCGACCTTCCCGGGTACCACCGGGCCGCGCTCGCCAACTCCGAGCTGGTCTGCGTCGGCGCCGCGGGCTCCGGTAATCGACTCGTCGCCGCTTAACGCTCGTGCCGCCAGGCGAGCTGGGAGGAGCAGAGCAATGGTGGAGGTTCACGACGGCCCGCCGATGGACGGGTTCTCGGTGCCCCTGCGCCTGCACAACTTGTTGCTGGCCCTGGCGGGCCGCATCGACGACAGCGCGCTGACCGAAGCGCGCGAGCTGATCGCCCGCGCGCACATCGACGAAGCGGTGGAGCTGACCACCGGCACGCTCATCGCGGGCCGCATCCCGGTGAGCTCGACCGAACAGCGTGAACTGGCGCTGGTGCTCGAGATGAGCCGGTCCGATGCGACGCTCGCCAACGACCTGCTGGTCGACGAGGCCGAGCAGGTCCACGGCCACCGCTTCACCGGGGACAACCAGCCCGAGTTCGGGCTGGCTGAGGCGCTCGACCGCACCCTGCAGGTGCTGCCGGACGTCCGCTCGGTGCACGCGGTGTGGCGCAACACGCCGGCCGGCAGCGTGCCGGGCGCGTTGCCGCAGCGCGTGGTGCTGGTGGAGCTGGGCCCCGAGGGCAACCCGCCCGCGGTCGCTTTCCGCGTCGACACGGCCCTGCGCCGCGCCGGCATCCGCTCCGTCGTCGAGGTCAGCGGCCCGGGCGTCGCGCGGTCCGACTACCACCAGTCGGCCTCGGCCGTCGCGACACCGGTGTGGGTCACGGGCAGCACGCACACGACCACGGACTACCGGCCCGAGCCGGTGGTGACCCCGCCGCCGCCGGCCCCCGTGCCGACGCCGGCGCCGGCCCCCGTGGTCGAGCCCGTCGTCGAGGCCCCGAGCCGGCACAGCATGCGGGCGGAGCCGGACCAGCCGGTCGCGCCCGTGGTGCCGATCGTGCAGAACCCGCCGGTTTCGCAGACGGACAACCCGCGCAAGTCGCGGTCGGAGACGCGTGCCGAGCGCACCGCCGACCTGACGCCCGCCGAGGTCGCCCAGCTGCGCCAGGCGCTGGCCGAAGACCCCGAGAAGGGCCGCGAGATCGCCGCGGGCAAGCCGAGCCTGCACGAGGTCGTCGAGCTGCCCGCTCTCGACCTGGACGACCCGAGCCTGTCCGAACGCGATCGCGCCCTGCTGCGCGAGCTGCACGAGGAGCTCGCCGAGCGCGAGCGCGCCGAGGCGGCTCGCCTGCGGCTGAACGGTGCGTCGCGCTCCGGCGGTGGCGACCAGCGGTGGTCGTCGTCCTGACGGTCTGACGCTCGACGCAGCCCCCGGCCCGCTTGCGGCCCGGGGGCTGCGCTGCGTCGGCGATATGTCACAAGTTGCGGGCGTCAGGTCACGGCTGCGAGGTATGTTGCCCCGGTGGATCGGCCGCGTGAATTCGTCTTCGACATCCCCGTGGGGGCCGGCGTGGGCACGAAGGCGAACGCCGACGGGCCGCCCGTGACACCCAAGGACGCCGCGACGGTGATCCTCGTGCGCGACGGGTCCCAGGGCGTCGAGGTCTTTCTCCAGCACCGCGTCAAGGGCATGCCCTTCGCCGGCGGCATGACCGTGTTCCCCGGCGGCGGGGTGGACCCGCGCGACGCCGACGCGTCCGTCGCGTGGGCCGGGCCCCCGGCGAGCTGGTGGGCTGGGCAGTTCACGTGCGACGAGAGCCTCGCCCGCGCGCTCGTGTGCGCGGCGGTGCGCGAGACGTTCGAAGAGTCCGGCGTGCTGCTGGCGGGCACCGAAGACGCCGTGGTCGCCGACGTCACGCCGTACGGCGAAGCCCGCAAAGCCTTGGAGAGCCGGGAGATCTCGCTCGCCGCGTTCCTCGAAGACGCCCGGCTGACGCTGCGCGCCGACCTGCTGCGGCCGTTCGCGCACTGGGTGACCCCGCCGCAGGAACCGCGCCGCTACGACACGCGGTTCTTCTCCGCGAAGCTGCCCGAGGGCCAGCGCGCGGACGGCGCGACGTCCGAAGCCCACGCCACCGGCTGGCAGCGCCCCGCCGCCGCGATCGGCGACGCGCGCGAGGGCCGCCGCACGCTGATGCCGCCGACCTGGCTCACCCTCACCGACCTCGACGAGTTCGCCACGGCCGACGACCTGCTCGCCGCGCCGCGCGAGATCGTGAGGACCATGCCGACCCTGATCCAGGACGGCGACAAGTTCCGTGTCGTGCTCGACCCGACGGAGGCCTGAAGGTGACCGCTCCCGCGTACGGCGTGCTGCGCCGCGTCTCGGAGAACGCGCAGGTGCTGCTGGAGAACAACCCGTCGACGATGACGCTCGAGGGCACCAACAGCTGGGTGCTTCGCGCGCCCGAGGCGTCGGCCGCCGTGGTCGTCGACCCGGGGTACCACGACCTGGAGCACCTGGAGAAGCTCGCGGCTGTCGGCGCTGTCGAGCTCGTGCTGCTGACCCACCACCACGCCGACCACGCCGAGGGTGCGCCGTGGTTCGCCGAGCGCGTCGGCGCGCCGGTGCGGGCGTTCGACGCGTCGCTGTGCCTCGGCGCCGACCCGTTGGCCGACGGCGAGGTGCTCACCGCGGGCGGGCTCGAGTTCCGCGTGCTGCACACGCCCGGCCACACCGACGATTCCGTGTCGCTGCACTTCGCCGGCCGGCTCCTCACCGGTGACACGATCCTCGGCCGCGGCACGACCGTGCTCAAGGACCTCGGCGACTACCTGCGGTCCCTGCGCAAGCTCATCGAGCTGCCCGACGGCACGCCCGGCCTGCCCGGACACGGTCCGGAGCTGCCGAACCTGCCCGCGACGGCTCGCGAATACCTCGCCCATCGGGAACAGCGGCTGGACCAGGTGCGTTCGGCGTTGAAGGTGCTCGGGGCGGACGCGTCGCCGCGACAGGTCGTGGAGATCGTGTACGCCGATGTCGACCGGGCGCTGTGGGCGCCCGCCGAGCAGAGCGTGCGGGCGCAGCTGGACTACCTACGTGCTTCGGAGGACGGGCGATGAGTGACGTCGAGGTCGAGTTCTACTGGCGGCCGGGCTGCGGCTTCTGCGCGGCGCTGCGGCGGCCGCTGATGGCGAGCGGCCTGAACGTCAAGGAGATCAACATCTGGGAGGAGCCGGGGGCGGCCGAGCGAGTGCGCGCGGTGGCGGACGGCAACGAGACCGTGCCGACCGTGATCATCGGTTCGACCGCGCTCGTGAACCCGACGTTCGACGAGGTCGAGGCCGCGGTGAAGGCCGAGTCCGCCGCCTGATCGCTTGCGCGAGGGCCGCTCACCGGTGGTGGTGAGCGGCCCTCGTGCCGTTCGGCACTGTCGTGTTCAGAACGCGGTGAGCAGCGGGCTGTCGATCACCGGCCGTTCGCCGTGCAGGAACTGTCCCCAGATGCGCCGGAGGTCCCCGACGTCGGGGAGGCCTTGGGGGGCGCCTTCGAGCAACGCCGCACCCGGCGTCTCGTCGTGGGTGCCGAAGAGGAACGGGACGTCGATGCAGTGCGCGGCGCCGTACGGGTTGCCGGGCGCGCCCCAGTCGAAGCGCATGAGCGTCGCGTCCGGCCCGAACTGCTTGGCCAGCCTCGGCAGGTCGCCGCTGAACAGCGCGGTGGTGCGCCGCTCGATCTCCTCCGGGGGCGCGTCCGGTCCGTAGGCGCGGACCTCGTCGCGGGTCCAGCTGAGCAGGGCGCGCCCCGGTTTCGCGGCGGCGATCAGGTCGCCGGCGACGAGGTCGTCATCGGCGACGAGCTGGAACGGCGGGACGATCTGGCCCTGCAGTTCCTTGGCGAGGACGCCGAGCCCGTCGAGCAGCCGGTCGGCCGGCAGGGTGGCGAGATCGGTGGGCCCGGCGCCGAGAGCGGCGAGGTACTTCTCCGCCCAGCCCGCGGCTTCGGCCGGGGTTTGCGGCGCCAGGCCGACCGGGGCGCTCTGCAGCGCCACCTGGTGCACGAGGCCCTGGGCGCGCGGGGCGGACCAGAGCGTGAGCGTCGACTGCGCGCCCGCCGACTGGCCGGCGAGCGTGACGCGGCGGGGGTCGCCGCCGAACGCCGCGATGTTGTCGCGCACCCACTCCAGGGCCGCGAGCTGGTCGGCGATGCCGAGGTTGGCCGGGGCGACGCCGTCGAGCGCGAGGAACCCGAACACGCCGAGGCGGTAGTTGATCGTGACGACCACCGCGTCGGCGTCCTGCGCCAGCCGCGTGCCGTCGTACCAGTCCTGGCCGCCGGAGCCGGTGACGAACGCGCCGCCGTGGATCCACACGAGCACCGGGCGGCTGCCGGTCGTCGAGGGCGTGAAGACGGTGAGGGACAGGCAGTCCTCCGACTGCGGCAGCGACATCGGCCCGATCACGGGCGCGAGCCGGGACGGCGGCTGGACGGCCGCGGGGCCGGGTTCGAGCGCGTCGCGCACGCCGGTCCAGGGTTCGGCCGGGGTGGGCGGCTGGAAGCGGCGCTGCCGGGCGTATGGGATGCCGCGGAACGCGCCGTTCGCGCCGCGGACCTGGCCGGTGCTGGTTTCGACGATCATCGTGCTCACCTTTCCGCGAAGCCGAGGGCCGCGCCGCCCGCGTGGGCGGCCGGGACGAAGAAGCCGTCGCGCGTGTCGACGGTGGGGACGCCCGCTTCGGCGGCGAACTTCCTTGCCGCATCGAGGTTTTCGACGGCGACGGTCTGCGCCGCGAAGTACGGCAGGCGGGGTGCTAGCTCACCGGGGAGCACTTCGTCGAGCCGACCGGCGGGGACGAGGTCGAGCCGGCCGGTGCCGAGCGGGAACGACGTCCCCGAGGGCGGCCGGCCGAGGATCTGCTCGTAGCGCTCGAGGTACGCGGGCAGTTCGGCGTCGGCGACCACGAGCTGCACGCTGTGGAGACCCTTCGCGCCGTTGGGGTGGGTGAGGTAGCGGGGCTGGTGCACGTATTCGGGCGTGAGGTGCTCGGCGGTGTGCAGGATGCCTTCGGGGGTGCGGTCGCGCCGGAGGTGAACGCTGCGGAAGCGTGCGGTGCGGGGGCCTTCGGGCAGGTCGACGTCGCGCTGGAGGGCGAGCACGCCTGAGGTCGAGAGCCCGGCTTCGCGCAGCCGTCGTTCGGCGGTGGCGGAGTCTTCTCCGCCGAACGAGAGGCCGTGCAGTCCGTCGCCGAGCGCGACGATCGGGAGGACGTGCCACGGGTCGCCGGCGTCCGCGTCGACGATGCCGATCAGCTCGATGAACGAGTCGCCGAAGTAGGCGCAGCGGTTGGCGGTGCAGCTGAGCGCGGGCTCGCTGCCGCTCGTTCGGGCGGCTTTGTGCCGCGAGGGCGGGCTGAGGGTGAAGCCGAGGCGCTCGTGCAGCTGCCAGACGGCGGCGTAGTCGCGAGCGAGGAAGACGGTGTGGTCGAGGTTCATGGGGGGCTCCGTTCTGACTCCGTCGACTGTCGCCTTCCTTGGCGGTTCGGACTGGTCGTGGACGAGATGTGCTCGATATCCGACAGGATCTAGGCTGTTCTGGTGGATTCCGATCAGCTGGACGAGCTCGACCGGCGGCTCGTGCACGCGTTCCAGCTCGACGGGCGCGTGCCGTTCAGCCGGCTGGCGCAGGTGCTGGACGTGTCGGACCAGACGGTGGCGCGTCGCTACCACCGGCTGCGCTCGACGGGTGTCGTGCGGGTGGTCGGTGTGCCTGAGGTGACGGTGCTGAGGCGCGTGCAATGGCTCCTGCGCGTGCGCTGCATGCCCGAGGCCGCCGGGGCCATCGCCACCGCCCTCGCGCGCCGCGACGACACGACGTGGGTCAGCCTCACCTCGGGCGGCACCGAGATCGCGTGTTACACGTCGGCACCGCGCCAGGAGGCCGATTCCGGTCTGCTGCTCGGCCAGTTGCCGCGCACGCCGCGCGTGGTGTCCGTGACGGCGCACCGCTTGCTCCGGCGCTTCGCGGGCGGCCCGTCGGGGTGGCCCGGCCGGGCGAGCGCCCTGTCGCCGGAGCAGGTTGCCGCGCTCACGCCTTCGCCCGCCGCTGTGCCCCTGCGTTCGGAACCGGGCGACGAGGGCCTGTTCGCCGCGCTGGCCCACGACGGGCGTGCCGCTTTGTCGACCTTGGCCGCCGCGTCGGGCCGCTCGGAGACGACCGTCCGCCGCCGCCTGGACCACCTCCGCGCCTCGGGTGCCCTGTACTTCGACGTCGAGGTCGACGCCGTTCGGCTCGGGGCCTCCCTGTCGGCGCTGCTGTGGCTCAGCGTCACGCCCGCCCGTCTCGACGCGGTCGCGCGCGAGGTCGCCACCTACGCCGAAGTCGCGCTCGTGGCGGCCACCACCGGCCCCACCAACCTGGTCATCTCCGTCGGTCTCCGCGACGACGACGCCCTCTACACCTTCCTCGCCACCCGCCTCGGCTCCCTCCCGGGCGTCCAGCACATCGAGACGGCGCCGATGATCCGGACGATCAAGCGGTCCGGCAGTTGGCAGTCCTGAGGCCGGAGTCAGCGGGGCAGCATCGGCATCAGCAGGTACGTCAGGTCCACCTCCTGCTCTTCGGCCGCCCGCACGACGCACGCCCGCAGCCCCGGCTGGATGGCCAGCCGGACGGTGGTGCCGGAGAAGGGGGCGAGGGCGTCGAGGAGGTAGCGGGCCTGGAAGGACGGCGAGGTGCGGCCGCCGCAAACGTTTGCCTTCAGGGTTTCCTCGGCTTCGCCCGTGTCGGCACGGGCGCTGGCCAGGCGGACGTGCGAGTCGCCCACTTCGAGCGTGAGGACGCGGCGGTCTTCGGCGTACACGCCGACTCGGCGGACCGCCGCGGCGAGCGCGTCGGCGGGCAGCGCGACCTCGGTGTCGACGGCGTCGCGGGGGATGGTGTCGGCGGAGAGGAAACCGGCGTCGAGGACGGCGGTGGTGAGGGTGCCGCCGGGCCAGCCGAGGCCGAAGTGGGCGGGGTCCGCGTGGAGGCTGACCGGGCCCGACGCCTGGCGCGTGGCCTCGGTGAGCAGGCGCGCGGGCACCAGGACGTCGAGCGGCCCCCACGCCGCTCGCACCGGCACCCGCGCCACCGCCATCCGGTAGCGGTCCGACGCGGTGAGCACGAGGTCGTCGCCGTCGGTCTGCACGCGCACGCCCGTGAAGACCGGCAGCGGGTCGTCCTTCGCGGCCGTGCCGGCAACCGTGCGCACGGCCGCCGCGAACACCGATCCGTCTACTTCGGACAGTCGCGGTGGCTGCGCGGGCTCCACCCGGGCACCCCGGTCCAGCAACGGCAAGGCGAAGCGCGCCCCTTCCACGCGCACCGCCAGCCGGCTGCCCTCGACGACCAGCCGCACCACGTCGGCGTCGAGCATCTTCACCGTCTCGGCCAGCGGGGCCGCCGGCACGAGCACCTCCCCGTCGACGTGGGTCGTCGCCGGGCACGCCAACCGCACCGACAGGTCACGGTCGCTGGCGGCAACCTCGAGCCCACCCGCATCGGCGCGCAGCCGCACCGCCACCCGCGGCACCAGCCGAGCCGCGGCGTTCACAGCCGCGGACAACCGCCGCGTCGGAGCCGTCACATCCATGCCCGACAAGCTAGCGATGGGCACCGACAAAACCGCGGGCCGGACCGTTGACCAGTGAAAACGAGCAAACGATCGACCTCTCCGGGCCCACCGGACCCGGCTGCGGCAGCCATCCGCCGACACGCCTCGAAGCTCACCGAGGTGGCTGAGCTCGGAAGGTGCCGCGAGGCTGCAGGCTCGCTGAATTGGCGGAGCCGCAGCCCAGCCAAGGGCCGGTCGCTCGGACACCGTCGCGCACAGCCCGGCCGATTGCGACGTCGGGCCCCGCAGTCGCCTGCCGGACCCGTCGCGCGATCCAAGGAGTCGCAGCTGACTCCGCTGACTTGGCGGAGCCCCGCCGCGCGCAGCCTCGGCTGAGCACGAAAACGGGCCCGGCACTCACGCGCCGAGCCCGTCTCCGCATACCGCCAGCGGCCTACCGCCCCGCGGGCACCAGTTCGCCCGAGTCGGTCGGTTCCGGGGCCTGCTGCCGCACCGTGCCGCGCATCAGCCAGACGACCGCGGCCAGCGCGAGGCCGGCCGCGCCGGCCGCCAGGAACGAAGCGCTCGGGCCGGCGTGTTCGACCAGGTAGCCGCTCACGGACTGGCCCGCGGCGAGGCCGAGCGTCACCGCCGTGAGGACCCAGCCGAAGGCCTCGGCCGCGGTGCCGCTCGGGGCGACGACCTCGATGGCGGTCGAGTGGGTCGTCGACTGGGGCGTGATGAGGGCACCGGCGAGCAACATCAGCAGCGCGAGGCCCCACAAGGACGACGGCAGCGCCAGCAGCGCGACCAGCGCCCCGAACCCGCCCAGCAGCGCGGGCAGGCGCAGGCCGAGCCGGCGCGGCCAGGGGTGCAGGCTGTAGGCCACGCCGAACGCCACCGACGTCAGCGACCACGCCGACAGCAGCAAGCCGCTCAGCGCGGCGTGGCCGGATTCGGTTGCGGCGGCGGGAACGGCCACCTCCACGAAGCCGATCACCACGCCGAAACCGAGCGCGGCCACGGCCAGCGTCCGCATGCCCGGGCCGGCGAGCGCACCCAGCAGCCGGGACTTCGCCCGCGGCGCCGGGCCCCACGCGCGCACCGCCGGGCTCAGCGCGAACACCGTCGCGCCCGTCGCCATCGCCGCGGCGCCCACGACCATGCCGGTGCCGGCCCACGGCGCCGTGATCAGCAGACCCGCGATGCCCGGGCCGAGGATGAAGAACACCTCCATGCTGATGGCTTCGTACGAGAAGGCCGCGTTGCGCGCGGAGCCTTCGGGCAGCAGCTTCGTCCACAACGCTCGCGAAGCCGAGCCGATCATCGGCTCCGAAAGGCCCGTCGCGGCGGCCAGCGCGACCAGCACGAACGTCGCCGCGTGTGCCTCGATCGCGACGGCCAGCGCGGCCATCGACACCACGAACAGCGCCACCACGGCCAGCAGCGGACGCGTCGGCCCGTAGCGGTCGATCAGGCGCCCCTGCACCACCGCGCCCACGGACACGCCGACGAGCGAGCTGGCGGAAACCAGCCCCGCTGCAGCGAAAGAACCGGTTTCGCGCTGCACGTACAGCAGCGCGGAGATGCCGATCATCGCGATCGGCAAGCGCGCGAGCACCGACGCGACGACCGGGCGGCGAGAGCCGGGCGCCCTCAGCGCGGCACGGTAGTCGGCGAGCGTTGTGCGGCCTTCGGAGTGAGCAGAGTGGGACACGCGTACCAGTATGCCGGGGAGTGGTACGAAAGTACCAGTTATTTTCCGGTCAGCTGCGTCACCGTCGGACCGGGGCCGGGAGTTACGCCGCTGAGGTCTCGATCCTGTAACGCTCTATGGATTCTCAGTGAACTCGTGCAACGAAATGGCCGAAGGGGCGTCCTTGAGAGTGAATGGCCTTGAATTCGTGGGTAGGGGCCATGATGGTTGAACAACAGCACAAACCCAGCTCCCTCCGGCGTACGGGTCGGGGCCTGAACCGGAGGGCGGGGAGCGCGGATCGTCGGGGGATGGTCCGCGCGCACGCGAGGAGCCGGTGCGCCACGTCGGGGGTGGCGCCCGGCTCCTCGTCATTTTTTGCCCTTCGCGTCCCAAATTCCGCGCGCGACACGGCTCGAACCGCCGAGTCCGCTCGTGTGGGGGACGGGCATCACTCCGGGAACGCCGAAGGCCACCCGCCGCGCGAACGCGAGGGGTGGCCTTCGAACGAGACGAAACTCAGCGAGCGCGCCGCGCCAGCCGCTCCGGGTCGAGGATCAGCACGCTCTTGCCCTCGAGCCGCAGCCAGCCGCGGTGGGCGAAGTCGGCGAGGGCCTTGTTGACGGTCTCGCGGGAGGCGCCGACGTACTGGGCGATCTCCTCCTGCGTGAGGTCGTGGGTCACGCGCAGCAGGCCGGCCTCCTGGCTGCCGAAGCGCTGCGCCAGCTGAAGCAGCGCGCGCGCCACGCGGCCGGGCACATCGGTGAAGATCAGCTCGGCGACCATGTTGTTCGTCCGGCGCAGCCTGCGGGCCACGACGCGCAGCAGCTGCTCCGCGATCTCCGGCCGTGTCGAGATCCACTGGCGCAGCGCCGGGCGGTCCATGGTGACGGCGCGGACCTCGGTGACCGTGGTCGCGCTCGACGTGCGGGGGCCCGGGTCGAAGATGGAGAGCTCGCCGAACATGTCGGACGGGCCGAAGATCCCCAGCAGGTTCTCGCGGCCGTCCGGTGACTTGCGGCCGATCTTGACCTTGCCGGACTGGATGATGTAGAGCTTGTCGCCCGGCTCGCCCTCGCTGAAGATGACATGGCCGCGGGGGAACTCCACGGATTCCAAGGTTTGGGCCAGCGCCTCAGCGGCTGCCGGCTCAACACCCTGGAAAATGCCCGCACGGGCCAGGGTTTCGTCCACCTCGGGTGCCTCCTCGTCGAGAAACGATCACTTCCTCCGCAGGTCGGAGGCAGTGTCGCCGATCACTTTCGCGTCAGTCTAGGGCGTGTCGGCGAGATCGCCCGTCGGCTCGCCGCGCAGGGCGCGGGGGTCGGAGACGATCTCGCACGAACAGGGAGCCTAACTCCGCACGCGTCGCGCGCGTAGCCTGGCTGCCCGTCCGCCCAGCCTGCGGAGCCGGAACAGCTCCAGCGCACGGCCGATGCCGTGGCCGTACAGGGCCCTGACCTCGTTGGGTTGTGCCTGCTCCAGGAACTCCTCGACCTCGTTCTCCTGCACCGCGACGTGCTTGAGACGGCTCTCCACGCGCTCCATGAACAGCGCGAAGAACATGATCACCAAGGGGACCAGGATCACGAACCACGCGGTCATGACGCGGATCCACTACTGAAAGTAAGCATCGCTCCAGATCCTCGCTCCTCGCGGCACACGGTGCGCCGAGGTGGTGCTCTGGCGTGTCGGCCGTCCACCGGCGGGTGCTCCCGCCCGGCTCGTCCGACGCGCCCGTAGGCTATCGGGGTGCCACCTGCCGTCACGAACGCCCCCCGAGAGGACGCCGGTGAGAGCCGGCTCGCCTTGGTGAGACGCGCCCGGCGTATGAAGCGTTGCCTCGACGAGGTTTATCCGGACGCGAAAGCCGAGCTCGACTTCACGAATCCGCTGGAACTGCTGGTCGCGGTCGTGTTGTCGGCGCAGACGACCGACGTCCGCGTGAACATGGTCACGCCCGCGCTGTTCAAGCGCTACCCGACCGCGGCCTCCTACGCGGGCGCCGATCGCACCGAACTCGAGGAATTCCTCAGGCCCACCGGGTTTTTCAGGGCCAAGGCCAACTCGGTGATGGGACTCGGCGCGGCGCTCGTCGAGCGCTTCGACGGTGAGGTTCCCAACAAACTGGACGATCTCGTCACGCTGCCCGGCGTGGGGCGCAAAACGGCCAACGTCGTGCTCGGCAACGCGTTCGGCAAACCCGGCATCACCGTCGACACGCACTTCGGCCGGCTCGTGCGCCGCTGGGGGTGGACGGTCGAGGAGGACCCGGTCAAGGTCGAGTTCGCCGTGGGTGAGCTGATCCCGCGCAAGGACTGGACGATGCTGTCCCACCGTGTGATCTTCCACGGTCGCCGCGTGTGCCACGCCCGCAAGCCCGCCTGCGGTGCCTGCCCGCTCAAGAAGGACTGCCCCTCCTACGGCCTCGGGCCCACCGAGTTCGAGGTCGCCGCGAAGCTGGTCAAGGGCGAGGAGCGTGAGCACATCCTCGAGCTGGCGGCGCGCGGGTGACAACGGTCACCAAGTGGGCACTCGGCGTCGCGGTCCTGGTGGTCGCGGTGCTCGTTGCCGTGCTCACGACGCGCGGGGGCTCGAAGGACGCGCCGGCGGCGACCGGTGACCTCACCGCCGCCCGCGCCGCGGCCGCCCTGCAGGCCTGCCCGCCCGCCGCGTCCGGTCCGGCCGTCGGGCAGCTCTCCGGCATCCAGGCCGACTGCCTCGGCGACGGTTCGCGCGTGGCCGTCAGCAAGATCCTCGCCGGCGGCCCGACGCTGGTGAACGTGTGGGCCTCCTGGTGCGTGCCGTGCCGCACCGAGCTGCCGGTCCTCCAGCGCTACGCGGCCGAGCCCGGCGCCGTGCGCGTGGTCGGAGTGCAAACCGCCAGCCCGGCCGCCGACGGCCTCGGCCTGCTGCACGACCTCGGGGTCCACCTGCCGTCGGTCTACGACGGCAACGACCAGGCCGGGCCGATCCGCACCGCGCTCAAAGTCCCCTCGCTGCCCGCGTCGTACGTGGTGACGCCCGACGGCCAGGTGCACTTCATCTCGAACCCCCGCACGTTCGACAGCACCGACCAGGTGCGCGCAGCCGTGAAGGACTACTCATGACCGGTCCCCTCGTCGAGCCCGAAGCCGTGCCGGAGTGGCTGCGGCCGCTGGTCAAGGTGGCCGGTGACGTCGACAGCCGCACGTTCACGCGCTTCGACCTCGACCCCGAGCAGCTCACGCGCTCGGCCGCGGTGCTGATCCTGTTCGGCGAGCGCGCCGACGGTCCCGACGTGCTGCTGCAGCGCCGCGCCGACACCCTCGGCTCGCACGCGGGCCAGGTCGCCTTCCCGGGCGGCGGCGCTGAGGACGGCGACGGCGGACCCGTCGGCACGGCCTTGCGCGAGGCCGAGGAGGAGACGGGTGTGGACCCTTCCGGCATCCTGCCCGTCGCGATCCTGCCGCAGCTGCCCGTGCCCGTCTCGCGCTTCGCGGTGACGCCGGTGCTCGCCTACTGGCACACACCTTCGCCGGTGCACGCGGTCGACCCCGGTGAGACGGCGGCCGTCGCGCGCGTTTCGATCGCCGACCTCGCCGACCCGGCCAACCGCTTCCGCGTGCAGAAGCGCGGCAGCTCGTGGCGCGGACCGGCGTTCGACGTGGAGGGCCTGTTCGTGTGGGGCTTCACCGCCGGTCTGCTGTCGGTGCTGCTGTCGCTCGGCGGCTGGGAGCGCGAGTGGGACACCGGCGACGTGCGTGACCTTGACGTAGCGTTGGCCGAACACCGGGCCAGAAACGGGGCGCCGGGAAGGGCGGACGAGGGGTGACGGCGTGAACTGGGTCGATGTCCTCGTGGTGGTGCTGGCGGTGCTGGCGGCCGTCTCGGGGGCGGTCCAGGGCGTGATCGTCGCCTTGCCCGCGCTGATCGGGGTCGCCATCGGCGCCGTGCTCGGGGTGAAGCTGGCGCCGTTCGTGATCGAGCTGTTCGACAACCCCGTGGCGAAGGTGGCGTTCGCACTCGCCGTGGTGGTGTTCCTCGTGGTGCTCGGGGAGACGCTCGGCGTGTGGGCCGGGCGGAAGCTGCGCCAGAAGATCAGCCCGAACCGGGTGTCCGGAGTGGACAAGACGCTGGGCGCGATCGTGCAGGCCGCCGCGGTGTTCGTGGTGGCGTGGCTCGTCGCGAACCCGCTGACGACCGTATCGGCGATCCCGGGACTGGCGAAGTCCATCAACTCCTCGGTCGTGCTGGGTGAGGTCAACGACCTGATGCCGGCCGAGGCGCAGGGCCTGCCGAGCGACCTGCGCAAGCTGCTCGACGCGTCGGGTTTCCCGTCGGCGCTCTCGCCGTTCGAGAAGGCGCCGGCGGCGGACACCGCGCCGCCGGACACGTCGATGAACGTCACCGCGGTCGCGCGCCGGGTGCACCCGAGCGTGGTGAAGATCCGCGGCAACGCGCCGTCGTGCTCGAAGGCGCTGGAAGGCAGCGGGTTCGTGATCGCGCCGCAGCGCGTGATGACCAACGCGCACGTGGTCGCCGGCACCGACGAGGTCGGCATCGAGTCGACCCGCGGCGACTACCGAGCCCGTGTCGTGTACTTCAACCCCGAGGTCGACATCGCCGTACTGGCCGTGCCGGGCCTGAGCGCCCCGACGCTGCCGTTCGCGCAGGAGACGGCCAGCGCCGGGGACAACGCGATCGTGCTCGGCTACCCGCTCGACGGTCCGTACACCGCGACGCCCGCCCGCGTGCGCGGCCGCATCAACCTGCGCGGCCCGGACATCTACGACGCGAACACCGTGCAGCGCGACGTGTTCACCATCCGGGCCACCATCCGCAGCGGCAACTCCGGCGGCCCGATGATCACGCCGGACGGCGACGTCATCGGCGTGGTGTTCGGCGCCGCGGTGGAGGATCCGGACACGGGCTTCACGCTCACGGCGGACCAGGTGCGCGCGGAGGTCGCGGCGGCGCCGTCGCAGACGACGAACGTCAGCACCGGCGCCTGCGCGAGCTGATTACCAATCCGGCTACAAGTAGGCCACCCCCGGGGCGCGCCGTAACCGTTGCTACGCAAGTCGATGGCCGTGGCTGCGGTCGGATCAGTGATGAACGGCGCAGTAGCCGAGGAAGTCCACAACGGACTTCGTCACGCGGTCCGGTTCCTCCAGGTGCGGGAAGTGCCCGACGCCCGGCCAGATGCGCGGTTCGCCGTGCGGCCCGGCCCAGTGCACGGACTCGCGCGCGGTCTCCGGGACGATGCACGTGTCCACGGCGCCGTGCAGCTGCAGGACCGGCGCGGCGACGCGCGTGCCCACCGCGTCGGTGAAGCGGCGGCCCTCGCCGCGGAACTGGGCGCGGAAGGCCCAGCGGTAGTACTCCAGCGCGGAGTGCGCCACACCCGGCACGAGCATCGCCTGGCGGAACAGCGCCATCGAGGTGGCGAAGTCCGAAGAGGACCGCCACGCCGGTCCGGACCAGGCGTGGAAGAGCGCTTCGACGTTGGCGGCGCCGTCGCGCACGAGCCACCGCTCCGGCGCCACCGGCACCTGGAAGCGGAACAGGTGCCCGGCCGCGCGGGCCTGGCCGCCACGCGGGCGCAGGGCCGACCGGAGCACAGCGGACTTGAGCGCGAGCGGGTGCGCGGCTCCCACGGCCGTCACGGAAGCCACGAGCCGGGGGTGCAGGGAGGCGACCGTCCACGCGAGCATGCCGCCCCAGGCGTGCCCGACGAGGTGGGCGCGGCGCGCGCCGAGGGCCTTGATCAGGCCGCCGACGTCACCGGCGAGGGTCCACGCGTCGTAGCCGCGCGGGGGCTTGTCGGAGTCGCCGTAGCCCCGCAGATCCACGGCCACGGCGCGGAAACCGGCATCCGCGAGGCCGCGCAGCTGGTGGTGCCACGTCCACCAGAACTCGCCGAACCCGTGGAGGAACAGGACCAGCGGTCCGGTGCCGGCTTCGGCGACGTGCAGCCGGATGCCGTTGGCGGAGACGTCGCGGTGCGTCCACGGCCCGTCGATGCGGACGACCGACGGGTCGGGCGTGAGCTGCACTGGTTCGCACCAGGCCGAGCGCGTCAGGGACGCGTCGCCGGCAGGTCGTCTTCGGCGCTCCGGCGCGGCTTCAGCGCGGCGGCCGTCTCCTTGACGCTGTCGATCGTGCGCTCGGGCGCCTTGATCTTCTTCACCTTGCGCCAGCCGAGGAACGCCGTGATCGCGGTGGTCAGCAGCATCAGGCCGAACACGGTGAGGAACGCCGGCCAGCGCACGCCCCACCAGTCGGACAGGATCTCCGCGATGAACAGGAACAGGAAGTAGGTGCTGTAGAGCCCCACGGCGAGGGCGATGAGGAAGTAGACGCCACCCTTCATGCCCTTCTTCGCCTCGCCGACCAGCTCCGCCTTCGCCAGCTCGACCTCGGCCCTGACCAGCGTCGACAGGTGCTGGGTGGCGTCGCCGACGAGTTTGCCGACGGACTGTTCGGCGGCTGCGGCCTCTTCGTCACTCGACAGGGGCAGGTACGGCACGGCCCCCACGCCGTCGGGGCCGGTGCGTCCGTGTTTGGGGCTGCTCACCGGGTCATCGTGCCACGGACCCCTTCGCCAAGCGCGGCG
This sequence comes from Amycolatopsis sp. NPDC051903, assembly GCF_044452505.1. Classification (NCBI taxonomy): domain Bacteria; kingdom Bacillati; phylum Actinomycetota; class Actinomycetes; order Pseudonocardiales; family Pseudonocardiaceae; genus Amycolatopsis; species Amycolatopsis sp. NPDC051903. Next base: position 81,547 of record NZ_JBITBT010000003.1, on the reverse strand, counting down.
GACCGCCGGGAGTGTCGGGATCAGGTCCGCCGAGCGTGTGCCCGGCTGCGCCGCAGCAGCAGTCCGGCCGCCGCCAGCGAGGCGATGGCCGACGCGATCAGCACCGCCGCCTTCGCCAGGTCGGTGTCCGGTCCGGTGAGCGCGAGGTCGGCGATCAGCAGGCTCACCGTGAACCCGACACCGCCGAGCGCCGCGAGCGCGCACAAGTCGCGCCAGCTCGTGCCCGTCGGCTTCTCCGCCACGTGCAGCTTCACCGCCAGTGCGCTCGCGCCGAGGATGCCCACGAACTTGCCGACGACCAATCCGAACAGGACGGCCAGCGGCAAGGCCGTGGTGAACACGCGGCCCAGCGCGTCACCGCTCACCGAAACACCGGCGGCGAACAACGCGAACACCGGCACCGCGACGCCGGCGGACCACGGCTGCAGGCGGTGCTCCAGGCGCACAGCGGGCGCTTCGTCCTCACCCTCGTCGGGCTTCACGCGCGTGAGCAGCCCGAGCGCGACGCCGGCGATCGTGGCGTGGATGCCCGCCGAGTGCACCGCGACCCACGTGACCACCGCGAGCGGCACGTACAGCCAGGGAGTGCGCACGCGCTTGTGCTGCAGGTACGCGTATAACCCGAGCGCCACCACGGCGACGCCCGCGGCCACCAGGTTGAAGCCCGCCGTGAAGACGATCGCGATCACCAGGATCGCGCCGAGGTCGTCGACCACCGCCAGCGAGAGCAGGAAGACCCGGGCGCTGGCGGGGAGGTTCGACGCGGTCAGGGCCAGCACGCCGAGCGCGAACGCGATGTCGGTGGCCACCGGGATCGCCCACGCCTGGCCGAAGCCCGGCGTTGAGCTGCCGATGGTGAACGCCACCACGGCCGGTACGACCATTCCGCCGAGGGCGGCGATCACGGGCAGCACCGCCTGCTTGACCCGCGACAGCTCGCCGACCACGAGTTCCCGCTTGAGCTCCAGCCCGGCGACGAAGAAGAACAACGCGAGCAGGCCGTCCTTCGCCCAGTCGCCGACCGAGAGGTTCAGGTGGAGGAACTCCGGCCCGAGGTGGAAGTCGCGCACGGCCCGGTAGACGTCGCCGGCCGGCGAGTTCGCCCAGATCAGCGCGACGGCCGTGGCGACCAGCAGGATGATCCCGCCGGTGGTCTCCGTGCGCAGGTAGCGGGCGAATTCGGCGGCGGCTCGGCGGGGTGCGTTCACGGGCAGGACCTCCGGGTACGGCAATCGGTACGGACTGTTGCCGACCAGGCTTCCCGGCACACCTTGAACTCATCTTAACGAACGCGAAGTGTCCGTAAGCGGCGCAAATGACCCTTCCCACACCCGGTCCGGTGTTCCGTTCACGCGTTTGCCTTCTAGCATGCCAACCAGAAACGACAACGTTGTCCAGGACAGGAACGAGACAGTTGTGAGCACCTCCATCGAGGTCCAGCAGGACACGAGGTTCTTCGGGCACCCACGAGGACTGGCGAACCTCTTCGGCGTCGAGATGTGGGAGCGGTTCTCCTACTACGGGATGCTCGGCATCCTCGCCATCTACCTCTACTACTCGGCCGACAAGGGCGGCCTCGGCATCGACCAGGGCGCCGCGCTCGGCATCGTCGGCGCGTACGGCGGCACGGTCTACCTCGCCACCGTGATCGGCGCGTGGGTCGCCGACCGGATCCTCGGGTCCGAGCGCACGCTGTTCTACAGCGCCGTGCTGGTCATGCTCGGCCACATCGCCCTCGCGCTGCTGCCGGGCATGACGGGCATCGGCGTCGGTCTCGCGTGCGTCGCGGTCGGCTCCGGTGGTCTGAAGGCCAACGCGACCGCCGTCGTCGGCACGCTCTACGCCGAGGGCGACGAGCGGCGCGACGCCGGCTTCACGATCTTCTACATGGGCATCAACCTGGGCGGGTTCATCGGCCCGCTGCTGACCGGGCTCGCCCAGTCGGAGGTCGGTTTCCACCTCGGGTTCGGCCTCGCCGCGATCGGCATGGCGCTCGGCCTGATCCAGTACACGCTCGGCCGCAAGAACCTCGGCGCGAAAGCCTCGGAGGTCCCCAACCCGCTGCAGCCGTCGCAGCGCTGGCTCTTCGTCGGCATCGCGGTGGTCATCGTGGCCGCGATCGTCGCGCTGATCCTGTCCGGGGTCGTCGGCCCGGAGAACCTCGCCGACGTCGTCGTCTACGTGGTCATCGCGATCTCGGTCGTGTACTTCGTGGTCATCCTGACGAGCCGGAAGATCACCTCCGAAGAGCGCAGCCGCGTGTTGTCGTTCATCCCGATGTACATCGCGAGCGCCGCGTTCTTCTCGCTGTACCAGCAGCAGTCGACCGTCGTCGCGGCCTACAGCGACCAGCGGCTCAACCGCGACCTGTTCGGCTGGCTCATGCCCGTGTCGTGGGTCAACTCGATCAACCCGGTCTTCATCATCATCCTGGCGCCGATCATCGCCGCGATCTGGACGAAGCTCGGCGACCGGCAGCCGTCCACGCCGATGAAGTTCGTGCTCGGCACGGTGCTCATGGGCATCGCGTTCCTGCTGTTCCTGCCGATGACCGGCACCGGCCAGAACGGCAGCCCGCTGATCGCGCTCGTCGGCATCCTGCTGGTGTTCACGGTCGCCGAGCTGATGCTGTCGCCGGTCGGGCTGTCGCTGTCCACGAAGCTCGCGCCCAAGGCGTTCCGGACGCAGATGGTGGCGCTGAACTTCCTGTCGGTCTCACTGGGCACCGCGATGTCGGGCAAGCTCGCCGAGTCCTACGACGTGCACGACGAGACGCCCTACTTCAGCATCATCGGCGGCGTCGCGATCGTCGTCGGCCTGGTGCTGCTCGCGTGCATCCCGTTCATCAAGAAGCTGATGAAGGGCGTGCACTGATCATCCGACGGTGGTGCCGAACAGCACCCCGACGAAGTAGGTGACGAGCATGGTGAGGGCGCCGACGCCGACGTTGCGGAGGATCGCGCGCCCCACCTGCGCGTTGCCGAGCTTCGCGCTCACGAACCCGGTGAGCGTCAGGCCGACCACGACGGCCAGCGCGCACGCCCACACGCGCACGGACACGGCCGTCCACGCGATGGACAGCAGCGGCAGCAGCGCGCCGATCGTGAACGCGAGCAGCGAAGCCCACGCGGCCTGCCACGGGCTCGTGAGGTTGTCCGGGTCGATGCCGAGTTCGGCCTCGGCGTGCGCCTGCAGCGCGTCCTTCTGCGTCAGCTCCTGGGCGACCTGCGCGGCGAGCTCCTTCGACAGGCCCTTCTCCTCGTAGATCCCGGCGAGTTCGCGCTCCTCGGCCTCCGGCATCGTTTTCAACTCGTGCTTCTCGAGCCGCAGCAGGGCGCGTTCCGTGTCGCGCTGGGTGCTCACGCTCACGTATTCCCCGCCGGCCATCGAAAACGCACCGGCGACGAGCCCCGCGATTCCGGCGGTGAGGATCGCCGTGCTGCTGGTCGTGGCACCCGCGACCCCCACCACGATGCCGGCCACGGACACGATGCCGTCGTTCGCGCCGAGAACCCCGGCACGCAGCCAGTTCAGCTTGCCGCCCACGTCGTCGTGCGGTTCGTGGGAGAAGTGGGATTCCATCGTGTCCACCGTTTCGGTCACGAGAATAGTGAAACACGGAATTCCCCCGGCCGCGACACATTGTCCCTGTCGGCTGGACTACATTAAGCCAGGGTTTCCTTATTTAATTGTGCCTTGCCTACGCCCGAATTCAGCCGATCGGCTCGGGCAGCGGCGCCACGGTGTAGGCCAGGTCGATGACGTCGCCGGTGGCGGGGTCCGTCATCGCCACGCGCCAGCTCTTGCCGAACTGGTCCACGGCCGGGTCCATCGGCAGCGTGCCCGACAGCAGCGCGGTGCCCGGCGTCGCCAGGCCGCGCTCCTGGAGCACCGGCAGCCAGTACGCCGGCGGGAGCAGTTCGGCGAGCGTGCCGTCCTGCAGCAGCACGCCGTCGACCCACGACTGCAGGCGGACGGCGTCGAGGTCGGCGAGGTCGGCGAGCCGCCACGCGCGCCGAGCCAGCACGTCCGGGGCCGCGTTCTTGCTCCAGGCCACGCCGTGGACCTCGAGCGCGCGGTCGGTGTGGTCGCACGCGGCGGTGAGCAGCACGCCTTCACCGGTGATCACGAGCGCCCACTCGGCTTCGCCGGACGTGCGCGCGTGCTGAGCCGGCACCGTCTCCGTCTGCTGCGCGAGGTACGGCGCGATCGGGTACAGCGCGGGTGTCACCGACGGCGCGGGCACGCCGAGTTCGGCGAGTTCGCGCACGTGGGCGGCCACGTCGTCCTGGCCGCGCCCGGCGTAACCGGCGTTGAGCAGGGTGTGCACGGACGTCGTCACTTCCGAGCCGTCGAGCAGGGTGAAGCGCACGTGGAACCTCCGGGAGTCTTGCGTCGGGCCGTGTATACATGGAGTATATCCGCACGGCCACAGATGTCACCACGGCCGCGAGCCCCGTGTTCTGCCCCGCGGGCGGTCAGCGGCCACGTCGGGGTGGCGCAGGCGAGGAGGTCCGCGGAATGAGCTGGCAGGAAGTGTCCACTGTGGAAGGACAGGCGCTCGTCGGCGGCACAGCGTTCGTCCGCGAACGCGAGCGTGCGGCGCACGGCCTGGTGTACGAGATCCGCTACCCGGCGGGGGTCGTCTCACCTGTGCACAGCCACGACCACGACAGCGTCAGCTACGTCCTCGAAGGCCGGCTCACCGGTGAGGTCGACGGTGAGCCGGGCGAGTTCGGACCTGGCGACACCGTGGTGCACCCGCGGGGCGTACCCCATCGCGTGACGGCCATTGTGGACAGTCGTTGGCTCGAGTTCAAAGCCCCGCTGCCGGGAAACCCGCCCCTGGCATGACGAAGGCCCGGCACCGCGAAGTGCCGGGCCCTCGGTCAGAACTGTCAGACGTCGAGGTCGGCCAGCGCCGCCTTGGCGGCCTCCAGCTCGGCCTCGAGCTGCGCGACCTTCGCGGCCTGCGCCTCACGGGCCTGGTTGATGACCTCGTCGATCGGAGCCGACAGGTCCTCGTGCAGCTCCCGCGCGGCGCGCGAGACGGCGGCGGCGGGGATCTCCAGGCCCTTCGCGACCCACTTGCTGCCGTTCTTCAGCTCGGCCTGCCACTCACCGTCGGCCGTGCCGGTGACGGTGAGGGTGAGCTCAACCGTGCGGGTCTTCTTCGCCGTGGACGCGGCGGCCTTCGGCCGGCCGCGCTTCGGCTTCGGTGCTTCCTCGGCGGGCTTCTCCTCGGAAGCGGGGGCCGGCTCCGCCGAATCGGAAGACGACGCCGCCGGGGTGGCGGGCTCCGTGGCCTCCGGGGATTCGGTGGCCTGCGCTTCGCCCGCAGTGTCCTCGTCGTGCGTCAAGGCTTCCACGGTCATTCGTGTCGTCTCCTTGCCCGGGTAGGGGTGGGTACCGCGGCACATCTTAGAACAAGCGTTCGATGTCCGCCATTCAGGGTAATCGCGCAGGAAGGGGCCCTCCCGGCCGGGAGAGCCCCTTCCTGACGACCGAGAACTTACCCCTACTCTTCCTTGCCCGACTGCAGGCCGGACGAGATCAGGTCCATGACCGAGGAGTCCGCCAGCGTCGTCACGTCGCCGATCGCCCGGTTCTCCGCGACGTCGCGCAGCAGGCGGCGCATGATCTTGCCCGAGCGCGTCTTCGGCAGCTCCGGCACCACCATGATCTGGCGCGGCTTCGCGATCGGGCCGATCTCCTTGGCGACGTGGTTGCGCAGCTCCTGCACGGCCGCTTCGCCACCGTCCACGGCGTTCCCGCGCAGGATCACGAACGCGACGATGCCCTGGCCCGTCGTCGGGTCGGTCGCGCCGACCACAGCCGCCTCGGCCACGGTCGGGTGCGAGACCAGCGCCGACTCGACCTCGGTGGTCGAGATGCGGTGGCCCGACACGTTCATCACGTCGTCGACGCGGCCCAGCAGCCACACGTCGCCGTCGGCGTCGTACTTGGCGCCGTCACCGGCGAAGTAGTAGCCCTGGTCGGCGAAACGCGACCAGTACGTCTCGCGGTAGCGCTCCTCGTCGCCCCACACGCCGCGCAGCATCGACGGCCACGGCTTGTCGAGCACCAGGTACCCGCCGCCGCCCTTGGCGACCTCGTTGCCCTGGTCGTCCACGACCTTCGCGGAGACACCCGGCAGCGCGCGCTGCGCCGAGCCCGGCTTGGCGGTGGTGACGCCCGGCAGCGGCGAGATCATGATCGCGCCGGTCTCGGTCTGCCACCACGTGTCGACGACCGGCGTCTTGTTCGCGCCGATGGTCTCGCGGTACCAGATCCAGGCCTCGGGGTTGATCGGCTCGCCGACGCTGCCGAGCACGCGCAGCGACGTCAGGTCGTACTTGGCCGGGATGTCCGCGCCCCACTTCATGAACGTGCGGATCAGCGTCGGCGCGGTGTAGTAGATGGAGACCTCGTACTTCTGCACGATCTCCCAGTGCCGGCCCTCGTGCGGGGTGTTCGGCGTGCCTTCGTACACGACCTGCGTCACGCGGTTGGCGAGCGGCCCGTACACGATGTAGCTGTGGCCGGTGATCCAGCCGATGTCGGCGGTGCACCAGTACACGTCCTCGCCCGGCTTGTGGTCGAACACGTTGTGGTGCGTGTACGCGACCTGCGTGAGGTAGCCGCCGGAGGTGTGCAGGATGCCCTTCGGCTTCCCGGTGGTGCCGGAGGTGTAGAGGATGAACAGCGGGTGCTCGCTGTCGAACGCCTCGGGCTCGTGCTCGGCCGACTGGCCGTCGACGAGTTCGTGCCACCACAGGTCGCGCCCGTCGGTCCAGGGCACCTCGCCCGCGAGGTCGCTGCCGGTGCGGCGGACCACGATGACCTTCTCCACGGTCTCGGCACCCTGCAGCGCCTCGTCCACATTGGCCTTCATCGCGGCGGCCTTGCCGCGGCGGTACTGGCCGTCGGAGGTGATCACGATCTTCGCCGCCGCGTCGTCCACGCGGGCGCGCAGCGCGGTCGGGGAGAAGCCGCCGAAGACCACGCTGTGGAGCGCGCCGATGCGGGCGCACGCGAGCATCGCGAAGATCGCCTCGGGCACCATCTGCAGCTGGATCGCGACGACGTCGCCGGCCTTGACGCCGAGCGAGGTCAGCGCGTTGGCGGCCTGGGAGGCCTCGTCCTTCAGCTGTGCGTAGGTGATGTCACGGGTGTCGCCGGGCTCGCCGACCCAGTGGATGGCGACCTGGTCGCCGTGGCCGGACTCGACGTGCCGGTCGACGCAGTTGTAGGCGACGTTCAGCTTGCCGCCGACGAACCACTTCGCGAACGGCGCATTGGTCCAGTCCAGTACTTGGGTCCACTTCGTGTCCCAGCTCAGGCGCTCGGCCTGCTCGGCCCAGAACTGCTCCCGATCGGCGTCCGCCTTGTCGTACATGCCGGCTTTGGCGTTGGCCTGAGCGGCGAACTCGTCGCTCGGTGGGAAGGTGCGGCTCTCGGTGAGCAGGTTGTCCAGAGCTGGGGACTGCTCGGTCATGGTTGCAAGGCCTCCTGTAGTGCGAACCCGCGGCTCACGGCACGCTAGCGACGTTAGTCCGCCCAGGACAAGCTTGCAGCCGTGTCGCGGGCCGTCAGGCGAGGCGGGCCAGCAGCCGGGCGCGTGCGCCGGGCCATTCAGCTTCCGTCATCGAGTACACCACCGTGTCGCGCGACGTGCCGTCCGGGCGGATCCGGTGGGCCCGCAGCACGCCCTCGCGCAGGGCTCCGAGCCGTTCGATCGCGCGCTGTGAACGCAGGTTCCGGCTGTCGGTCTCCCACGCCACGCGCTGGGTGCCGAGCACCTCGAACGCGTTGCGCAGCAAGAGGAACTTGGCTTCCGTGTTGAGCGCGGTGCGCTGCCAGCGAGGGTCGAGCCAGGTGTGCCCGATCGACAGGATCCGGTGCTGGGGCACGATCTGGTAATACGACGTGGTGCCGGCGACGAGGCCGGAGGCGAGGTCGACCTGCGCGAACGCGCGGCGGTCGGGGTCGGCGACGGCCGTCTCGACGTACCGCTCGGCGTCGGCCGGGTCTTCGAACTGCCGGGAGCTCAGCCACGCCCAGATCGCCGGATCCTGTCCGGCTTCGAACAGGCCCTTCACGTGGTCCGGCCGCAGCGGTTCGAGGCGCACGTGGGTGCCGGACAGGGTCGGGTGCTCGCTCCAGTCGCTCACGGATCCAAGTTACGGGCGCAAGTGGTCCCGTCTGATAGCCAACTCTCGATCATTTCACCAGTCCACTTTCCGGTTGCTTATGCTCCCTGGACCGACGGAACGGAGAGGGCGCGGCATGGCTGACGAGCGGGAAGAGCTCACCTGGGAGTTGTTCGGCGGCGCCAGCCGGGAGCTGGCGGAGCAGGTGGCAGCCGACGGCTTCGAACCGGACCTCATCCTCTCCATCGCGCGCGGCGGGCTGTTCGTCGCCGGCGCCCTCGGGTACGCGCTCGACGTGAAGAACCTGCACGTGATGAACGTCGAGTTCTACACCGGCGTCGACCAGCGCCTCGACCTGCCGGTGATGCTGCCGCCGGTGCCCAACGTCGTGGACCTGAGCAACAAGAAGGTGCTCGTCGCCGACGACGTGGCCGACACGGGCGCCACGCTCAAGCTCGTGCGCGACTTCTGCGCCGACCACGTGGCCGACGTGCGCTGCGCCGTGATCTACGAGAAGCCGCGTTCGACCGTGCAGAGCGAATACGTGTGGCGGCGCACCGACCGGTGGATCAACTTCCCGTGGTCGGTCCTGCCGCCCGTCGTCAAGCGCACGGGCCAGGTGCTCGACGCATGAGCGACCCGCTGAAGCCGCTGCTGGACCTCGACGGCGTCGCGGCCGCGGCCAAGGCGGCGCAGGACGCGGTGTTCGCCGTGCACCGGCTGCCCGCGAACCTGCGCGGCGGCGCGGAAACGGCCGCGGAAGCGTCCGTGCGCGCGGCCCGCGCGTCGGCCGGGATCGACGGCGCGAACCCCGAACTGCCGGCCGACGGTTCGGTGGCCGATCCGCTCCTGGCCGGCGCGCTGCGCGTGGCCGAGACGCTCGAGTCCATGCTGCCCACGTGGCGGCGCGCGCCGTTGCAGGCGCTGGCGCGGCTGCACGTGCTCGCGGCGGCCGACGTCGTGACCGACCAGAACGCGCTCGGCCGGCCGCGCTCCGGCGGCGAACGCCTCGAACTGCTGGCCCAGCTCGTCACGGGCGCGACTTCGGTGCCCGGCGCGGTGCTCACGGCCGTGGTGCACGGCGAGCTGCTCGCGCTGCGGCCGTTCGGCTCGGCCGACGGGGTGGTCGCCCGCGCGGCGGCGCGCTTGTCGATGGTCGCGACGGGGCTGGACCCCAAGTCGCTGACCGTGCCGGAAGTGGCGTTCTTCCGGCGCGTGCCGAAGTACGTCGAGCTGGCCGAAGGCTTCGCGACCGGCACGCCCGAGGGCGTGCGCGAGTGGCTGCTGTTCTGCTGCGAAGCCTTCGAAGCGGGCGCGCGCGAGGCCCGCAGCATCTCCTCGGCGGCCGGCTGAGGCGTGTGGCCCGGCCACACTGGATCTTGCGGTTCTGTGGTGGCTCGGCACATGGTCGGCGGGGTCGGCGCACCTTAACCTCGTAGCCCATGACCAGTGGTGCACGTCACAGCTCGCCCCGTGATCTCGACGGCCGGGTCGCCTTGGTGACCGGTGGAGCGGGCGGCATCGGCCTCGCTTGCGTGCGGGCGCTTGCGGCGGCGGGGGCCAAGGTGCACGTCGTCGACGTCGACGCGGCCGGCGCCGAAGCGGCCGCGGCCGAAGCCGGCGGCTGGGCGCACGTCGGCGACCTGACCGACCCCGCGGTGATCGACGCGCTGCCGACCGAACTCGACGTGCTCGTGAACAACGCGGGGGTGCAGCACGTCGCCGCGCTCCACGAGTTCCCGCCCGAGCAGTTCGCGCGCATCCAGGCCCTGATGGTCACCGCGCCGTTCCTGCTGATCCGCCGCTCGCTGCCCGCGATGTACGCGCGCGGCTGGGGCCGGATCGTCAACCTCTCCAGCGTCCACGGCCTGCGCGCCAGCCCGTACAAGGCCGCGTACGTGACGGCCAAGCACGCGCTCGAAGGACTGTCCAAAGTGGCCGCGCTGGAGGGCGCGGAGCACGGCGTGACGAGCAACTGCGTGAACCCCGGCTACGTGCGCACGCCGCTGGTCACCGCCCAGCTCGACGCGCAGGCCGCCGAGCACGGGCTCGACGCGGAAGACGTCGTCGAGCAGGTGCTGCTGCGGCGGGCCGCGATCAAGCGGCTCATCGAACCGGCGGACGTCGCCGACCTCGTGGTGTGGCTGTGCGGCGAACACGCCGGCCACGTCACGGGCGCGTCGCTGCCCCTGGACGGCGGCTGGTCGGCCGCCTGAACCCCCTGTCCCCACAGCGAAGTGGAGTCCGAAGTGGACAACGTGACGACCGCGCCGAGGTCCGGGCTGCTCCGGGTCGTCGGCGCCAGCCTGATCGGCACCACCGTGGAGTGGTACGACTTCTTCCTCTACACCTCGGCCGCCGCTTTGGTGTTCAACAAGCTCTTCTTCCCGACGGCCGACCCGCTCACCGGCACGTTGCTGGCGTTGCTGACCTACGCCGTCGGCTTCCTGGCGCGGCCCATCGGCGGGCTCGTGTTCGGCCACTTCGGCGACCGCATCGGGCGCAAGCGCCTGCTCGTGGTGAGCCTGGTGATGATGGGCGGCTCAACGTTCCTCATGGGCGTGCTGCCCACGTACGGCGCGGTCGGCGTGCTCGCGCCGGTCCTGCTCACACTGCTGCGGCTCGTGCAGGGCTTCGCGCTCGGCGGTGAGTGGGGCGGCGCGGTGCTGCTGGTGTCGGAGCACGGCGACGACCGGCGGCGCGGGTTCTGGGCGTCGTGGCCGCAGACCGGCGTGCCCGCGGGGAACCTGCTGGCCACGGCCGTGCTCGCGATCCTCGCCGCGGTGCAGTCCGACGCGACGTTCACCTCCTGGGGCTGGCGGATCCCGTTCCTGCTCTCGGGTGTGCTCGTGGCGATCGGGCTGTGGGTGCGGCTGGCCGTGGCCGAGTCGCCGGTGTTCGTCGCCGCGAAGGCCGCCGCGGGCGAGCAGGAGCGCGCCCCGATCGTCGACGTGTTCCGCGGGCACTTGCGCGGGCTGGTCGTGACCTTCGGCGCGCGGCTGGCGGAGAACGTGTCGTACTACGTGATCACCGCGTTCATCCTCGTGTACGTGACCACCGGCCTCGGGATGCCGAAGGCGACCGGGCTGACGGCCGTGCTCGTGGCCTCGGCCGTGCACTTCGTGACCATCCCGCTGTGGGGCCTGCTGTCGGACCGGATCGGGCGCAAGCCGGTGTACCTGTTCGGCGTGCTCGGGATGGCCGCGTGGGCGTTCGGCTTCTTCTGGCTGCTGGACCTGCGCACGACGGGCGCGGTGATCGGCGCGGCGACGATCGGGCTCGTGGTGCACGGCGCGATGTACGGGCCGCAGGCCGCGTTCTTCGCCGAGCAGTTCCCGACGCGCGTGCGCTACACCGGCCTGTCGGTGGGCGGGCAGCTGTCGTCCATCGCGGCGGGCGCGATCGCGCCGATCATCGCCGTGGCGCTGTTCCAGGCGTACCACACCACGGTGCCGGTCTCGATCTACGTCGCCGCCATGTGCGTGCTGTCGCTGCTGGCCCTGCTCGCCGCGCGTGAAACGCGCGGCGAGTCGCTGCACGATTTCCCGGCTGACGCGGGGCGGTCTTCAGTGACAGCATGACCCGCGTGGACGCCAACCGCCGGCTGCTCGAGCTGCTCGCCACCGGGGCGAGCAGCGAGCAGCTGGCGCACGCGGCCCGCGCGGCCGGCGGCGACGCGGCCGAGCTCGCCCTGCGCATCCGCGAAACGCTCACCGAGCACCAGCGGCGCGAAGCCGAGCTCACCGCGTTGTTCGACACCGCGAGCGACCTCGCGCGGCTGCGAGACCCGGACGCGGTGCTGCGGTCGATCGTGCGGCGCGCCCGCACGCTGCTCGGCGTGGACGTGTCGTACCTGAGCCTCAACGACGAAGCCGCCGGCAAGACCTACATCCGGGTGACCGACGGCTCGGTTTCGGCGCTGTTCCAGCAGATCGTGCTCGGCATGGGTGAGGGGCTGGGTGGGCTCGTGGCGCAGACGGCGCGCCCGTACGCGACCGCGGACTACTTCGCCGACGCGCGCTTCCGGCACACGGCCCCGATCGACACCGGTGTGCTCGAGGAGGGGCTCACGGCGATCCTGGGCGTGCCGCTGGCGATCGGTGGCAAGGTGCTCGGCGTGCTGTACGCCTCGGACCGCTCGCCACGCGAGTTCTCGACGGCGGAGGTCGCGCTGCTGTCTTCGCTGGCCAACCACGCGGCGATCGCGCTGGACAACGCGCACCTGCTCGACGAGACGCGGCAGTCGGCGGCTGAGCTGAACGCCGTCAACGCGACCATGCGCCGCGCCGACGAAGCGCACGACCGGCTCATGGACCTCGTGCTGCGCGGCGGGGACCTGCCGGAGGTCGCCGCCGAGGTGGCCGGCGTGCTGCGCGGGGAGATCGCCGTGCACGACGCGTCGGGCGAGCTGCTGGCGGGCTCGCCGTTGCCGTTCGACGGGCCGGCCGTGGCGTCTTCGCGCGCGAGCGGGCGGGCAGAGTCCACAGAGGACACCTGGGTGTGCGCGGTGCAGGCGGGCCAGGAGCTGCTGGGGAGCCTGACGCTCGCGGGCCGGCCCGAGCTCGCGGGCGCCGACCGCCGGCTGTTCGAACGCGCGGCCGTGGTGACGGCGCTGCTGCTGATGCTGCGGCGGTCCGTCGCGCAGGCCGAGGACGAGGTGCGCGGCGAACTGCTCACCGACCTGCTGACCGCGCCGGCGCGCAACCCGGCGTCGCTGACGGCCCGCGCGCGCCGGCTGGGGGTCGACCTGGCGGCCCCGCACGTGGTGCTGGTCGCCCACGCGCCGGGCACGTCCCGGCGGGCCCTGGCGTCGGCGTGCGCGCGGTTCGGTGACCTGGTGGGGGTGCACGCCGAGCAGGTCGTGGCGCTCGCTCCTGCCGGGGTCGCGGCCGCCAAGGTGGCGAGTGAGCTCCGGTCCGTTGTGGACTGTCCGGTCACGGTCGGTGCCGCCGGGCCCGCGAAGGGACCCGCCGCGCTCGCCGAGGCGTACAGCGAGGCCGTGCGCTGCGTCAGCACGCTGCTGGCGCTCGGGCGTGAAGGCGACGGCGCGGCGATGGCCGACCTGGGGTTCCTCGGCGTGCTGCTCGGCCGCCACGCCGACCTGCCGGCCTACGTCCGCGCGACGCTCGGCCCCGTGCTGGACTACGACGCCCGCCGCGGCACGGACCTCGCCGGCACGCTGCGGGCGTACTTCGCGACCGGCGGGAACCTGGCGCGCGCCAAGGACGTGCTGCACGTCCACGTGAACACCGTGGTGCAGCGGCTCGACCGCGTTTCGGCGCTGCTGGGCGACGACTGGCGCGACCCCGGCCGCGCGCTGGAGATCCAGCTCGCGCTGAGGCTGGCCGAACTCGGCCCTACTCAGCCGGGTTGAGCCGCGCCGACCACTTCTCCTCGATGCGCCCGAACCGCCACACGGCGAGCGCGACCAGCCACGTCACCACGAACAGCCCGATGATCCCGAAGCCCACGTAGTCGAGGTTGATGTCCGCGATCGCCGCGAGGGGACCGTTCGTGATGTCCAGCTTCTCCGTGAGGATCGACACGAGCTCGATCGTGCCGATCACCAGCGCGACGGCCACGGACAGCGCCGTGACGGTGATGTTGTAGTAGATCTTGCGGATCGGCCGCGCGAACGCCCAGCCGTAGGCGAAGTTCATGAACACCCCGTCGGCGGCGTCGAACAGGCTCATGCCGGCGGCGAATAGCACCGGCAGCACGAGGATCGCGTACCAGGGCAGGGCGAACGCGGCCGCGCCGGCGGCGAGCACGAGCAGGCCGATCTCCGTCGCGGTGTCGAAGCCGAGTCCGAAGAGGACACCCACGGGGTAGATGTGCCACGGCTTGCGCACGGCTTTCGTCGCGCCGCGTAGCAGCCGGTTCATCAGACCGCGGTTGTCGAGGTGGCGCTCCAGGGCTTCCTCGTCCAGCTCACCGCGGCGCATCTTCGCGAAGACCCGGATGATCCCGACGAGCACGACGAGGTTCATGATCGCGATGAGGTAGAGGAAAACGCCCGAGACGGACGTGCCGATCAGGCCCGTCGTCCGGTGCAGCGCGGACGAATCGTCCTGCAGCTGCCCGGCCACCGCGCGCACGCCCAGCGACAGCAGCAGGCACAACCCGAACACGATCGTCGAATGCCCCAGGGAGAACCAGAACCCGACCGACAGGGGCCGCCGGCCGTCGGCCATGAGCTTGCGCGTGGTGTTGTCGATCGCGGCGATGTGGTCGGCGTCGAACGCGTGCCGCATGCCCAGCGTGAACGCCGTGACCCCCAGCCCGATGCCGAACGCGCCCGACGCGCCGAGGTCGTAGTGGTGCGGGGCGATGACCAGCACCAGCACGCCCCAGCCCAGCAGGTTCAGCAGCAGGATCACCGCCGCCATCCCCGAGATCGACCCCCACTCCCGCCTCGTCAGCGGCTTCCTGCCGGACGTGGGCGGTGCGGCGACCCCGGCCATGCGAACCTGCCTTCTCTCGCGGGCAACACCTGAGAGAGTAAGCAGATGAAAAGATGATCCGCAATACGCGAAGGTTCACAACACGAGCCCCTCACCACCCGAGGTGAGGGGCTCTTCGCCGAATTCCGGCACACCACCGCAGCGATCGCGAGATCTACCTCCCTCGCCACAGCGCGAGATCGCGCCGGTTTCTGGACTGAGCGATGTGCTCGGCCCCCGGCCGAGCACATCGTGAGGGAAGAAACCGGGTCTCAGCGATCTCGCCGCCTCGGCGGAGCCGAGGCAGACAATTCAGCCCGCGCGTAAGTGCAGGGAGTCCAGCGCCTTGCGGACGTGGCCGCTGTTCGCCTCCAGGGCGGCCGCAGCGTGCTCGACGTCGGAGCCGGACAGCAGGTGCACCAGCGCCACCTTGAGGTCGCCGCCGGCGTCGGTGAGCGCGTCGGAGCACTCGGCCATGGTCAGGCCCGTGGCTTCCTGAAGGATCCGGATCGTGCGGCCGCGCAGCTTCGCGTTGGTCGCCCGCATGCTGACCATCAGGTTCGAGTACGTCTTGCCCAGCTTGATCATCGTGGCCGTGGAGAACGACGTGAGGATCAGCTTCTGCGCAGTGCCCGCCTTCATCCGGGTCGAGCCGGCGATCACCTCCGGGCCGGTGGCCACGGCGATGAGCACGTCGACCCCGGCCGGCTTGGCCGCGCGGGGGTTGGCCGAGACCAGGCCCGTGTGCGCGCCGAGGCGGCTCGACGCCTCCAGGGCGCCGAGCACGAACGGCGTGCGCCCGGACGCGGCGAGGCCGAGCACGAAGTCACCCGGCCGGACGGAGGCGGCCAGCTCGGCCGCACCCGCCTCGTCGTCGTCCTCCGCGTTCTCGACCGCCTGGCGCAGGGCCTTCTCCCCGCCGGCGTGGTGCGCGACGAACCAGTCCGCGGGCACGTTGAACGTCGGCACGAGCTCGGCCGCGTCCAGCGTGGCCAGCCGGCCCGAGGTGCCCGCCCCCACGTAGTGCACGCGGCCGCCGGCCCGCAGGGCTTCGACGGCGTAGTCCACCGCGCGCGCCAGCTGCGGCAGCACGGCGGCCACCGCGTCGGGCACCCGGCGATCCTCGGCGTTGATCGAGCTGAGGATCCCCATGGTGGACATCAGGTCGATGTCCACCGTGCGGGGGTTGCGCTGCTCGGTCGGCGAATCGACGTGCACCGCCTGGCAGGGGACGGTCATCATGCGCCTCGTTTCTGAGTTCACTTACCGGTTTCCCGCGGACGGCGGCGACCGTCGGGCCTGACCCCGAGCCGGTGCGAGCCGACCGCGTCCCTCGTCGCGTCCAGCGCGCTGACGGACTCCTCCATGTGCCGCTGCGCGACACCGATGAACAGGCAGTCGATGACGGTGAGCTGGGCGATGCGGCTCGCGGTCGCCCCGGAGCGGAAGGTGGTTTCGCGGGCCGCCGTGGTGAGCACGTGGTCGGCGACCTCCGTGATCGGCGAGCGCGGGAAGTTCGTGACCGCGACGGTGATGGCGCCGTGCTCACGGGCGACCCGCAGGGCCTCGACGGTGTCGGTGGTCGCGCCGGTGTGCGAGACACCGATCGCGATGTCGCCGGGGCTCAGGACCGCGGCCGAGGTGAGCATGATGTGCGTGTCGGACCACGAGAAGCTCACGCGGCCGATGCGGTGCAGCTTCTGCTGCAGGTCGGCGGCCACGAAGGCGCTCGCGCCCACGCCGTACACGTCCACGCGGCCGGCCTCGGCCACGAGGTCGATCACGCGCTGCAGCTCGGCGACGTCGAGCTGGTCGGCGGTCTCCTCCACGGCCCGCGCGTCGGCGAAGCTGACCTTGCCGATCACGGCGGCCAGGTCGTCCTCGGGACCGATTTCGCCACCCAGGTTGCGGGTGGTTCTGGCTTCGGTGCGGGCGGTGTCCGCGGCCAGCGCGATGCGCAGCTGCGGGTACCCGCCGACGCCGACGGCCTTGCAGAACCGGGTGACCGTCGTCTCGCTCGTGTTCGCGGCGAGCGCGACCTCGGTGATGCTGCGCCGCGCGACGGACGCGGGGTCTTCCAACACGACCTTCGCGACCCGCTGTTCCGCGCGGGCGAGACCCGGCAGCAGCGACCGGATGCGGACCAACGGGCTGGCGTCGGCGTCACGCACGGTGGTCTGAGCTGCGGACTCTCCGGACGGTGCCGGGATGGTTACGGAATCGGCATCGTCGACCGTCGGAAAGTTACTAACCGCTGGCATTTGCGACAAGGCTACCCACATCCTTCGGCAGGATCGCAACCCGTCCGTGTCTGCGGACTTCGATTTGCGATTAATCGTTGACCAGAAAGTCGCTAACCAGGTCGTGGGTGTTAACGACCTCAAGCTAACGACTTGGCAACTTAGTGTCGCGCTGCAAAAGGCTTCGGATCGCTGAGTGGGAGGTTCAGTTCGGCGCTGCGCGACAGCGCGGTCACCGGGTGCTCAACTTCCACCCGATCGCGGTGAGCGCCGACGGGTTCCGCTCACCATCGAGAACTGTCCGGCCGCGTTCGGTGACTTTCACACCGTCTAGAGAAACTCCGCGTCCGGTGTAACTCGGATCGGTGCTGTAACGCCAGCGGAGGCTCGTAACGCCGCCGGCCGGCACGTCGGCCGTCACCCGCCACCAGGCGCGGTGCCCGTGGCCCGAGAGCGACGTCACCTCTCCCGGCGGCGCGCCCGGTCCCGTCGCGTGCACGGCGACCGGTTGCCAATTGACGCCGTCGGAGGACGATTCCAGCTGAAGTGGATCAGAAGGTCCCTCGGTGTCCACGAAAGCGTAGAAGGAAACCTGCCACGCACCAGTGGATCGCGGTGTCAAGGGCTGCGTACTCAGCGTAGCCGTGGACTTGTCACCGAGGCCCGAGTACCAGGCGTCGCGGCCGACCTCGGGCCGGACGGCCATCGCCTGGGCCAGCGAGGTGGCCCAGACCTGGCGAGCGGTGTTGATGGACCCCCAGTTGCGGGTGGGGTGCACCCGGTTGGTCAGCAACAGCGCGAAGGAGCGCGACTCCGGGTCGATGACCAGCGTCGTGCCGGTGAAGCCGGTGTGGCCAGCGGTGACGGGCGAGGACAGGGCGCCCATGTACCAGGGCTGGTCGAGCTCGAAGCCGAGGCCGTGGGAGTCGTCGGGGAACTGCTGGTTGTAGTTCGTCAGCATCTGCTCGACGGTGTCCGGCCGCAGGATGCGCGTGCCGCGGTAGGTACCGCCGTTGAGGATCGTCTGGCACAGGATCGCCAGGTCGCTCGCGGTGGAGAACACGCCGGCGTGCCCGGCGACGCCGCCGAGCGACCACGCGTTCTCGTCGTGCACCTGGCCGCGCACGAGCCCGCGCGGTGGGTTGCTTTCGTACTCGGTCGCGGCGATGCGGTCCAGCTTCGAGGCCGGCGGGTTGTAGCCCGTGTCGACCATGCCGAGCGGCGCGGTGATCCGGTCGTGCACCACCTGGTCCAGTGGCTTTCCGGTGAGCTTCTCGACGACGAAGCCGAGGGTGAGCATGTTGAGGTCGGAGTACAGGTACGTCGTGCCCGGCGCGTTCTTCAGCGGGCTGTCGAGCACGGCCTTGCGGCGCGACGGGAGGTCCGGGTAGCCCTCCCACAGCGACGGCGCCGGATCGGCGTCGAAGCCGGACGTGTGCGTGAGCAGCTGCTCGATCGTCACGTCCTGCTTGCCGTTCACGCCGAACTCGGGCAGGTAGCGGACCACGGGCGCGGTGACGTCGAGCTTGCCCTGGTCGACCAGCTGCAGCGCGGCGATCGAGGTGAACAGCTTCGAGATCGACGCCAGGTCGAAGATGGTGTCGTCGCGCATCGGCACCTGCTGCTCGGGCGGCAGTTCGGTGCCCGCGGCGTCGGCGTAGCGCACGGCGCCGCCCACGGCGTAGCGGTCGACGACCACGCCGTCGTGCGCGAGCAGCCCGACGGCGCCGGAGAAGTGCGGGTGGCCGCTCGCGTCGGGTTGCGTCCAGTTCGCCAGGAACTGCTCGGCGCCCCGGATCGGGCCCGGGTCGAGCCCGACGTCCGCCGGCTCGCCCTCGCGCAACGTCGTCAACGCCGGCGCGAACCCGTGCCGGGGCACGTCGAAACGCCCGGCGAGCGGATCGTGCTGCGTGGTGGCGATGGCGGGGGCTCCTGCGGTGGTCGAGGCCGCGACGAGCACGGCAACCGTCGCGACGAGCACCTTCCTAGCACGCATGACCGGTCTCCTCAGCGGTAGATCAGGTAGGGCCGGCGTCTGCGGTCGAACGCGGCGAGCTCGGCGCGCCAGGCGCCGGTGACCTCGTCGACCCCGGCGCCGGCGTCGATGGAGGTGCGCAGCCGGTCGGACCCGGACAGCAGGTCGATGGCGTGGTCGGGCCGCCAGCCGAAGGTGGCGGGGGCGATCTGCTTGGCCGTGACGAGCATGGCCACGGCCGTGGTGATGGCGTCGAAGGACCGCGGGTCGGTCACCGTCAGCTCGACACCGCCGCAGGTTTCGTTGACGAACTTGCTGAACGTCGGCACGAAGTACGTCTCGCGGAACTTCACGCCCGGCAGGTCCAGGGCTTCGAGCTTGTCGCGCCAGTGCCAGTCGACGCCGGGCGCGCCGATGATCTCGAACGGGCGCGTGGTGCCGCGGCCCTCGGCGAAGAGCGTGCCTTCGAACAGGCAGGTGCCGGGGTAGACGAGCGCCGTGTCGAACGTCGGCATGTTCGGGCTCGGCATGATCCAGTCGAGCCCCGTGCCGGGGAAGAGCACGTCGCGCCGCCAGCCGCGGACCTCGACGATCTCCAGCTTGTCGAGCTTCACGCCTTCTTCGGGCAGGAACTCGGCGGCGTACAGGCGCGCCAGCTCGCCGACGGTCATGCCGTGCTGCTGCGCGATCGGCTTGCGCCCGACGCCCGACGCGAACTTCGGGTCGAGCACCGGCCCGGCGACGCGGCCGCCGATCGGGTTCGGGCGGTCGAGGACCACGAACGCCGCGCCGACTTTGGCGGCGGCGACCATCGCCGTGTAGAGCGACCAGATGTAGGTGTAGAAGCGGGCGCCGACGTCGGCGATGTCGAACACGACCGTGTCGAGCCCGGCCTTGGTGAACAGGCCCGCGAGCTTCGTCGCGTCGGCGCCGTACGCGTCGTACACGGGGATGCCGGTGCGCGGGTCGGTGTAGTCGCCTTCGGACCCGCCGGCCTGCGCGCTGCCGCGGAACCCGTGCTCCGGGCCGAACGCCGCGACGGGCCGGACCCCGGCGGCGACCATCGAGTCGACGACGTGGTCCCCGCTCGCCAGCACGCCCGTCGGGTTGGAGAGGACGCCGAGCTTGCGCCCGGCGAGCGGCCGCCACTGCTGCGCGGCGAGCTGTTCGGCGCCCGTCAGCACATCGCGCTGGAGCGGGTTCTGCGCGGGCGCGGCCTGCGCGACGGCCGAGCCGCCCGCGAGCACCGGCACGGCGAGCGCGGGGACGGCGAGGAACTTCCTGCGGTTTACGGTCACCAGCTCAGTCCATGTCCGAAGGGGTACTTGACGGTGTTCACGTCGGCGCCGGCCGGGACGTCGACCGGCAGCTTGCCACTCGGGGCCGTTTCGCCCAGCACGACCTTCGCGAGCGCCTCCAGCGAAGGCGTGATGTAGCCGTAGGTCGCGAGCCAGGTCGGCACGGGGTTGGCGTACCCGGCGTCGTACGGGATCTGCGCGGCCACGGCGACCACGGGCTTGCCGGTGGCCATCAGTGCCTGCAACAGCTTGGTCTGCAAGGGAAAACCGCCGATGTTGTTCGTGAGCACCACGACCAGGTCGGTATTCGCGGCGGCCGCGGCGGCCTGGGCGATGGCCTCGTCGGACGGCGTCTGGCCGGTCTGCAGCGCGGTCGCCTTCGTGCCGTGGGCGGTGAGGCGGTCGGCGAGCGTCTGCGTCGAGGCCACGCCCCAGCCGGTGACGAGCGCGGTGGCGGGCTTCTGCTTGAGCGGCAGCACGCCGGCGTCGTTGGCGATGGCGGTGATCGACTTGTCGGCGATGCCTTGCGCGGTGGCGAGGTGCGCCGGCGTGCCGACCTTCTTCGCCACCAGCGCCGGGTTGTCGAACGGCGAGGTGAGGATGCCGCGCCCGAGCTTCAGCTTGAGCACGCGCAGCACGCTCTGGTCGATCCGCTGCATCGGCAGGTCGCCGGACTTCACGGCGGTGATCACGGAGTTGATCGCGACGTCGAGGTGCACCGGCATGAGCAGCTGGTCGACGCCCGCTTTCAAGGCGAGCACAGGGATTTCGGCGTCGCTGTGCAGCTCGCGCACGCCCTCCATCTCGAGGGAATCGGTGATCACCACGCCGTTGTAGCCCAGTTCGTCGCGCAGTTTGCCGGTGATGATCGGCTTCGACAGCGTGGCCGGCTCACCCGACGGGTCGAGGCTCGGGAACTGGATGTGGGCGCTCATGATCGAGTCGATGCCGGCCGCTATGGCGGCCTTGAACGGCGGCACGTCGATCTTGCGCCAATCGGCTTCGCTGCGGTCGATGCGCGGCAGGCCGGTGTGGCTGTCGGTGGCCGCGTCGCCGTGTCCGGGGAAGTGTTTCGCCGTGGAGGAAACGGTTTCGGACGGTCGCCCGGAGTCCTGGTAGCCCTTGACCTCGGCCGTCACGAACTGGCTCGCGAGGCCCGGCTGGCCCGCGAACGAGCGGACGCCGATCACCGGGTTGGCCGGGTTGGAGTTCACGTCGGAGTCGGGGGCGAAGTCCTGGTTGATCCCGACGGCGCGCAGCTCGTGGCCGATGATCGTGGCGGCCTGCTTCGCCGCGTCGGTGCTGCGGCCGGCGGCGATCGCCATCGAGTTCGGGAACTCCGTGGCGGGCGCGCCCATGCGGGTGACGGTGCCGCCCTCTTGGTCGGTGCCGATCTGCAGCGGGATGTGGGCGCCGCTGGTGACGGCGGCCTGCTGGAGGCCGTTGGAGAGCTTGGCGACCTGCGTGGGGTCGTCGAAGTTGTCGCGGGTGTCGTTGTTGAAGTAGATGACGCCGCCGAGGTGGTACTTGCGGATCACCTGCGCGGCGGTGTCGACGCCGAAATCGGCCTGGTTCTTGGGGTTCACCTCGTCGGCGGACTTGCCGTTGACCCAGGTGACGAAGAGCTGGCCGACCTTCTCCTCCAGCGTCATGCCGTGGAGCGCCTGCCGGGCGGCCGCGTCGGTGGCCGTCACGGGCGGGGCCGCCGGGGTGCTGCCGGACGCGGTCGACGCGGTCGCGCCGAGACCGGCGACGGCGAGCAGCCCCGCGAGGGGAACAGCGAGCGCATGGGTTCTCCGCGGGCGCGTGCGCGCGAGTCGGTTCGTCACGAAAGGCCTCCCAGTGTCGTGCGCCGCGGGTGGTGAGAAGTCCACCTGGCGGCGCCGGTATCGGGAAGCTACTCACCGGCTAGGGCGTTGTCCATCGGCCGAGCGCAGGAACGTAGTGGTTCACCTGGGATTTCTTCTGGAAACACTGGCGGCGCCCGTCGGCCGAAGCCGGCGGGCGCCGCCTGCAAGCGCGGAACATCTCGGGCGACCAAGCGTGCAACTCTGGTCGTACCTTCATGGACTCGGCGTCCGGCGTCCCGGTACGCAGTCCCTAGACGACGAGCCTCCCGCGGCGTGCTGCGCGTGGGTACCCGGAGTCCGCGCACGGAGGTCGCCCGGGGTGGTAGAGGCTTCTCTTCTACCTCTGCCCTGGCCGGCTCGACGTCCGCACCTACTTTCTACGCCGTGAGCCCGGTCACTTCAAGAGCGTGGACGGGTGCACCGGCAAAAGAGGCTCGATCCGGTGAGTCAAGCACCCTCAGCAACTGCCGATTCGGCTCTGCGCTGGGAAAATCCGGGTCCGGTACCGCCGTGTGGGTGCTCAGCTCGGCGGGGTTCGGAACCGTCGGCGACGGCTCAGGCTGTACCACGTCGCGCCCGCCGCGACGGCGCCCACGCCGAGCGCCACCATCCCGGCCGAACGAGCGGGGATCCGGCCGCGCAGCGACATCGGGCGCTCGAACGCGAGGATCGGCCAGCCGCGCTCGCCGGCCTCGCGGCGCAGGAGCTTGTCGGGGTTCACGGCGTGCGGGTGACCGACGACCTCCAGCAGGGGGATGTCCGTGCTCGAATCGGTGTAGGCGTAGGAGTCCGCGAGGTCGTACCCGTACGTCGCGGCGAGCTGCTTCGCGGCGACGGCCTTGTTGTCGCCGTAGCAGTAGAAGTCGACTTCGCCGGTGTAGCGGCCGTCGGCGATCTCCATGCGCGTCGCGACGCACCGGGTCGCGCCGAGCATCGCGGCCACGGGCGCGGCGACCTCCTCGCCGGTCGCGGAGAGGATCACGACGTCGTGGCCGTCGGCGAGGTGGCGCGCGATGAGATCGGTGGCCTCGACGTACACGAGCGGGTCCACCACGTCGTGCAGCGTTTCCCGCACGATCGCCGAAACCTGCGAGACGTCCCAGCCCGCGCACAGCTTCGAGACCTCGGCGCGCATGCGTTCGGTCTTGTCGGCGTCGGCGCCCGAGAGGGAGAAGACGAGTTGTGCGTACGCGCTACGCAATGCCGCGCGGCGGTTGATCAGCCCTTCTCTGAGCAATGGTTTGCTGAACGCCAGCGCGCTGGAAGAAGCGATGATCGTCTTGTCGAGATCGAAGAACGCGGCGACGGCTCGCCGGGGTTCCCCGGGGGCGGATTCGCGCGGCGGTGCGCTGCTGGGTTCGGCCACGTGATCAGGATAGGAGAACTCGCGCGCCCCTTGACGCGTTGATCGAACACCGGCGCGCCCGCCCGGCGGAAAATCCATGACAAGACAGGGCATCCGGCTCTGGATGCCGTTACCGAATCGTAGGTGTCACTCACAGCGCCAACCGGTGCCCGGCGGAGTTAAAGTGTGGGGACCCGGTGTCCAACCGGGCCGGTTCAGTCCGACCCCCCGGGGCTGAACCCACGGCGGCCCTCGTCCCTCCCCCCTGGCGAGGGCCGCCCTCTTTTGTGGGGGCTAAGTACTTTTTCCTTCGCAGGCGTGGATCGCCGGGAGCTTTTCCGTCGAAATTGCGCCGCCCCCGGAATTCCCCGCTCCGTTTTGCTCCGCGGGGCCGCGCATTGTGCCCCATCCACCCGGCCACGCGCTCCCGGTGGCCGGTTTTGAGCGCGAGTTGTCCACAAACCCCCAGTTGTCCACAGGCAGCCCCCTCGCCCATTGCCGACACCGCCGCCCCCCGGCGACCGTGGAACCACGCCCGGTGTGCCTCACCTGGGCCCCACCAAGGGGGAGACCCGTGCAACGCCCACACCCACCCCGGCCTCGGTCCACTTCGGCCAGTCCCCGCGCGTCGAGCCGGATGAAATCACGTGCTTACCTGCGACTGCCTGCTCCTGGCTTACTGAATACACTTGGGCGGGGCTGCCTGCGATTTCGTTGTCGAGGGAGCCCGAAGGGAGCCGTCCGTTTACCTTCCACCGCAGCGGTGCTGCGTGAATGGACTCGTTCAGCATTGGCTTGGTTTCGCGGGTTCGATCCCGAAGAAAAGCGTCCGCTTACATCCGGACGTACGGCTTCTCTGCGAATGACCGCCCTATACCGAATCTGGTTCGCGTTCGGGACGGTCTCTGCGAGAACCGTTCGTACCTGCCGCCGGCGGCCAGCGCCCGACGAAGAGCCTCGCCACGCACCGACTCATCCGACGCGAGCCGCGAGGCTGACCCGCCCGTTTGCTGTCGAATCCGCGCTAATCAACAAAGGTTCGTCGTGACGCGGCGATCTCGATGAGCCGGATCCACCCGGCTGCAACCCGCCGAACCCGCACTGCTCAAACGAAACGACTCGCTCGATACCGACCGGATCTCGCCCTGGAGGGAACCCTGTGAGAACCAAACGCCCATGTCGCACCGGCGCCACGCCCGATGGATGGCCTCGGCGCCGACCGGGCCTCGTTGCCGCAGTCCGAGCCCCTTGAACCCGCCTGCCCGCGCGCTGCTGAATCCGTGTCGGTGAACGAATCGACCCGCTGGACGGTGACTGCGTTTCGCTCCGGGGGTCTACGAGAGTCATCCGCTGACCTGCCGCTAGCGGCGCCAGGTTTGATGGATGGCATCGACTCCAGCTGGGGTTCTCGCGCGGGTCCAAGCCCCATGAACCCATCCGCCCGCGCGCCGCTGAATCCGCGCCACTGAAACGAATCAACTCGCTCGGCGCTGAGCGCGTTAGCTCCCGGGCGGCCCAAGGGACCATCTGCGGGCCTGCCTCCAGCGGCGCCAGGCTCGATGGACGGCCTCAGCGCCAACCGGACTCGGTCGCGGCCGAGTCCATGAACCCAACCCGCCCGACCGCCGCTGAATCCGCGTTACTGAACGAATCGACCCGCTCGGCCTGGCCGCATTTCGCTTCCGTTGGCTGGTGAGCACCGTCCGCCGACCTGTCGCCCCGGCGTCATGCTCGAGGGAGGGCTCCGGCGCCAACCGGGTTTTTACCCGCAGTCCGAGCCCCATGAACCCAACCCGCCCGCGCGCCGCTGAATCCGCGCCACCGGCCCAACCGACCCGCTCGGCCCGACCGCATTTCGCGTCCGCTGGCCGATGAGAACCGTCCGCCGACCTGCCGCCAGCGGCGCCACCCGCGGCGCATGGCCGAGGCGCCAACCGCGCCTCTCAGCCGCAGGCCGAGCCCCACGAACCCACCCGCTGAATCCTGCACTGCTCAACAAAACCACCCGCCCAATCACGGACCGGGTCTTGCCACTGGGGGAGAGCCAGATGAAAACCGCCCGCCCGCTTGTCGTCGCGTCCGAGGGCGCTGTGCTCGAGGAGATCCTGCGCGTAGCCGCCGTGGCGGGGTGCGAGCTTGATCGCGCGCCCGACCTCGCGGCCGCCCGGTCGCGCTGGACGCGCGCGCCGCTCGTGGTGATCGAGGAGGACTGCGCCGACGACCGCGTGGTCATGCCGCGCCGCGACGGGGTTTTCGTGGTGTGCAAGGGTTCTGCCGATGTGGAGGTCTGGCGCCGGGCCGTCTCCGTCGGCGCGCGGCGCGTGTTCTGCCTTCCCGACGACGAGTCGGAGCTGACCGTCGCGTTCGCCGACGTCACCGACGCCCCCGCCGATTCGCCCGGGCCGGTGATCGCCGTCGTCGGTGGGCGCGGCGGGGCCGGCGCGTCTGTGCTGGCGGCCGCGCTCGCCGTCGAAGCCGACCTCACCACGCCGGCGCTGCTCATCGACTGCGACCCCCTTGGCGGAGGCCTGGATCTGCCGCTGGGCTTGGAAAACACCCCAGGCCACCGGTGGCCCGACGTTCGCCTCTCCGGCCGCGTTTCCCTCCCGTCGCTGATCGACGCCCTGCCCCACCGAGGCACGCTGCCCGTGCTGTCCTGCGGCCGCACCGCCGCCGGCCCCGCGCCGCGGGCCCTCACCGCCGTTGTGTCCGCCGCCCGGCGCGCCGGCCGTGTCGTCGTCTGCGACCTGCCCCGCCACCTCGACGAGGGTGCCCTCGCGGTCGCGGAACTCGCCGAGCTCGTCGCGCTGGTCGTGCCGATCGAGTTCCGCGCCTGCATGGCCGCCAAACAGGTCCTGCACCGCCTCGCCGCCCACACCGACCGTCTCGGCATCGTCGCAAGTGGACACCCGCGCGCGGCCGCTCCGCCGTCCCGCACTGCGGCCCTCCTGGGCCCCCCGCTGCTCGCCACCGTGGCGCCCGAGCGCCGCGTCGCCGCGACCCTCGAAACCGGCGAGTTCGACATCCCGCCCAAGGGTTCCCTGGCCACCACCGCCCGCGCCCTCCTCGCCGAGGTCCGGCCCAAGCCGGCCCACCTCACCGCGGCCGCCTGATCCGCCGAACCACGTCTGGAGAACTCCCGGCATGACCACCGATTTCGTCGAGCGAGTCCGCCACCGGCTGGCGGGCGGGAGCCGCCTCGCCGACCCGGTCGCCGTCGCCGAGGCGGTGCGGGCCGAGGCCGGCGGCACGCTCAGCCACGACGCGGTGCTGGACGCCGTCCGCCAGGCCCGCGACGAGTTCGTCGGCGCCGGCCCGCTCGCGCCGCTGCTCGAAGACCCCGCCGTCACCGACGTCCTCGTCACCGCCCCCGACCAGATCTGGACCGACGGCGACGCCGGCCTCATCCGCACCCACCTGCGGTTTCCCGGCGAGGAAGCCGTCCGCCGCCTGGCCCAGCGCCTGGCCCTCGCCGCCGGCCGCAGGCTCGACGACGCACAGCCCTATGTGGACGGTTGGCTTCCGGCCCCGGGCGGCCACGTCCGCGTCCACGCCGTCCTGCCACCGATCGCCCCGAACGGCACCTGCCTGTCCCTGCGCGTCCTGCGCCCCGCGACGCACACGCTCGACACCCTGACCACCCTCGGCGTCGTCACCGAAGAGGGCGCCGAACTCCTCCGCTCGATCATCACGCGACGCCTCGCGTTCCTCGTCACCGGCGGCACCGGTGTCGGCAAAACGACACTCCTGAGCGCCCTCCTGAGCGAAGTCGACCAGCGTGAACGCATCGTCTGCGTCGAAGACGCCGGCGAGCTCCGGCCCACGCACCCGCAGTTCGTCAGCCTCGTCTCCCGCCCGGCCAACGTCGAAGGCGCCGGCGCCGTCGAACTCCCGGAACTGGTCCGGCAGGCCCTCCGCATGCGCCCCGACCGCCTGATCGTCGGCGAAGTCCGCGGCGCCGAGGTGTGCTCCCTGCTCAACGCCCTCAACACCGGCCACGACGGCGGCGCCTGCACCCTCCACGCCAATTCCCCCTCCGAGGTCCCCGCGCGCCTCGAAGCGCTCGCCTCCCTCGGCGGCCTCACCCGCGACGCCCTCCACAGCCAGCTCTCCGCCGCCATCCGCGTCGTCCTCCACCTCAAACGCGACCCCGACGGCACCCGCCGCCTCACGGAAATCGCGGCCCTCGACCGCGCCCCCGGCGAGGTCCACCCCACCCCCCTCTGGCGCGACGGCCACTGGACTTCCCACCGCCACCTCTTCGACGAGGCCACGTCATGACCCGCGCCTCCGCCCGCACCAGCCACCTCCGCCGCCGCCCCGGCAACGGCCCGGCCGGTGAAGCACACGTCGCCGGCACCGTTGGCTCGTCACTCGGGGCGCTTGGAATTCGCCGGCTTCGCGCCAACGGCCCAGCCACGACCGGCCACGTGAATGTGCGTGGCGCGGAGAGCTCGCCACTCAAGCCGGACGGTGTTCGCCGGCGTCCCGGCAGCCGCCCGGCCACAACGGGCCACGCAAGCATTGCTGGCACCGTCGGCTCGCCGCTCGGGGCGCGCGGAATTCGCCGGCCTCGCGGCAACGGCCCAGCCACGACCGGCCACGTGAATGTCGGTGGCGCGGAGAACTCGCCGCTCAAGCCGGACGGTGTCCGCCGGCGTCCCGGCACCCGCCTGGCCACAACGGGCCACGCACACACTGCTGGCACCGTCGGCTCGCCGCGCGAGACGGGCGGATTTCGTCGGCTCTGCGGTAGATCCGCCGACGTTCCCGGAAACTGGCCCGTCATGGCCGACCACCCGCTGGCCTCTCCGACGAGCGCCACCCGCAATTACGGATGCTGCCGCGCCCATCGCCACCACGTGACCCAATTGCCCCTCGCCCGTCCGAGTTCCTCCCAGCGAAGAGGCGACCTTGTGATCGCAGCCATCGGGCGAGCCATCCGCGCCAACCTCAACCGAAGGCCGCCTGATCGCCCACAGCTCAGCAGTACCTCCGCCACCCGGCTACTAGCTCACCAACCTCACCACAGGGAAGCCACCAGATAATCGACTCCTGGCCCTTCCTTTGCCTCGGCACCGCGCTCCTCGTCTGGCCCACCCTGCCGACCCGCCTCAGCCCGCCGTGGCGGCCCACCCTCACCATCCCGCGCCTGCCGCGCCGAGTCCGCTGGTTCCTGCCCGCCCTGGCCGCCATCCCGATCGCCGGGCCGGGGGCGGCGTTGGCTGTCGCGGTCGTCACCGTCGCGGTGAGGCAGGAATGGCGTAGCCGCACGGAATCCGCGGCGGCCGTCGCGCGGGGGGAGCAGACTTCGGCCGCGCTCCGGGCGATGGTCGCGGAGCTTCGGGCGGGTGCGCACCCCGTGCTCGCGGCCGAAGCGGCGGCCGACGCCGTACCGGCGCTCTCGGCCGAACTCGGCAACCTCGCCACCGCCGCCCGCCTCGACGGTGCGCTCGAATCCCGGCAACTGCCCGAACTCGCCGCAGCCTGGGGCCTCGCCCGCAGGCACGGCCTGCCGATCGCCGACACCCTCGACGCCACCCGCCGCGACACCGACGCGGCCACCGCGTTCGCGAGACGCCTCCACGCCAAGATGGCCGGCCCGCGGATGAGCGCGACCGTCCTCACCGCGCTCCCGGTCGTCTGCCTCGCCATGGGCCAGGCCATCGGCGCCGATCCGCTGACCGTCCTCACCCGCACGCTCCTCGGCCAGCTCTTCCTCGTCACCGGCGCCGTCCTGATCTGGGCCGGCACCGCCTGGTCGCGCGCACTGACCGCCCCACGCCGGGAGGCGCCATGACTCCGTACCTCCTGGCGGCCGCGGCGCTCCTCATCTGGCCGAGCGCACCGCCGCCACGCAGCCTCGCCGAACACGGCAAATGGCGCCCCAAGCTGCCCAGCCTCCGCACCCGCCACCTCATCGCAGCCGTCCTCGCCGGCGCGTCGGTTGCCGTGTTCGCCGGTCTGCCCGGTGGCGCCCTCGCCGGTGCCGGGTCGTGGTGGCTCCTGCGCCGCTCGCGCCGCCCGAAGGCCGACGACGTCAGCGAACGCCTCGCCTCCGCCGCCACGCTCGATCTCCTCGGCGCGTGCCTGCGAACCGGCCTGCCGGTGCCGACGGCCCTCGAAGCCGTCAGCACCACCGCACCCGGCCGAACGGGCACGGCGCTGCGAGCCACCGCCCACCTCCTCGCCCTCGGGGCCGGCCCGTCCGAGGCGTGGGCGCCGACCAGAACGCGGCCGGGGTTCGAGGAGCTGGCCGTGGCCGCCACCCGCACCGCGCGGTCCGGGGCCGCGCTGGCCGCGACGGCCGACGGAATCTCCCGCCGCCTCCGCGACGGGCTCGGCGTCGAGGCCGAAGAACGCGCCGAACGGGCCGGGGTCGCGCTGGCGCTGCCGGTCGGGCTCTGCTTCCTGCCCGCGTTCTTCGTCCTCGGCGTGCTGCCGGTGGTGCTCGGCCTCGCCGGGCAGATCGGCGGCCTGCTGTAGATGAATCCACAATGGATAGAAAGGAACCGGAATGGACTTCCCCAGGCTCCCCGGAGACGAGGGAACCACCACCGCGGAGTACGCGATCGGCACCGTCGCCGCCGCGGCGTTCGCCCTCGCGCTGCTCGTCCTGCTCAGGGGCGACGCGATCGGCGCCGCGCTCTCGGGTCTCGTACAACGGGCCCTGACGGTGGCGAACTGATGGCGGGCCGTCGCCGGGACGGGGGCTTCGTCACGGTCGAAGCCGCCCTTTCACTCGGCGCGCTCATGGCCGTGGTCGCGGCTCTGCTCGCGGGCCTCGCGGCGGTGCTCGGGCACATCCGGTGCCTCGACGCCGCTCGCGAAGCCGCGCGGCTGACCGCCGCCGGGCAGCCGGGTGCTGCCGAAGCCGTCGTGCAGACGATCGCCCCGCACGGGGCGCGGCTCACGGTGACCCGGGCCGGCGACGGCATCACCGCCGTCGTCACCACCGACACCCTCGCCGGCCTCCACCTGGGCGCCAGCGCGTACGCCGTCGCCGAACCGGGAGCGCAGACGTGAAGGACGACGAAGGCGTGGCGACCGTCTGGACGGCCATCGTGATCGCCGCGCTGATCGGCCTCGCGGCGGCCGGTGCCTGGCTCGCCGCGGCGGTGGCGGCCCGGCACCGCGTCGAAGCCGCGGCCGACCTGGGTGCCCTGGCCGCCGCGTCCCACGCCGCCGACGGGCCGGCGCGAGCCTGCGGCCGCGCCCGTGAGGTGGCCGACCACGAGGGTGCCGTGGTCACGGCCTGCGGCTGGCGGGAACGGGACGCGCTCGTCGAAGTCCGCGCCGCGAGCCCGCCCATCCCGGGGTTGCCGCCGCCGTCGGCGCGGGCCAGGGCGGGTCCGGTGGGCCCGCCGGACTGACCGTGGCGCCGCTCGTCCGCGGCGCTGTCGACGAGTGGCGGGCCGATGTTGATCTCCGCGGTGAGCGCCCGGCGGGCGGGCGACGACGAGCGGCGAAGCCGGCGAGCAGCGGTAGCTGCCGCACGGCGAACGGTCGAAACCCGAGGTCAGAGCTGTAAATCAACAAGGTGCCGCGCGGGGCGCGAGACCGCTGTCGAACGTGTCCGGCCCCGTTCGACGGCGGCCGAGCGGCGGTTCAACGGCCGGTGATCGGCAGCCCGGTATCGGTCGAGCGGTGCACTACTTGGCGTTCATCGCCCAGTAACCACCGGTTGTCGCGAGCCCCTTCCGCGCAATGTGCAAATTGCCGTTTAGTGAGACGTGCGCCACCAACGGCCCCGACCCGGGTGGCGCGAAACCGGAACTTGAAGGCAGGAAAGCAATGTTGGACGCGAATTGGCCGGACAGCTGGCGGAGCGCCTTCCGCATCGAACTGCGGGCGGAGGCGATCGGCCTCGCGTGGCGCGGCTGGCCGGTGCTCCCGGGAGCGACCCCGGCGCCGATCACCGGTGACGACGACCTCACGTGGCGCCGCCCGGTGCCGGCCCGCGACGACTGGCGCGAGCTGATCGGCACGCACGCCCACGAGGTCGCCGCCTGGTTCTCCGACCGCACCCACAGCCTGCTCGTGGCCACCGGCACCGAACTCGACGCCATCGAGGTCGACGACGAGCTGGGCAAGCGCGCCGCCCGGCTGCTTCGCGCCGTCGGCCACCCCGCGCCGATCGTCGCGATGCCCAACGGCCGCTGGCTCTTCCTCACCACGCCCGCCGAGAGCCTTCCGGCGGAGCTCGCCGCGCAGGCTTCCGTGCAGTGGCACGGTGCCGGCAGCTACATCCCGCTGCCGCCCTCACCGTTCCAGCACGGCGTGGTCCACTGGCGCGTGAAGCCCGAGGTGTGCGGCTGGCAGCTGCCCGACCCGGCCGAGGTGCACGACGTCCTCGTGCGCGCCCTCAGCGACGAGCACGCTCCGCTGCTCGTGGAGACCACCGCTGCGTGATCGGTTCCACCCCGGCACCGCAGCGTTGACAACTGAAGAGGTTCACGAACCACCGTGGCCGCACTGTTCCCCGTGCTGACGCAACGCCCCGAGCACGGCATCCAGAACGGCCACCGCCCCCGCCTTGTCCAGCGGATCGTTGCCGTTCCCGCACTTCGGCGACTGGACGCAGGACGGGCACCCCGTCGGGCACTCGCAGGAGACGATCGCCTCCCGCGTTGCGGCCAGCCACGGGACAATCGCGGCATAACCGCGGTCGGCAAATCCCGCACCCCCGGGATGCCCATCGTGCACGAACACCGTCGCCTCCCCGGTGTCCTCGTGCCACGCGGTAGACACCCCGCCGATGTCCCAGCGGTCGCACGTAGCGAACAGCGGTAGCAGGCCGATCGCCGCGTGCTCGGCGGCATGCAGAGCGCCGGGGACGCGCGCCGGGACCAACCCGGCGCCCCCCGGCGCCCTGCCGACACCCCCGGTCCCCACCGGCGCCACGTTCCCCACCGGTGGCACCCCGGGCCCCCGCTCCTCGGGCCCGGGTGCCTCAGCTTCCAACAGGCCCCGCTCCACGGCCTGGGCCGAAGACTCCGCAGGCGCACCCGAAGCCGCCTCCCGCTTCGGCGCGCCACCGGAACCCCCACGGCCGGCCCCACCCGCGTCGGGGGGGGGGGGGGGGGGCCGCCCCCCCCCCCCCCCCCCGCCCCCCCCCCCCCCCCCGGGGCCCCCCCCCCCCCCCCCCCCCCCCCCCCGCGGCCGCCGGTCTCGGCGCCACCGGCAACTTGGCCGCCGGTGGCGCCGGCACCGCGGCCGGCCGAACCCCCGCTGCCCGACCCGGCCTTGCCAGAACGATCCGCGTCGGCTGCGGCGCCACTGCTGGATTCCGCGCCAGCCGACGCAGTTCCAGCCACATCACGCGCGGAAGCGGTGGTTTCCGAGTCGGCGACACCACCGGCGGGGCCGGAATCAACGGAGCCGCGGTCGGCCGAGCCGGCGTCCGGCGAGCCGGTTTCACCCGAGCCGCCGTCAGACAACGCCGCGGAATCGCCGGGCGCGCCGGAGCTTGAAGTACCACCCGCATCGAGGGCCGCCCCCGGTTCGGTCCCCGCTCGGACGCGCCCGGTTCCCAGGCGGTGTGGGGGGCCGAGCAGGTCGTCGGAGAGCGTGTACCAGACGGCGCGCGTGTGGAGGCTCTGTTCGGGCAGGTCGAGTGGCGTGTGGTCCAGCACCTCGCCCGACGGGCGGCGCCGTAGGTAGCCGACGACCTGCGAAGTGACGGCGACTTCGCCGAGGCACACCGTGACGCCGCCGTGGCGGCATTGCTGTTCGGTGGCCAGCACGGAGATGTCCACGACCTCCCGCGGCGACGTGTGCCAGTCCGGGTCCTCCGCGTGCACGAGCGCCAGCCCGGTCTCGAGGTCGAGCTCGTCGACGACGTACGACGAGCCTTGGTGCAGGTACACCGCGCCCGGGTGGACCGCGTAGCACGCCGAGCCCGGGTCGACGGTGCCGAGCATGCGGCCGGAGTCCGCTTCGACGACGGCGACCTGGTCGCCGCCCGAGCCGCGGATGCCGACCTCCGCGTGGGGGCGGTCGCGGGAGGTCCAGTACCAGCCGCTGGAGCGGCGGCGCAGGAGCTTCTCCGCGGCCAGGTCCGCGAGCACGTCGCGAGCCGCGGCTCCGCCGAACATCGCGAGTTCCGGCTCCGTCAGCGGCAGTTCCGCGACGGCGCACGCGAGCTGCGGACCCAGCACGTACGGGTTCGTCGGGTCGAGCACCGCCGTCTCCACGGGACGCTCCAGCAGGGCCGCCGGGTGGTGCACGAGGTAGGTGTCCAGCGGGTCGTCGCGCGCGATGAACACGACCAGCGCCTCGTCGCCCGACCGGCCGGCGCGACCCGCCTGCTGCCAGAACGACGCCAGCGTGCCCGGGTACCCGGCGAGCACCACCGCGTCGAGCCCCGCGATGTCGACGCCGAGCTCCAGCGCGTTCGTCGTCGCCACGCCCAGCAGCCGCCCCGACAGCAGGGCCGACTCCAGTGCTCGCCGCTCCTCCGGCAGGAAGCCGGATCGGTACGCTGCAACCGTTTCCACCAACGCGGGGTCCACTTCGGACAGCAGCCGCCGAGCGCCGAGCGCCGTCAGCTCCGCCCCGCGCCGCGAACGCACGAACGCCAGCGAACGCGCGCCCTCCACCACGAGGTCCGTGAGGATCCGCGACGCCTCCACACCTGCCGACCGCCGGACCGGCGCGCCGTTCTCGCCCGTCAGCTCGTCGAGCAGCGGCGGCTCCCACAACGCGACCGTCCGCGCGCCCCGTGGCGACGCGTCCTCCGTCACCGCCTCGCACGCCACCCCCGTGAGCCGCGACGCGAACTCCGCCGGCGACGCCGTGGTCGCCGACGCCAGCACGAACACCGGCGAAGCCCCGTAGTGCGCCGCGACCCGGCGCAGCCGGCGCAGCAACAGCGCGACGTGGGAACCGAAGACCCCGCGGTAGCTGTGGCACTCGTCCACCACCACGTACGCGAGGTGCTTGAAAAACTGGGTCCACCGCGAATGCGCCGAGAGGATCCCGCGGTGGAGCATGTCGGGGTTCGTGAACACCCAGTTCGCGTGCGCGCGCACCCAGTCGCGCTCCGTCATGGGGGTGTCACCGTCGTACGACGCCGCGCGCACCCCGGGCAAGTCCAAAGAGGACACCGAACGCAGCTGGTCGGCGCCCAGCGCCTTCGTCGGCGACAGGTACAGCGCGGTCGCGTTCGAACCCGTGGCCAGTTCGGACAGCACGGGCAGCTGGTAGGCCAGCGACTTCCCCGACGCCGTGCCCGTCGACACCACCACGTGCGCGCCCCCGTGCGCGTGCGAGGCCGCCGTGACCTGGTGCTGCCACGGCTTTTCCACTCCGGACCCCGCGAACGCCGACACCACCGCCGGCGCCGCCCACTCCGGCCACGGCGCGAACCCGGCCGGACGCGCGGGCAGGTGCGCCACGTGCGTCACCGGGTTCTCGTTCA
The DNA here is from genome assembly GCF_044452505.1 of Amycolatopsis sp. NPDC051903. Lineage (NCBI taxonomy): Bacteria > Bacillati > Actinomycetota > Actinomycetes > Pseudonocardiales > Pseudonocardiaceae > Amycolatopsis > Amycolatopsis sp. NPDC051903. The sequence continues at coordinate 46,821 of NZ_JBITBT010000003.1, read as the reverse complement.
CCGGCACCCCCGCCGTGACCCGGCTGAGCAGCCTCCGTCCTCGCTCGACCACGTGCCGAAGCTTCGCACAGGGCACCGACAAAACCGGCCCGAGATCGATCAAGTGAGCAATCACACAAGGTCACAGAACGTACTGTCACCGGGACGCGTTGCAGGGCCGCTGAGCACTACCAATACACTCCCGCAATCCACACCCTCTGTGGCGAGCGTCATGTGAGACGTGCATTGCCCGCACGGCTAGCGTGTCGATCGGTACAGATCCCATGCCAGCGCAGGCACGGCGGGTACGACGAGTCCGCGCTGGCCAACGGCGTTCCCAGGAGGACGAATGTCCCGGCAGTTCCTCGCGGAGGGCGGTCTCACGCTCTCCGGGGGTGGCTACACCATCGTCGGTGTGGTCGCCGTGGTCGCCCTTGCCGCACTCGCGATCGGTTACGTGCTGCTCAGGGAGGTGCTGGCCGCGGGCCAAGGCACCGCCAAGATGCAGGACATCGCCAAGGCGGTGCAGGAAGGTGCGGCCGCTTACCTGAAGCGGCAGCGCAACACCCTCGCCATCTTCGGCGTAATCGTGTTCCTGCTGCTCTTCGCGCTCCCCGCCGACGACTGGAACGAGCGCATCGGCCGCTCGATCTTCTTCCTCGTCGGCGCGGTGTTCTCGTTCACCATCGGCTACCTCGGCATGTGGCTCGCGACGCAGGCGAACCTGCGCGTGGCGGCCGCGGCGCGCGAGGAAGGCGGGCGCGAGATCGCGATGCGCGTGGCGTTCCGCACCGGTGGCGTGGTCGGCATGATCACCGTCGGCCTCGGCCTGTTCGGTGCCGCGATCGTGGTGCTCGTCTACACGGGCCAGGCCCCGAAGGTGTTGGAGGGCTTCGGGTTCGGCGCCGCGCTGATCGCCATGTTCATGCGTGTCGGCGGTGGCATCTTCACGAAGGCGGCCGACGTCGGCGCGGACCTCGTCGGCAAGGTGGAGCAGGGCATCCCGGAGGACGACCCGCGCAACGCCGCGACGATCGCCGACAACGTCGGTGACAACGTGGGTGACTGCGCCGGGATGGCGGCGGACCTCTTCGAGTCCTACGCGGTCATGCTCGTGGCCGCGCTGATCCTGGGCAGCTCCGCGTTCGGTTCCAGCGGCCTGATCTTCCCGCTCATCGTGCCCGCCATCGGTGTCATCACCGCCGTCATCGGCGTGTACATCACGAAGGCGCGCGCGGGCGAAGGCGGTCTCGTCACGATCAACCGCTCGTTCTACATCTCCGCGGTGATCTCCGCCGTCCTCTCGGCCGTCGCCGCGTTCGTGTACCTGCCGAGCAGCTTCTCCGACTTCGGCGCGGAGTTCGCGAACACCAGCGGCAACCCGGCGGTCATCGCGACCGTCGCCGTGATCATCGGCATCGTGCTCGCCGCGATCATCCTGAAGCTGACCGGGTACTACACCGGCACCGAGAACAAGCCGGTCCAGGACGTCGGCAAGACGTCGGAGACCGGTGCTGCGACGGTCATCCTGTCCGGCATCTCGGTGGGCTTCGAGTCCGCTGTGTACACCGCGCTCGTGATCGGTGCCGCCGTGTTCGGCGCGTACCTGCTGGGCGGCGCCGTCGCGCTGTTCGCCGTCGCGCTCGCCGGCACCGGCCTGCTGACCACCGTCGGCGTCATCGTCGCGATGGACACCTTCGGCCCGGTCTCCGACAACGCTCAGGGCATCGCCGAGATGTCGGGCGACGTCGACGAGAAGGCCGCGCAGATCCTCACCGAGCTCGACGCGGTCGGCAACACCACCAAGGCCATCACCAAGGGCATCGCGATCGCCACGGCGGTCCTGGCCGCCACGGCGCTGTTCGGGTCCTATTCGGACGCGATCACGAAGGCTGTCGGCGGCACGGGCACGTTCCTCGCGAACATCGTCAGCCCGCCGACCCTGGTCGGCGTGATCGTCGGTGCGGCCGTCGTGTTCCTGTTCTCGGGTCTCGCGGTCAACGCGGTTTCCCGCGCCGCGGGCGCGGTGGTGCAGGAGGTGCGCCGCCAGTTCCGCGAGATCGCCGGGATCATGGAGGGCACCACGCGGCCCGAGTACGGCAAGGTCGTGGACATCGTCACCCGCGACTCGCTGCGGGAGCTCGCCACGCCGGGTCTGCTCGCGGTGTTCGCCCCGATCGCCGTCGGCTTCGGCCTCGGCACGGGTGCTCTCGCCGGCTACCTGGCCGGTGCGATCGCCACCGGCACCCTGATGGCGATCTTCCTCGCCAACTCGGGTGGGGCCTGGGACAACGCCAAGAAGCTCGTCGAAGACGGCAACCACGGCGGCAAGGGTTCCGAGGCGCACGAGGCCACGATCATCGGTGACACCGTCGGTGACCCGTTCAAGGACACCGCCGGCCCGGCCATCAACCCGCTGATCAAGGTCATGAACCTGGTCTCGGTGCTGATCGCGCCCGCGGTCGTGACGCTCTCGGCCGGCGGCGGCGTGGACACCACCTGGCGCATCGTGATCGCGATCGTCGCGGTCGCGGTCGTCGTCGCGGCGATCGTCGTGTCCAAGCGGCGCGGCACGGTCATCGCGGACACCCCGGCGGAGGCGAAAGCCTGATCCGCCGAAGCACGAACACCGGAGGGGCCCGGCACGTCGCGCGCGTGCCGGGCCCCGACGCGTGCGGTGACTCGTTCCGCACCCCGAAGAGCGACTTGCGAATGAATCTCGGATCGGTACGGTCGGGGGCACCTGGACGTCGACGGGCAGGAGGTGTGGGGGTGCGGCCGCGGTTGACCGTTCTAGCCGCGCTGGTGACGGGACTCGGGATCGGCCTCGCCGGCTGCGGGCAGCAGCCACCGGTGTCGCACACCCAGCCGGGTGGGCAGGCGGACGCCGCGAGCCAGGCCGATCCGGCCGCGAGATGGGCGGACGGCTACTGCGCCGCCGTGACGCACCTCGTGCGCACGCTCTCGGACCTGCCCACGATCGACCCCAGTTCGCCGGCGCAGGCGTCCAGGACGTCGAGCCGGCTCCTGTCCTCGGTGGTCGACGGCATCGACCAGACCGTCGCCGGGCTCGACAGCGTGGGGCCGCCACCGGTGCCGGGCGCGGACAAGGCGCGGGCGGATCTGCTCAGCCGGTTCTCGTCCGTGCGCCAGCGCGCCGACTCGACCCGCGAACGCCTCGACACGGCCACCGGCGCGGCCGAGACGAGAACCGCCCTCGGCGACGCCAAGGCGAGTCTCGACGACGTCGCCAAGCTCGACGTCCTCGAGGTCCTCAACGCGACGCCGGAGCTCTCGGCGGCCGGCAAGCGCGCGCCGGGCTGCCAGCAGCTCGTGGTGCCGCCGGCGCCGCGCTAGCTGTTGGGCTCGTCGGCGACCCTGCTTTGACGATCTTGGCAGGGGTGAGGACCCCGGGTTTCGGTGTGGATCACCACAACCTGCACCGAATCCCGGGTCCTCACGGTCCACGGTGATGCCTCGCTGACGCCAACCGGCAGGCCGCGGCCGATCGGTGTGTCATCGAGCGGGTGGGCCATTGCAGCCGGCGGCTGAGCGGTTCCAGGTCACATCGACCACGGGTCGTGGCGGGCCGAGCGCTATCGCACGGTCCGAGCGTCGGGAATGGCCGGCCTCATCGCAGCCAGAACCGGACTACCGATGCGGTCGGGCCACGTCGTGGCATTGCGCCCTGTCCGCAGGGATCGGGCCAGCTCGGCCGGCTGTGCGAACGCCGGAATCGCGCCGGAATCCGATCCGCCGTCCTCCACACCGCTCTCGACGATCGCTCACGCCTGGCGTATACCGAAACGCTGTCCGGCGGCACCTGCGCAGCCTTCCTGGTTCACCACGCTGGGCATCCCCATCGAGCAAGCACTCACCCACAACGCCTGGGCCTGCCACAAAACCACCTGGCCGACCACCTGCGCCGAGCTGGCCATCCAACCCCGCTGTGCCGGTCCCTGGCGGCCGGCCGACAAGCAAGAAAGCCGAACCCCTCCACCGCGCCCTGCTCGACAAACAGGCCGACGAGCAGCCCTACCCCTCAGGAAGCGCCTGCCCGTAAGCATTTCCCCACTGGCTCGACCGGGAACCACCACCGACCCCACACCGCGATCGGCAACCACACCCCCGCCGGCACCGAGCAACACAGCTAGAGCTCTCCGGCCAGCCGCACGAGGTAGCTGGCGAAGCGCCGGCGATCGGCAGCCGTCCAGGTGGCGGTGAGTTCGTCGAACGTCCGCCGCTGCCACTGGTGTGAAGCGGCGAGCAGCTCGCGTCCGCTGTCGGTCAGCTGCAGCGACGCCCGGCGCCGGTCTTGCCCCGACGTGCCGCGGGTGAGGTAGCCCGCCGCGGTCGCGTCGCGGACCAGGCGGCTGGCGCCCGAGTGGTCGAGCCCCAGGTGGTGCGCGACGGTCGCGACCGTCACCTCGCCTGGGTGCGCGCTCGCCGTGTCGACGGCCTCCACCGCCAGGATGTGCTGAACGTGGCGCTGTTCGCCCGGCAGCTCGGCCGACGTGCGGGTGGTCCACCGCCGTGACCAGTGTCTGACCAGGCGGAACAACGCGGGTCCGGCTTCTTCGAGGGGAGCTGTCACGGAACTCAGCTTACCTTGACTGTGTGCGTTTCGCATGCATAACGTGTGCGATATGCATGCAAATCGACAGGGACGCGACGCCGCGTTCGCCGCGCTCGTGCTGGGGATGCTGATGGCGTCGCTGGACACCAACGTGGTCGTCGCGGCGCTGCCGGCGATCGCCGCGGACCTCGGCGGGGCCGACGCGGTGGGTGGCGTGACCGCGGCGTACCTGCTGGCGGTGGCCGTGGCGACGCCGGTGCACGGCAGCCTCGGCGACCGCTGGGGCCGGCGACGGACCTTCGCTGGGTCGGCGGTGGTGTTCGCCGTCGGGTCTCTCGCGTGCGCGCTGGCGCCGGACGTGCCCGCGCTGGTCGCGTTCCGCGCCGTGCAGGGGCTGGGCGGCAGCGGGCTGATCGTGGCCGCGGTGGCGGGGCTGGCCGAGCTGTTCGACCGCACGGAACTGGTGCGGCGTCAGGGCTGGCTCACGGCCGTGTTCGCCGTGTCGTCGATCGGGGGCGCTCCGCTGGGCGGCCTGCTGGCCGCGACGGCCGGCTGGCGTTCGGTCTTTGTGGTGAACCTCCCGCTCTGCGCTGTGGCGCTGTTGCTGGGCGCGCGAACGGTCCCCGGAGCCCGGCGCGTGAGCCGAACCGGGTTCGACTGGAGGGGCGCGCTGCTGGTCGCGGTGGCCGGTGGCGGAATCGTCGTGCTCGGCAGTGCCGGCGCGATCGCCCGCGATCTGCTGCGGGCGTCGGTGGTGGTGCTCCTCGTCGGCATCGCGACGGTCGCGTTCGTCCGCGTCGAACGCCGCGCCGCCGCACCACTGGTCCCGCCGCGCCTCTTCGCCGACGCTGGGCTCGCGCGCGCCATCGGAGTCACCTTCCTCAGCGGGGTCGCGCTCTTCGGCAGCTTCACCTACGTCCCGCTCGCCCTCGGCGCCGCGCCGGCCGCAACGGGTCTGCTGCTCCTGCCGATGAGCGCCGGGCAACTGGTCGTGACCAGCGGGTTCGCCGCGTTCGCCCGCCGGTTTCCCCGGCTCACGGCCTGGGGCCGGCTGGGCCTGGCCCTCGGCGTCGCGGGGCTCCTCGCGACAGCCGCGATCCCGCTCCTGCCGCCGGGCGGGATCCGGCTCGCCGTGATCGTGGCCGGACTGGCTTGCAGCGGCGCCTCGCTCGGCCTGTCCATGCAGGTCTACGCGCTGCTCGCGCAGTCATGGGCGCCGGTGGACGTCCTCGGCTCGGCGATGGCCACGCTCACCTTCACGCGCCAGATAGGCGGCTCGCTCGGCATCGCCCTCTTCGGCCTCCTGTCCGGGCCCGCGGTGTTCGTCGCGGCCGCCGGCGTGCTGCTGGCCGGCTGGATTTTCGCGCCGCGGGCCGCACACGACCGGGTGGTGCGGTGATCGCTCGATCGGCGAAAATCCGGGGCGCAAGTCTCGCGTGCGATCGAACTTGTGTTCTATCATGCTCCGCGTGGATCGGACGATCTCGCTGTTCTCGGCTGAGGCGAGCGGCCCCGGGCTCCCGGACCTGGCCGGCCTGCTGTGCTGCCAGGGACAGATCACCGGCTTCGGGCGCACGGCGGCGCGGCTGTCCGTGGTCGTCGACGAGCAGTGGCGCGCGGGGGCGCTGGCGCGCGAGTGCCGCCGGCGTGGCGCCGACGCGCAGGTGACCGTCGCCGACTGCGGCCGGCCGCAGGTGCGCACGTCGTTCCGCGTCGATCTGCTGCCGCTGGCGGCGCGGTGGCTGCGGACGGGGTGCTCCGGTCCGACCGAAGACGATTCGGGCAAAGCGGTGCCCGACGGGTTCCGGCTGAGCGGCGCGATGCTGCGCATGTGGGCGCTCGCGGCGGGCCGGCCGGGCCCGTCGGGCTACCTGCTCGGCATGGACCCGCTCGCGCCCGGGATGCACGAGGAACTGCTGGGTGCGCTGGAACCGCTCGGGGTGCAGGCGCGGCTGCTGGGGCCGAAGGCGGAGGAGCCGGGCGTGCGGGTGTCGGGCCGGCGCCGGCTCGACGGGTTGCTCGAGCTGATCGGCGAACCGCCCGCGGGCGCGGAGGCCGCGTGGCCCGAGCTGCCGGAGCCGAAGGAAGCGGCGGCTTGGTCCGGGCGGGCCCGGCCCGCCGCCGAACGCGCCGAAGGGGACTCCCGTCGTGACGAGAGTCCCCTTCAGTACTTGCTGGAGGCCGTTGGTTAGAAAACTCGTCCGGCCGCCGGTTTCGGCAGCGCGCAGCCGGGGCGGCCGAGGTCGATCTCGCTGGCCGGCGTGAGACAGGCGGGAATACCGGCCGTCTCCTCGCCGTACTTGGTACCGGGGTGCACGGTGACGTTGCCGGACCCGTCGACCTCACACGGGTTGTCGAGGGTGCAGCGCTCGCCGTTCTCGTTCGACGTGTTGTTGACGCCGACCACCTTGCCCGTTGCGGTGTCGACGATCGGCGAGCCGGACGTGCCGCCGACGGTCTCGCACTCGGGCGTGTAGCGGATCGAGTCCTTCCAGACCCAGCCGTTCTCGTGCAGCTCGTTCACGAACCCGTCGATCGAGCAGGAGTAGATGGTCTTCCAGTAGCCCGAAACCACGTCGATGTGCGTGCCCGCCACCGGGTGCGTGCCGGCGAGTTCGAGCGGGGAGATCCGGTACGCCTGCTTGATCTGCGCGTAGCTGGTGTCGAGCTGGTAGAGCGAGACGTCGGTGTCGGTCATGGTCGCGTACACGACTTTTTTGGCCTTCAGGGTGCCCAGGCTCTGCTTGCCGTCCGGCGACAGCAGGCTGAACGTCCGAGTGGACTTCTGCCCCACGATGACCTGGCCCGGTTTCGGGAACCCCGACTCCAGGCAGTGACCGTTGGACATCACGAGCGCGGGCGCCGTGTCGGGCGTGTCGGCCGGTTTGACCACCGATCCGGAGCAGTTGGACAGCGCCACCGCCCCGGCGAACGTGGTGGTCGCCGCACTCGCCTCGGGTGCTGTGACCAGGGCGAACGCGGCCACGGCGGCGACCACGCCACCGAGCAGGCGTCGGGTCATGGTGGTTCCTTTCGACTTGACGAGGTAGTAAGTGAAGCGGTGTCGACGCCAGGCCCACCACCGTCGAACGGAGGGTATCGACGTGATCGCGAGATACCCTGCACGGCACGTGTCCGGAATCACGTGCTAGGTCTGGATAGGAAACATCGTCGAGGTCAGCGGCGATCCGACGGGCAGGGGCGGGACGGCGTGTCAGGCCACCTAGCCGCTGTCGGGCTGGTGCGAGCGTGCACACTGGCTGGTCGAAGACGCGGGCGCAGCACCCCTCGTCGAGGGGTAAGGGAGTGCCGCCGCCATCGTGGGCGATGGCGCGGAGATGAGTGGAGAGCAGGACAGCGTGGCAGGAGCACGGACCAAGAAGAACGGCACCGGGACGGACGGCGCCGGGCGCCGGCGGCTGGTGATCGTCGAGTCGCCCACGAAGGCCCGCAAGATCGCCCCGTACCTCGGCGGCAACTACGTCGTGGAGTCCTCCGTCGGGCACATCCGCGACCTCCCGCGGGGTGCGGCCGACGTTCCCGCCCAGTACAAGGGCGAGTCGTGGGCGCGGCTCGGCGTCGACATCGACAACGACTTCAAGCCCCTCTACATCGTCACGCCGGACAAGAAGTCCAAGGTCACGGAGCTGAAGGGGCTGCTCAAGGACGTCGACGAGCTCTACCTCGCCACGGACCCCGACCGCGAGGGCGAGGCCATCGCGTGGCACCTGCTCGAGACGCTCAAGCCCAAGGTGCCCGTGCGCCGCATGGTGTTCCACGAGGTCACCGAGCAGGCGATCCGCGCGGCCGCCGACGCCACGCGTGAGCTCGACGCCGACCTCGTCGACGCGCAGGAGACCCGCCGCATCCTCGACCGGCTCTACGGCTACGAGGTCTCCCCCGTGCTGTGGAAGAAGGTCATGCCGAAGCTCTCGGCGGGCCGCGTGCAGTCCGTGGCGACGCGCATCGTGGTCGAGCGCGAGCGGGAGCGCATGCGCTTCACCTCGGCGTCGTACTGGGACATCTCCGCGACGATGGACGCCGGCGAGGACGCCTCGCCGCAGACCTTCCCGGCGCGCCTGATCTCCGTCGACGGCGCGCGCCTGGCCACGGGCCGCGACTTCGACTCCAACGGCCGGCTGAAGGGCTCCGCCAACGAGATCCGCGTGCTCGGCGAGACCGACGCGCAGGCACTGGCGCAAGGACTGGCCAACCGCGACTTCCGGGTCGCGAGCGTCGAAGAGAAGCCGTACACGCGCAAGCCGTACGCGCCGTTCATGACCTCGACGCTGCAGCAGGAGGCGGGCCGCAAGCTGCGGTTCACGTCCGAGCGCACGATGCGGATCGCGCAGAAGCTGTACGAAAACGGCTACATCACCTACATGCGTACCGACTCGACGACCCTGTCGGAGTCGGCGATCTCGGCCGCGCGCAGCCAGGCGACGCAGCTGTACGGCAAGGAGTACGTGTCGCCTTCGCCGCGGCAGTACACGCGCAAGGTCAAGAACGCGCAGGAGGCCCACGAGGCGATCCGCCCGTCCGGCGAGGTGTTCCGCACGCCGGGCCAGGTCGCGGGTGAGCTGGACTCCGACGAGTTCCGCCTGTACGAGATGATCTGGCAGCGCACGATCGCGTCGCAGATGGCCGACGCGAAGGGCACCACGATGTCGGTGCGCATCGTCGGCACCGCGACCTCGGGCGAGGAGTGCACGTTCGCCGCGTCCGGTCGCACCATCACCTTCGCGGGCTTCCTGAAGGCCTACGTCGAGGCGGTCGACACCGAGGCCGGCGGCGAGGCCGACGACAAGCAGAGCCGCTTGCCGGTGCTGGTCAAGGACCAGGGCCTGACCGCTTCCGACCTGTCCGCCGACGGCCACACCACGTCGCCGCCCGCGCGCTACTCCGAGCCGAGCCTGGTGAGCAAGCTCGAGGAGCTGGGCATCGGCCGGCCGTCGACGTACGCGTCGATCATCAAGACCATCCAGGACCGCGGGTACGTGTGGAAGAAGGGTTCCGCGCTGGTGCCCTCCTGGGTCGCGTTCGCCGTGATCGGCCTGATGGAGCGGCACTTCGAGCGGCTGGTGGACTACGACTTCACCGCCGGGCTCGAGGACGAGCTCGACCGCATCGCCAACGGCGACGAGCACCGCGCGCAGTGGCTCTCGAAGTTCTACTTCGGCGGCGACTTCGGCGTGGAGGGCTCGGTCGGCCGGCTCGGCGGGCTGAAGAAGCTGGTCGACGGCAGCGTCGAGGGCATCGACGCGCGCGAGATCAACTCGATCCCGCTGTTCAACGACGCCGACGGGCACAAGGTCGTCGTGCGCGTGGGCCGCTACGGGCCGTACCTCGAGCGCGAGGTGGACGGCCAGTCACAGCGCGCCAACCTGCCCGAGGACCTGCCGCCCGACGAGCTGACGTCGGAGATCGCGGAGAAGCTCTTCGCGACGCCGCAGGAAGGTCGCCAGCTGGGCACCGACCCGGTGAGCGGGCACGAGATCGTGGCGAAGGAAGGCCGCTTCGGCCCGTACGTCACCGAGGTGCTGCCCGAACCGGAGCCGCTGCCCGAGGGCGCGACGGCCGCGCAGAAGAAGGCCGCCAAGGCGAAGCAGCCGAAGCCGCGCACGGGTTCGCTGTTCAAGTCCATGGCGATCGACACGATGACGCTCGAGGACGCGCTGAAGCTGCTGTCGCTGCCGCGCGTGGTGGGCAAGGACCCGGAGTCGGGTGACGAGATCACCGCGCAGAACGGGCGCTACGGGCCGTACCTGAAGAAGGGCACGGACTCGCGGTCGATCCAGACCGAGGAGCAGCTGTTCTCGATCACGCTGGAAGAGGCGCTGAAGATCTACTCGGAGCCGAAGCAGCGCGGCCGGTCGGCCACCGCGAAGCCGCCCCTCAAGGAGCTCGGTGACGACCCGGTGTCGGGCAAGCCGATGGTGGTCAAGGACGGCCGCTTCGGCCCGTACGTGACCGATGGCGAGTACAACGCGACGCTGCGCAAGACCGACAGCATCGAGGACCTCACGGCCGAGCGGGCGGCGGAGCTGCTGGCGGACAAGCGGGCGAAGGGCCCGGCGCCGAAGAAGCGCACGACGACCCGGAAGACGACCACGGCGGCGAAGTCGACCGCGACCAAGACCGCGGCGGCCAAGAAGGCGCCCGCGAAGAAGGCGAGCACCGCGAAGGCCAAGTAGGCGGCGGACTTTCCGTCGGGGGCCACCCGAACGCTTCGGGTGGCCCCCTTCTTCACGTCTGGGGGACGGTGGGTGGAGCGGGTTCAGCGTGCGCGCGCCGCGGTTTCGGTGGTGTTCGCGGTGTGTGGCGCGGCGTTCGCCACGTGGGCGGCGCGGATCCCGGCCGCGCAGGCTCACGCCGGGTTGAGCGCGGGCGAGCTGGCGATCGGGTTGTTCGGGCTCGCGGCGGGATCGGTGGCCGCGCTCGTGGCGGCGGGGCCGGTGCTCGCGAAAATCGGCAGCCGCCGGGGAGTATTGGCCGGCGCGACCGTGCTGTGCGTGGGGCTGCCGCTGGCGGCCCTCGCGTCGGGCCTGGTGCCGTTCGTGGGTGCGCTGGTCGTGCTCGGGATGGGCAACAGCCTGCTCGACGTGTCGATGAACGCCCACGCCGCGCGCGTCGAGGAGGAGTACGGGCGGCCGATCTTCGCGGGGTTCCACGCGTTCTGGAACATCGGCGGGCTGCTGGGGTCCGGTGCCGGCGCGCTGATGGAGACGGGGCGCGTGCCGATCCAGGTCCACTTCACGGCGACCGGCGCGGTGCTGCTGCTCGTCGCGCTGGGCGCGGCGACGCGGTTCCTGCCGGGTGCCGACCGCGGCCAGGGTGAGGCGGCGTTCGCGCTGCCGTCGAAGGCGCTGATCCCGCTGGGGGTGATCGCGTTCTGCGGGTTCGTCGCCGAGGGCACGGTGAACGACTGGAGCGCCGTGTACCTGCGCGACGTCACCTCGGCGTCGGCCGCTCTGGCGTCCTTGGGCTACTTCGCGTTCTCGATCACGATGATCGCGGTGCGGGTCGTGGCGGACCGGCTCGTGGAGCGCTACGGCGTCGTGCCCTTCATGCACACCGCGACGGCGGTGACGGTGCTCGGGTTCCTGCTGGTCGTGGCCGTGCCGGTGCCGGGGTTCGCGGTGGCCGGGTTCGCCGTGGTCGGCCTCGGGGTGTCGGGGATGGTGCCGCTGGCGTGGAGCGCCGCCGGTCGCAAGCAGCCCGACGCGCCGGGCCGGGCGATCGCGGCGGTGGCGGCGTGCGGGTACTTCGGGTTCCTCGTGGGGCCGGTGCTGATCGGTGCGCTGGCGGGCGGGATCGGGCTGCACTGGACGCTGGCCGTGGTCGGGCTGCTCGTCGTGTCCGTCTCCTTCCTGGCGCCGACGATGCGGGTTGCGCCGGCCGCCGCGAGCCGCTGACCGACCGTTCGCCGCACGATCGTGTCGATTCGAACAAAAGTTCGAAAAATTGTCGGTACCAGGGTGTTCAATGGTGGGGTGAGCAGTTCAGCAGCCGTCGTCTTCGACGTCATCGACGAGGTCATCGCGCCGCTCCGCGCCGAGGTTCCGGAGCGGCCATCGGTGATGGAGTTCTACGACCCTCAGTTCAGCGTGCCCCCGGTACTGGTCGAGTCCACCGGTCCTGCGCCGGACGCCGAGCCGCTGAGTCTCGCCGACGAGGTGCGGCAGTCGTTCGGGCCCTCGCTGGGGCCCGGACTCGTCGAGGAGGTGGAGCAGTACACGCGGTTCGTGGCCGGGATGTCGGCGCTCGGCCTGGCGCCCGAAGGAGAGGTCACGCCCGAGGCCGTCGGGCTGTACCGCGTGCTGCGCGGTGGCTTCATCCGCGGGGTCGTCACGGGCGTTTTCCCGACTCGCGAGGAGCCCTGGGAGGTCCGCTTCTTCGGCGACGACGACTACACCACGGTGATGAGCAAGCGGGGCCGCCGCGCGCGCCTGCGGTCCGGCCTGCTCAGCGCCCTGCCCGGCTGGGTCTTCGACGGTCTGCCCGACCACCGGCCCGGGCCGGGGCCCGCCGTCCGCATCGAGACCGACGGCAGCGGGCTCGTCCCGCCCGTCGCGTGGGGCTCGCTCGACGTCATCCGCTCGGCGATCGCCCGTCCCCGCCTCGGCACGGTCCTCGTCGACCTCGCGGTGCGCGACGCCGTCCTCGCCGAGTACCCCCACGGCGCCTTCGGTCTCGTCGACAACGACCAGGGGCGGTACCAGTTCCGGGCGGCGCCGCGCCCGGACGGGGGCTGGGTGGTGACGTGGACGCCGGCGACCCGGGGGACCGCGGAGGCGTGGATCGTCGAGGCGGTGAGGCGGCACGCGTGAGGTGGGGTTGGCGGGGCTCCGGGGCCGGGGTGGGGGCCGGGGAGTGTGGGCGCGATGGTTGGTGGGGAGGCGAGTGATGTTGGCGGGTGGGGGTTGGTGAGGAGGTAGCGGGAGGTGAGGGCGGACCGGTGCGGTGACCCGTGAGGCGGCGACGAGTGTGGTGACGGGCTTCGGCGCGGCGGCCGGCCGGTGTGGTGACAGGCCGCGGCAGGCGACTGGCGGGGTGGTGCCACGGGCCACGGCGCGGTGGCCGGCGGGGTCTTGTGACGGGCTGCGGCAGCGACTGGGGTGCTGTGGCGGGTCGGCTTGGGCGGGGTGGCCCAGAGACCGGCACTGTGTGGCGACCCTCGAGCCGGCGGTTGCGGGGTGGGGGCGCGGCGACAGGCGGATGCGTCGGCGTGCCGCGGCGCGGCGCCGGGCACAGCGCGGCGCCTGGCGGGGCGTGGTGCCTGGTGCGTGGGTGCGTGGTGTCGGCGTGGGGCCGGGCAGGGCGTGGTTCGTGGCGCGGTGCGTGGCGTCGGCATGGCGTGGCGCCGGGCCGGGGGTGGCGGCCGGGCTGGGCGTGGCGCCGCCGCGGGCTGGGCGCGGCGCGTGCCGCCGGCAAGGCGTAGTGCTGGGCAAGACGTTGTGCGTGGCGTGTGGTGCCGGACAAGGGCGTGGTGCCGGGCTGCGGGTTTGCCGCCGGGCCGCGGGGCGGCGTGGGGCAGTGCGTCGGGCGGGTGCGGCGACCGCAGGTCGCGGCGTGGGGCAGTGCGTCGGGCGGGTGCGGCGACCGCAGGTCGCGGCGTGGCGACGGCAAGTGCCTACTAGCGCGTCGGGCGGGTGTCGGAGGCGGCGGCGCGCGGTGGGGCTTGCGTCGTGAGGTCGCGCCTCGCGAAGTGGGTCGCGGGTGGCCGGCGAAACGGGCGCGCGGGACGGGCAGGTGAGGCCGGGCGGCCCGGGCAAAACACCCCGGGTCGGTTACGAAGAGTGCCCGATCTCGTGATCGGGATCACCCGGGGAGGACACCCCCGGCGGTCGACCGCGAGGGCCTGTGCCTGCAGACTGCTGCGGGATCGGCTGGTGCGCCGCGGGGATTGTGCGGCCATTGGGCGGATGCGGGAGCCGGTAGTGTCGCCGACACTGGAAGGCGAGGACATTCCGTAGTGAGGTGGTCACCATGAGCACGAGCGGTGGGGCTCCTTTCTTCAGTGCCCCCGAACCGGAGCGCGACGGGACGCTCCAGGGCAGCGTCACGGGGGAGCGGTTCGCCGATCCGCTTTCCGGGTTGGTCACCGCGGCTGACGCGGCGCCCGCGACGACGCCGGACAAGGCGTTGCCGACGGCGCGGCCCGTGCAGCACGACCCGGAGGCCGTGAAGCGGATGGTCGAGGCCGCGCTCAAGGAGGAAGCGGCGCAGACGCCCAAGGAGATCCCGCCGTTGAGCGGCGACCGGCCGGACAACGTGCCGCTGGGGTTGCTGCCCCGGCAGCGCACGTGGCCGACGCGCGCGCCGCAGCTGCTCAAGAAGGTCCCGCGGCCCCGGCCGAAGGCCAAGGCGGAGGTCGCCGACGACGACATCGAGGCGGAGCTCGCCGAGCGGCAGGCGAAGGGGCGCCGGTTGCCCACCATCGGCGTGCCGAACCTCGGCCGTCCGTCCACGAGCACGGCGGGCGTGCTGCTCGCTGTCGTGCTGCTCATCGTGTTCGCCGTCGTCGCGTTGCTGATGTTGTCGAGCCTGGTCAACAGCGTGAGCGGGCTGTTCGGCTGACCTCGCGACACCACCGCCACACCCGGGCCGGTGCCGGGCCCGGATCGGTGATCGGGCTACCCTGACGACACGGTCGGGGGATCCGGAACAGGGTTTCCCGACGCCGCCGTGACGAGTGGGGTGGGCGTATCAGCGAGGGCGTGCGGTCAGTACCCGGCGTCGATCCGGGTGGGTCGGCGGGTGCTGAGGTCTCGACGATCCACCGGGTCAGGCGCGTGCTGGCCATCAAACCGTTCCGTCGGCTCTGGGGCGTCACGTACCTCTGCAGCGTCGCCGATTGGCTGAACCTGCTGGCGCTGACCAGCCTGAGCACCAAGCTGCTGGACAACTACACCGCGCAGAACTTCGCGTTCGTCGGCGTCGTGCTCACGAACCTGCTGCCGGGGCTGCTGTTCGCGCCGATCGGCGGCCTGCTCGCCGACCGCTTCGACCGCCGCAAGGTGATGGTCGTCTGCGACTTCCTCCGCTGCGGCTTCCTGCTCTCGATCGCGATCGTCGGCGCGCCGTGGTGGCTGTTCGTCGCGAACTTCCTCGTCGGCTGCTGCTCGATCATGTGGATCCCGTCGAAGGACGCGGCGGTCCCCAACCTGCTGCGCCGCCCCGATCAGGTCGAGACCGCCAACCAGCTCGGCATGGTGATGACCTACGGCCTCGCCGTGATCACCGCCGCCGGCGCCAACGCCCTCATCCTCGGCGCGAACACCACGTTCCATCTGTTCCAGGGCGCCACGGCCGACCTCTACATCGCGAAGATCGTCGTCGTCGTCAACGGTTTGCTGTACCTGACCAGCGGCATCCTCATCGCGACGCGGATCCCCGAGCTGTCCCTGCGCGACGTCCACAAGCTGCCGGACCAGAAGGTCAAGAAGGCCGACGAAGAGAAGTTCGGCTTCGGCGACATGGTCCGCGACGGCCTCCGGTTCGTGAAGAGCACGCCCCTGGTCCGCGGCCTGCTGATCGGCGCGTTCGGCGCGTTCGCGGCGGGCGGTGCCGTCGTGGCGTCGGCCAAGCCGTACTCGTCGTCGCTGCTGGCCGGCGACGCGGCGTTCAACCTGCTGGTCCTCGCGGTGTTCCTCGGCCTCGCCACGGGCATGGCCATCGCGCCCAAGCTCGCGCGCCGCCTGCCGCACGACCGGCTGTTCGGCCTGTCGATCGTCGTCGCCGGGCTCTCGCTGGTGATCATCGCCCTGTCGCCGCACCTGGCGATCTCGGTGGTCGCCGTGGCGCTCACGGGCGTCTGCGCGGGCACGGCGTTCCTCACCGGCGTCACGATCATCGGCTCGCGGGTCGAAGACGCGATCCGCGGCCGGGTCAATGCGATCTACCAGTCGATGCTGAAGATCGTGCTGTTCGGCTCCACGATCATCACGCCGGCGCTCATCGGCCTCGTCCGGCCGCACCAGATCAACGTGTGGGGCAGCCCGGTCACGATCGACGGCACGCGCCCGGTGATGATCGGCGGCGGGGTGCTCGCCGTGCTGCTCGGCGTGATCGCCTACCGGCAGATGGACGATCGCCGCACCGAGAAGATCCTCACCGACCTGCGCAACGCCCTGCGCCGCGCGCCGCGGCGCGTCAACGGTTTCCTCATCGCGCTCGAGGGCACCACCGCCATCAACACGGCCAGCCAGGCCGCGCGCCTGTCGCGCTGGCTCGGCACCGGCACCCGGCCCGTCGTGCTGGCCGCCGACCCCGCGCTCGACGAGCGGCGCTTCCGCTCCCTGATCTCCGACGCGTCGCTCACCGGTGCGCGGGCGCAGGCGCTCGTCGCCGCCGCGGTGCGGGCCGAGCTCGTGGAACGCGAGATCCAGCCCGCGCTCGACGCCGGGCACGTCGTCGTGATGGAACGCTTCGTCGACTCGCCGCTCGCGCAGCTGTGCACGGTCGCGGGCCTCGACACCGGCGAGGCCGAGGGCCTGGCCGACTGGGCGACCGGCCGTCTGCGCCCCGACCTCACCGTGCTGCTCGACGCCGCACCGGGCGCGCGCGAGGAGAACTCGTCGGTGTCGATGAACGACCAGTGGCGCATGCAGCACCTGCTCGCCGAGATGGCCGCCGCCGATCCCGACCGCTACGTGGTCGTCGACGCCGACGGCACCGACGACGAGGTGGCGGCCCGCGTGCGCACAGCCGTGCGAGCGGTGTTCGTCGGCCGGCTCTCCGGGCTGGCGCCGACGGAGCCCGCCGAGCGCGTCGACGCGGGCAGCGACGCGCTGTCCGTGGCGACCGCCGACGTCGTCGAAGGCGAAGCCGCGGAGGCCGAGCTCGCGCCCGCGCGCGAGCAGGAAGTGTCCGAAGTGGAGGCCAAGTGACCGGGCCGATCGGCGTCTGGGCCGAGCTCGTGGGTCAGGAACCGGCGGTGGAAACGCTGTCGTCGGCGGCCTCAGCTGCGGCGAAGATCGTGGCGGGGGAACCCGTCGCGCCGGCCGCGATGACCCACGCGTGGCTGATCACGGGCCCGCCCGGCTCCGGCCGCTCGGTCGCGGCGCGCACGTTCGCCGCCGCGCTGCAGTGCAGCACCGGCACGGGCTGCGGCGCGTGCCCCGGGTGCCGCACGACGATGGCGGGCACCCACGCCGACGTCCGGCTCGTGGTGCCCGAAGGCCTGTCGATCTCCGTCGCCGAGATGCGCGCGTTGGTGCAGGCCGCCGCGCGGCGCCCGACCACGGGCGAGTGGCAGGTCGTGATCATCGAGGACGCCGACCGGCTCACGGAAGGCGCGTCGAACGCGCTGCTCAAGGCCGTCGAGGAGCCGCCGGAGCGCACGGTGTTCCTGCTGTGCGCGCCCTCGGACCACCCGGACGACGTGTCGGTCACCATCCGCTCGCGCTGCCGGCTGGTGACGCTGCGGACGCCGCCGCCCGAGGCCATCGCCCAGGTCCTCGTGGCGCGCGACGGCGTCGATCCCGAACGCGCGCAGTGGGCGGCTGCCGTGTGCAACGGCCACGTCGGCCGCGCGCGCCGGCTGGCCACCGACGAGTCCGCCCGCCAGCGCCGCGCCACCGTGCTGCGGATCCCCACGGGCCTGCGCCGTCCCGCCGACGTCTTCACCAGCGCCGACCAGCTGATCAGCGCCGCGGAGGCGGACGCGGGTGAGGAGAGCAAGGCCCGCGACGAGGTCGAACGCTCCGAGCTGCGCACCGCCATGGGTGGTGACGGGGTCGGCAAGGGCGTCGCCGGCGCCAAGCGCGCGGCCGAGGCCGCCGTGAAGCAGCTGGAAAAGCGCCAGAAGTCCCGCGCGACCCGCACGCAGCGCGACACGCTGGACCTCGCGCTCGTCGACCTCGCGGGCTTCTACCGCGACGTCCTCGTCACCACGTCCCGCTCCGGCGCGACCCTGACGCACCCGGACCACGCCGACGAGATCCGCTCGGCCGCCGCGGCCTGGACGCCGGAATCCACGCTGCGCCGCCTGGAAGCGGTCCTCGGCTGCCGTGAGGCGATCGAACTGAACGTCAAGCCACGTATCGCCGTGGAGGCGATGGTTACCGCCCTGCGCCACGGCTGAGCGCGAACCGGCCCGGCCACCGTTCGACGGTGACCGGGCCGCGTCGGCGAACTCCCGGACGGCTCAATCGCGCGGGTGCGGCGACGGCTTGAACGGCTTCGGGTCCTGCTTCTTCACCGTGGCCGGGACGACGCGGCGGCGGTTCGGGAACGCCGCGACCAGCACCACACCGAGCAGCAGCATCGCCGTACCGGCCCAGAACAGCGGCACCGTGTCGTAGGCAGTGCCGGTGTAGGCGAGGTTCTTGACCGGGCCCTTGGGCGCCTGACCGCCCGCGGGCGGCGGGGCGGCGGCCGTGCCGCAGACGACACCGCCGGTCGGGGCGTAGGCACGGGCGACCTGCTCGCCGAGCGACAGCTGCGCGAGCGACGACGGCAGGTTGTCCCCGGCGCCGCCGGGCAGCAGGGACTTCAGGTTCTTCGTCGGCAGCACTTGCAGGTCGAACAGCCGCGCCGACGCGCCCAGCTGGTAGCCCTTGAACGGCGTCGTCGCCGCGGTGGCCTTCTTGTCGAGGCCCGCGATCGACAGCCTCAGGACGCCGAGGTCCAGCACGGTGCCGGCGGTGTCGCCGACCTGCTGGAGACCCTTCGTCACCGTCGAGACGAGACCGCCGACGACGGGAAGCGAGTTCAGCTGACCGAACTGGTCGGACAGGCCCGCGAGCGGCAGCCCGATCGGGATGTCCTTGGTCGGGTGCGCCGCGTCGAGCGTGTACAGCGTTTTGCCGCCGGCCTGGATCGACAGGACGGGCGCGGTGTAGTCGACCTTGGACGTCTTCTCGTCGCCGGTCGAGGTCACCGTGAGCGTCGGCTGGCTGGTCACCTTGATCGACAGCTCCAGCGGCGTACCCTTGAGGACGTCGATGTCGGCGGCCTGCAGCGTCGACGTCGACTGCACCGCCTTGTTCTTCGACCCCGGGATGTCCACGAGCTTCACCTGCGACCGCGAGGACAGCGTGCTCGGCAGGCTCAGCAGCGAACCGGTGCCGTCGGGCGCGGTTTGGCCGCCGCCCGAGAGCAGGCCGCCGAGGCTCTGCAAGCCCTTGGCCGGGTCGAAGCCTTGCGCGAGCTGCGCGCTCTGCGGCAGCTGCAGCCCGCCCTGGCCGAGCATGGGGATCTGCGGGAGCGTCGGAATCACGTTCAGCAGCGAAAGGCTCGCTACCGACGTGCTCGAGTCCGCGATCGTGTCGACGCACGGCCCCAGCGACTCGCTCCAGCGCGCGTGCGCCGTGCCGTTGAGCAAGCCGATGTTCAGCAGTGGGTTCTGGGGCGCGTTCAGCCCGCCCGACAGCTGCTTCGGGTTGTCCGGCAACGCGGTCTGCACCACGCTGCCCGGCGTCTGCGGCGCCTGCCCGCCCACGGCCAGCCCGAACGGCGACGCCTGCGCGATCGACTTCTCGTAGCTCAGGTACGCCTCGGAGTTCGCCGACGCGCTGGACAGGCCCATGCCCGCCTCCAGCGCCGACTGCTTCGGCAACGTCTGCCCGAAGCCCGGCAGGATCGTGTCCGTCGGCACGGAGTTGGGCAGCAGGCGCAGCACGCCGAGCGCGGTGCCCGCGTCACCCACCGCGTGCCCCAGCGGCTGCGGCCCGATCGGCGCGGACGCCGGGGCCTGCGTGGGGTTCACCGGCTGCGGGATCGGCGTCGTCGGAATCTCCTGCGCGCCCGCCGGACCGGCGGTGAGCAGCAGCAACGCCGCTGCCGCGGGCAGCGCCACCGCGCGGGGCAGTCTTCGCCGCATGGGCCGGGTCCTCCAGGTCGTCGGGCGGTCGGGGACTGAGACCGAGGTCATAGGACCCTAACGACGCGGCCCCCGCAAGGTGACGCCCCGTGCCTCCGCTACACTGATCCCGTCGGACGGCACCAGCCACCCGACGCGCCGCCTTAGCTCAGTCGGCCAGAGCGATTCACTCGTAATGAATAGGTCGGGGGTTCGATTCCCCCAGGCGGCTCCGCAGGTCAGGGCCCATCCGAGACACCTCGGATGGGCCCTGATTCGTGTGGTGGGTGACTAAGCGGCCTGGCTCTGCCCGCCGGGCGCCGCCTGGCGAAGGTCACCCGCCGAGGGGACCGGCCGATCCGTCGCGACGGCGCAGGACTGGACCACTCGGCGGAGCTGCTGTGCGCGGACCAGTTCCGTGCTGTTGTGCCCGACCGGGCGGGGAGATCTCCTTGATCGGCATCCCCCGTCCGACCGCTGCTGCGGGACCATCGTCCGACGTGGTCGGGCTTATGGAGATGCCGGTACGAGTCAACATCCGGTCCATGTCGTGGAAACCCGCAGCGCACGCGGCTCGGATGTCGGGGTAGCGGTCGCTGGACTCGGCGAACAGCAGCAGGAACCACGGGTCGAGGGTGTCGGGGCTGTCGATCTGTACCTCGACGACCGCCCCGCTGGTCAGGCTTTGGAACCGGCAATGCTCGCCGTGGAGGTGCAGCGACCAGCGTTCCCCGTTGGCCTCTAGTGACTCCGGGTGATCGAGGTCCTGTTCGTAGGCCGGTTCGACGAGTTGCCGGAACACGGCGATGAGCTGCCGGGCCAACTCGCGGAACTCCGTGACTAGCGATTCGAGCCGGTCACGGAAGCGCTCGATGTCGTCGTTGCCGATCAGGTGCAGGACCGTCAGCGACGGTGGTTGCCTAGTGCCTGCCGGAGATGCGATGACGAGCAGGTCGTCCTCGGCCAGTTCGGCTTGCAGTGCTCGTGCGGCGGCGTTCGTTTGCTGCCAGTTCAGTTGAGGATCGAGCGGGAACCGGGCGGGACGCCCGCGCGCCACGAGGCCACGGACCCTCTCGGGCGACGGAACACCGCCCGACGGCGACGAGGCTCCCGCGAAGGCCTCACACACGACAGCAAGTATCCCCGCAAGTAGGCCGGCCTCTCCAACGCACGTCGAGGGGACGGCCCGATCCGTCGCGACGGCGCAGGACTGGACCACTCGGCGGAGCTGCTGTGCGCAGACCAGCCGAAGCGGTCCGGCGGGGCCGCCTGTCCGCTTGACCGCGTTCGGACACGAGCCGACGATCGAACGGCTGCGGGGCGAAATTCCTGCCGCCGGCACCGATGAGTTCGGCGGCTTCCTCCGGTAGGTACCGGTGTCGAGCCACCCGGCCGGCGAGGGGATACCGAACGAAGGAGTCCGTCATGGGCGACCTGATCGTGATCGAGTTCGTGACGCTGGACGGCGTGGTCGAGGACCCGGACGGCTCGGGCGGCACCGCGGCCGGCGGCTGGGCGTTCCGGCACGGCCCGGAGGCGGTGGCCGGCGACAAGTTCGAGCTCGGGCCGCTGCTCGACACCGGCGTGATGCTGTTCGGGCGGACGACGTGGGAGCTGTTCGGCAAGATCTGGCCGGGCCGGACCGACCCGTTCTCGGCGAAGATGAACGCTATCCCGAAGCTCGTCGCGTCGCGGACGCTGAGCAACACCGAGGCGTGGCAGAACTCGTCGCTGGTCGAGGGTGATCTCGTCGCGGCGGTGCGGGAGCGCAAGGCCCGGCAGGACGTGATCGTCACCGGGAGCGTCAGCCTGGTGCACGAGCTCGGTGAGCTCGTCGACGAGTACCGCCTGATGGTGTTCCCGACGGTCGTGGGCCGGGGGCAGCGCCTGTTCACCGACCGGACACCGCCGACGGAGCTGCGGCTCACGTCCGTCGAGCAGAAAGGTGCTGCCGCGCTCATGCACTACCGGAAGGCCGGCTGATTCCACCCGTCCGAGTGACGCTGATCGTCGGGAGTTCAGTGGTCGCAGCTGCCGGCGCACCGTCCACAGTGGAGACCGGAGGTGGGTCGGCCATCCGGCCACCCGGCTCCGGCCGGAAGTTCGATGCCGCCACGGGCGGGCGCGGATTGACTCGGTGTCATGAACGAAATCGGGAAGACGGTGATCTGGTTCGCCGCCGCCGCGGCGGCCCTGGCGACGATCACCGCGTGCAGGCCGGACGGGCCGGACCACGTGAAGAACGTCTCGTACGACACGGGGGCCGCGGGCAAGGCCGACGCCGACGCCCGCTTGCCGAGCTGGGTGCCGGACGACGCGACGGCCGTCACGGAGGCCATCCGCACCACCGGGTCCGAACGGATCCTGCGCTACACCCCAGGCACGTCCGCGCTGCCGGCCACGTGCGTGCCGGGCACCGCGGCGACCGAACCGGCGACCCTCTCGGCCGACTGGTGGCCCGCCGGGCAGGAGAAGCGCACGGACCGCGTCTGCGCCGGCGACTGGCACGTCGTCGAGGACCAGGGCGCGATGTACGCGTACAAGCCGGAGACGCTGTCGCAACGCTGACCGCGAACCGAGCTCGCGAAAAGGGGATCGGGCTGCCGGGACGTGAAGTCCGGCAGCCCGATCCGCGGGTCCGAAGTGGTCAGTCCTTCGGCGGGGTCAGCTCGATCACCGTCGCGGTCGTCTCGCCGCGCGGGGTGCGGTAGGTGATCTCGTCGCCGGCCTTCGCGCCGACGAGCGCGAGGCCCAGCGGGCTGTCGGAGGTCACGGAGTCGAGGTCGTCGCCCGGGAGCGTCACGACGTTGAGCACCTCTTCGTCGCCGTCGGCGAACCGCAGCGAGACGCGCGTGCCGTCCGGGAGCAGGGAACTGTTGTACGCGCCGTGTTCCAGCTTCGCGGACACTTCGGAAATCTGGCGGTCCAGCCGCGCGGCGGCCTCGGCGCGGTCGATCACGTCGGCCTGGTCGGCCGCGTCCCCCGTGCGTTCCTGCTCGCCGGGCTGCGGCGCGAGCGCCGCCCGTTGCGCGCGCAAGTCCGCGATTTCCTTCTGCAGCTGGCGGCGCGCCGCCTCGCTGAGCCCCTTGTCCCCTGAGATCACCATGCCGGGCATTGTCCGCTGCGCGGACCGGGGTGGCCAATCCGGTTTTTCACCCGGAGGGGCCCGATGGGACGACTGCCCTAGGATTCGGGCCTGTCGTCCTGAATAACGTAACGAGGATCACCGTGACCGCCGTTCCCGGCCGCAGCGAGCAGCTGTCGCCCAACCAGCTGCAGAAGCAGGAGCAGATCGTCGAGGCCGCACGGGTCGTGCTCGCCAGAGACGGGCTGGCCGGGTGCACCGTGCGCGCGATCGCCGACGCCGGCCCGCTCACCAAGAGCGCGATCCACTACTACTTCGCCGACATCGACGTGCTCATCGACCGAGCGATGGCCGCCCACATCACGAAGTTCGCGGCGAACCTGCGTGCGGTGGGCGAGAAGCGCGAGGACCCGCGCGAGCGGCTGTTCGAGGTGACGCGCGCGTACCTGGCGGAGTTCGCGGACCGGCCCAACGGCGCGTTCGTCTGGTTCGAGTACTGGATCGCGGCCGGGCGCGCGCAGCACCCGCAGGCGATCGACGCGATGCTGACGTCGATCACCGAGCTGTTCGCGGAACTGCTGGCGCCGCTGGACGTCGACGACCCGCGCGCCCGCGCCCGGGCGCTGCTGAGCTACCTGCTCGGCGCCGTCGTGCAGCAGCGCGTGCGGCCGCGGCCGTTCGAAAGCCTGCGCGGGGACGTCGAGGCGCTCTGCTTCGCCGGTTATTAGGGTGCTGGCATGCCTCTGTTCTCGTTCGAGGGCGCCAGCCCGCAGGTCCACCCGGACGCCTGGATCGCCCCCACCGCCACCCTGATCGGCGACGTGACCGTCGAGAAGGACGCGTCCGTCTGGTACGGCGCCGTGATCCGCGCCGACTTCGGGCCGATCGTGATCCGCGAAGGCGCCAACGTGCAGGACAACTCGGTGATCCACTGCGGCGGCACGGTGACGGAGATCGGGAAGAACGTGACCGTCGGGCACCAGTGCCTGGTCCACGACTGCACGATCGGCGAGCAGGCGCTCATCGGCAACGGGTCGACGGTGCTGGACAAATCCGTGATCGGCGCGGGTTCGCTCGTGGCCGCGGGCTCGACCGTGACGCCCGGCACGGAGGTGCCCGCGGGCGTCATCGCGATGGGCAGCCCGGCCAAGAAGTTCGTGCCGCTCACCGATTCGGCGCGGATCTGGGTCGACCACAACGCCGCGATCTACCAGGACCTCGCGCGTCGGCACCGGGAGGGCTCGAAGCCGGTGTGAGCGCTTTCGGCGTGCACTAAACTCCTGCTCGCAGCTGCGACTGGCGCCATCAGAGGTGGAGCACCACCGGGAAGCGACGACGAGGCCGGCACCGCGCGCCTGGGTGCCGGGCCACAGCAGAGCCGGAGTACGCCATGACACACCAGCCCGCCCTTTCCACGCTCGCCGCGACGGACCCGCAGATCGCCGGGCTCGTCGAGGACGAAGCCCAGCGCCAGCACGACAAGATCCGCCTCATCGCGTCGGAGAACTACGTCTCGCGCGCGGTGCTCGAGGCCACGGGCACGGTGCTCACCAACAAGTACTCCGAGGGCTACGCCGGCAAGCGCTACTACGAGGGCCAGCAGTTCATCGACCCGATCGAGACCCTCGCGATCGAGCGCGCGAAGGCCGTGTTCGGCGTCGACCACGCGAACGTGCAGCCGTACTCCGGCTCGCCGGCGAACCTGGCCGTGTACCTGGCGTTCGCGAAGCCCGGTGACACCGTGCTCGGCATGGCCCTGCCCGACGGCGGCCACCTCACGCACGGCTGGTCCGTGTCCGCGACGGGCAAGTGGTTCAACGCGGTCCGCTACGGCGTGCGCAAGGAAACCGGCCGCGTCGACTTCGACCAGGTGCGCGACCTCGCGCTGGAGCACCGCCCGAAGCTGATCTTCGCGGGTGGCACGGCGATCCCGCGCACCATCGACTTCCCGAAGTTCGCGGAGATCGCGCGCGAAGTCGACGCCGTCCTCGTGGCCGACATCGCCCACATCGCCGGCCTCATCGCGGGCGGTGCGCACCCGTCGCCCGTCGGCCACGCCCAGGTCATCACCACCACGACCCACAAAACCCTGCGCGGCCCGCGCGGCGCCATGATCATGTCCGACGCGGAGCACGCGAAGGCCCTCGACAAGGCCGTGTTCCCCGGCCTGCAGGGCGGCCCCCACAACCACACGACGGCCGCCATCGCGGTCGCTCTGCACGAGGCGCAGCAGCCGTCGTTCGCCGACTACGCCCACGCCATCGTCGCCAACGCCAAGGCCCTCGCCGACGCCCTGCTCGCCCGCGGCTACGACCTCGTCTCCGGCGGCACCGACAACCACCTGCTCCTGATCGACCTCACGAACAAGAACGTGCCCGGCAAGCCCGCCGCCCAGGCCCTCGACCGCGCCGGCATCGAGCTGAACTACAACACCGTGCCCTTCGACCCCCGCAAGCCGTTCGACCCGTCGGGCATCCGCCTGGGCACCTCCGCCATCACCACGCGCGGCCTCAAGCCCGAGCACCAGCCCCAGGTCGCCGAGTGGATCGACCGCACCATCACCGCCGCCGCCACCCAGGACGAGGCCGTTCAGGACACCATCGCCGCGGAAATCCGCGAATTCCTGGCCCCGTTCCCCATCCCCGGCTACACCGCCTGACCAGAACCCTCGGCGGCGGACAAATCAGGCTGAACTACGAAACCGTCGGCCGACTACGGGTCGTGTGGGACCGCCCAGCCCCCTCCCTGCCGCCCCGATCCGCAGCCGCCACACGTTTTGGGGCCGTTCGTCAAGGTACGCTTTCCCGCCTTGACGAACGGCCCCAAAACGTAGTCACACTCGGCTGTCGGGGTGCCGTCCCCCGCCCACCCGAAACCACGCGGCCAGGCGATCCGGACGCCACGCGCCCAACGTGACCCGACCCCCACAGCCGGCGACCGTGGCAACCCAAGACCCACGGCCAACCAAAATGACCGAATGCCGACCACCCTCCCCACCACTCTCGTCATCCGCTACCGCGCCGTAGACCGCGAGCGGATCGGCTCCGCCCTCGTCGACACCCCCCGCCACCTCGACGCCCTCACCGCCGACATCGCCGAGCACGGCATCCACACCCCGCTCCGCCTCGGCTTCAACGAGCACTTCGCGATCCTCGACGGCAACCACCGCATCGCCGTCGCCCTCCGGCTCGGCCTCGTCGAAGTCCCCGTCGCCCTCGTCCGAGAGCCCCTCACCCCTCGCCCGGGTCACGCCCAGCCGATGCGCCTCGAGGACTTCGCCCTGCTCAGCCCTCACTTGTGACCGCTGCGATCACGATCACAACGAAAAAAACTTGTCCGATACAACCTTTTGGGGAACAGTTGCGTCCAGCAAGTAGTTGATAGATGCAAGCAACTACCTGACCGGATCTGAGGGAGAACCACCATGAGCGCCACCACCACCGCGGAAGGGGGCCGGCTTTCGCACCGCCAGATCCTGACCGTGTTGTCCGGGCTGATGCTCGGCATGTTCCTGGCCGCGCTGGACCAGACCATCGTGTCGTCGGCGATGAAGACGATCGCGGACGAGCTGCACGGGCAGAGCCTGCAGGCGTGGGCGACCACGGCGTACCTGATCAGCGCGACGCTCTCGACGCCGTTGTACGGCAAGCTGTCCGACCTGTTCGGCCGCAAGCCGATGTACCTGACGGCGATCTCGCTGTTCCTGGCCGGCTCGCTGGCCAGCGGGTTCGCGGGCTCGATGTACGAGCTGGCCGCGTTCCGCGCGTTCCAGGGGCTCGGCGCCGGTGGCCTGATGTCGCTCGCGCTGGCGATCATCACGGACATCACCGCGCCGCGTGAGCGCAGCAAGTACCAGGGCTACTTCATGGCGGTGTTCGGCATCTCGAGCGTCGCGGGACCGGTCGTCGGCGGGTTCTTCGCGGGGCTGGACTCGTTCGCGGGCGTCACTGGCTGGCGCTGGGTCTTCCTGGTCAACGTGCCGATCGCGCTGGCCGCGCTGGTCGTGGTGAGCAAGGTGCTGAACCTCCCACACACCCGCGTGCAGCAGCGCGTGGACTTCCTCGGCGCCGGCGCGCTGACGCTGGGTCTGGTGCCGCTGCTGGTCGTCGCGGAGCAGGGGCGCGAGTGGGGCTGGGGCTCGCCCGCCGCGCTGGCGATGTACGCGATCGGGCTCGTCGGCGTGACGCTGTTCGTGCTGCAGGAGCGCCGGATGGGCGAGGCGGCCCTGCTGCCGCTGCGGCTGTTCCGCCGCCCGGTGTTCCGGATGGCCACGGTGGTCACGCTGATCCAGGGCGCGGGGATGTTCGGCGCGATGATGTCGCTGCCGCTCTACCTGCAGATCGTCAAGGGGGCGACGCCGACGCAGGCGGGTCTGCAGATGCTGCCGCTCACCCTCGGGATCATGGTCGCGAGCATGGGCAGCGGCGCGATGATCTCGCGGACGGGCCGCTACAAGGCGTTCGCCGTCGCCGGCCTCGGCCTGATGGCCGCCGCGCTGTTCGGGCTCTCGACCATCGGCGCGACCACGCCGCTGGGCGTCGTCATGGCGATCGCGTTCGTGATCGGGCTCGGCCTCGGCGCGTCGATGCAGACGCTGCAGCTGGCCGCGACCAACGACGTCTCACCGCAGGACATCGGGGTGGCCACGTCGTCGGCGACGTTCTTCCGCCAGATCGGCGGCACGGCCGGGACCGCGGTGTTCCTCTCGATCCTGTTCGGCACGGTCGGTGACCGGATCGCCGCGGCGGTCCGCTCGGCGATGAGCACCCCGGCGTACGTCGCGGCGCTCGCGCAGCACCCGGAGTTCGCGCAGCAGCTGGCGGGTGGCGCCGTCGACGTGAACGACACGTCGTTCTTGTCGCACCTCGACCCGGTGCTGGCCCGGCCGATCCTCGACGGGTTCGCCGGCTCGATGAGCACGGTGTTCTTCGTGGGCGGGATCGTCCTGACCATCGGGTTCGCCCTGGTCTGGTTCCTCAAGGAGAAGCCGCTGTCGGACAAGTCGGCGATGGAGCAGCGGTCGGAGGAAGCCGCGCTCGCCCTGGCCTGAAACACCGAAAGGGCCGTTCACCCCGGAGGGGATGAACGGCCCTTTCGCGCGTTCGGCGTGGGACTCGGCGGCTCTCAGTGAGCCGGGCCCTCGACCTCTTCCTTGGCGAGCCGGTCCTGCTCCCGCTCGTACGACCGCGAGATCTCGGCCTCGGCCTCCGCGCGGCCCACCCACGTGGAGCCCTCGACGCTCTTGCCCGGCTCGAGGTCCTTGTAGACCTCGAAGAAGTGCTGGATCTCGAGCTTGTGGAACTCGTTGAGGTGGTGGATGTCGCGCAGGTGCTCCAGGCGCGGATCGTTGGTCGGGATGGCCAGCACCTTGTCGTCCGGGCCCTTTTCGTCGGTCATGCGGAACATGCCGATGGCGCGGCAGCGGATCAGGCAACCCGGGAACGTCGGCTCCTGCACCAGCACCAGCACGTCGAGCGGGTCGCCGTCCTGGCCGAGGGTGTCGTCGATGAAGCCGTAGTCCGCCGGGTACTGCGTCGCCGTGAACAGGGTCCGGTCGAGCTTGATGCGGCCCGTCTTGTGGTCGACCTCGTACTTGTTGCGCTCCCCCTTGGGGATTTCGATCGTGACGTCGAACTCCACGGCCGTCCTCGCTGCTTCTCGAATCTCGGTATCCCACGCGTCGTGGGCGGCAACCGTAATCACCTGATTGACGTCACTAGTGTGGACTACGCTCCGCCGACGGGTCCCACGGATGTCGGCTAGGCGGCATGTGACCTTGGCCCCTTCCGGGCAGGTGAGAAGGAGTGGTGGGTGCCGGACAACGATCAGCCGATGTGGCCTGAGGGTGACGAGGACACGTCGTCGCGCAGCGCCGGGGCGACCGCGCGCTTCCCGATCCCGAAGCCCGGCCAGACCGTCACGGACCAGCTCGCCGTGCCGAAGGTCACACCAGCCTCACCCGTCACACCCGCCCCGTCCGGCGAGCGCCATCCGGGCACGTGGTTCAAACCGAACGTCCCCCCGACGCTGATCCCCGGCGTCAACACCCCGATCGAACCGCGCCCCGCGGGAGCGCCGTCGTGGCCGCCGAGCGCCGGCAAGAGTGGACCGGGCCGGCAGCCGGGGCCGGGTGGACAAGGTGGACAGCCGGCTGGTTCGCAGTCCGGCCAAGGTCCGCGGTCGCAGTCTTCGCAGCAGAACCAGCCGCAGCCGGGCAAGCCGTCGCCGACCGGGCCGGACCAGCCCAAGCAGGACCTCGCCGACCGGCTGAGCGGGTCACGGCCCGGTGAGCCGCGCGTCGAGCAGGGGCAGCCGAAGCAGAGCCAGCAGCCGGCGCGGCCGCAGTGGGCGCAGCCGCAACCGCAAAGCAAGCCGCAACCGCAGCAGAGCCAGCCACAGAGTCCGGGCCGGCAGCAGGCACGGCCGCAAAGTCTGTTCCAGGACCAGCACCAGAGCAGTTCGCCGGGACAGGGCGAGCAGGGCCAAGGCCAGGACCGGCAACAGCAGGGCCAGGGGCGCCCGGACCAGGGCGGCCAGGACCAGAGCCGCCGCCCCGGTGAGCAAGAGCAGCGCGAGAGCGGCCAGGAGCAAGGCCCCGCCCGCGACCAGCAGAGCCGGCCGCAGGAGCGATCCGACCAGTCGACCCAGCAGTTCCCGGTCCGCCTGCCGCAGGCGCCGATCGTGCCGGTGGAGCGTCCGGCCCGGCCCGCGGACAGTGCCCGCGATGCCGGGCAGGGCCGCACGGGGCAAGAGGCGCAGAACCGGAGCGAAGCCCCCGCTGACCGCGCGCGGGATGCCCAGTCCGGCGATCGCGCGGAGCAGCCGACCGGCGACCAGAGCCGCGCCGGTTCTTCCGTGCAGAGCGCCTCGGTGCAATCCCGGGGTGAGCAGCCGCGCGGCGACGAGGGCTCCGGTGCGCGGGGCCGGGGTGCCGAGGACCGCGGCGAGCGGGCCGAAGAGCAGCGCCGGCCGGCTTCGTTGTTCCAGCCCGTGCCCGGTCCGGAGCCGGAAGAGGACCCCGAGCCGGACGAGTTCCGGGAGAGCAACGAGTCCACCCAGTACATCGACCCGACCAAGTTCGTCTTCCGCCCCGAGCCGGCGCGTCCCGAGGCCGCGCGGCCGGAACCGCAGCGGGAAGCACCGCCGGAAGAAAGCGTCGAGACGACGCAGCGCTGGAGCGTCTTCCACACCGCCCAGAACCCGGACCCCCAGTACGGCGCCCCTCAGTGGGACAGCCTGGCGAACGGGCCCTCCGGAGTGCCGTCGGCGTCGGCGGTGCCCGCGCGGCCCGAGCGGATCGAGCCGGCGTCGGAGGCGACGGTCGGGATCGAACGGCCGGCCGAAGGGTTCGGGGAGCCGGCCGCGGCGCCCGAGGAGCAGGCCGCGCCGCCCGAGCAGAAGACCAAGCGGGGCAAGAAGAAGCTCGTCGTGCTCGGGATCGTCGTGGTCCTGGTGCTGGCGGCCGCCGGGGTGGCCGCGGCGATGCCGAAGGTGTCCAACCGGCTGGGGCTGCCGTGGGCGCCCAACGCGCCGAAGGGCGACCTGCCCGACCCCGCGTCGGTGAGCCTCGCGCTGCACGGACCCGACACGACCGGACAGGGCCCGACGGCGAGCGGCGTCGCGTCCGCGCTCTCCGGGCCCGCGGGCGCCCCGGCGCTGTCGCAGCTCACCGGCAGCGTGATCGACCCCGTGACCGGCGACGTCCTGTGGGACCACGGGTCCGCCCAGCCGATCACGCCGGCGTCGACGACCAAGATCCTCACGGTGTCGGCGGCTCTGCTGTCGATGGACCCGACGAAGCGGATCGTCACGAAGGTCGTCGAGGGCTCGGACCCCGGAACCGTGATCCTCGTCGGCGCCGGTGACCCCACGCTCACGGCGCTGCCGATCGGCACCGACTCGCCGATCTACCCCGGCGCCGCCCACGTCGACGACCTCGTCGCCCAGATCAAGAAGGCCGACCCGGACGTCAAGCGGGTGCAGGTCGACGTCAGCGCCTACACCGGCCCCACCACCGCGCCCGGCTGGGAAGCGAGCGACGCGCCGTCCACGTACGGCGCCCCGATCGTGCCCGCGATGGCCGACGGCGGCCGCGGCAACCCGTCGGTCGACGAGACGATGCGGTCGGGCAACCCGGCCACCACGCTCATCCAGCTCATCGCCGACAAGCTGGGTGCGCAGCCCGGCGGCACGGTGAAGGCGCCCGCCGACGGGAAGGTCGTCGCGCAGGTGCAGTCGGCGCCGCTGCCGGACCTCGCGTACGCACTGCTGCAGATCTCCGACAACGTCCTGGCCGACGAGCTCGGCCGCCAGGTCGCCATCACCGCCGGTGCGGACCCGTCGTTCGCCGGCGCGGCCGCGTCGGTCAAGAAGGTGCTGGCCGACCACGGGTTCGACGTCACCGGCCTGCAGCTGTCGGACACGAGTGGACTGTCCAACCAGAACAAGGTGCCGGCCCGCCTGCTCGCGCAGGTGCTCGCCGCGGCCGCGGCGCCGGACGGCAAGAACCCCAACACCCCCAGGCTGCGTCCGCTGCTGGCGGGCCTGCCGGTGGCGGGCAGCCCGGCCGGCACGCTCGGCCCCCGCTACGGCACGCCGAACACCCTCGCGGGCAAGGGCTGGGTGCGCGCCAAGACGGGCACGCTCACGGCCGTGAACACCCTCGCCGGCTACGTGCTGGACAGCGACAACCGCGTGCTCGCCTTCGCGTTCATGTCCAACGGTTCGCAGAAGGATCCGGGTCAGGCGGCGCTCGACGTGCTCGCCACGACGCTGCGCAAGTGCGGCTGCCACTGAACCGAACGCTGAACACACCACCGAACGCCGCACCGAGCCGCGACCCCGGGCACTAGGCCGATCGGCGCCGACTTCACCGGCGCCGGTCGGGAAAAACGTCCGGATGCAGGTAGCGTCGGACGCGTGAGCCAGGAAACCGAGACCCGACGGCCGATGGTCGACTGGGACCTCGCGGCGTCCACCGGCGCGCGGCTGGTGCGCGGCGGTCCGCAGGTGCCCAAGGAAGAGGCCGCCCGCGCGGTCACCGACCTGCGTGACCTCACGGCTGAGGCCGAGGGCCACGTGCGGGAGCTGACCGGGCTCGGTCAGGACCTGCCGCTGCTGCCGGGCACGGTCGTGGACCGGCCCGGCTGGGTGCGTTCCGCCGCGTCCGGGCTCGGCGCGTTGACCGGCCGCGCGCTGCCCGAAGCGCAGGGCGGCGCGCTCGGCCCGATCCTGGCGTCCGGCGCCGGCGTGCAGACGGGGCTGGTGCTCGCGTTCCTCGCGTCGCGGGTGCTCGGCCAGTACGACCCGTTCGGCGGGCCCGGACGCGAGGGCCAGCTGCTGCTCGTGGCGCCCAACGTCGTCGCCGCGGAGCGCGCGATGAAGGTGCACGCGCCCGACTTCCGGCTGTGGGTGTGCCTGCACGAGTGCACGCACCGGCTGCAGTTCACGGCCGTGCGCTGGCTGCGCGACTACTTCGCCGACGAGGTCGAACGCCTCGTCACCGGCATCGCCGGCCATTCGGCCGACGGCCTGTCCGACCTCGTCGGCCGGCTGCCCGACGCGCTCAAGCAGCGCGGCAAGGGCGTCGGGCTCGCGGAACTGCTGCAGTCGCCGAAGGAACGCGCGATCTTCGACCGCCTGCTCGCCCTGTCCACGCTGCTGGAAGGTCACGCGGACTACGTGATGGACGCCGTCGGCCCGCGGGTCGTGCCCACCGTCGACACGATCCGCTCGAGGTTCAGCGCGCGGCGCCAAGGCGGGGGCGTCTTCGACCGGCTGCTGCGCGCCCTGCTCGGGCTCGACGCGAAGATCCGCCAGTACGAAGAGGGCGCGAAGTTCACGAAGCACGTGGTGGACGCGGTCGGCATGGCGGGCTTCAACGCGGTCTGGCGGTCGCCGAACACGCTGCCGACCCGGGCCGAGATCAGCGATCCCGCTGCCTGGGTGCGGCGCCTGCACGGGTGAACGCGCTCGCGGCGGTCCGCCGGGCCGTGCGGGAGTTCCTGACGACGGCCGAGCCGCCGGCCGAGGTGTGCGTCGCCGTGTCCGGTGGCGCCGATTCGCTGGCGCTCGCCGAGGCCACCGCGTACGCCGCCCGCCGCCGGCAGCTGCGCACGCGCGCGCTCGTCGTCGACCACGGGTTGCAGGACGGCTCCGCCGAAGTCGCCGCGCGCGCGGCCACCACGGCGAAGGAGCTCGGCCTCGACACGGCCGAAGTGCTCAGCGTGTCCGTCACGGGCAAGGGCGGCCCCGAAGCCGCCGCGCGCACCGCGAGGTACCGCGCGTTGCGCGAAGCCCTGCCCGGCGGCGAAGGGCTCGTGCTGCTCGGCCACACCCTCGACGACCAGGCCGAAACCGTCCTGCTGGGCCTCGGCCGCGGCTCCGGACCCCGTTCGCTGGCCGGTATGCGCCCGCACGACCCGCCGTGGGGCCGTCCCCTGCTCGCGATCACGCGCGCGCAGACCCGCGCCGCCTGTGCCGAACTCGGCGTCGAACCGTGGCAGGACCCGCACAATGACGACCCGCGCTTCACCCGCGTCCGGTTGCGCGTGGAAGTGCTGCCGCTGCTGGAGGACGTGCTCGCCGGCGGCGTCGCGGGCGCGCTGGCCCGCACGGCCGCGCAACTGCGCGAAGACACCGAGGCGTTGGACACAGTGGCGGACAGGATTCTCACCCGCGTGGGCGGCGCCGAAGGGCTGGCGGTGGCGGTGCTCGCGGACGAGCCCGCGGCGGTGCGGCGACGGGTTCTGCGCAGGTGGCTGCTGGCCTCCGGGGTGCGCGAGCTGACCGACGCACACCTCCGTTCGGTCGACGCGCTCGTCGCCCGCTGGCGCGGCCAGGGCGGCGTTTGGTTGCCGGGCAACTTGGAGGCTCGGCGGTGCCGTGGCAGGCTCACGCTTGCCGGACCCGAACCCACCACCCGAGGGGAATGACCCGTGTACGAGGGCGAGATCGCCTCCGTGCTCATCACCGAGCAGCAGATCAAGGACAAGATCGCGGAGCTGGCGGCCAAGATCGCCGCCGATTACCCCGAGAACGGCCAGGGTGAACTGCTCCTGGTGGGCGTGCTCAAGGGCGCCGTGATGTTCATGACCGACTTCGCACGAGCCCTGCCGCTGCCGACGCAGCTGGAGTTCATGGCCGTGTCGTCGTACGGCTCGTCGACCTCGTCCTCGGGGGTGGTGCGCATCCTCAAGGACCTCGACCGCGACATCGCGGGCCGCGACGTGCTGATCGTCGAGGACATCGTCGACTCGGGGCTCACCTTGTCGTGGCTGCTGAAGAACCTCGCGAGCCGGAACCCGGCGTCGCTCGAGGTCGTCTCGTTGCTGCGCAAGCCCGAAGCGGTGAAGGTCGACGTGCCGGTGAAGTACATCGGCTTCGACATCCCGAACGAGTTCGTGGTCGGCTACGGCCTCGACTACGCCGAGCGCTACCGGGACCTGCCCTACATCGGCACGCTCGACCCGCGCGTCTACACGTCCTGAACCGGGGTGAACCCCGCGGCGCTTCCGCTCGTGTGAACAGCGGAAGACGCCGCCGACAAGGTGTTGCGGCGATCACACCTGGTGCGGAACCCTGGGTTCGGCGATCGCGTCATAGGTGCGGACCAGGTGCGTTAACCTAAGCGAAGACCATGCCGATGCGGGCGGGGAGCTCCCGCGGGGGAACGGAGAGAGGGCAATGGGCAACAGCAGCTTGGCCGATGCCAACGCGTTCAAGAACGCCGCCGTCAACGGCCAGCTCGGGGTCGACCCGGACGCGGCGCAGGCGGTGCTGAAGAAGATCCGCACCGGCAAGGACTCGGTCGAGGCCCTGCTCAACGGCGCGGGCTCACTCGCCCAGCCGCCGAAGCTCGGCGCGAACCCGGTCGGCGAGGCCATCTCGACCAAGTTCGTCCAGCGCGCCGACGGTGGCGGTGACTCGTACACCTCCGCGTTGCAGAACCTCCTGAGCCAGTACCAGGCGGCCGAGGAGGGCATCGTCGCGGCGATGTCGCGCTACCACGAGATGGACCAGTCCGCGGCCGGTTCGCTCAACCAGGGCTGACGAGGGGGATCAGGAAGTCATGGCTCCGAACTACGACAGCAGCGGCTACGGCCAGCAGCCGCCGGCGCAGACTCCGCCGGCGAGCGGCTCCGCCGTGCCGCTCGGCGACAACTCCGCCGCGCAGAGCGTCGTCGCCACGGCCCGCAGCCGGGCGGGCGGCTTCGAGATGGGCGGCGACCGCGCGATCGCGAACCCGCCGAACTGGAACGCGCAGGAGAGCCACCAGCTCTACAACGGCGCCATCACGAACAACGACCCGGGCACGGCCGAGGCCACCGGTCAGCAGTGGGCCAAGCACGGCACCGCGCTGAAGACGGCGTCGGACGACCTGTACACGGCGATCGGCGAACTCGGCAACGCGTGGGTCGGTGAAGGTGCCGCGGGTGCGCAGGGCGTGCTCGTCGCCATCGCCAACTCCGGCACGCAGGCCTCGGACGCCGCGCACACGATGTCCGACCGCCTCGCGAAGCAGGCCGCGGCCGCCGCCGAGGTCAAGAAGATGCCGGCGCCGGTCGACTACGACCCGAAGCAGGCCATGTCCGCGGCGCTCGCCGGCGGTCCCGCCGCGATGGCCGCCGACCAGAAGGCGCAGGCCGACGCCGCGAACGACGTGAAGGCGCAGCAGGTCGCGTTCTTCAACGCGTACACGCAGTCGATGAAGGAGATCGACAACTCGACCCCGAGCTTCGGTCCCGATTCGCTCGGCATGAAGGCCACGCCCACCCACTTCAACGGCAACGACTTCGCCGGCGGCGGCTCGCACGGCGTTTCGGTCAGCGGCCCCGGCGCGCTCGGGGTCGGCGGCGGCAGCTACGCGCTCGGCGGTGGCGGCTACGGCGGTCACGGCGGCGGTGCGGCTTCCTCCGGTGCATCCGGTGCGGGCGGCGGTGCCCACGTCACGGCCGAGTCCGGCACCTACGGCACGTCCGGGTACGACGGCGGCATGGCCGCCGCGGCGAGCACCGGTTCGGGCGCCGCTCCGGCTCCGGCCGCCTCGGCTCCGGCCCCGAGCGGCGGTTCGTCGGGCGTCGGCCAGGCGCTGGGAGCGAGCGCGCTCGGCGGTGGCCTCGGCCTCGCCGGCGGCAAGCTCGGCCAGGGGTCGCGCAGCGGCTCGCGCAATGACGAAAAGACGTCGGCGGCAGCCGAGCACCAGGGCGGCCAGGCCGCGCCCGCGCCGCAGCAGCAGGGCGTCGTCTCGGCGGGTGGCACGATCGGCGGCCAGCCGGCACCGGGGATGAACCCGATGGGCGGCGGCATGGGCGGCATGGGTGCCCACGGCGCCGGCCAGGGCCAGGAGGACGAGGTGCACACCCACGCGTCGTTCCTCATCGAGCCCGACCCCGACGACGCGTTCGGCGCCAACGAAGCCACCCCGCCGCCGGTCATCGGCGCGTGGTCGGACGACGACGACAACTGATGTGCTTACCCCGGGCGCGCGGCCACCTCGGCCGCGCGCCCGTGGCTGTCTCGAACACTGTCCGTCCTGAACGACGCTAGGCGTTGGGGGGTTTGGTCGATGCCGAACGCGGAGCTGCTCACTCCGGCCGAGGTGGACTTCCTGTGGGAGTCGGCCGCGCTGGGTGAGCTGCCCTACCCGCTGCGGATCAGGTCGCACGGGGCCACCGTCGACGAACGCGCCGCGCTGCGCACCCGCACGTTCGCCGGCCTCGTCGAGCGCGGTGTCGCCGACGGTCGCGGCCGGCCCGCGCCGCACGTCGAGGAGTACTTCGGCATCCTCGCCTCACCCGACGTCAGCCTGGACACCGTGCAGCTGCTCGACCCCAACGCCGAGCCGCTGCTCGCCGTCGCCGGCGCGATCGGTGACCAGGGTCTGCTGGCCGTGCAGGACCAGCGCGGCCTGCACCTGCAACCGTGCCCGGCCGACGGCCTCGCCACCGCCGTCGTGTCGCTGCTGCCCGGCTCCCCGCGCGGCACCGAGAAGTCGATCACCGTGCCGCTCGAACAGCTCGTGGGCAGCTCGGGCGTCGATTTCATGCAGCGCCGCGGCAACACCGTCGACGCATCGGGCCGCGCGAGCGTGGACGAGGACCGCAAGGCACTCGCCCGCCTGCACACCCAGCCGCGCCTGCGCGGCGGCCAGATCGGCGCCAACGCGCGCAACCGCCTCGGCGGGCGCACGCGCACGCCGGTGCTCAGCTGGTTCGACACCGAAACCGGCCGCTACTTCACCCAGGCCACCCGCGGCCGCGACGGCCGTGACTGGATCACCATCGCTCCCGCGGACGCCGCGACGCTCCGGTACCGGCTCGGTGAGATGCTGTCGGGCGCGGCGGAGCAGGCGAGCGCGGCGGCGTTCTGACGGCTGCGGCGCTTCCGGGCCGTTCCCGCCCGCGGTCCGCCCGCGCTACGCTGAGCGAGAGTTCGATCCTGGAGGGTGAGCACCACCGCATGCACCAAGAGTTCTTCTCGCTGCTGGCGTTCGATTTCCTCTGGGAGTCCGCCGATCTCGGCGAGCTGCCGTACCCGCTGCGGGTGCGTTCGCACGGCGCCACCGAGGACGAGCGCGTCTCGTTGCGACACCGGGTCGACGTCGAGTTCAAGGCCCGCGGCATCCGCGATTCCCGGGGCCGCCTGGAGCCGCCCGTGGAGGAGTGGCTGAATCTGCTGGCCCGCGCGCCCCTGTCGATCGACGCGCTGCACATCCCCGAGTTCCAGGCTCACCCGGTCGCGCTGCTCGGCGCAGGCGACGAGCGCACCGGCGTGGTGGCCGTCCAGGACGCCGACGGCGTCTGGCTGCGCGAAACCCCGGCCGACGGACTGGTCTCCGCGATCGTCGACCTGCTGCCGGCCGGCCGCCGCGGCAGCGAGGCGTCCGTCACACTCCCGCTCGACGAGGCGTTGCACACCCGGCCGATCCGCGTGCCCGTCGCGGCCGGCGGCCTCGGCGGCGCGCCCGAGGAGAAGGGGCGGCGCGCGAAGCGCCAGTCGCTGAGCGACCGCGTGAACGTGGACCCGCGCGAGACGTACGGGGTCATCTCCGGCCAGCCGCGGCTGCGCGGCGGTCAGCTCGCCGCGAACAGCCGTACCCAGCTCGGAGCCCGGCAGCGGTCCCGCGTGCTGGGCTGGTTCGACACCGCCACCGGCCGTTATCTGAGCCTGTCGCGGGCGGGTTCGGACGGGCGCGAATGGGTGACCGTGGCGCCCGCGGATCCCGCGACGTTGCGCACGCGACTCGGCGAGATGGTCGCCTCAGTGGCTACGGACACACGCTAGGGTGACCTGGACCGGCACGATCCGGGAACCCTCCGGCGGTACCACCCGTTGACCTGCGTGAGGCTCACAAGGGTCGATCGTCCGAACGGACGGTACCCTGGTGGGACGGGTGCCAGGGGCACCTGCGGGTTGTCAAGATCGTGATGGCGGGTATCACAGGAGCCGCCCAACCAGGGAGGGTCGAGGCCACAAGGGCCGAGTCGTATGAACCGGAAGAGCGTGCTCAGGAACCCACTGCTGTGGATCGTCGCGGGGTTGCTGGCGTTGTTCGCCTACAACACGATCTTCGACAGCGACCGGGGCTACACCCAGGCGCCGATCTCCGTGGCGAACCAGCAGATCAAGGCGAACCACGTCAAGGAAGCCAGCCTTGAGGACAAAGAGCAGCAGCTCAAGCTCTCGCTGACGCAGAAGATCGACGTCGACGGCACCCAGACCGACCAGATCGTCGCGCAGTACCCGGCTGACGCCACGAACTCGATCTACACCGAGTTGACGAACGCGCAGCTGAACGGGCAGCCGATCAAGTTCACCACCAAGGTGACGCAGCAGGGCATCCTGACGCAGATCCTTATCTTCGCCATCCCGCTGGCCCTCGTGCTGGGCCTGCTGATGTGGATGATGAACAACGCGCAGGGCGGCGGGAACCGCGTCCTCAACTTCGGCAAGTCCAAGGCCAAGCAGCTGAACAAGGACATGCCGAAGACCACCTTCGGTGACGTGGCGGGCGCCGACGAAGCCGTCGAAGAGCTGTACGAGATCAAGGACTTCCTGCAGAACCCGGCGCGATACCAGGCGCTCGGCGCGAAGATCCCGAAGGGCGTGCTGCTCTACGGGCCGCCCGGTACCGGTAAGACGCTGCTCGCGCGAGCCGTCGCCGGTGAGGCGGGCGTGCCGTTCTACACGATCTCCGGCTCCGACTTCGTCGAGATGTTCGTCGGTGTGGGTGCGTCCCGCGTCCGCGACCTGTTCGAGCAGGCCAAGCAGAACGCGCCGTGCATCATCTTCGTCGACGAGATCGACGCGGTCGGCCGCCAGCGCGGCGCCGGCCTCGGCGGTGGCCACGACGAGCGCGAGCAGACGCTGAACCAGCTGCTCGTCGAGATGGACGGCTTCGACGCCCGCGGCGGCATCATCCTGATCGCGGCCACCAACCGGCCCGACATCC
Organism: Amycolatopsis sp. NPDC051903; assembly: GCF_044452505.1. Classification (NCBI taxonomy): domain Bacteria; kingdom Bacillati; phylum Actinomycetota; class Actinomycetes; order Pseudonocardiales; family Pseudonocardiaceae; genus Amycolatopsis; species Amycolatopsis sp. NPDC051903. The sequence goes on along the minus strand of NZ_JBITBT010000003.1, from coordinate 7,421 downwards.
TGGACCCGGCGCTGCTGCGCCCGGGCCGGTTCGACCGCCAGATCCCCGTGTCGGCGCCGGACCTGCTCGGCCGCAAGGCGATCCTCGAGGTGCACTCGAAGGGCAAGCCGATCGCGCAGGGCGTGGACCTGACGGGTCTGGCCAAGCGCACCGTCGGCATGTCGGGTGCGGACCTGGCCAACGTGCTGAACGAGGCCGCGCTGCTCACCGCCCGCGAGAACGGGCACGTGATCACCGACACCGCGCTCGAGGAGTCGGTCGACCGCGTGGTCGGCGGGCCGGCGCGCAAGAGCCGGATCATCTCCGAGAAGGAGAAGAAGATCACGGCCTACCACGAGGGCGGGCACGCGCTCGCCGCGTGGGCGATGCCGGACATCGAGCCCGTGTACAAGCTCACGATCCTCCCGCGCGGGCGCACCGGCGGGCACGCCCTGCTCGTGCCGGAGGACGACAAGCAGCTCATGACCCGGTCGGAGATGATCGGCCGCCTGGTGTTCGCCATGGGTGGCCGCACGGCGGAGGAGCTCGTGTTCCACGAGCCCACCACCGGTGCGTCGTCCGACATCGAGCAGGCCACGAAGATCGCCCGCTCCATGGTCACCGAGTACGGCATGAGCGCGCGGCTGGGCGCCGTGAAGTACGGCCAGGAGCAGGGTGACCCGTTCCTCGGCCGCTCCGCGGGCCGGCAGGCCGACTACTCGCTCGAGGTGGCGCACGAGATCGACGAGGAGGTGCGCAAGCTCATCGAGACGGCGCACACCGAGGCGTGGCACGTGCTCAACACCTACCGCGACGTGCTGGACAACCTCGTGCTGGAGCTGCTCGAGAAGGAGACGCTGCAGCGCAAGGACCTCGAGCGGATCTTCGCAACCGTCGAGAAGCGCCCGCACATCACCGTGTTCAACGAGTTCGGTGAGCGCACCCCGTCGGACAAGCCGCCGATCAAGACCCCGGGCGAGCTGGCGATGGAGCGCGGCGAGCCGTGGCCGCCGCCGGAGAAGGAGCCGAAGCCGGTCCTGCAGCCGGAGCCGACGCCCGTCGGCACCGCCGCGGGGGGCGGCGACCTCCCCGGTGGCCCGCCGTACCCGGCTCCGGCGCCGGACCCGAACGCCAATCCGTACGCCCCGCCGCAGCCGAACGGCGGCCGTCCGAATGGTGGGCCGAACGGCACCGGACGCTGGCCGCAGTCGTATGGTGGTCAGCAGCCGGGCGGTCCGGCGGGCGGCTACTACCCGGGTGGCCCGGGTGGTTCGCAGAGCGGTCCGCCCAACTACGGGGCGCCTCCGGGCTGGACCCCGGCGACGTCCCCGGGCAGCCAGCCGTGGCGCCCCGCCGAAGACCGTCCGCGTGAGCAGGGCTGGTTCGCCGACGGCGCGAACGGCCAGCAGCCGGACGAGGGGCAGCAGCGGCGTGACGTGGACGGAACCGACAACAAGCAGTGACGACGGCCTCCGCCCGGTCCCGGTCTTCGACCAGGGCCGGGCGGAGCGTGCTATCCGGGAACTCCTGCTGGCCTGCGGTGAAGATCCCGACCGTGACGGCCTCCTCGAAACACCGGCCCGCGTGGCCCGCGCGTACCAGGAGATGTTCGCCGGCCTCTACACCGACCCGGACGAGGTGCTGGCCAAGACGTTCGACGAGTCTCACGAGGAGCTGGTGCTCGTCACGGACATCCCGCTGTACTCCTTCTGCGAGCACCACCTGCTGCCCTTCCACGGTTTCGCCCACGTCGGGTACATCCCGAACGCCGACGGGAAGGTCACCGGCCTCTCGAAGCTCTCGCGGCTCGTCGACCTGTACGCCAAGCGGCCGCAGGTCCAGGAGCGCCTGACGTCGCAGGTCGCCGACGCGCTGGACCGGCGGCTGGGGCCGCGCGGCGTGATCGTGGTGATCGAGGCCGAGCACCTGTGCATGTCGATGCGCGGGATCCGCAAGCCGGGCGCGCGAACCGTGACGTCGGCGGTACGCGGGCTGCTGCGGACGTCCGCGACGTCGCGCGCCGAGGCCATCGAGCTGATCAAGGGGCGTCGGTGATCTCGGGGCTGCCCCGGCCCGGCCGCTGCGCGGTGGTGGGCGTGCTGAACGTGACGCCCGATTCGTTCTCCGACGGGGGCCGCTACCTGGACCTCGACCAAGCGCTGGAGCACGCGCGCGAGATGTGGGCGCTCGGCGCGGACCTGATCGACGTCGGCGGTGAGTCGACGCGGCCCGGCGCGCTGCGGGTGGACGCCGAGACGGAAGCGAAGCGCGTGCTGCCCGTGATCCGGCAGCTCGCGTCGGAAGGGGTCGTGCTGTCCGTCGACACCACGCGCGCGGCGGTGGCGGAAGCCGCGGTCGAGGCGGGCGCGCGGGTGATCAACGACGTCTCCGGCGGCCTCGCTGATCCCGGCATGGGGCGCGTCGCCGCGGAGTGCCGCGTGCCGTGGGTGCTGATGCACTGGCGCGGCCACAGCAAGGACATGAACGCGCTCGCCACCTACACCGACGTCGTCGCCGAAGTGCGGGCCGAGCTGGTGTCCAGAGTGGACGATGCGCTGGCGGCGGGGGTCGACGAGAGCGCGATCGTGCTCGACCCCGGGCTGGGGTTCGCGAAGCACGCGGAGCACGACTGGGCGTTGCTGCACGCTCTGGATTCCGTGCTGTCACTGGGTTTTCCTGTGCTCGTGGGTGCTTCGCGCAAGCGGTTCCTCGGCCGGCTGCTGGCCGACAAGGACGGTGAGCCGCGGCCGCCGGACGGGCGCGAGAACGCCACCGCGGCGATTTCCGCACTGGCCGCAGCGGCCGGGGCGTGGGGAGTGCGGGTCCACGAGGTGCGGGCGTCGCTCGACGCGGTCGCCGTCGCGGCCGCGTGGCGGAAGGGGCGGGCCGATGGCTGACCGCATCACGTTGACGGGGCTGCGCGTGTTCGGCCACCACGGCGTGTTCGAGCACGAAAAGCGCGACGGGCAGGAGTTCGTCGTCGACATCACGGCCTGGCTGGACCTCGGGCCGGCCGCCGCGTCCGACGACCTCACCAAGACGCTGCACTACGGCGAGCTCGCCGAGCTGGCGGCCGGGATCGTCGCGGGCGAGCCGTACGACTTGATCGAGAGCGTCGCGGGCAAGATCGCCGACGAGGTGCTGCGCGACGAACGGCTGACCGCCGTCGAGGTCACCGTGCACAAGCCGGCGGCCCCGATCCCGCTGACGTTCGACGACGTCGCCGTGACCGTCCGGCGCGACCGGTGAGCCGCGCCGTCCTTTCGCTCGGCTCCAACCTCGGCGACCGGCTGGCGTACCTGCGCATCGCGGTGGACGCCGTCGGGCCGGCGCTCGTGGCTGTGTCGAGCGTGTACGAGACGAAGCCGTGGGGCGTCGAGGATCAGCCCGACTTCCTCAACGCGGTGTGCGTGGTCGACGACCCGGCCCGCGACCACTGGGCCTGGCTCGCGACGGCCCAGGCGGCCGAGCAGACGGCCGGGCGCGTGCGCGAGCTGCGCTGGGGCCCGCGCACGCTGGACGTCGACGTCGTCACGGTCGCGGGCGTCACCTCCGACGATCCGCGGCTCCTCCTGCCCCACCCCGGCACCCCCGAACGCGCCAGCGTGCTCATCCCGTGGCTGGAGATCGAGCCCGCCGCCGTCCTGCCCGGTCGTGGTCCCGTCGCGGATCTCCTGCGGCGCCTGCCGGAGGACGACAAGGCGGGGGTCGTCCTCCGGCCGGACCTGCGGCTCGCCTAGCCCCCGACCTGCGGTTGTGGCGACTCGGCGCCGTTCACCCGCCGTTCACCGATTCGGCGGTAACGCGGTCACTGCCGCAACGCCGCCAGCATGAACGCGACCTCCGGCTGGGCCGTGGGAATGGGCGGCCAGCCGTTGATCGTCGCCAGGAGCTGCCAGTAGCGCTCGGCCCGCGGGTCGCCGCCCTGGGCGAACTTGTCGGCCAGGGCGCGGCGGAACGCGGGGTCCGCCGGGTCGTCGCCGGGGCCCGCCGACGCCGTGGCGATGGCGGCCGCGAGCTCCTGGCCCCGGGCCGAATCCGGGCCGGCGCCCGCGTCGAGCGCGGCGCGGGCCTCGGCGCTCCAGGCGAACCAGTGATCGCGCTGGGCCTCGGTGACCTGCGTGGCTTCGCCGGTGGCGCGGTCGGCCGCGTGGCGCTCGCTCATGCCTCGGATGAGGCGGCGGAAGTCCTCGTCCTGCACGAGCTCGGCGAACTCGATCCAGGCCTCGAGCTGCCCGGGCGACGGGTCGTCCGGCAGGTCGGGCTTGGCGGAGCCCATGCGCTCGTAGAAGGCGGGGTCCACGTCGAGCCCCTCGGTCATCTCGGCCCAGAACTCGTCGACGAGGCGCTTGCGCTCGTCGTCGGACATCTGCGCGAGGCGGTTCATCAGCTTCACTTCCTCCAGTTCGGAATCTCTCTTCGCCACCGCCCGCAGCACGGCCCGGCGCAGCCGGAGCCGGCGGATCTGCTCGTCGAGGGCCTCGACGTGGCGCACGGCCAGGTCGCGCACCGACGTCTCGCGCTGCAGTGCGCGTGCGACGTCGGCGAGCCCGACGCCCAGCTCACGCAGCGTCCGCACCAGCTCGAGCCTGGCGAGCGCGTGCGCGTCGTACAGGCGGTAGCCGGCGTCGGTGCGCTCCGTGGGCGGGAGCAGGCCCTCGTCGGAGTAGTAGCGGATGGTCTTGACCGGCAGCCCCGTCCTCCGGGACAGCTCGCCGATCGTGAAGACCGCGGTGGCACCCACACGTCGCATGGTGGAGTCTCCAGTCGCTGGAGGGTCAAGTGTTGCAGGTCGCGCTCGGTACGGTGGGCCCATGCACTTCACCCGGCCCCGAGACCTGGTGGTGGCCGCGGTTCTCGGCCTCGTCCTCGGGTACGCCCTGTTCCAGTTCGCCTACGGTGACCTGCCCCGACTCCCCACGCTGGCCGGAATCACGTTCGCATTACTCGCAGTGGTCGAGGCGATCATGGGCTACACGATCAGGTCGAGAATCAAGGCCGGACGGGTGACTGCATCGATCGGTATCGCACGCTCCGTAGCGCTCGCCAAGGCGTCCTCGCTCGCCGGCGCCTTCATGGCAGGGGGTTGGCTGGCCGCGTTCGCGTATGTTTTTCCCCGACGTGACGAACTCGTCGCCACCATCTCCGACACCCGTGCCGCGGTGGTCGGCGCGGTGTGCTCCGCACTGCTCGTAGCTGCGGCTTTGTGGCTCGAACACTGCTGCCGGACCCCCCACGACGACGAGCGGCCGACGACACGTGGGACGACCGGTTAGCGACCAGATCCTGCCGCTCGAAGTACCGACTAGGTCTCGTTCGGATCACTAGACGGTACGGTGTCAGACATGACCGGCGTGGGTGACGACTCGCGGGGCCGCCTACTGGGCAGGCCGTGGCTTGTCGTCGGATTCCTCCTCGCCATCGGAGCCACTCTCGCACTGGTGCTCAGCGACGACCTCCGGTTCCTCCGGCTCGGCATCGTCGCGGCGCTCTGGGCCGCCTTGATCGGCGCCTTCCTCGCCGTGAGGTATCGCAAGCACGCGGCGCACAGCGAGGACGAGGTCGCCGAGGCGCAGGCGGTGTACGAGTTGGAATTGGAACGCGAGATCGCGGCTCGGCGGGAGTACGAGCTCGAAATCGAAGCCGAGACGAGGGAGGCCGCGGAGGCCAAGTCCCGCGAGGAGCTCGACGCGTTGCGCGCCGAAGTGGCGTCGCTGCGCGAGAGCCTGCAGTCGCTGTTCGGCGGCGAGGTGCTGCTGGAGCGGGTCGCGCTCACCGCGCAGGCCACGCGCATGCGCGCCCTCAACGACGAACAGCGGCTCGTGTCGGCGGGGTCGGAGTCGAAGAACGGCAACGGCAAAACGCCGGCTCAGCTGCTCGCGCCGAAGAAGCCGGTGGTCGAGGTCAACGAACGGCCGACCGAGCTGATCGACCGCGTCGTCGACGACCCGAGCACCGAGCGGCGGCGCAAGCTGGGCAACGGCGCGGTTCCGCATGGTCCGGGCGCGCAGCACGGACCCGGCCAGGGGCAGGGCCCGAACGGCAAGCCGTCGTCCACCGTCCAGCACACGCAGCAGCTGGCGCGGCAGAAGCCGGTCGGCCGGCCGCAGCCGTCGGCTCAGGCGCAGGCCGAGTCGGAATCGGCCGCCGCGCGTGCCGTGAAGGCGGCGGAGCTGCGGGCCGAGGCCGCGCGGCGCCAGGCCGCCGAGGCCGCGCAGCCGACGCGCACCGTCCCGCCCGTGCCGAAGCCCGACGCGCTCGAGGCGACGCGCCAGGTGCCGCGCGCTGAACTGCAGGGAGAAACTTCGCGGCCGGCCATGCGCCCCGCTTCGCGGGCCGAGGCTTCGCGTCCGGGCCTGCGCCGGGTCGAGTCCCCGGCGGAGGCCTCACGGCCGGCGATGCGCCGGGTTGAGTCTCCGGCCGAGGCTTCGCGGCCGGCGATGCGTCGGGTTGAGTCTCCGGCGGAGGTTTCGAGGCCGGCGATGCGCCGGGCCGAGTCGCCGTCGGAGGTGTCGCGAGGGGACCTGCCGCGGGTGGGCCGGCCGTCGGCCGAGCCGGTCGGCGAGTCGACCGGCGCGTGGAAGCCGGCGTGGGACGCGTCCGCCGACTTCGGCGAGCGCCGCTCCACGGGCGGCAACCCGCCGAAGCCGCGCGAGCCGACGACGTCGCGGACGGATCTGCAGCCCGTCACCGAGACGCCGCAGCCGGCTGCCGAAGAGCCCGCGCCGCGGAAACCGTCGCGGCTGGAGCAGTTCTCGCGGGCGGACCTGTCGCCGCTGGCGGAGTCGGGAGCCTCGACGCGCCACGGCGCGCATTCGACGGAAGACGCGCAGCCGGAGGAGCCGGCCGTGAACCCGACGCTGCCGGAGTCCGTGCGCAGCAGTGTGGCGAAAGGGAAGTCCGGCGGGCGCCGGCGTCGGTCGTCGGACGAAGCGGCTGACAGCGCGGCCGGTGGCCGCCGGCGGCGTCCGGACGGAGAGCCGCCGGCTTGGGAAGGCATGGTGTCGGAGCGGGCGTCGCAGAGCCGCCGGTCGATGCCGGCGGTCGAGGTCGAGGACGAGGCACCCGGGCGGCGTGGGGCGGATGCCGGATCACATGCGGCTGGGCGGTCGGTGACGGAGTTGCTGGCGGCCAACGGGGCGAAGAAGGAAGGTTCGCCTCGAAGGCGAAGGCGTGCTGAGGATTGAGCAGTGGGTGAAAGCCCCGGTCATCGGTTGGTGGCCGGGGTTTTTGCTGTTTGGGGGTGTTGCGGGTTCGGGTTTTGGGGGTGCGGCTCGTTGCGCTGGCGCGCAACGTCGCGCACGGGTCGTCCGTGGGGGCACCCCGATTTTTGTTGTGACGACGGTCTGGATCACCTTGTCAAGGCTGGAAAGCGTGCCTTGACAAGGTGATCCAGACCGCGTGGAAGGCGGGGATCGAGGTGCAGGGCGGGGGCTGGGTGC